>NZ_JBVKBH010000006.1:0-592750 GCF_055657175.1 Streptomyces sp. NPDC107581
GACTCTATCAGATCTTTTCTCGATCCGATTTCCTCGGTGCTTTCCAGGTTCTCGCTCTCGCGTTTCCCTTTCCGGCGGTTCCGACTCTATCAGATGCTTTCGGCGTCCGATTCCCGGTCGGCGGGATTGTCTTGGGCCTTGGGCTTTCGCCCGTCGGCCTTTCGACATTCACTACGCTAGCCCATTGCCTCGGCGACTCATAATCGAGTCTCACGGATGCGAATTCGGGCACGCGGGCGCACCAAAATTGACCCCGTCGAGGGCTTGTAGCTGGGTAGTGGATGGCCGCTCCGGCTGCAGGCGATTGCCGTACCCGGTTCAGCGGCTCGGGATACATTACGCACCTTCCAGGGCCGCGTCAACTTCGGCGGCGCCTCGGCGCGTGGGCCCGATAGGGGCTCACTGTCGGGTCGTTGGCCACCCAGAAGCGCCATGGATGGACCTCGCCGTTCCCGCCCTCGCCGGCCACTCCGGTGCGCGGGCCGCTGCGTACCTGGTCGGAAGGGACAGGGGTGCCCTTCAGCATGCGCAAGGGGGTGTCTCCCGGGGCGCAGGCGTCCGTACCGTCCAGAGCCCGGTCGACCTCCAGGGCCGTGGCCAGGCGCGCCGGCCCTTTGGCCAGTTCCTTGTCGCTCCGGGCCGAAAGTCGACGTTTGCGGGCCGGCTCGACGCCCTCGACGACCTCGCCGGCGCGGAGCAGGACGGCGCTCGCCCGGCCCTCGGGTCCACAGACGAGGTTCATGCAGTGCCACATGCCGTAGGTGAAGTAGACGTATACGTGTCCGGGGGGACCGAACATCACTTCGTTGCGGGGGGTGCGACCGCGGTACGCGTGCGACCCGGGGTCGTTCGGTCCGTCGTATGCCTCTACTTCTGTCAGGCGGACGGCGATCGGACCGTCGGGGGTCGTGCGGACCAGGATGCGGCCGAGGAGATCGGGGGCGACCTCGAGTACGGGCCGGTCGAAGAACTCTCGGGGCAGTGGCGTACGGTCCGGGGGCGCGATCATGCCGTCCGAGGGTAGTCCAGACGTGTCGGCGCGCCTGCGGAACCGGTCGTGCACGGATCGCGTTTGTACGGGGCGAGGGTCCATTCGTAAAGGGAGAGTCATGGCGTTCAAGAAGCTGCTCGCGAGCCTCGGGGCCGGTGGGGCCTCCGTCGAGACGGTGCTGACCGAGGTCAACGTGGTGCCGGGTGGCGTCGTCCAGGGTGAGGTGCGGATCCAGGGCGGGTCCGTGAACCAGGAGATCGAGGGCCTGTCCGTGGGCCTGCAGGCCAGGGTCGAGGTCGAGAGCGGCGACCAGGAGTACAAGCAGGACATCGAGTTCACGAAGGTGCGGCTCGGCGGTGCCTTCGAGCTGCAGGCGGGCGCCGTGCACGCGGTGCCGTTCGGCCTGGAGATCCCCTGGGAGACGCCGGTCACCATGATCGACGGTCAGGCGCTGCGCGGGATGAACATCGGTGTGACCACCGAGCTGGCGATCGCCCGCGCGGTGGACTCCGGCGACCTCGACCCGATCAACGTGCACCCGCTGCCGGCGCAGAAGGCGATCCTGGACGCCTTCATCCAGCTGGGCTTCCGCTTCAAGAACGCGGACATGGAGCGCGGCCACATCCGCGGCACGCGGCAGCGGCTGCCCTTCTACCAGGAGATCGAGTTCCACCCGCCGGCGCAGTACCGGGGGCTGAACCAGGTCGAGCTGAGCTTTGTGGCCGACGAGCACGCCATGGACGTCATCCTGGAAATGGACAAGAAGCCGGGTCTGTTCAGCGAGGGCTCGGACACCTACCGCTCCTTCCAGGTGGGTCTGCACGACTTCCACGGGACCGACTGGGCGGCATACCTCAACCAGTGGCTGTCCGAGGTCGGCAGCAAGCGCAACTGGTTCTAGGCTCTGACCTACTGAACGAAAACGATCAGGAGGTACCGAGGTGACCGAGCTCAAGCGGCGGCCGCTCCCCCACGACTTCCATCCGCCCGTGCCGTCGTTCACGGTGACGAGTGAGGACATCGAGGAAGGGGCGACGCTGGGGAGCGCCCAGGTCTACGCGGACGGGAACACCTCGCCGCAACTGCGCTGGGAGGGCTTCCCCGCGGAGACCAAGAGCTTCGCCGTGACCTGCTACGACCCCGATGCTCCGACCGGCAGCGGGTTCTGGCACTGGGTGCTGTTCGACATTCCGGCCTCCGTGACGGAGTTGCCGGCGGGAGCGGGCAGCGGGAAGTTCGAGGGTCTGCCCGAGGGTGCCGTACAGGCGCGCAACGACTACGGGACGAGGGACTTCGGCGGTGCCGCTCCGCCGCCCGGCGACGGCTCGCACCGGTACGTCTTCACGGTGTACGCGGTGGACCAGGAGAAGCTCGGCCCGGACGCGGACGCCTCGGCGGCCGTCGTCGGCTTCAATCTGCGGTTCCACGCGCTCGGGCGTGCCCAGCTCATCGGCGAGTACGAGAACCCCGCTCAGGGCTGACGCGCATCGCAACGATTCAGCCGAGCGTTCATGGAACGTTTGCTCGTCTCCGGTCTTGGAAGTGACCGGAGGCGGGCATTTTTTATTGCGTTGTCCATCTCGGCGCGCCCGTCCAGAGTTGATCCAAGCCCGCCGGGGGGTGGGCGGTGCACACGGGAGGTGGGCTGGATGCGTGACACGTTGGTCCTGAACGCGAGCTTCGAACCGCTGTCGACGGTGACTCTGAACCGAGCTGTCGTTCTGGTCCTCCAGGACAAGGCCGTGGTCGAGCAGGCCCATCCCGAGCTGCGGATGCGCGGTGCCGATGTGGACATTCCCGCGCCCCGGGTGATCAGACTGTGCAGATACGTACGGGTGCCGTTCCGAAGACAAGCGCCATGGTCGAGGCGGGGGGTGCTGGTCCGGGACCGGCACCGGTGCGCCTACTGCGGGCGCAGGGCGACGACCGTGGACCATGTGCTGCCGCGGTCGCACGGCGGCCGGGACACGTGGCTGAACACGGTGGCCGCGTGTGCGGAGGACAACCACCGCAAGGCCGACCGGACTCCGGAGGAGGCGGGGATGGCGCTGTTGCGGGAGCCGTTCGAGCCGACTCCGGCGGACGCCATGCTGCTGGCGCTGCGGGAGGACGACTTCGACACGCTTCCGGAGTGGCTGTCGCAGTCGGCGGCGTAGACGACGGGGTCCACGGCCCGCGGCGGCACGGCGGCGTGGACGGTCAACTCCGGGTGTACCGCGGAAGTTGCAGGAACCGGTGGCGTACGCCGTCCGTTGCCCGCCGAGGTCAACCGGGTGCGGGACGACGGCCGGGTGGCAGCGTCCGTACCTTCTTGCATCAGCACACCACGGCGGGGCCGGGCGAACGGCCCCGCGTGGGCCGCGGGTCGATCGAGGGGGCCCAAACGGGGGGACCCCGACCCGCGGCGTGCGGAAGGGACGATGACGTCATGAGCAAGCTCAGCCTGCGCACGCGGGCCACACTGTCGGCCACCGCCGTCGTGGCGGCGACGCTCGGGTTCTCCGGGATGACCGCCGGAGCGGCCCAGGCCAACACCCATGCGCCGACGCTCAACAACGGTTCCTCGGGTCACGGTGTGTGGTGCGTCCAGCGCATCATCAACCTCAACTACCCCGGGGCCCTGCAGGAGGACTCGCAGTACGGCAGCTACACCAAGGCGTGGGTGAAGTACTTCCAGGAGCACCACGGGCTGACGGGCAGCAACGCCGACGGCATCGTGGGCAAGAAGACCGGTACCGCGCTGCTGAAGTCCATCGGCGGCAACTCCTACTGCTACACGTACCTGCCCACCTCGAGCTGACCGCCCGCCCCTGAAGCCCGCCGGACCACGCGGGGCGGACCGCGGGGTGAGCGAGGGCCCGCCTTCCCCGGGAAGGCGGGCCCTTGTCGTGTGTGCGCTGTTCAGTCGATCTGCGGCTTCTCCCGGCGCTCGGCGCCCGGGCCGTTGTTCTGGGACGGGACGGAGGCACCGCCACCCTGGCCCCCTCCGCCCAGCGGGCCGAAGTTGCCCATCGCGCCGGACAGCCCCTTGAGGGCGTCGCCGATCTCGCTGGGGACGATCCAGAGCTTGTTGGCGTCACCCTCGGCGATCTTCGGGAGCATCTGGAGGTACTGGTAGGAGAGGAGCTTCTGGTCCGGGTCGCCGGCGTGGATCGCCTCGAAGACCGTTCGGACGGCCTGGGCCTCACCCTCGGCACGCAGAGCGGCGGCCTTGGCCTCACCCTCGGCGCGCAGGATCTGTGACTGCTTCTCACCCTCGGCGGTGAGGATGGCGGCCTGGCGCGTACCTTCCGCGGTCAGGATCGCGGCGCGCTTGTCACGGTCGGCGCGCATCTGCTTCTCCATCGAGTCCTGGATGGAGGTGGGCGGTTCGATGGCCTTCAGCTCGACACGGTTGACGCGGATGCCCCACTTGCCGGTGGCCTCGTCGAGGACGCCGCGCAGGGCCGCGTTGATCTCCTCGCGGGAGGTCAGGGTGCGTTCGAGGTCCATGCCGCCGATGATGTTGCGCAGTGTGGTGACGGTGAGCTGCTCGATGGCCTGGATGTAGCTGGCGACCTCGTAGGTGGCGGCACGGGCGTCGGTCACCTGGTAGTAGATGACCGTGTCGATGTTCACGACCAGGTTGTCCTGGGTGATCACCGGCTGGGGCGGGAAGGGGACGACCTGTTCGCGCAGGTCGATGCGGTTGCGGATGGTGTCGATGAAGGGGACCACGATGTTCAGGCCCGCGTTCAGTGTCCGCGTGTAGCGGCCGAAGCGCTCGACGATGGCGGCGCTGGCCTGTGGGATGACCTGGATGGTCTTGATCAGGGCGATGAAGACCAACACCACCAGAATGATCAGGACGATGATGACCGGTTCCATCGTTTTCCCCGTACCCCTCTCCGCTTCGGCCTTCGGCAGATCTTGTGGTTGTTGAAGATCTTGCTGGACGAGTCTGACAGACCGCCGCGGAACTCGTGGGTTGTTCCGTTCAGTTGAGTCCTGCGAGGTCAGATCGAGGTCGGCCGGTTCAGATGACGATCGCGGTGGCTCCCTCGATCTCCACGACGTCCACCTCCTGGCCCACGTCGTAGGCGCGGCCGGTGTCGAGGGAGCGGGCCGACCAGACTTCTCCGGCGAGCTTGATCCGGCCGCCGGAGCCGTCCACGCGCTCCAGGACGACCGCCTGCTTGCCCTTCAACGCGTCGATGCCCGTGGCGAGTCGGGGCCGCTGTCTGCTGTGCCGGGCCGCGATGGGCCGGACGACGGCGATGAGGGCGACCGACACAGCGAGGAAGACGAGCACCTGGACCACGACGTCGAGGCCGAGAGCGGCGACGACCGCGGCCGCGACCGCTCCCACCGCGAGCATGCCGAACTCCGGCATCGCGGTGACCACGAGCGGGATTCCGAGCGCCGCCGCGCCGACGAGCCACCACACCCATGCGTCGATGTCGTTCACATGGTCATGGTAGGGCCGCGAGTCGGGCGTCGGACAGGGCGCGAACGGGAGTGGGTCGCGGTCAGGACAGCGGCAGGCCGTGCGCGGTCCAGCGGTCGCCGACCTGCTCGACGACGAGCGGGAGGCCGAAGCAGCGGGAGAGGTTGCGGGAGCTGAGTTCCAGTTCGATCGGGCCCGCGGCGAGGACCTTGCCCTGACGGATCATGAGGACGTGGGTGAAGCCGGGCGCGATCTCCTCGACATGGTGGGTGACCATGATCATCGAGGGGGCGATGGGGTCGCTGGCGAGGCGGCCGAGGCGGCGCACCAGGTCCTCGCGGCCACCGAGGTCGAGTCCCGCGGCGGGCTCGTCGAGCAGGAGCAGCTCGGGGTCGGTCATCAGGGCGCGGGCGATCAGGGTGCGCTTGCGCTCGCCCTCGGAGAGGGTGCCGAAGCGGCGGTCCAGGTAGTCGCTCATGCCGAGGCGGTCGAGGAAGGCGCGGGCGCGCTGCTCGTCGATCTCGTCGTACTCCTCGTGCCAGCCGGCGGTCATGCCGTAGGCGGCGGTGAGGACGGTCTGCAGGACGGTCTGGCTCTTGGGGAGCTTCTCGGTCATGGCGATGCCGGCCATGCCGATGCGCGGGCGCAGATCGAAGACGTCGACCTTGCCGAGGGTGTCGCCGAGGATGGTGGCGGTGCCCTTGCTGGGGAAGAGGTAGCTGGAGGCGATGTTCAGGAGGGTGGTCTTGCCGGCGCCGTTGGGTCCGAGGATGACCCAGCGCTCGCCCTCCTTCACCGACCAGGAGACCTGGTCCACCAGAGCCCGGCCCTCGCGGACCACGGATACGTCCTCAAGCTCCAGAACATCGCTCATGAGCGCGTTGTCTCCCCTTGCAGTGTGGCCGGTCTCGGCTGTTGCGTACGCCTGTGGCTCGGTCCGCCGCGCCGGTGGGCGCAGCCCATATGAAATCTACGCCACGAGTGCGGCGCTCCATTCCATCGGTCCGGTCCTTAGGGTGGGGGCATGCTCTCGGAACCGCGTTCAGGACGCCTTGCCGCTTGGGGAAATGCCCTTTTGGCCGGACTTGCCTCTCCGGATGACGCCGCGCTCGCCATCGTGGGTGAGGACGCGGTGCACCGGGTGGAGGGGCTGCCGGGTGAATCAGCGCCGGTCGGGCTCACGCTCGCGCTGGGGCGACTGCGGACGCTGGGGGTGACCGGCCTGCGGGTGGCGCTGCCCGCGCCCGGGCATCCGCTGGGGCTGAGCGGGCCGGCGGAGTTCAATGCGCGGGCGCTGGAGGCGGAGGAGGCGGTGGTCTGCTTCGGTGCCGCCTTCGGGCTGGTGCCGGAGGTCTACGAGGCCGGGCCCGAGGGGGACGTGCACGTCGAGGTGGTCTGGTACGTACTGCCGGTGCGGGAGGCGCCGCCCGCCGATGTGCCCTCGCTGGGCGAGGCGGAGCGGGAGCTGGCGGAGGCCCTGCGGGAGGCGACCGAGGTGCTGTCGCGGCTGGATGTCGCCGGGTCGGGTCCGGTGGCGGAGGCGGCGATCGACGCGTACCGGGCGCGGGCCGAGCGGGGGCGCGAGGTTCTGGCGCCGGGGTACCCGTCGCGTGCGGTGCGGGTGCTGGAGCTGGCCCAGCGGGTCGGCCTGCTGGTGTCGCTGGCGCACGGCAGGGGGCACGGGGCGGCGGTCAGCTCCGCCGAGATGGCGGCACGGTCCGAGGCGCTGCGGCCGGTCGAGCGGACGGCGCGGCGGGCGCAGGTGGCGGCGTACAACGCCATCGTGGAGGAGCGGGAACGCGGAGTGCGCTGAATGCAGCGTATGCCGTGTATGCCGTGTATCCGCTGAGTGCACTGAATGTGGTAAGCGTGCCGAGTGCGGCGAACTCGGCGAGTGCACGGAGTAGGGTGAATCCGGCGAGTGCACGGATGCACTGCAATGCGGCTGGCGTGCGGAGTGCGCTGAAATGCGGTGGCCGGCGGCCACCTTCGTCCAGGCGGGTCGTACGACAGGCCGAGCCGGTCGTACGACAACCTGACAGGCCTCCCGGTGGATCCGGGAGACCTGAGGTCGTCGTCAGCCTTGGCTCAGTGGTTCAGGCCGAGGTTGCCGAAGGCCGGGTTCAGCACGCCGACCACGTTCACGCTGTTGCCGACCACGTTCACCGGGACGTGCACCGGGGCCTGAATGACGTTGCCCGAGACGACACCCGGAGAGCCCTTGGCCTCACCGTGGGCGCAGGCGCCGTCCGTGGCCGAGGCCATCCCCGCACCGGCGGCCAGCAGGCCACCGGCCACCATCGTCACGGCCGCGGCCTTCTTCAGGTTCTTCACTGTCCAAGTCCTCCTTGCGATCACTGCGGCGGTCCGCCGCAGCACGCACTGGAAAACGGCGGAGATCGCCGGAGGATGCGCCATGCGGGTGACATTCCCACGACGGTATGAATCTCAGCCCGGAGCGGAACCTTTCGAGTTGCCGTGCGTGAGGTGCTGGGGAGGGCGTTTCAGCCCGTCACGCCATGGCGTACGGCCCACAGGGCGGCCTGGGTTCGGTCGGCGAGGTCAAGTTTCATGAGGATGTTGGAGACGTGCGTCTTGACGGTCTTCTCGGACAGGACGAGGGCACGGGCGATCTCTCGGTTGGAGCGGCCGTCGGCGATCAGACCGAGCACCTCGCGCTCCCGTTCGGTCAGCGAACCTCCCCTGCCCTGTCCGGAGTTGGCCTCCTCCTGGGAGAGCAGGGCGCCGGCCACCTCCGGCTGGAGCAGGATGTGCCCGGCGTGCACGGAGCGGATCGCACCGGCGAGCGCGTCGGGGTCCACGTCCTTGTAGACGTACCCGGCGGCGCCCGCGCGCAGTGCCGGGACGACGGTGCGCTGCTCGGTGAAGCTGGTGACGATCAGCACGCGCGCGGGGTGGTCGAGTTCGCGGAGCTTGCGCAGGGCGTCGATGCCGTCCATGCCCGGCATCTTGACGTCCATGAGGACGACGTCGGGCCGCAGTTCCTCGGCGCGGGCGACTCCCTCGGCGCCGTCGGCGGCCTCGCCGACGACCTCGATGTCGTCCTGCACCTCCAGGAAGGTGCGCAGACCCCGGCGGACGACCTGGTGGTCGTCGACGAGCAGCACCTTGATTGCGTCAGCCACCGGGGACCTCCATCTCGATCGTGGTGCCCTTGCCGGGCGCCGATTCCACGGTCAGCGTGCCGCCGACCCCGCTCGCCCGGTCCCGCATCGAGACCAGGCCCAGGTGGCGTCCCGCACGGCGGACCGCTGTCGGGTCGAAGCCGCCGCCGTCGTCGGTGACCCGCAGCACGGCTCCGGAGCCGCGCCGCTCCATGCTGACGTGGACGTGCTCGGCGCCGGAGTGGCGCAGGGCGTTGTGCAGGGCTTCCTGGGCGACGCGCAGCACGGCCTCCTCCTGAGCGGAGGGCAGGGCGCGGCTGCCGGCGGCGGCGAAGCTGACGCGCGCGGTGTGGGCGCGGTCGAGGACCTGGATCTGGGTGCGCAGGGTGGCGATCAGGCCGTCCTCGTCCAGGGCGGCGGGGCGCAACTCCACGACGGCCGCGCGCAGTTCGTCGGTCGCCTCGGCGGCGAGCGCGGCAACCTGGTGCAGCTCGCCCCTGGCCCGCGCCGGGTCGCGGTCGATCAGCGCGGCGGCGGCCTGGGCGGTCAGGCGCAGGGAGAAGAGCTTCTGACTGACCGCGTCGTGCAGTTCGTGGGCGAGGCGGGAGCGTTCCTCGGCGATGGTCAGCTCGCGGCTGCGCTCGTAGAGGCGGGCGTTGGTGAGGGCGATGGCGGCGTGCTGGGCGAGGATGGAGAGCAGTTCCTCGTCCTCCTCGGTGAAGCCGCAGCCGCCCTCCGGCTTGGGGCAGCACTTGTTCGCGAGGAACAGCGCCCCGATGACGTCCTCGCCGTCCTTGATCGGCAGTCCCAGGAAGTCGGACATGTCCGGGTGGGCGGACGGCCAGCCCTCGAAGCGCGGGTCCTTGCGCACGTCGGCGAGGCGCTCGGGCCGGGCTTCGTGCAGCATCGCGGCGAGGATGCCGTGCTGGCGGGGCAGCGGCCCGATGGCCTTCCACTGGGCGTCGCTGACGCCGTCGACGACGAACTGGGCGAAGCCGCCGTGGTCGTCAGGGACGCCCAGGGCCGCGTACTGCGCGTCGAGCAGTTCGCGGGCGGAGGCGACGATCGTCTTGAGGACGTCGCGCACCTCGAGGTGCCTGCTCATGGCCAGCAGCGCGGAACTCACCGCGGCGAGGCCGGACCGGGGGGCGTGACTCATGTCCTCACGGTACCGGCGGGGTGTGACAGCACGGATCGGACCTGTGACCGCCCGGCCTGGGCCGCTGGGCCTAGGCCGGACGGAGTAGGTCCGCGAGCCCCCGACGTGCGGTGTACGTCGAAGGGCCCCGCCGTTCTGCGGCCGGCGCCCGAGGTGGCCGAGGGGGTGCCGTTCCTACGGTGTGGGCACCGCCCGGCCGGGGCGGTACCCGACGAGGGGACGGTTGTCATGCCGGTAGCGATCATCACGGGAGCGTCCAAGGGCCTGGGGCGGGCCCTCGCCGAGGCGCTGGCCGCGCGCGGCTGGGATCTGGTGCTCGACGCGCGGGGCGCGGGGCCGCTGAAGGAGGCCGCCGCCGCGGTCTCGGGGCACGGCACGCGCGTGGCGGCGCTGCCCGGGGATGTCACGGACGCCGGGCACCGGGCCGGGCTGGTGGCCGCCGCGCGGACGCTGGGCGGTTGCGATCTGCTGGTGAGCAATGCGAGCGCGCTGGGCGCCGAGCCGCTGGTGCGCCTTGCGGAGCTGCCCCTGGAGGGGCTGCGCCGGGCGCTGGAGGTGAACGCGGTGGCCGCGCTGGGCCTGGTCCAGGAGGCGCTGCCGCTGCTGCGGGAATCGGCGGCTGGCGCGGTGATCACGGTCAGCTCGGACGCCGCGGCGGAGGCGTACGGGACGTGGGGCGGCTACGGCGCCTCGAAGGCGGCCCTGGACCAGCTGGCCGCGGTGCTCGGCGCGGAGGAGCCGGGGCTGCGGGTGTGGGCGGTGGACCCCGGGGACATGGCGACGGACCTGTACGCGGCGGCCGTACCGGACGACGACGACCCGCGTCCTGCGCCGGCCACCGTCGTGCCGGCCTTCCTGCGGCTGCTGGACGAGCGGCCGGCGGGCGGCCGGTATGCGGCGCCGGCCCTGGTGGAGGGGCGATGAGCGTGGTCGAGCCGTTCGCCTCCGGTGCGCCGGACCCGGTGCGCGGGGGCCGGTCGCGCTCGCCCCTGCGGGCCGCCGCCGGCCCGGCCTCGCCACTGCCCCGCGTCCCTTCGGCCGTCGCGGTGGAGGTGCCGTGGGAACGGTCGGCGCGGGTGCCCGCCGAACAGCGCGGGCCGGGGCTCGGCCGGGATGCCGTACGGCTGCTGGTGTCGCGCGGTACCGAGGTGACGCATCACGGGTTCGCCGAGCTGGCGCGGCTGCTGCGGCCCGGGGACCTGCTGGTGGTGAACACCTCGCCCACGCTGGCCGCCGCGGTGGACGGCCGGATCGGGTACGCGCGCGTGGTGGTGCACTTCTCCACGCGCGGGGACGACGGGCGGTGGGCGGTCGAGCTGCGGGAGCCGGACGGGCGGGGTACTACGCGCGCGCGGACGGGCGGACCCGCGGGGACAGAGGTGAGGGTGCCGGGCGGGGCGCGGCTGGTTCTGGAGGAGCCGCTGAGCGGGCGCGGTGAGCGGCTGTGGTGGGCGCGGGTGTCCGGGGCGGAGGTCCTCCGGGTGCTGCGGGAGCACGGGCGGCCCATTCGCTACTCCTATACGGAGCGGGACCAGCCGCTGTCGGTGTACCAGACGGTGTTCGCGCTGCCCACGCCGGACGGGTCGGGCAGCGCGGAGATGCCGAGTGCGGCGCGGCCCTTCACCGCCCGGCTGGTGGCGGAGCTGGTGAGCCGAGGCATACGGTTCGCGCCGGTCACGCTGCACACGGGGGTCGCGTCGGCGGAGGCGCACGAGCCGCCGTATCCGGAGCGGTTCTCGGTGCCGGAGGCGTCGGCGCGGTCGATCAACGCCGTGCGGGCGGGCGACGGGCGGGTGATCGCGGTGGGGACGACGGCCGTGCGGGCCGTGGAGTCCGCGACCGGGGCGGACGGCGTGGTGCGCGCGGCCGACGGGTGGACCGATCTGGTGGTCACCCCCGCGCGCGGGGTGCGTGCGGTCGACGGGCTGCTGACCGGGCTGCACGAGCCGGAGGCCTCGCATCTGCTGATGCTGGAGGCGGTGGCGGGGCGGGCCGCGGTCGACCGGGCGTACGAGGAGGCGCTGAGCGGGCTCTATCTGTGGCACGAGTTCGGGGACGTCCATCTCATCCTGCCGGAGGAGAGCCCTCACACAGAGCGTTGCGACGGCAACTCCCGGTGAGACCGTTGCGTCCCCGATGTGAGCCCGCACATAGGGCGCGCATCACGTACGAACGGACATAGGAGATAAAGCGCCCCCATATGAACGGGACAGACGGCATAGTCTGTCCCGTTTTGCCCTTCCCTGATCCACTACCGGGCATCGTACGTCACACCTTTGCCAGGGCATTTTGCGGCCGCTAAGAATTGCTCTCGTCGCTCGGCACCGCAGGGGTTCCCCCCTCGGAGTCCGTGCGGGAGGAACCGATTCCCCCGGCGGACGCAGGAGCGATCTCCGCGCTATACGAAGAGGTCCGTGAGCCATGCCCAAGAACTTCCTCACCCGTGGTCATAGTCGTAACCTGACCAAGCAGCACAAGATCGCGATCGCCGGTGTCACCACGCTCGGTGCCGCCGCCCTCGCCTTCTCGGCCGTCCCCGGCAACGCCGGCACCGTCACCACCGGCGCCCCGGCCACGACGGCCCAGGTGCAGTTCGCCGCCCAGCCGGTCAAGGACGTCCAGGGCACGCTCACCAACCAGCTCGCGGGCCAGACGGTCAAGCTCGACGCCTTCGCCGCCAAGCAGAAGGCCGCCACCGACGCCGCCAAGAAGCAGGCCGAGGCCCAGGCCAAGCAGAAGGCCGCCGCCGACGCCGCCAAGAAGGCCGTCCAGGAGCGCACCGCCCAGGAAGCCGCGAACCGTTCCGCCCAGCGTCCCCAGATGCAGCTGGTCGCCGCGAAGTCCTACTCGAACAACCTCGACGGCTGGATCCGCCAGGCCCTGGACATCATGAAGACCAAGGGCATCCCGGGCAGCTACAACGGCCTGCACAAGAACATCATGCGGGAGTCGTCCGGCAACCCCATGGCCATCAACAACTGGGACATCAACGCGATCAACGGCATCCCGTCGAAGGGTCTGCTGCAGGTCATCCCGCCGACCTTCAACGCGTACCACGTCAACGGCACGTCCTGGAACATCTACGACCCGGTCGCCAACATCACCGCCGCCGCCAACTACGCGGCCGACAAGTACGGCTCGATCGACAACGTGAACAGCGCGTACTGAGGCCTGGCGCGGGACCTCTGAAACACGCGGAAGGGCGGCACCCCTCGGGGGGTGCCGCCCTTCACGTCGTGCGAGCTGCGGTCGCTGCCACGCCTTCCCCGCGCCGTACGGGCCGCGTTCCCCGCGCCGTACGGGCCGCGGCTACTTCCGCATGACCTCCGGCTCGTGCCGGCGCAGGAAGCGCGCGACGAAGAACCCGCAGATCACACCGAGGACGATCAGCGCGACCATGTCCAGGCCCCAGGCCGAGGCCGTGTGGTTCCACAGCGGGTCCGTGCTGCCCGGGTCGTCGGTGTTCGGCGCGATGTTGTTGAAGTCCAGCGTGGCGCCCGCGGCCGCCACCGCCCAGCGCGACGGCATCAGGTACGAGAACTCGTTCACACCGAGGGTGCCGTGCAGGGTGAAGAGGCAGCCGGTGAACACGACCTGGATGATCGCGAACATCACCAGCAGCGGCATGGTCTTCTCGGCGGTCTTCACCAGCGAGGAGATGACCAGTCCGAACATCATCGAGGTGAAGCCGAGCGCCATGATCGGCAGGCACAGCTCGACCAGCGTCGAATTGCCGAGGACGAGCCCCTGGTCGGGGATCTCGCGGCTGGAGAAGCCGATCACGCCGACCATCAGGCCCTGGAGCACGGTGACCGCGCCCAGGACGACCACCTTCGACATCAGATAGGCCGACCGGGACAGGCCGGTCGCGCGCTCCCGTTCGTAGATGACCCGTTCCTTGATCAGCTCACGTACGGAGTTCGCGGCACCCGCGAAGCACGCGCCGACCGCGAGGATCAGCAGCACGGTGGTGGCCGTCCCGTTCGGGATGTGCTGGCCGGTGCGCGGGTTGACCGCCGCGTTGACCAGCAGGCCCCGGTTGTGGTCGATCAGGAGGCTGACCGCGCCGAGCACCGCGGGAAGGATCACCGTGAGCGCAAGGAATCCCTTGTCGGAGGCGATGACCGCCGCATAACGCCGGATCAGGGTCATCAGCTGCGAGCCCCAGCCCTGCGGCTTGGGCGGCTTCATCGCCTGCGGCGGAGGCATGTGTACGGACTGCGGTGCGACCGCGTCGATGTCCGCGGCGTACATCTGGTAGTGCTGCGAGCCCTTCCAGCGGCCCGCCCAGTCGTAGTCGCGGTAGTTCTCGAAGGCGGAGAAGACATCGGCCCAGGTGTCGTAGCCGAAGAAGTTCAGCGCTTCCTCCGGCGGGCCGAAGTAGGCCACCGAACCGCCGGGCGCCATCACCAGGAGCTTGTCGCAGATCGCCAGCTCGGCCACGGAGTGGGTGACCACGAGGACCGTACGGCCGTCGTCGGCCAGGCCCCGCAGCAGCTGCATGACGTCACGGTCCATGCCCGGGTCGAGGCCCGAGGTCGGCTCGTCCAGGAAGATCAGCGACGGCTTGGTGAGCAGCTCCAGCGCCACCGAGACCCGCTTGCGCTGGCCGCCGGACAGGGAGGTGACCTTCTTGTCCTTGTGGATGTCCAGCTTCAGCTCGCGCAGCACCTCGTCGATGCGGGCGTTGCGCTCCTGCGCGGTGGTGTCGGCCGGGAAGCGCAGCTTGGCCGCGTACTTCAGGGCCTTCTTGACGGTCAGCTCCTTGTGCAGGATGTCGTCCTGCGGGACCAGACCGATGCGCTGACGCAGCTCGGCGAACTGCTTGTAGAGGTTCCGGTTGTCGTACAGGACCTCGCCCTGGTTGGCGGGCCGGTAGCCGGTGAGCGCCTTCAGCAGGGTCGACTTGCCCGAGCCGGACGGGCCGATGACGGCGATCAGCGACTTCTCCGGGACACCGAAGGAGACGTCCTTCAGGATCTGCTTGCCGCCGTCGACGGTGACGGTCAGATGACGCGCCGAGAAGGAGACCTCACCGGTGTCGACGAACTCTTCGAGGCGGTCGCCGACGATACGGAAGGTGGAGTGGCCGACGCCCACGATGTCGCTCGGGCCGAGCAGCACCGAGCCGCCCTTGGCGATCGGCTGGCCGTTGACGTACGTGCCGTTGTGCGAGCCCAGGTCACGGATCTCGAAGCGGCCGTCGGGCGTGGAGTGGAACTCGGCGTGGTGCCGGGAGACCTGCAGGTCGGAGACGACCAGCTCGTTCTCCAGGGCACGGCCGATGCGCATCACGCGGCCGACCGCGAACTGGTGGAACGTCGTGGGGCTGCGGTCTCCGTAGACCGGCGGCGCCCCCGCGCCACCACCGGGCGTCTTCTGCGCGTACTGCTCGGGCGGCCCGCTCTGCTGGTGCGGGAACGGCGCGGGCTGCTGCTGCGGCTGCTGCCAGTCGGCCGGTGCGGCCTGCTGCGGCACCTGCTGCGCCCAGCCGGGGCCCGCACCCTGAGCGGCGTACGGCGCCGCCTGCGGCTGCTGCTGCGGCTGCGCCACCGCGGCCGCGGCGCCCGACAGGTTCAGGCGCGGTCCGTCGGTCGCGTTGCCGAGGTGCACCGCCGAGCCGGGGCCGATCTCCGTCTGCTGGATCCGCTGACCCTGCACGAAGGTGCCATTGGTACTGCCGTGGTCCTCGATGACCCAACTGGCCCCGTCGAAACTGACCGTGGCGTGTCGCCAGGAGACCCTGGCGTCGTCGAACACGACGTCTCCCTGCGGATCGCGTCCGAGTGTGTAGGTCCTGGACGAATCGAGCGTCCAGGTCCGTCCGTTTGATTCCAGTACGAGTTCCGGCACTCCATGCCCCACTGAGTTGTCCCCCGAGTTACCCCCATCACAGGGAGTCTAGGGATGTCGAACATCGTGGGGAACTATTTCAGGCTCGGCCCGGTGACCGAAAGTCGGGCCTTGTGAAGGGCGCCCGCGCGCGCTTCAACTCGCCCCGTTGACGGGGTTGAAACCGGGCCGGAGAGTGGTAATCCCCCGCGAGGGGGACAAGCGCGGCTGCGGTGCCGCGCCGCGGATCGGGGGGTCTGCCATGAGCGCTGCCACGGGTGTCGAGAACGCACGGCGCGGTACGCCGCTGCCGTGGGGGGACATCCTGCTCTCCGCAATCGCCGCGGTGAGCTGGGCGTTGATAGGGATGGCGGGCACGGCCGCGCTCGGCCTGCATCTGCTGCGGGCGGACGCGGCGGGCTCGCTGGGCCCCATGACGGCGGCGGTTGTGGCGCTCGGGGCGGGTGGTTCGGTCTCACCGGCGGGCGATGTGTCCGCCTTCGGACTGAAAGGCGCAGAGGCCCACACGGCCGTCGAGATCACGCCACTCGGCGTCAGCCTGGTGGGCGCCCTGCTGCTCTCCTGGTTCTTCCTACGGTCGCTGCGCGCCGCCGGAGTTGCCGTCACCCCCGCCGAACTCCTCGCGCGCGCGGGCACGGTGGTGGCGCTCTTCGTGGCGATGCTCGGCGGGCTGGCCTGGGCCGGGCACGACGTCATCACGATCGACGGCGGTTCGCTCGGCCTGGACAGACTGCCCGGCGGGGGAGGCAAAGGGGGCGGCCTGGGCATCCCCGGTCTGGGGGACATCGGCGGGCTGCTGCCGGACCGGATCGGTGACCTGATCCACGCCAAGGCCGCCGTCGGCTTCACCGTCGACACCGCAGCCACCCTCCTCGGCGGTCTCGGCTGGTCCGCAGGCATCCTGCTGATCGCCCTGCTCGCCTCCCGCCGCACTCCCCTGCCGGCCGGCTGGGAGGTCGTGCACCGGGTGGTGCGGCCGGCCGTCTCGGCGCTCGTCACCGTACTGCTGCTGACCGTCGTCGCCGGGCTCGCGGCAGCGGCGTACGCGGCGATCGGCGACGACCACCCGCGCCGGATCGCCGGCGCGGCGCTGCTCGGCGCCCCGAACGGGGTGTGGCTCGGCGTCCCCGTCGGCCTGTTCGTCCCCTGGGACGGCAGGGCCACCGGCGCGCTGGGCACAGTGCTGCCCCACCCGCTCGACCAGTTGCTGAGCGCGCAGTCGGACCAGCCCGTCACCCTGGGCCGGCTGGCCGGTCTGGACGGGCGGGTGTGGCTGCTCGCGCTGGCCGCGGCACTGATGATGCTGCTGGCCGGCGTGCTGACGGCGGTGCGGACGCCGGTGCGGGGCTCGTCCGGTGAGCCGGGCGGTGCCCTGGGCTTCGCCGGGCGCTGCGCTCTGCGGCTCGGGATCGCGACGGCGCTGGCCCTGCCTCTTCTCGCCTGGCTGGCGGACGTCTCGGTGGACGCCTCGCTCTCCGTGCTGGGCTTCGACGCCTTCGGCGCGGGCATCGAACTGCACGGGCATCTGGGCATGGCGCTGCTCCTGGGCGCGGTGTGGGGCGCGGGGGCCGGCACGGTGGGAGCGCTGCTCGCCCGGGCTACGGGGGCCGCGGGTGCACGGGCGGTGTGGCCGGCCCGGGGCACGGTGGGCGGCGGGGCGGTCGCGGGTGGGGCGGTCGCGGGTGGGGGCGGGCGTGACGGCGGAGACAGGCGCTCGGGATACGGAAGCGCGGCCGGGCCGTACGTGCCGGGCCGGCCGTACCGGCCGCCGAACCCCGATACGAACCCCTATCTCCAGGTGCCGGAGGAACTGCGGGCGCGGCCCGAGGACGCGCGACCGCGCTCGGCCTGGGACGCGCGACCGCGCTCGACCGGGGACGAACCGACCTCGGCGGGCAGCGCACCACTCGCGGCCGGAGGCGAACCGCCCTCGGCGGGGGACGACATGTACGGCGCCCCCACCGTCGCCAGGCCCTTCGACGCACCTCCGCCCCCGCGCCGGAGCCGCCGCGGCGGACGCGCGCGTGATCGTTCGCAGGACGGACCGGCCGACGGGCCGCCGCCGCCCCCGCCGCCGCCCCTGCCCCCGCGACCGCCCGGGACACCCAGGAAGTGAGCCCGCCACACGGGTGCGGCGGAGGGGGCCCGCGGGTCACACCCCGGGGCTGCGCATCACCAGCGCGAGCGTGACCCACCCGAGCGTCGGGAGAGCCGTCGTGACCCACACGTCTTCAGCGCCGTCGTGGCCCACACGTCCTGAGCGCCGTCGTGGCCTGCACGTCCTGAGCGCCGTCGTGGCCTACACGTCCTGAGCGCCGTCGTGGCCCGCGCCTCGTGAGCGCCATCGCGGCCCACTCCTCGTACGCGCCACCTTGGCCCACTCGTCGTAGGCGCCACCTTGGCCCACGCACCCCAAGCGCCGCCGCGGCCACGCACCCCAGGCCCCACCGTGGCCCGCGCACCGCAAGCGCCGCCGTGGCACAGTCGTGGTGGGGCGGGCCGCGCCGCAGGTCCGGACCGACGGGCCGTCGCCGAGAGGCAAGATCCCCTACATCGGCCGGACACCCATTGTTCCGTGTCCGTCAGGCGGACCTCAGGGGCGAGAGGCACTGGGTGCCGGATACGGTGGTGACACCATGAGCGCTTCGCAGACCTCCGAGGTCCCCACTCTCCTCGTCAAGATTTTCGGCAAGGACAGGCCGGGCATCACGGCCGGCCTCTTCGACACCCTCGCCGCCTACCTCGTCGACGTGGTCGACATCGAGCAGGTCGTCACGCGGGGCCGACTGGTGCTGTGCGTGCTGGTCACCCAGCCGCCGGCCGGCCTGGAGGGCGACCTGCGGGCGACCGTGCACAGCTGGGCCGAGTCGATGAAGATGCAGGCGGAGATCATCTCGGGGCACGGCGACAACCGCCCGCGCGGTCTCGGGCGCTCTCTGGTGACCGTTCTCGGTCACCCCCTCACCGCCGAGTCCACGGCCGCCGTCGCGGCCCGGATCGCCAAGGCCGGCGGCAACATCGACCGTATTTTCCGCCTTGCCAAGTACCCGGTGACGGCGGTGGAGTTCGCCGTGTCCGGTGTGGAGACGGAGCCGTTGCGTACGGCCCTGGCGACCGACGCGGCGGCACTGGGTGTCGACATCGCGGTCGTCTCGGCGGGCCTGCACCGGCGCGCCCAGCGGCTGGTGGTCATGGACGTGGACTCCACGCTCATCCAGGACGAGGTCATCGAGCTGTTCGCCGCGCACGCCGGCTGCGAGGACAAGGTCGCCGAGGTGACGGCGGCGGCGATGCGCGGGGAGCTGGACTTCGAGCAGTCGCTGCACGCACGCGTGGCGCTGTTGCAGGGGCTGGACGCATCGGTGGTGGACAAGGTGCGCAACGAGGTGCGGCTGACGCCGGGCGCGCGCACGCTCATCCGCACCCTGAAGCGCCTCGGCTACCAAGTAGGGGTCGTCTCCGGCGGGTTCACGCAGGTCACTGACGATCTGAAGGAGCGGCTGGGCCTGGACTTCGCGCAGGCCAACACGCTGGAGATCGTCGACGGGAAGCTGACCGGGCGGGTCACCGGCGAGATCGTGGACCGCGCGGGCAAGGCGCGGCTGCTGCGCCGGTTCGCCGCGGAGGCCGGGGTGCCGCTGTCGCAGACGGTGGCGATCGGCGACGGCGCCAATGACCTCGACATGCTGAACGCAGCCGGTCTCGGCGTCGCCTTCAACGCCAAGCCGGTGGTCCGCGAGGCCGCGCACACGTCGGTGAACTTCCCCTTCCTGGACACCGTCCTGTATCTGCTGGGCATCACCCGTGAAGAGGTCGAGGCGGCCGACACGCACGACGAGGGCTGAGCCGGCACTGCGCCGTTCGCCGTATGCACGGCAGGAGGGCCCGGCACCGCTGCGGTGCCGGGCCCTCCTGCCGTGCGTACCGTCACTCGGAGGGTGCCCAGTAGTCCGCCAGCGTGGCCACGCCCGGCTCCAGGCCCTTCCAGATGCCGTCGAAGGACAGCAGCGCGAAGGCGGCGGCGGGGAAACCGCGGCGGTTCATCCGCTCGCGGGCCTCGCCCGTGGACTGGCCCGCGAGGATGTCGGCCAGGCCGTGCACGCCCGGGTTGTGGCCGATCAGGATCGCGTTCTGCACGTCGTCCGGGATCTCGTTGAGCACGGCGATCAGCTCGCCGGGCGAGGCTTCGTAGACCCGCTCCTCGTAGATGGTTTTCGGCCGGTGTGCGAGTTCGTGGACGGCGAGCTTCCAGGTCTCGCGGGTCCGGACGGCGGTGGAGCACACGGCCAGGTCGAAGGTGATGCCGGTGTCGGCCAGCTTGCGCCCGGCGACGGCAGCGTCCTTGCGGCCCCGCTCGGCGAGCGGGCGCTCATGGTCGGACACCTGGGGCCAGTCGGCTTTCGCATGCCGGAAGAGGATGATCCTGCGGGGTTCTGCGACGCTCATGTGACCCAGCTTCGCATGAAACAGGCCACCTGGCGCAGGGAGTTGACCATGCAAATTCACCGCGTGAGGGGGCTCTGCGTCAGCGCGCGAGGAGCTGCTGCACGCGCTCGAAAAGGTGCGTGATCGCCGGGTCGCCGCTCGCCGCGTGGGCGTCCGACGGGTTCAGTATCAGGGCGAGCAGTGTGATGAAGGCGAGGGCGGGCAGGGCGAGCGCCCACCACGGCAGCCGCAGGTCGACGCTGCCCGTGGTCGCCGGGTGGAGCCGGGTGTGGGTGCGGGCCGGCATGGTCGCCTCCGTGGATCTTCGAGTGGTCCTGGCCGCCCGGTGCGGTCATATCTCGAAGTTACGGAGGACCGGGCCGCCAACCCATCCGGGCATCCACCCAGTTGACCCTGACCCTGGCCCCCTAGGGGATGGGGGGCTAGCCCCACCCCGAGAAGGTGCGGGGCGGCTCGGAGCAGGTCAGGGCGAGGCGATCGTCGCGATGACGGCGATGACGGCGAAGATGGCGAAGAACGTGCCGAAGACGAGCAGCATCTTCTTCTGGCTGTTCTTCGGGTTCGGCTCGAGCACAGGCTGCATGCGGCCAGTCTCGCACCCTTCGTCCGGAACGGAGCGGCGGGGGGCCGTTCGGAGGACAGGCGGTAGGCACCTCGCGGGGCCGCGGACCGGCGCATGCCCCCCGGGGGACCCGGCGGGCGCAGGGCCTGCGGATCGGCCGGGGTAACCGGCCGGCACGGCCGCCGGGGGGACCGCCCGGCGGATCGACGGTGGCGGGGGGCTGCCCCGCGGATCGACGGTGACGGGGACTGCCCCGCGGATCGGCCCGGGAGGCGGGCTAGCCTGCTGCCTCGTCCTCCACCGTTCGGTTGCGGCCTGCCAGGAAACCCACCGCCATCTGGGGCAGCATCAGGCCGGCCATGAGGGCGATCGGCAGCCCCCAGCCGCCGCTCTGCTGGTAGAGCACGCCGACCAGCAGCGGGCCGGGGATGGAGATCAGATAGCCGGTGCTCTGTGCGAACGCGGACAGCTGGACCACGCCCGGGCCGGTCCTCGCGCGCATACCGACCATCGTCAGCGCCAGCGGGAAGGCGCAGTTGGAGATGCCGAGCAGCAGGGCCCAGGCCCAGGCGCCGCCGGCCGGTGCGAAGTACAGGCCGGCATAGCCCGCGAGGCCGCAGACGCCGAGGACCAGCGCGATCGGCCCTTGGTGGGGCAGCCGGGTGGCGAGGCGCGGGATGACGAAGGCCAGCGGCACGCCCATCACCATGGTGACGGCGAGGAGCAGGCCGGCCGTGCCGGCCGGAACACCGGCGTCCCGGAAGATCTGCGCCATCCAGCCCATCGTGATGTAGGCGGCGGTGGCCTGGAGCCCGAAGAAGACGGCGAGCGCCCAGGCCGTGCGGCTCCGGGTGATGCGCAGCGGGGCCTGCTCCCGCCGCTCGCCGGCCTCCCGCGACCGCTCCCTGGGCGTGTCCGCCGGCTGCCGGTCAGGGGCGGCGCCCCGCTCGCGGACCAGCGGCAGCCAGGGCAGTACGGCGGCGGCCGCGAGCCCTGCCCACACGGTGAGCCCGGACTGCCAGTGGCCGCCCAGGGCGTCGGTCAGGGGCACGGTCACCGCGGCGGCGAGGGAGGTGCCGAGGGCGAGGGCCATGGAGTACAGGCCGGTCATGGAGCCGACCCGGTCGGGGAACCACCGCTTGACGATGACCGGCATCAGCACGTTGCTGACGGCGATGCCCATGAGGGCGAGTGCGCTCGCGGCCAGGAAGCCGGCCGTGCTCCCGGTGTACGGCCGTATCAGCAGGCCGGCGGTGATGGCGGCCATGCCGGCGCACACCACGGCGCCCGGCCCGAAGCGGCGGGCCAGGCGGGGCGCCATGACGCCGAAGACGGCGAAGCAGAGCGGGGGCACGGAGGTCAGCAGCCCGGCCACGCTGCCGCTCATGCCGAGTCCGTCGCGGACCTCCTCCAGGAGCGCGCCGAGGCTGGTGATGGCCGGGCGGAGGTTCAGCGCGGACAGCACGATGCCGACGACTACCAGACGGGTCGCCCACGCGCGCGTGGGCGGGGTCTCACGCGGGCCCGCCGCCACGGTCGTACCGCGTCCGGCGGACGGCCTCTCGGTCGAAGACGTCTCCGTGCGGGTTTCGACGGTCCGGGTCTCGGCGGTCCGGGTTTCCGCGGTCCGGGTTTCCTCACTAGCCATGTGGCCCATCATAGAATCATGGGATGATTGGTTGTCCACTCCCGGGACGCCGCCGCCCGGGCTCCTCGTGCGAAGGTGTGCCATGCCCTTGAGCCACCCGCGTCGTTCGGCGCTGTCCGAGCAGGTCATCGCCGCGCTGCGCAGTCAGATCGCCTCCGGCGAGTGGCCGGTCGGCTCGCGCATCCCGACCGAGCCGGAACTGGTCGAGCAGCTCGGGGTCGCCCGCAACACCGTCCGCGAGGCCGTCCGCGCGCTCGCCCACAACGGTCTGCTGGACATCCGCCAGGGCTCGGGGACCTATGTCGCGGCGACGAGCGAGCTGGCCGGCGTGATGCACCGCCGGTTCGCCGGCGCGGACCCCCGGCACATCGCCGAGCTGCGTGCCGCCCTGGAGTCGGCGGCGGCGAAGCTGGCCGCCGAGCGGCGCACCGAGAAGGACCTCAAGCAGCTGGACGCGCTCCTGGTGCGCCGCGAGCAGGCCTGGGAGGCCGGCGAGGCCGAGGCCTTCGTGACCGTCGACGCGACCTTCCACCTGGCCGTGGTGGCCGCCTCGCACAACGACGTCATGACGGCGATGTACGCCGACCTGGGCGAAGTGCTGCGGGACTGGCTGCGCGCGGACGTGGGCGCCGAGCTGACGCCGGAGACGTACATGGACCATGCCCGGCTGGTGGACGCGATCCGCGCGGGCGACGCGGAGGCGGCGGCCACGGAGGCCGCGAGCTATCCGTTCCTGTGCCGGCCGGGCCGGTTCAGCGCTTCTTCTGGTGGCTGATCCACACCGACTGGACGCTGCGCCAGCACCGGCCGGTGAGCCGTACGGTCATGGCGGGATCCGTGTCCACCGGGGCGCTGTCGGTGTCGATGTCCCACCAGCGGGCGCACTCGATGTGCAGGCGCACCCGGTCGACGTCGACGTAGGGATTGTGGCAGTAGGCCACCACCTGGGAGCCGTGCACGGCCGTACGGCAGGTGGCGCCGAACAGGCTCGGCGCGGGCGGCTTGCCGTCGCCCACGCGCGCGTGGGACATCGCGTCGTACGGCAGGGAGAGCACGAGGGCTGCGGCCACGGTCACCGGGGCCAGGCTGCGGGACAGGCGCACAAAAGGACCTCCTGGGCCGGGCTGCGGAGGGATGCGCGAGGTGAACGCGTAATCCAGAGTGCGCCGTTGCCGCCCGGCCCCGCCCGGCCTGGTACGCCGAACGAGTGACGCCCCGCCCCCGCAGCTGCGGGGAACGGGGCGCCGGCGTCAGACGGGGATCATGCGCCGATGGCGTGCAGACCGCCGTCGACGTGGACGATCTCGCCGGTGGTCTTCGGGAACCAGTCGCTCAGCAGGGCGACGACGCCCTTGCCGGCCGGCTCCGGGTCCTTGAGGTCCCACTCCAGCGGGGAGCGGTTGTCCCACACGGAGGCGAGCTCGCTGAAGCCCGGGATGGACTTGGCGGCCATGGAGCCGATCGGGCCCGCCGAGACCAGGTTGCAGCGGATGTTCTGCTTGCCCAGGTCGCGCGCCATGTAGCGGCTGGTGGCCTCCAGGGCGGCCTTGGCCGGGCCCATCCAGTCGTACTGCGGCCAGGCGAACGAGGCGTCGAAGGTGAGGCCGACGACCGAGCCGCCGTTCTGCATCAGCGGCAGGCAGGCCATGGTCAGCGACTTCAGGGAGAAGGCCGAGACGTGCATGGCCGTGGAGACCGACTCGAACGGCGTGTTGAGGAAGTTGCCGCCGAGCGCGTCCTGCGGGGCGAAGCCGATGGAGTGGACGATGCCGTCGAGGCCGCCCAGCTCCTCGCCGACGACGTCGGCCAGACGCGCGAGGTGCTCCTCGTTCGTGACGTCCAGCTCGATGACCTTGGTCGGCTTCGGCAGCTTCTTGGCGATGCGCTCGGTCAGCGTGGGCCGCGGGAACGCGGTCAGGATGATCTCGGCGCCCTGTTCCTGGGCCAGCTTGGCGACGTGGAAGGCGATGGAGGACTCCATCAGCACACCCGTGATCAGGATGCGCTTGCCCTCGAGGATTCCGCTCATGGTGATCAGTGACCCATTCCCAGTCCGCCGTCAACGGGGATGACGGCTCCAGTGATGTACGAGGCGTCGTCCGAGGCGAGGAACCGCACCGTCGCGGCGATCTCCTCCGGCTGCGCGTACCGGCCGAGCGGCACCTGCGACACGATGGTCTCGCGCTGCTGCTCGGTGAGCGCCTTGGTCATGTCGGTGTCGACGAAGCCGGGCGCGACGACGTTGAAGGTGATGTTGCGCGAGCCCAGCTCACGGGCGAGGGAGCGCGCGAAGCCCACGAGACCGGCCTTGGAGGCGGCGTAGTTCGCCTGGCCGGGGCCACCGTACAGTCCGACGACGGACGAGATGAGCACGACACGGCCCTTCTTGGCGCGCAGCATGCCGCGGTTGGCCCGCTTGACCACGCGGTAGGTGCCCGTGAGGTTGGTGTCGATGACCGAGGTGAAGTCCTCCTCGGACATGCGCATCAGGAGCTGGTCCTTGGTGATGCCGGCGTTGGCGACCAGGACCTCGACCGGTCCGTGCTCGGCCTCGATCTCCTTGTAGGCCTGCTCCACCTGCTCGGGGTCGGTGATGTCGCACTTGACGGCGAGGCAGCCCGCTTCGGTCAGGGCGGCCGGCGGCTCTCCCGAGCGGTATGTGATCGCGACCTTGTCGCCGGCGTCGGCGAATGCGCGGGCGATGGCGAGGCCGATGCCCCGGTTGCCTCCGGTGACGAGAACCGAGCGGCTCAACGGATCACCCTTTCGATAGCGGTCTGATGCGGTCCGACAACCCGCCCGGACACCTTGATGGCAGGCGGCTTCATCGAAAACCTATCGGTCGCGCCGCTTCCGTGGGCAAGCGGGCACCGACAGTGGCGCACGGCCGTCCCTGTCGGATCCCTACAGAAAGCACCCGCCGGGGGACCGAAACCTGTGGTCCGCCGGGCCACTCCCGCGACATGATCGGACCGACAGGCGACGACAGCAGGGAGACCTCCGTGCCTCATTCCATCGACGAAGCCTTCACAGCGCTTCCGCTCAGGGCCCTCGCGGACGCCGCGCTCGCACGCGCGCGTGCGCTCGGGGCAGCGCATGCGGACTTCCGGTTCGAGCGGGTGCGCAGCGCGTCCTGGCGGCTCAGGGACGCCAAGCCCGCGGGCTCGTCGGACGTCACCGACCTCGGGTACGCGGTCCGGGTCGTGCACGGCGGTACGTGGGGCTTCGCGTCCGGCGTGGACCTGACCCTGGACGCGGCGGCCAAGGTCGCCTCGCAGGCGGTGGCGATGGCGAAGCTCTCCGCGCAGGTGATCAAGGCCGCCGGGTCGGACGAGCGGGTGGAGCTGGCCGGTGAGCCGGTGCACGCCGAGAAGACGTGGATCTCGTCGTACGAGATCGACCCCTTCTCGGTGCCCGACGAGGAGAAAAGCGCGCTGCTGGCGGAGTGGAGCGCGCGGCTGCTGGCGGCGGACTGCGTGAACCACGTGGACGCCTCGCTGCTCACCGTGCACGAGAACAAGTTCTACGCGGACACCGCGGGCACCGTGACCACACAGCAGCGGGTGCGGCTGCATCCGCAGCTGACGGCCGTGTCGGTGGACGAGTCGAGCGGCGAGTTCGACTCGATGCGGACCATCGCGCCGCCCGTCGGGCGCGGCTGGGAGTACCTGACCGGCACCGGCTGGGACTGGGACGACGAGCTGGCGCGGATCCCGGAGCTGCTGGCCGAGAAGATGCGCGCGCCGAGCGTGGAGCCGGGCCTGTACGACCTGGTGGTCGACCCGTCCAACCTGTGGCTGACCATCCACGAGTCCATCGGGCACGCCACCGAGCTGGACCGCGCCCTCGGCTACGAGGCCGCCTACGCCGGCACCTCCTTCGCCACCTTCGACCAGCTGGGCAAGCTGAAGTACGGCTCGGAGCTGATGAACGTCACCGGCGACCGCACCGCCGAGCACGGCCTCGCGACCGTCGGGTACGACGACGAGGGCGTCCAGGCGCAGTCCTGGGACCTGGTGAAGGACGGCACGCTCGTCGGCTACCAGCTGGACCGCAGGATCGCGAAGCTGACCGGGTTCGACCGGTCCAACGGGTGCGCGTTCGCCGACTCCCCCGGTCATGTGCCGGTGCAGCGCATGGCCAATGTGTCCCTGCAGCCGGATCCTGCCGGGCTGGCCACCGAGGACCTGATCGGGGGCGTCGACCGGGGCATCTACGTCGTCGGCGACCGGTCCTGGTCGATCGACATGCAGCGGTACAACTTCCAGTTCACCGGGCAGCGCTTCTTCAGGATCGAGAACGGGCGGATCACCGGGCAGCTGAAGGACGTCGCCTACCAGGCCACGACCACCGACTTCTGGGGCTCGATGGCGGCCGTGGGCGGTCCGGGGACCTATGTCCTGGGCGGTGCCTTCAACTGCGGCAAGGCCCAGCCGGGCCAGGTCGCCGCCGTGTCCCACGGATGCCCCTCCGCCCTCTTCAAGGGCGTCAACATTCTGAACACCACCCAGGAGGCCGGTCGATGAGCGCGCCCAGCAGCAAGGCGAACAAGCCGCACGAGGTCGTCGAGCAGGCGCTCGCGCTGTCCCGCGCGGACGGCTGCGTCGTCATCGCCGAGGAGGAGTCGACCGCCAATCTGCGCTGGGCGGGCAACGCCCTCACCACCAACGGTGTCACCCGCGGCCGTACCCTCACGGTGATCGCGACCGTGGACGGCAAGGAGGGCACGGCCTCCGGGGTCGTGTCGCGGTCGGCGGTGACGGCCGAGGAGCTGGAGCCGCTGGTGCGGGCCGCCGAGGCCGCCGCGCACGGGGCCGGGCCCGCCGAGGACGCCCAGCCGCTGGTCAGCGGCGTCCCTCAGGCGCCGGACTTCACGGACGCGCCCGCCGAGACCTCCTCGGCCGTCTTCGCGGACTTCGCCCCGGCGCTCGGCGAGGCCTTCGCACGCGCGCGTGCCGGCGGCCGTGAGCTGTACGGCTTCGCCAACCACGAAATGGTGTCGACGTACCTGGGCACGTCCACGGGCCTGCGACTGCGGCACGACCAGCCCACCGGCACGCTGGAGCTGAACGCCAAGTCCCCGGACCGCACACGCTCGGCGTGGGCGGGCCGCTCCACGCGGGACTTCAAGGACGTCGATCCGGGTGCCCTGGACGCCGAACTGGCCGTTCGGCTCGGCTGGGCCGAGCGGCGCGTGGAGCTGCCCGCCGGCCGGTACGAGACGCTGCTGCCGCCGACCGCGGTGGCCGACCTGCTGATCTACCAGCTGTGGTCGGCCTCGGGGCGGGACGCGGTCGAGGGCCGGACGGTGTTCTCCAAGCCGCGCGGCGGCACCCGCGTCGGCGAGACGCTGGCCGAGCTGCCCCTGACGCTGCGCAGCGACCCGAACGAGCCGGGCCTGGAGTGCGCGCCCTTCGTGGTCGCCCACTCCTCCGGCGGCGACCAGTCCGTGTTCGACAACGGGCTGCCGGTGCACGCCACCGAGTGGGTGGGCGAGGGCGAGCTGAAGCACCTCACCACCACCCGGCACAGTGCGGACCTGACCGGGCTGCCCGTCGCCCCGGCGGGCGGGAACCTGATCCTGGACGGCGGGCAGGACCGCTCCCTGGAGGAGATGGTCGCGGCCACCGGGCGCGGGCTGCTGCTGACCTGCCTGTGGTACATCCGCGAGGTCGACCCGGCGACGCTGCTGCTCACCGGCCTGACCCGGGACGGCGTGTACCTCGTGGAGAACGGCGAGGTGACCGGACAGGTGAACAACTTCCGGTTCAACGAGTCGCCGGTGGACCTGCTGGGCCGGGCCTCCGAGGCCGGGCGTACGGAGAAGACGCTGCCGCGCGAGTGGAGCGACTGGTTCACCCGGGCCGCGATGCCCGCGCTGCGGATCCCCGATTTCAACATGAGCTCTGTCAGCCAGGGCGTATAACCTCGTAGTCGGCTGTCACCCGACTGCCCGAAGACCACCGAGGAGACACGAGAACCGTGACGGACATCGTCGACGAGCTGAAGTGGCGCGGGCTGTTCGCCCTGTCCACCGACGAGGACGCTTTGCGCAAGGCGCTCGCGGACGGTCCCGTCACGTTCTATTGCGGTTTCGACCCGACGGCGCCGTCCCTGCACGTGGGGCATCTGGTCCAGGTGCTCACCGTGCGCCGGCTCCAGCAGGCCGGGCACCGGCCGCTGGCGCTGGTCGGCGGCGCGACGGGCCTGATCGGTGACCCGCGCCCGACCGCCGAGCGCACGCTGAACGACCCGGAGACGGTGGCCGGCTGGGTGGGCAGGCTGCGCGCCCAGATCGAGCCGTTCCTGTCCTTCGAGGGCGAGAACGCGGCGGTCATGGTGAACAACCTCGACTGGACCGCGAACCTCTCCGCGATCGAGTTCCTGCGGGACATCGGCAAGCACTTCCGCGTCAACAAGATGCTGACGAAGGACTCCGTGGCCCGTCGCCTGGAGTCCGACCAGGGCATCAGCTACACGGAGTTCAGCTACCAGATCCTGCAGGGCATGGACTTCCTGCAGCTGTACCGGCGGTACGGCTGCACGCTCCAGCAGGGCGGCAGCGACCAGTGGGGCAACCTCACGGCCGGTCTCGACCTGATTCACCGGCTGGAGCCGGACGCCGAGGCGCACGCCCTGGCGACCCCGCTGATGACCAAGGCGGACGGCACCAAGTTCGGCAAGACCGAGGGCGGCGCCGTCTGGCTCGACCCGGAGATGACGACGCCGTACGCGTTCTACCAGTTCTGGCTGAACGTGGACGACCGGGACATCTCGAAGTACATGCGGATCCTGTCCTTCAAGTCCCGCGAGGAGCTGGAGGAGCTGGAGAAGCAGACCGAGGAGCGGCCGCAGGCCCGTGCCGCGCAGCGGGCGCTCGCCGAGGAGCTGACGACGCTGGTGCACGGCGCCGGCCAGACGGCCGCCGTGATCGCCGCGTCCAAGGCCCTGTTCGGCCAGGGCGAGCTGGCGGAGCTGGACGAGCGGACGCTGGCCGCGGCGCTGTCCGAGGTGCCGCACATCCAGGTCGCCGAGCTGGGCCCGGTGGTCGACCTGTTCGCTGAGGTCGGTCTGGTGGCCAGCAAGTCCGCGGCGCGGCGGACCGTGAAGGAGGGCGGGGCCTACGTGAACAACGCGAAGGTCACCGCGGAGGACGCGGTGCCTTCCAAGGAGGACCTGCTGCAGGGGCGGTGGCTGGTGCTTCGGCGCGGGAAGAAGAATCTCGCCGCCGTGGAGGTCGTCTCTGCGTAGTGCGCGTTGCCGCGTGGTGCTCGTCTCTGCGTAGCGCTCGTTTTCGCGTAGCGCCGTGGGGCGCGGGGTGTGTGCGGGCAGGCTGTGGGTTGTGCCATGGTCGGTCTCGCGCCGTTCCCCGCGCCCCTTTGGTGTGCTCCGGCTCAGACTCGTTGTTTCTTCTTGCCAAGCGTCGCCATGTAGAGCATGTCCACCGCGAAGACGATGATGATCGCGGCGATGAGCTGGAAGGCATGGCGGCTCCAGTCGATGCCGCGCGTCTCCCCGACGCCGAGGGCGCGGGCGATGGCATTGCCCGCGATGGCGCCCAGGATGCCGCAGATGGTCGTCAGCCACAGGGGGCTGTGCTGCTTGCCCGGGATGACGGCCTTCGCGATCAGGCCCAGCACGAAGCCCACGATGATCGCCCACAACCAGCCCATGGCTGCCTCCTCGTACGGCTCGACATGAGCCACACGGCAAGTCTGGGTCCGTCCGCCGTACGGCGCATGTCGGGTTCCCCCGTACGCGTCAGGGCCGATGGCGTTCGCGCAGGCAGGGGGGCGACCCGGTCTCGTGGGCGGCGAGGCGGCGGCGTACCGTAAGAGGGGTTCCGGTCCGGTTCGCCGGATGCGGGCGACCAAGGTGCGGGCCGGGGAGAGTCCGATGCGGGCGGATGGTGGAATGTGATGCGGAAGCAGCGCGGCGGCGTCGAGGTGTTCCGGATCACCGGCGCCCGGACGGGACTGGCCGAGGACGTACGGGGCCGGCAGCGGCGGTACGTCATCTCGATGACGATCCGCACCGCCTCGGTGATCCTCGCGGCCACGCTGTGGAACGTCGAGCGGTACGTCGCCGTCGTGGCGCTGGTGCTCGGTGCGCTCCTCCCCTATGTCGCCGTGGTGATCGCGAACGCGGGCCGGGAGCGGCCGCCCTCCCTTCCCTCGACCTTTGTCATCGCACCGACGCGGCCGATGATCGCGCCGCCGCGGACCGAGGAAGAGGCCGCGCAGGCGGAATCGGTTGCGGAGGATGTGCCACCGGATCCGACGGCGAGAACGCAAGGTGAGCGACCCAACGGGGCCTGACCACCGCGGACGCGAAAAGGCCGGTCGACGGCCGGGCGTCAAGCTCAAGAAAAGCTCAGATCAATCATGCAGTTCCAGTGCCGGGCGACGGGCCACCCGTGACATACTGCGTACGCGCTCCGCATCCCCCGTCGGAGCGACGGACCGACGCCGGGCAGCTCCCCCCGTGGCTGCTCGGCGTCGCCTTGTTTGCACCCGTTTTTGTGAGACGAACCTGTGAGTGAGACGCCCATCTGTTCCGCCAAGGGTTGCCGCGCCGATGCCGTGTGGGTACTGGCGTGGAACAACCCGAAGATCCACACTCCGGAGCGGCGCAAGACATGGCTGGCCTGTGAGGAACACCGCGAGCATCTCTCGCAGTTCCTCGGGGTCCGGGGGTTCCTGAAGGACGTCGTGCTGCTGACGGAGTGGGAGGACTCAGCCGCCGATCGCTGACATCGGGCGGTCCGGCTGCACGAACGACGGGTCGTCCAGACCCGCTCCCGCCTTCTTGCCCCACATCGCCAGGCGCCAGATGCGGGCGATCTCCTCGTCGGGGGCCCCGGAGCGCAGGGCTGCCCGGAGGTCGGTCTCCTCCGTGGCGAACAGGCAGGTTCGTATCTGGCCGTCGGCAGTGAGGCGGGTGCGGTCGCAGGCCGCGCAGAACGGGCGGGTGACCGAGGCGATCACGCCGACCCGCTGCGGGCCGCCGTTCACCAGCCAGCGCTCCGCCGGCGCAGAGCCGCGCTCGTCCGCGCCCTCGGGGGTGAGGTCGAAGCGGGTGCGCAGGGAGGCCAGGATGTCCCCGGCGGTGACCATGCCCTCGCGCTTCCAGCCGTGCTGGGCGTCGAGGGGCATCTGCTCGATGAAGCGCAGTTCGTACTCGTGCTCCAGCGCCCAGGCCAGCAGGTCGGGGGCCTCGTCGTCGTTCAGTCCCGGCATCAGGACGGTGTTGACCTTGACCGGGGTGAGGCCCGCCTCGCGGGCGGCGGAAAGGCCCTCGATGACGTCCTTGTGACGGTCACGGCGGGTGAGGGTCTTGAAGACCTCGGGGCGGAGGGTGTCCAGGGAGACATTGACCCGGTCCAGGCCCGCCGCCTTCAGGGCGGCCGCGGTGCGCTTGAGGCCGATGCCGTTGGTCGTGAGGGAGGTCCGGGGGCGGGGGGCCAGGGCTGCGACGCGCTCGACGATGCCGACCAGACCGGGGCGCAGCAGGGGCTCGCCGCCGGTGAAGCGGACCTCCTCGATGCCGAGCAGGCGCACCGCGATGTCGATCAGACGGACGATCTCGTCGTCGGTGAGCAGGTCGGGCTTGGCCAGCCACTGCAGGCCCTCCTCGGGCATGCAGTACGTACAGCGCAGATTGCACCGATCGGTCAGCGAGACCCTCAGGTCGGTGGCCACTCGGCCGTAGGTGTCGATGAGCACGTGGGCCCCCTCCCTCGATCCGGAGCACATGTCTTCTGTTGTCTGCGAGCCTACGTGAGGCCGGTGACAACGACAGCAACCCGATCCCACGAGGTATGACGCGGCCGCGTCGTAGGACCGTACGATCCTGAACGACGCGGCCGTCCGTACGAATCTCAGTGCGCTCCCGTCCCGGTCAGGGACCGCACCTCCAGCTCGGCGTACTTGCCGGCGTCCGGGGCCTCCTTGGAGAGCAGGGTGCCCACGGCGCCCAGGAGGAAGCCGACCGGGATCGAGATGATGCCCGGGTTCTCCAGCGGGAACCAGTGGAAGTCGACGTCGGGGAACATCGAGGTCGGCTTGCCGGACACCACCGGCGAGAACAGCACCAGGCCGACCGCGGTGACCAGGCCTCCGTAGATCGACCACAGGGCGCCCGCGGTGGTGAACCGCTTCCAGAACAGGCTGTAGAGGATGGTCGGCAGGTTGGCGGAGGCGGCGACCGCGAAGGCGAGGGCGACGAGCCCGGCCACGTTCAGGTCGCGGGACAGGGCGCCGAGGACGATCGAGACGGCGCCGATGCCGACGGTCGCGTAGCGGGCCGCGTTGATCTCCTGCTTCTCGGTGGCCTGCCCCTTCTTGATGACGTTGGCGTAGATGTCGTGGGCGAAGGAGGAGGACGAGGCCAGGGTCAGGCCCGCGACGACCGCGAGGATCGTGGCGAAGGCGACCGCGGAGATCGTGGCCAGCAGGACCGCGCCCCAGTTGGAGTCCACTCCGCCCAGGTGCAGGGCGAGCAGGGGTGCGGCGGTGTTGCCCGCCTTGTTGGAAGCGATGATCTCGTCCGGTTTGATCAGCGCGGCCGCGCCGAAGCCGAGGGCGAGGGTCATCAGGTAGAAGGCGCCGATCAGGCCGATCGCCCAGATCACGGACTTGCGGGCGGCCTTGGCCGTCGGGACCGTGTAGAAGCGGATCAGGATGTGCGGCAGGCCGGCGGTGCCGAGGACCAGGGCGATGCCGAGCGAGATGAAGTCCAGCTTGGTGGTGCCGGTGGCGCCGTACTTCAGGCCGGGCTCCAGGAACGCCGAGCCCTTTCCGCTGTTGTCGGCGGCCTTGCCGAGCAGGTCCGAGATGTTGAAGTGGAACTTCAGCAGCACCAGGAAGGTGAGCAGCAGGGCACCGATGATCAACAGCACCGCCTTGACCATCTGGACCCAGGTGGTGCCCTTCATGCCGCCGATGGTGACGTAGACGATCATCAGCAGGCCGACCAGGGCGACGATGCCGATCTTGCCGCCGTCGCTGGTGATGCCCAGCAGCAGCGACACGAGCACGCCCGCGCCGGCCATCTGGGCGAGCAGGTAGAAGATCGACACGACGATGGTGGAGGTGCCGGCGGCCGTGCGGACGGGCCGCTGGCGCATCCGGTAGGCCAGCACGTCGCCCATGGTGTAGCGGCCGGAGTTGCGCAGCGGCTCCGCGACCAGGAGCAGGGCGACGAGCCAGGCGACCAGGAAGCCGATGGAGTAGAGGAAGCCGTCGTAGCCGAAGAGGGCGATGGCGCCGGCGATACCGAGGAAGGACGCGGCGGACATGTAGTCGCCGGAGACGGCGAGGCCGTTCTGGAAGCCGGTGAACTGGCGTCCGCCGGCGTAGAAGTCGGCGGCGTCCTTGGTCTGCCGGCCCGCCCAGACGGTGATGACGAGGGTCGCGACGACGAACACCGCGAACAGGGTGACGATCAGTGTCCGGTGCTGACTGGCCTCGCCGGCGGCGAGCAGGGTGTGCTGTGCGGGGCTCATGCTCCGCCCTCCATCCGGGACTTGATGGCCTCGGCCCTGGGGTCGAGCTTGGCGGCGGCGTGCCGTGCGTACCACCAGGCGATGAGGAACGTGGTGAGGAACTGGGCGAGGCCCAGGACGAGGGCCACGTTGACGTTGCCGGCCACCTTGGTGCCCATGAAGTCGTCCGCGTAGCTGGAGAGCAGGACGTACAGCAGGTACCAGGCGATGAAGGCGACCGTCAGGGGAAAGGCGAAGTTGCGGTGGGCGCGGCGCAGTTCACCGAACTCCGCGCTCTGCTGCACCTCGGTGAACTCCTCGGTGGAGGGGAGGTGGGCCTGGGGTTTCGCCGGCGGCGGTGTCTCGGTAGCCACGGAGTCTCCTCGCGTTGCGGGCTTGCGCTTTCGGACCTCACAGGGACGGAGATCACGTTACCGGGTGTCACTGGCCGACTCCTCGTAGTGATGCTCCCGGGGGCACGATCCTGCTGGGCCCTCCGTCCACGGTCACGGCGCCACGCGCGGAGCGGTTCAAGTCCACCGGGCTCTTTCGGAGATCAGCCCGTGGGGATAGCTTCGCCCTGCACCACTCGTCATGTACCTGCCCGAGCGCCATCCGTGTCTCGGGCACTTCTGTATCCGGATGATGTGGAGATCCCATGGTTCATCTGCGCTCCAGACGCCGGCTCGCGCTCGCCGTGCCGCTCGCGCTGTCGCTGACCGCCTCGCTCGGCTTCCTGCCGGCGGCGGCCTCGGCCGCGACCCCGGCACCCACGGCGGCGCGGGCGGCCGACGGCCCCGCCCTCGCGTATGTGGTCAACACCCGGACGGACCACCGCACGATCGAGTCGGTACGGCAGGCGATCACCCGCAACGGCGGCACCGTCGTGGCGAGTTACGCCCGGATCGGCGTGATCGTCGCGCACTCCGCGAACCCGGACTTCGGCCCGCTGATGCGCGCGGTGCACGGGGTGCAGTCGGCGGGTGCCACGCGCACCGCGGCGCTGAGCGCGGCGGGGACGACGGACGAGGGCGCGGTACAGGTCCTGTCGAAGGCGGAGGCCGCGAAGATCGCCAAGGGGGCGACGGCGGGCGAGGAGCCCCTGGAGGCCGACCAGTGGGATCTGCGGGCGATCGGCGCCGACAAGGCCGCGGCGATCGATCCGGGCAGCAGGAACGTGACCGTCGGGGTGATCGACACCGGTGTCGACGACACCCACCCGGACATCGCCCCGAACTTCTCCGCGTCACAGTCCGCGAACTGTGTGAGCGGCAAGGCGGACACGACGTACGGCGCCTGGCGGCCGGTGGACGCCGACCACTACCACGGCACGCATGTGGCGGGCGAGATAGCCGCGGCCCGCAACGGCATCGGCGTGGCGGGCGTGGCCCCCGGGGTGAAGGTCGCGAGCATCACCGTGGCCCAGCCGGACGCGACCTCGCTGTTCTACCCGGAGAGCGTGGTCTGCGCCTTCGTGTTCGCCGCCGACCACGGCATCGAGATCACCAACAACAGCTACTACGTTGATCCATGGCTGTACAACTGCATGGACGACCCCGATCAACGTGCCATCGTTGACGCGGTCAACCGGGCCCAGCTGTATGCACAGCGCAAGGGCACGCTCAATGTGGCCTCGGCCGGCAACTCCAACGACGACCTCGACGCGGATGCGGTCGTGGACGCCTCCAGCCCCGACGACTCCACGGCCACACCCCGGACCGTCGACCCGCACGAGTGCTTCGACGTACCGACCCAGCTGCCCGGTGTGGTCACCGTGAGCGCGGTGGGCGTCACGGGCGCCAAGTCCTACTACTCCAGCTACGGCCAGGGCGTGGTCGACGTGGCGGGGCCGGGCGGTGACAAGTACCAGATCCCGGACACACCGTCGAAGAACGGCCGCATCCTGTCCACGCTCCCGAACGACCAGTACGGCTTCCTCCAGGGCACGTCGATGGCCTCCCCGCACGTGGCCGCCGTGGCCGCGCTGCTGAAGTCGGCCCACCCGCACGCCACCCCCGACCGGCTGAGGGCCCTCCTGAAGGCCCAGGCGGACAACCCGGGCTGCCCGACGGCCCCCTACGACGGGGACGGCGACGGGGTCGTCGACGCGACCTGCGTCGGCGGCAAGCACGTCAACGGCTTCTACGGCTCCGGGGTCGTCGACGCGCTGCGCGCGGTCCGCTAGCCGCCCCGGGCACGACGTCCCGCACGACACGCCCGCATCACGGACGAACTGGAGAGACAGACACATGACAGCGCCCCAGCCGCGCCTGCGCCGTGCCCTGGTGATCCCGGTCGGGATGGCCATGGCCACGACCCTCGCGTTCCTGCCCGATGTCACGGCGTCCGCGGCGGACGTCTCGACGGCCACGGTCGCGGGCGACGCGGCCTCGCTCAGCTACGTCGTCAACGTCCGCCCGGGGCACGGGGTTCCGACCCGCGTGCAGAAGGCCATCGCCGACGCCGGCGGGTCGGTGGTGATCGCCTACGACCGGATCGGGGTGATCGTCGTGCACTCCGCGAACCCCGACTTCGCCCGGAAGATCCGCACGGTGCGCGGGGTCGACTCGGCCGGTGCCACGCGCACCGCACCGCTGCCCGCCCAGTCGACCACCGACGTCGGCACCCCGAAGGTGCTCGGCGCCGCGGAGATGGCCGCGGCGGGCGCGAGGGCGGCCGACGGGCAGGACCCGCTGGAGCCGCTCCAGTGGGACCTGCCGGCCGTCAAGGCGGACAAGGCACACGAGAAGACCCTGAGCAGCCCGGAGGTGACGGTCGCCGTCATCGACACGGGCGTCGACGACACCCATCCGGACATCGCACCCAACTTCGACCGTGACGCGTCCGCCGACTGCGTCTCGGGCAGGCCGGACACGACGGACGGCGCCTGGCGGCCGAGCGCGTCGGAGAGCCCGCACGGCACGCACGTGGCGGGCGAGATCGCGGCCGCAAAGAACGGCGTGGGCGTGACGGGTGTGGCACCGGGGGTCAAGGTGGCGGGGATCAAGGTCGCCAACCCGAGCGGGTCCTTCTACACGGAGGCCGTGGTCTGCGGCTTCATGTGGGCGGCAGACCACCACGTCGACGTGACCAACAACAGCTATTACACCGACCCCTGGTACTTCAACTGCACCACCGACCCGGACCAGAAGGCGCTCGTCGACGCCATCACCCGGGCCTCGCGGTACGCCGAGAAGAAGGGCACGGTCAACGTCGCGGCGGCGGGCAACGAGAGTTACGACCTCGCGTCCGGCTCGATCACCGATCCGGTCTCGCCGAACGACGGCACCCCGTCGGACCGGGTGATCGACCCGCACCGGTGCTACGACATACCGACCCAGCTGCCGGGCGTGGTGACCGTGGCGGCGACCGGGGCGAAGGGCCTGAAGTCGTCGTTCTCCAACTACGGGCTCGGCGTGATCGACATCGCTGCTCCCGGCGGCGACTCGACGGCCTACCAGCAGCCGCAGCCCCCGGCGACCAGCGGTCTGATCCTGGGCCCGCTGCCGGGCGGCAAGTGGGGCTACATGGCCGGCACGTCGATGGCGACACCGCATGTCGTCGGCGTTGCCGCATTGATCAAGTCAACCCATCCGCACGCCTCCGCCGCCCTGGTGAAGGCCCTCCTGTACGCCGAGGCCGACGCCACGCCCTGCACGGACCCGTACGACATCAATGAGGACGGCAAGGTCGACGCGGTGTGCGAGGGGTCGAAGAACCACAACGGCTTCTACGGCTGGGGCACGGCGGACGCGCTGGCTGCGGTGACCAAGTAGCCGGGGACGACCGGACGAGTGGAGACACCCTTCGGTCCTCTCTATAGATTGATTCAATCAATACTGCATAGTGCAGTCATGACTGAAATCAAGTTCGCGTGGTCGGCCCTGGGCGGTGACCCCGCCCTGACCGAACGGGTCACCGCCGTGGTGCGGGAGGGTGCGCTGCCGGCGCGCCTTCCCGTACAGCGGCTGGCGCGCGCGTGTGTCGGCGCGTGCGCGCTGGCCGCGGCCGAGCTGGCGGCGCGACGGGCCGGGCTCGCCGAGGTGCCGCGGGCCCTGGTGGACGACGGCGCGGTCGCCGCCGCCTTCCACAGTGAGCGCCTCCTGCAGATCGACGGACGGGCACCGGTCACCTTCGCGCCGCTGTCCCGGTTCTGGCGGACGGCCGACGGCTGGGTGCGCACGCACGCCAACTACCCGCACCACCGGGCGCGGTTGTTCGGCGCGCTGGGCCTGCGGGAGGGCGCCCCCGTGGAGGAGGTGGCCGCACGGCTCGCCGAACGGTCCGCCCTGGAGGCGGAGGAGGCGGTCCAGGGCGCCGGCGGCCTCGCCGTGGCCCTGCGCACCCCGCAGGAGTGGGCGGCCCACGAGCAGGCCGTCGAGGTGGCCGCACGCCCGCTGGTCGAGCGCGGGCGCCTGGACTCCGCGCACGCGCGCGTGCTCACCCCGCTCGCTCCCGGCGCCGCTCCCCTGCTGCCCGCCGCCGGGCTCCGCGTCCTCGATCTGACCCGGGTCCTCGCCGGCCCGGTCGCCACCCGCACCCTCGCGCTGCTCGGCGCGGACGTGCTGCGCGTGGACGCCCCGCAGCTGCCCGAACTCGCCGACCAGCACGCCGACACGGGCTTCGGGAAGCGGTCGGCGACCCTCGACCTCGGCAGCGGCACCGGCCGGGACACCTTCGAGGAGCTGCTGGCCTCGGCGGACGTCGTGGTCACCGGCTACCGTCCCGGCGCCCTGGACCGGTTCGGGCTCTCCCCCGGGGCGCTGGCCGAGCGGCGGTCCGGTCTGGTCGTGGCACAGGTGTCGGCGTGGGGCGCCTACGGACCCTGGGGCGGGCGGCGCGGCTTCGACAGCCTGGTGCAGGCCGCGACCGGCATCGCGGTGACCGAGGGCTCGGCCGGACAGCCCGGCGCGCTGCCCGCGCAGGCCCTGGACCACGGCACCGGCCATCTGCTGGCGGCGGCCGTGCTGCGGGCGCTGACCGAGCAGTCGTACGACGGCGGCGGCCGGCTCGTCCGGCTGGCGCTCGCCCGGACCGCGCACTGGCTGACGGACGGGATGCCGGCGGACCGGGCCGGGAACGCCGCCGCGTACGAGGGCCCGGACGCCTGGCTGGCCGAGACGGACGGCCCGCTCGGGCGGCTGCGGCACGCCCGGCCGCCGGTGTCCTTCACGGGTGGTCCCGCCGGCTGGGCACGGCCGCCGGTGCCGTGGGGCTCGGACCCGGCCCGCTGGGCATGAGCGGGCGGGCGGCCGGAAACGTACGGATGGGCGGAATGCCGTAGCCCCAGTTGTTTTCCGGGACTTGCCCGGTTCTGCGACGGCTGGCGAAGATCACGGGGTGACCTTGACACGACCGAGTGCCGATGCCGCCGACCCGGACGGACCGGCCCGCCGGCCCGGCACCGGCAGGGCCGCCGCCGTCCTGGTCCTGGCGGCCCTGGCCGCCCTGATCCCGCTGCTCGGGCCGTCCGCCGCGCTGCACGGCACCGGGGAGGCCGCCGCTCCCGGCGTGGGAGGCATCGCGCTGCTGCGCGGGGTGCTGTTCGCCGCGCTGTGCGTCCCGCTGGGCGAGCTGTTCGTGCTCCGGCTCGCCCGGCGTCTGCCCGGCGCCCCGCCCGAACGGCCGCGCAGCTGGGCGGCGTTCGCGAACTTCGCCGGGTTCGCCGCCGCACTGGCGCTCGCCTCGGTGGTCGCCGCCGGCAATCTGGTCCCGCACGGCCTCGGCCAGATCGACGTCGGCGGACTGTACGACTCCCGTGACGGCAGGCTGGCCCTGCTGGAGGTCAACGCCTTCCTGACGGCGGCGCTGTGCGCGCTCTCGCGCCGCCCGGCGGCCCAGGTGTGGCCGCTGGCCGCGGTGGTGGTCGCGGAGGCGCTGCGCGCGCATCCCACGGCCGAGCAGAGTGCGCCGGCCGGCTCGGGTCTGACGCTGGTGCATCTGAGCTGCGCGGCGCTGTGGGCGGGCGGGCTGCTGCACACTCTGCGGACCCTGCGCCGGTGGCACGGGGACGCGGCGGGGGCAGCGCTGCTCGGGCTCTACGCGCGCGTGGCGGCCGTTCTGCTCGCGGTCCTCGGCGCGACGGGCGTGTGCAGTGCGCTGCGGCGGATGCCGGCGGCCACGATCCTGGACCAGCTGACGGCGACGGCGTACGGACGCACCCTGCTGGCCAAGGTGGTGCTGGTCGCCGCCGTCGCCGCGCTCGCCCTGTGGGCACGGATCCGGCTGCGCCGGGCGGCCGACCCTCTGACCGCGTACGCCCCCGCCCGGGCCGAGGTGATCGCCCTGGGCGCGGTGGTCGCGGTCTCGGGTCTCCTCACGGCGCTGCCGCTGCCGATCCGCTGGTCCTAGCCGGTCAGTGGTCGTTGGTGACGAGCACCTTGAGGGCGGTGCGCTCGTCCATCGCCTTGTAGCCGTCCGGCACCTCCTCGATGCCGACGGTCATGTCGAACACGGGCGAGGGGTCGATCGTGCCGTCGAGGACGTCGGGCAGCAGCTCGGGGATGTAGGCGCGGACCGGTGCGACGCCGCCGCGCAGGGCGATGTTCCGGTCGAACATGACGCCGAGGTCCAGGCCGGTGCCGCTGCCGTGGGGCACGCCCACGAAGCCGATCGCACCGCCGTCTCGGGTGATGTTCACGGCCGTCCGCATGGACTGCTCGGTGCCGACCGCCTCGACGACTGCGTGCGCGCCCTGTCCGCGGGTGAGTTCACGGACGGCCTCGACGGCCGCGTCCCCGCGCTCGGCGACCACGTCGGTGGCGCCGAAACGGCGCGCGATGTCGGTGCGGACCTCGTGCCGGCCGAGCGCGATGATCCGCTCGGCGCCCAGCCGCTTGGCGGCCAGTACGGCGCACAGGCCGACCGCGCCGTCACCGACCACGGCGACGGTGGCACCGGGGCGGGCGCCCGCGCCGAGGGCCGCGTGGTGGCCGGTGCCGAGGACGTCGGAGAGCGTCAGCAGGGCGGACAGCAGGTGGTCGTCGGAGGCCGCGTCCTTGGGCAGCTGGACGAGGGTGCCGTCGGCGAACGGGATGCGCACGGCCTCGCCCTGGCCGCCGTCGTAGCCGACGGAACCCCAGAAGCCGCCGTGCTCGCAGGACGTCGTCAGGCCCTCGCGGCAGTAGTCGCAGACGCCGTCGGACCACATGAAGGGCGCGACCACCAGGTCACCACGCCGGACGGTGCTCACCTCGGAGCCGGTGTCCTCCACGACGCCGAGGAACTCGTGCCCGATGCGCTGCCCCGGCTGCCGGGCCGCCTCGCCCCGGTACGCCCACAGGTCGCTGCCGCAGATGCAGGCGCGCAGCACCCGCACCACGGCGTCGGTGGGCAGCTGCACCACGGGCTCGGGCACGTTCTCCACGCGCATGTCGTACGGAGCGTGGATGGTGGTGGCGCGCATGGCGAGGATCCCTCTCGTGCGAGGTGTCGTGGGGTGCGCCCATGGGGTGGTAGAGCGCACTTCACGGTACGCCGTCGCCACCGCGGTCCGCTCGCCGAGGGTGCCCCGGACCAGCACATTCGACCCGTCGGCCCCGCTCAGCGGGGTCGGCTCGGCGGATTCGGCCCGGCGCGTTCAGCCCGGCGCGTTCAGCCCGGCGCGTTCAGCCCGGCAGGTTCGGTCCAGCGGATCCGTTCTGCGCGGCGGATCCGTTCTGCGCGGCGGATCCGTTCTGCGCGGCGGATCCGTTCTGCGCGGCGGATCCGTTCTGCGCGGCGGATCCGTTCTGCGCGGCGGCCGGGCTATACGCCGGCCGCCCCCAGCAGGCTCCCCGCCGCGTAGGTGACCCCCATGGCGAGCGCGCCGCCCGCCATGTTGCGGAGCACCGCTCGCTTCGGGTCGGCCGCTCCCAGCCGGGCGCTGCTCCACCCGGTGAGGACGAGCGCGGCCAGCACGGACACCACGGTGACCGGGACCCGCCAGGCGGCCGGGGGCAGCACGATGGCCAGCAGGGGCAGCAGCGCGCCCGCCGTGAAGGCCAGGAAACTCGCCCAGGCCGCGTGCCAGGGCTCGGTCAGCTCGTCCGGGTCGATGCCCAGCTCCACGCGCGCGTGCGCCTTCAGCGCGTCCCGCGCGGTGAGCTGCTCGGCGGCCTCCCGGGCCACGTCCGAGGACAGGCCGCGTGCGCGCAGCAGCTCGGTGAGTTCCGCCAGTTCGGCCTGCGGCTCCTCCCTCAGTTCCCGTTTCTCCACGGCCAGCGCGGCCATCTCGGAGTCGCGCTGGGTGGAGACGGACACGTACTCCCCCGCCGCCATGGACATCGACCCGGCGAGCAGCCCGGCCAGGCCCGCGGTGAGCAGGGCGGCCCGGTCCTGGGTCGCACCGGCCACGCCGACGACGAGTCCCGCGGTGGAGACGATGCCGTCGTTCGCACCGAGCACGGCCGCGCGCAGCCAGTTCAGCCGGGAGCCGAGCGCGCCGCCGTGTGCCTCGTCGTGGGTCGGTTCCGTCACACTCGGAATATGACACCCCCGGCATACGGATCGGCGCTCCGACTCGTCAGCAACGGGCCGCCGGCGTCACGGACCGGACCTCTCGAGCCGGGACGCTGATCAGTCCCTTCCCCGTGGCCGGTCGGATGGTCACCGCCCGGGAGTCGCTGAGGACGAACTCTCCGCACCGCACTCCCCAGTCGGTGTTCACCACGACCCAGGCCCCGCCCTTCATGGGCTCTGTGGATTCCGCCACCGGTACGAGCCAGGAGACGGCGATGGCCGCGACGATCGCACAGAGCCCTGCGACGGACAGCCGCCTCGCCTGCACCAGTGCCGTCTGGGTCCGCTCCACTTCGTCCAGGACCGCCGACATCAGCCGGTCACCGCTGAGCCAGGTCTGGCGCCCGAGCTGTCCGTGCGCCGCCCGCACCGCGCCCAGGGCGCCGGCGAGCAGCAGCAAAAAGGCCGCGACCAGCAGCAGGGCAGTGGTCCAGCGCCAGCCGTGGGGCATGCCCGCCACGCTCTCCCGGCCCTTGAGTACGAAGACCACACCGACCAAGCCCGTCAGACCGGTCAGCCCGTTTCGCCAGCCCTCCGCCTGCCGTCGTACGGCGCCCAGTTGGTCCTGCTGGATCTGCTGGCCGAGCTGGGCGAACCGCTTCTTCGCGAGGTCGGTCACGCGGCCGGGCCTCCTTGTCCGTCCGGCACGGGGACGTCCCAGAACGCACCGCAGCCGGTGTCCGGCGACTCCGCCGGCCGCTCCGGGTGCGGATAGCCGCACTCGCAGTAGACGGGGATCGCCCCGGTGAGCGGGGCCGGTGTACGGTTCCCGCGCCTGCCCAGCTTGGTGGGTCCGAGCACGCCGTAGGAGACGCGGAAGACGGTCGTGGCCCTGCAGGTGGGGCAAGGTCCGGTCGCCGTGTACCACCGGCCGTCGGCGGAGCGGATGACGGCGAAGGTGTCTCCGTCCCGTACCCCGGTCTCGTGTTCGTGGAAGGGCGTCGCTTCATGCATGGACACGGGGCTCCTCAGCCGGTCACGGGCGGCATGTAGTACTCGGGCGCCGGCAGGGGCGCCGGCTCGGCGGGACAGGCTTCCGGCACCGTCAGGCCGAACAACGTGGCGTACAGCCGGAGTCTCGCGTGGACCCAGCTCGTCGGCTGCTCGAGTTCACGCGCAGTTACGGCGATGCGCTCCGCCCGCACCTCACCGGTCAGCGCCGGGGCGCTGCCCGTGTATTGCTCGGTCAGGAGGATCAGGTCCTGCCAGATGGGAACGGCGCCGAAGTCAGGCCGGTTTACGGCAAGTTCGAGACCGAGGGGGCGGTACAGGGCGAGGCGGTCCCAGGTGAGGTCGACGGGCCAGCCGAAGCGCGCCGCGACGCGGAGGAGTTCGAGCGGGCCGGCGGGGCCTTCGCCGACGAGGTCGGGCTGGAAGAGGACGGCGTCGTAGGAGGTGACCCGGTGGTCACGCCAGTGGCCGGGATCATCCGATGTCCGGGGCTCGGTCCACCGAGCCCCCAAGGAGGCGTAGCGGCTCAGGATGACCAGGCTCTCTCCCAGTGTGTGGTCCCCGCCATAGGCGTGCCGGGTGAGCGCGAGCAGGGTCGGCGAAGCCCAGCCGACGGATTCCCGGTCCACCGCGATGCAGGCCGTGACGTCTGCCGTGCTGGGAGAAGCTCGAGCAACCGCCGGCTCGAGGTCCGGACCGATGGCGGAGACGTCGAGCCCCACGAGGGGTCCCACTTCTATCAGGCGGGCACGAGCCTTTCCCAGAGGCAGCCCCACACCCGCGGCGGTCACGAAGAGGTACCGCTCGTCGACCTGGCTGCGGAGCACTCTGAACGCCCGGCCGATGTCCAACGATCGAAGGGCGTATCCGGCCCTGCGCTGCGCGATCGCGACGAGTCGCCAGTCCTCCGGGGACAGCGCGCGCCAGCGCTCGGCAAGCAGCGGTGCCGCCTCGTCCACCAGCCCCAGTCCGGCCAGCACACCCAGCCGTTCGATCACCTTCTGCGTGATTGCCTCCGCACCACGCACTGCGTCCGCCGTTGCAATGAGGGAAGCCGTGCGCTCGCCTCGGTCGGTCCCGTCGAAGATCATCCGCGTACCGGGGCGGGCATCCAGTAACTCGCTGTCCAGACGAGTGAACGTCCGGTCGGCGATGGCGGAGTAGTCGGGGAGCCGCACCTCCCAGTACTCGAGTGTGCCCCGGTGGCGCCGAACGACCTCCCCGACCGACAGCGCCATGATCCCAGAGGCCTGGGCCAGCTGCTGACGGGTGAGGGACTTGGGCCATGTGCCGACTCGGGTGAGCCCGAAACAGGCCTTCAGATCATCCATCTCGTCGGGGTCCTCGAACGACGCGTCCAGTCCGGAGCCCTTCTCCCCGGCGGTCGGCGGATCCTCGTCGATCAGCTCCTCCGGTATGCGGATCGACGACAGCCCGAGCCATCTGTAGCGGTCGAGCGCGTCCGCGTACCGCTGCGCAGTCGATCTCGTCATTCGGCCTAACGGTCTGTCGTGCCGGAATCGGGGATGCCACTCCAGGAACAGCAGGTCCCCGCGCGAGACCACGGCATCCCGATGGACGTCCGGGAGGGCGTCCGGGACCGGGACCGGGAACCCGGCCGCCGCCAGCCTCCGTGCCCGTCCCAGCGCCTCGGCGAGCGGCAGTTGCTGCTCCGCGCTGAACATCCGCAACGTCGAGACGACGGTCTGGGCAGAGCCTTCGATCAGCCGGGCCAGCAGGCCCGGCTGATCGCCGTCGCTGCCGAGGATGCGCAGGTCCACCGGATCGAGTGCCATCCTGTGCACGGCTTCGAGATCACCGCAGCCGGGCAGGGGCAGGCCGGTGATGGCATAGCGGCGCAGCCGCCGGAACACCTCTCCCAGAGTGAGCCCCTCACTTCCGGACGGGACGACGGCAGCGTCGGTCAACGCCCGCGCCACCTCATACCCTCCACGGTCGATACGTGCTTCCCACGGCTGGGGAGCGGGGTAGCCCGAGAGGTCCTCGGGCACCGGCAGCAATGACGCGTCCTTCCGGAGAGGAAAGTCCTGGGACCGGAGCACGCCGACCCGCCATGCGTCGATGGCGGTCCGTACATCACGTCCCAATCGTCGCGAAATATCCAAGGTGGACGGGTTCTTGGAACGCAGGACGACCAGGTGGGCGTCCCAGGGAACGCAGCCGACCCGCCGAAACTCGACGACGTTGGTACGGTTCCAGCCGAGCCGAGTGGTGATCCGGGCATCATCGGCCAGCAGCCGCTCCACCATTCCGGTCACGGCCGTCGGATGCGCCTTGGCCACAGCCCACAGCCATTCCAGTGTGAGCCATGGCGGCGGGGTGAAGTCCGCGCCAGCCGACTCGATCAGTCCATCGGTCCAGGGCCGGTCGAAGGACAGGATCTCGTTGCGGTTGGTACTGATGTCGGGTGCGTGGGTCTCGCGCAGGTCGAGCACGACTCCGAAGGGCGCTGCATCGGTGCCGTGCCACCTGAGGTCCGTGTCCGGGCGGTCACCGTACCTCTCGGCATCCTCCAGCCAGACACGCGCAACCCGGCCAGATCCTGTGTCTGCGTCCACCCGAACGCCGTCCGCCAGCAGGCATCCCTCGCCTTCCACCCACCACATGTCCGGCCCCGCCGCCACCGGCCGGCGGTGATCGCCGAAGTAGTACAGCTCCTTGGGCTCCCACTCCCGCACCCCCTTCTCCGCCTCCTCCACCCGCATCGCGAAATCGGAGCGCCACACCACCTTGCCCAACTCACCGGCGATGTCGACCCCGTCGTCGCCCTGCAGGTACAGCCGTACCCGGGTCCCCGCCCCCGGCTGTGCCTCCTCGCTCTTGCGGATGCGGAACAGGCTTCCGCTGGAGGCGATGTCGACGCGCAGGCCGTCGTCCGGCTCGGCCCTGCCGTACTCGTCCGTCGCCCGGGTCCAGATGCTGATCTCGTCGGCGAGCATGAAGTAGCTGAAGACGCCGATACCGAAACGGCTGTTGGGGTAGATCCGCAAGCCAGGGTCGGCCCGGAGCCAGCGGGCTTGCTCCCGGCGGTAGGCCCGGGACTGTTCGAAGCGGCGCCCTGCCCGGGAGAAGGTGCCGCGCAGCGTCTCATGGCCCATGCCGACGCCGTTGTCCTCACACTCTATGTAAGGGCGTCCGCCGTCGTCGGTGCCGTACCGGAAGACGATCTCGCCGGTCCATGTGTTAGCGATTCCCTGGGCCGCTGTGCCGTAGCGGAGGCGGGCCTGGCGGTATCGGCACGCGTCGAGGGCGTTCTGGTACAGCTCTCGCAGGCAGAGCGCGCGGTCGCCGTACAGACGGGTGCCCATGAGAAGTTCGCGCATCTCGTCCTCGGCGAGGCTGAAACGCATCAGGGGCATGCCGTAGGCCCGTCCCTTGGTCGGGGGGTCGTACTGGGGTCGCAGCTTGCGGCAGGTGACCCGGACCGGCAGGTGGGCGAGGAGGTCGGTGGGCTGGGCCGGGGCAAGTTGCTTGCGGACGGTCTGCACGGCCTCGTCGGTCCAGCCGGTCAGCGTCTCCAGGGCTGCGTGGACCGCCGGATGCGGACAGTCGAGGGCCAGGTCGAGGACTTTGTTCAGGCGGTCCCGGACCCAGCGCAGGCGTCGTACGCTCTGCACGGCCTCCGCCGGGACCAGCCCGTCGGTGATGCCGATGTTGTCGACCAGGACTCCGGGCAGCAGGCGCAGATCGCCGCCGAGCATGCCCGCCACGCCGATCAGCCAGGACAGTTCGCGCGGGCGCCAGCGTTCCGCGGTGCCGTCCGGAAGTTCGAGTTCGTCCAGGCTCCAGCGGGTGTCGATCGGTTCGCGCTCACCCTCGTACTGCGGAGTGGGCGCCACCGCGGTCTGGCCGCAGACGCGGACCAGTTCGTCCGTCAGCTCGCCGATGCGGGATGCCGGCGCGTCACCGCCCGCCATCGCCTTGGCCAGCGGGGCGAGCAGTTGTGGCGCGTAGGTGTCCCACAGCTCCTCCTTGGCGCTGACGTGGCGGCGCAGCAGCCAGGCGGCCACCGCGGTGGCGTCCTCGCGCCGGCCGCGGCCGGCCAGTTCACGTCCCTTGCGCCACAGCAGCGCGTGCGCGGCGAAGGTGTGCTCCAGAGCGACCCGTTCGGGGAGGCGGGCTGCGCCCCCGGTGGCGGGTTCCAGCAGGAGGGGATCCGCTGCGGCCACTTCCTTGACGCCCATGGCCAGAACGGCCTCCCGTACGAAGGGAGCGGCGGCCACGGCCGCGAACTCCCCGGCGTCGAGCAGCGGTCCGCCCTGGGTCTGGGAGGGCGCGAGCAGCAGGCGCAGCCCCTTCTTGAGGACCCGCACCGGATAGTCGTCGTCGGCCCAGGGATCGGATGCCCCGGCGTCGACGCTCCCGCACCACTTCGCACACACCGAGGTCAGCTCGACCAGGGCAGAGCGCAGCGTGGCGCAGCGGTCCTCGTCGCAGGTGACCGCAGCCCACAGTTCCGCGTCCCGGACGGCCAGCGTCCACTCCTCCTGGAGGGTCCGCCCGGCGCACAGCGCCACCTGCTCGATCGCACCGGGTCCGCTGGGCGCGTAGTGCGAGGTGGGCGTCTGCGACTCGCGCGCCTGCCGGGCGAGCTCGGTGGTACGACGGACGGTGTGGGCGATGACCTCGGCCACCGTGCGCGGCGAGCTGTCGGCGTGCAGGGCTTCCGCGAGGGCTCGGGAGAAGTGGCTGCCCTGTGCCTCGTCCGAACCGCAGGTCTGGCCCGGGCCACAGCCGAACAGGACCGCGATCCGGTCCTGGCCGGCTGGGAAGTTGGTCGCGGGGCCGCCACAGGACGCGGTGCCGGTCTCGTCCCGGCATGCATCGACGGTGATCAGGACCGTACCGGCGCGCGATCCCCGCAGCAGTTTGGCGAGATCGAGTCCGATCAGGCTGTCGACGTCCACCTGGGGTGGTGTGGTGGCCCAGGTCAACTGAGCGTCCGCCGGGACGAGATAATCGGCACCGCCGATCGACAGACCGTGTCCGGTGAAGTGGATGAGGACCGTACCGTCCTCGGGTGCAGTCGCGCACACCCGGCTGATGGCGCTGCGGATCCGTGGGCCCTGGGCCGGCACCTCCGCGGTGTCCCCGATGAGTTCGACGCTGTATCCGGAGGAGGTCAGAGCGGCGGACATCAGCTCGACGTCGTGTCCGACCGTATCCGTCAAGTCGCCGAACTCATCAGCGAGTTCGTACTTCGGCACGGCGATGATCAGTGCCTGTCGACTCTCCCCCACGTCCAGCCGCCTCCCCCTCGCTCACCCTGCGACGCGCAGGTCAGCATGGCACAGGCCGGAGCGCGGGGTGCCCCTTCGCGGCCGAACGCCGCCTCACCACACCCGCACCCTCGCCCCCCGCGCGAACACCGGGCTGGTCGCGTCCGCCGGCGGCTTTTCCAGCGGCTCGTCGATCTCCGCCACCGTCGGTCCGACCTTCGCCGCGATCGGGTCCAGGAGGTCCAGGTCGAAGCCGTAGACGCGGGCCGCGTTGCCGCCGAGCATGGCCGTGAGCTCCGCGCGCGGGACGCCGGCGTAGGCGAACCGCAGGCCCTCGCGGGTGTACGGGTAGGTGCCCTCGTCGTGCGGGTAGTCGCTGCCCCACATGATCTTGTCGATGCCGATCCGGTCGCGCAGCGGCACCTCGTGCGGGCGCATGAAGCTGGCGCCGACGTAGCAGTGGTCGCGCCATACGCGCGACGGCGCTTCACCCATGCCCTCGGCCAGGCCCGCACCGAACCTGGCCTCGGCGGTGCCGGCCGTCGAGGCCGCCGCGACCAGGCGGCCGTGGTAGTAGTCCAGCATGTCCAGGACGCCCGGGATCCAGCCGGAGCCCTGCTCGGTGAGCACCAGCTTCAGCCCGGGGTGGCGGCGGAAGGCGCCGCCGAAGACCAGGTGCCACAGCGCGCGGTGGGAGAACCAGGTCGTCTCGACCATGAAGACCGCGCGGGCGGCCGGTTCGTCACCGAGCGGCGGGGAGGCGGAGCCCGCGTGGTGGTTGACGGGGACGCCGAGTTCCGCACAGGCGGCCCAGATCGGGTCGTACGCGCGCGCGTACAGCTCGGGCAGGCCGGAACCCGGCGGGGTGCCGGGCAGCATCAGGCCGCCCGTCAGGCCCGCCCGCGCCGCCCACCTGATCTCCTTCACGGCTTCCTCGACGTCACCGAGGAGGATCTGGAAGACGCCGGCCCTGCGGCCCGGCGCGGCCGCGCAGAAGTCCGCCAGCCAGCGGTTGTGGGCGCGCAGGCCCGCCCAGCGCCGCTCCAGGTCCTCGGCGGTCCGCGGCTGCGTCATCAGTGAACTCGACGGGAAGAAGGGCGGGATGGTGTTCGGGAAGATCACTTCCGCGACGATCCCGTCCGCCTCCAGCTCCGAAAGGCGCCGCTGGGAGTTCCAGTTGCGGTCGGCCGTGTCGGCGAGCAGGTCCTCGTGCGGGTTGACGTAGGTGGCCGCCCAGACGTCGAAGTCGTCGTGGAAGCGCTTCTCCAGGTACGGCCTGTAGTCCAGGAGGTCGGCCCCCGCATGGCAGTCGGCGGAGATCACCGTGTAACGGTCGCTCACTGTGTCACCCCCAGTACCGGGAAGTCGTGGTCGGTAAGCCAGTGCCGGCCCGTCTCGCGCGAGCGCGCCCAGGAAGCCTCCACGGCCGTCTGGTCGGCCGCCTGGCCGAGGTCGGCCGGGGTCGGGCCGATGCGGCGGGCCAGCGGGGTGAGCCGTTCGACGTCGAAGCCGAAGGCCTTCGCCGCCGAGAGGCCCAGCATCCGGCGCGTCTCGCTCACCGGGATGTCGTGGAAGGTGCGGCGCAGCCACGCGCGCGTGTCGGGCCAGGTGCCCTCGGGATGCGGGAAGTCGCTGCCCCACAGGATGTTGTCGACGCCGATCTCGTACCGCTGGGCCAGCTCACGCCGCTTGGTGTTGGTGGCACAGATGAAGACCTGCCGGTCCAGGTACTCGTGCGGTGCGCGCTTGAGCTCCTGGAAGGGGGAGAGCTTTTTACCGCCATGCGCGCCGAGGTAGAGACGGTCCATGAACCACAGCAGGTTCGGCAGCCACCAGCAGCCCGACTCGGCGACCCCGAACCGCAGACCGGGGTGGCGCTCGAAGACGCCGGACCAGAGCAGGAACCACAGCGGACGGGCGGGCCACCAGGTCACTTCGCTCACGTAGATGCCGAGGTGATCGCCGTACTCGTCGCGCGGGGCCGCGCCGGAGTGGGTGAGCACCGGCATGCCGCACTCGGCGGCGGCCGCCCACACGGGGTCGTAACGGCGGTCGTGGTACGGCTCCCTGCCGGCCCACATGGAGGGGATCATCAGGGCGCCCAGACCGGACTCCTTGGCGCGGCGGACCTCGGCGACGACCTCGGACGCCTCGCCGGTGATCGGCAACAGGGCGACTCCGCAGTGCCGTTCGGGGTGTTCGGACACGAACTCCGCCAGCCAGCGGTTGTGCGCCTTCGCGCCCGCCATGCCCAGGACCGGGTCCTGGTCGCCGGAGAGGCCGAGGCCCACGCCGAAGGGGGCGGCGGTCTGGCTGTCGACGGCGTCGGCGTCCGGGAAGACGACCTCGGCTGCCACGCCGTCCCCGTCCAGTTCCTTGAGGCGCTGGGCGGTGTCCCAGCCACCGCGCAGGCCCTCCTCGTTGTCCTGGAACCACTTGGCCGCGAACGCCTCGTTGCGGATGCCGAGCCGTGTCATCTCCTCGCGGCGCCGCTCGCGGCCCGCGAGGAACTCGTCGAAGTCCCGGTGGAAACGGGACTCCAGGTAGGGCCGGTACTGCTCGGTGGGCAGCCCGGCATGACAGTCGGAGGAGATGATCAGATACGGGTCCTGGCCGGTCACGACAGCCTCCCGGTCAATCGAGTATGAAGCCTTCCAGGTACGACGGGTCGGCGCGGTCCAGCATCGAGCGGGCCCGCGCGCGGATCTGTGCGTCGCTGTGCTCGCTCTCCGGCAGCAGCCAGAAGCGGTCCGCGCGGATGCCGTCCACGACCAGCCCGGCGACCTCCTCCACGGGCGTGAAGCTGATCTCCTTGCCGGCCGCCCGCATGGCCGCCTCCCACTGGTCCAGGCTGCGGTACGGCGTCCTGCGGGGGCGCTGCTTGGCGTAGCGGACGGGGCGGTTGCGGTGGGACTCCCACAGGCCGGTGCGCAGCATGTGCGGCCCCGGGAAGAGCACCGAGGCGCCCACGCGCGCGTGCTCGGCCTTCAGATGGGCGTACAGGGACTCAGTCATGGTGACGACGGCCGCCTTGGTGACCGCGTAGACGGAGGCGGTCGGCAGCGGCGCGATGCCGCCGTCACTGGAGGACGTGTTGACGACATGACCGGGCCGACCCGACTCGATCATCCGTGGCACGAACGCCTGGATGCCGTGGAAGACCCCCCAGACGTTGACGGCGAAGGCCCACTGCCAGTCGTTCGGCTCGTGTTCCCACATGCGCCCCTCGGCGCCCGAACCGACCCCCGCGTTGTTGCACAGCACATGCACGGCGCCGTAGGCCTCGTACGCGGCCTCGGCCAGTTCCAGGACCTGTTCGCGCACGCCGACGTCGGCCACGCGCGCGTGCACGTCGGCGCCCTCGGCGCGCAGGTCCGCGGCGGCCTTGTCCAGCGCGGCCTCCTCCACGTCGGCCAGGACCACCTTGAGGCCCTCGGCGGCGAACTGCCGCGCCATCGCCAGCCCGATCCCGCTCGCCGCCCCGGTGACGACGGCGACCTGTCCTGCCCGCAGGTCCATCACACACTCCCCTCGGGCGGTCCGTCATGGGCCTGGAGCGGGTCGTCGTAGCGCTGGTGGACGTACGGCAACAGGGCCTGCGCGTCGACCCGTTCGACCACCCGCCCGCTCTGGTCGCTGGTCTTCTCGCCGATGGTGATCTCCAGCAGGCGCAGCACCGGGAGGTCGGCGACGGGGTCGTACGGGGACTCGCGGAGCACCACGTCCCCGGTGACCCGTTCCAGCCGGCGCACCTTCTCGTGCCGTACGCAGTGCACCAGGACGGGGTCGCCGTCGAAGCCGGAACCGTCGACGGCGGGAAGGAACTTGAAGTAGAAGTCGGTCTTGCGGGACGGCTGCGGCAGGGGCAGCGCGCCGCCCGCCGTGCCGTGCGCCTCCACGAACGCGATGCCGTGCCGGGCCAGCGACGCCCGTACGGCGTCGCCCTCGCGCTCGACGGTCACCTCACCGAGCTTCTTGGGCTCCCCGAAGACCTCGCGGCCCCCGGTGAGGGCGCGCTCATGGGTCATCGGCATCACCAGCGGATACCAGCCGTCGACACCCCCATGGGCGGCGGCGACCGCGAAGGAGCCCGCGCCGAGCGGGTATCCGGGCAGATCTACCTTGCTGATGTTCACCCGCACCAGGGGCCGTGCGGAGGGTTTGAGCGGGGGTGGCAGCACGGCCGCCACCGCGTCCGGGTCGGTCTCCCAGACGGCCACCACACCGGTGGACCAGATCTCGGGGAGCCGTGCACTCGCGGTGCGCGTGGCGGCGATCTCCCGCTCGGTCCGTGCGCCGTACCGTACGCGTGCCATACGCCGTACCGCCCTTCTTCTGACGGACCGTCATCTGTAACACAGTTACAGCAGACTGCGTGCGGGGTAAATACGCGTGCACCGACGAGAACGGGGGAATCATGCCGAGAGGGACGCTCAGCCGGGAGGACGTCCTGGAGGCCGCTGCCGAGCTGGTGCGCCGGCACGGCCCGGACGCGCTGACCATGCGCAGGCTCGCCGCCGGACTGGGCACCGCCGTCACCTCGATCTACTGGCACGTCGGCGGCCGTGAGGCCCTCCTGGACGCCCTGGTGGAGCGGACCATGGCCGGCCTGGGCGAGATCCGCCCTTGCGGCCGCACACCCGAACAGCGGGTGGTCTCGGTCGCCCGTGCGCTGCGCCGGCAGCTGCGCGACCATCCGCACCTGGTGGCCCTGGTGCACGAGCGCGGCCTGACCGAGCGGATGTTCCTGCCCGCCCAGCAGGCGCTGGTGCGCGAGGCGCACACGGCGGGGCTGCGCGGCGCCCGGGCCGCCGCGTTCGTACGGGCCGTGCAGTTCCAGGTCGTCGGCCACGTACTGGTCGAGCGCAACCGCGAGCGCGCCCCGGTGCAGAGTCCGGACGAGGAGGAGCTCTGGAGCGCGGGGACCGCCGGGACCGCCGACGACGACCCCGCGCTGGCCCGCGCGCTGGCCCGGCCCGTGGACACGGAGCGACTGTTCGTCACCTCCGTACGGGCGCTGGTGGGAGCGCTGCTCGCTCCGCACGGAACGTGACGCACGGCCGAGGTGCGCGGCGCCGGTCGCCCTCGGCTCCATCAGCCCCCCTTCGAGGAAGCCGACGGCCGCCCGGCCGCCCGAACCGCCCTGCGGGTCGGCCGCATGACGGGCACGCACGCGCGTGCGGTTCACGGGCGGCACGCATGCGCGGCTCACGGACACGCAACTCGCGCGCGGCTCACGGACGCACACTCACCCGCGGTTCGCGGGCACGCACGCGTGTGCGGTGGCCGAGCGGGAGCGCGGGCGGCGGGGGCGGGGTCGGCCCCTGAGGGACAGCACTGTCGGTCGTGGCCCGTATCCTCAATGACCATGCTCGAAGACCGTGCGACCGCAGTGTCCTCCCCCACCCAGTGGCCGGCCGCGTATCCGAAGGGATACGCGGTCGTTGACGTGGAGACCACCGGCCTTGCCCGGGACGACCGGATCATCTCCGCGGCCGTCTACCGGCTGGACACGCGCGGCGAGGTCGAGGACCACTGGTACACGCTGGTCAACCCGGAGCGCGATCCGGGCCCCGTATGGATACACGGTCTGACGAGCGAGGTGCTGGAGGGGGCGCCGCTCTTCGCGGACGTGGCCGAGGAGTTCGCCGCCCGCCTCGACGGCCGGGTGCTGGTCGCGCACAACGCGGTCTTCGACTGGCAGATGATCGCGCGCGAGTACGCGCGCACACAGCGCGAGGCGCCGGTGCGACAGCGGCTGTGCACCATCGCGCTGTCGAAGGAGCTGGGGCTGCCGCTGCCCAACTTCAAGCTGGAGTCGCTGGCGGCGCACTTCGGGGTGGTGCAGCAGCGGGCCCACCACGCACTGGACGACGCGCGCGTGCTCGCCGAGGCGTTCCGGCCGAGCCTGCGGGCCGCGGCGGCGGGCGGCGTACGGCTGCCGCTGCTGGAGTGCCGGCCGCTGACGGAGTGGTCGGAGACGCCCCGGATCGGCCGGCAGGCGAGCGGCGGCTACGGCGGTCACGGGGTGTCCGGCTGGCGCCCGTCCCGGAAGCGGCCCGCCTGTCCCTACCCCAACCCGGGACGGTACGAAGACGGCAAAAGCCTCAAACAGGGCATGCGGGTGGCGTTCTCCGGGGACACCTCCACCGAACGGGAGCTGCTGGAGGACCGGGCGACCGAGGCCGGACTGCATGTGGCGACGAGCCTGTCCCGGCTGACCAGCCTGCTGGTCACCAACGACCCCGACTCGGGCACCTCGAAGGTGGTCAAGGCGCGGCAGTTCGGCACGCCGGTCGTCGACGAGGCCGCCTTCGGCCAGCTGCTGCGGGACGTCGAGGCCGCCGACGGGTGACGGCACGGCCGGGTGACGGCGCCGGCGGACGGCAGCACCCACGGGTGACGGCACGGGCGACTGCCCCTACAGGCGGGTGACCGTACAAGCGGACGACCGTACAGGCGGGTGACCGTACGGATGGGTGATTCCCCACGACTCGCCCGGCGCCCGCTCGCCCGGGCGTCGGCGACGGCTCACTCTGTGCCGCATGGCGACATGCGAAGTATGCGGCAATGACTACGGAATGACCTTCGAGGTCCACGCCCAGGGCGCAGTACATGTGTTCGATTGCTTCTCCTGTGCGATCCACCGCATGGCTCCCATCTGCGAGCACTGCCGGGTGCAGATCATCGGGCAGGGCGTGGAGGCGGAGGGCAACTGGTACTGCGGCGCCCACTGCGCCCGCCAGGACGGGAAGACGGGGGTGGTGGACCGGGTGTGACGCGGTACCCGACTGAAGGCACCCCACGGCCCAGAGGTAACGTCGTGGGGTGCACCGCTACCGCTTCCTGCTGACCCCCCAGTGGGTGATCCTCACCCTCGTGGCGATCGCGCTGATCCCGACGATGATCAGGCTCGGCTTCTGGCAGCAGCACCGGTACGAGGAACGCACCGCCCGCAACGACCTCGTCTCCCAGGCGCTGCACGCCAAGCCGGTCCCCGTGGAGCGGCTTGCTTCCCCCGGTCACGCCGTGACCCGCACCGAGAAGTACCGCACGGTCACCGCGACCGGCACCTTCGACACCTCCCGGGAAGTGGTGGTCCGGCGCCGGACCAACTCCGACGACGAGGTCGGCTTCCACGTCCTGACCCCGTTCGTCCTCACCGACGGCAAGGTGCTGCTGGTCAACCGCGGCTGGATCCCGGCCAACGGCGTGCAGACCGCCTTCCCCAAGATCCCCGCACCGCCGGCCGGCCGGACCACGATCACCGGGCGACTGAAGGCGGACGAGACCACCGCGGCGAGCGGCATCAAGAACGTCAAGGGCCTGCCGGCCCGCCAGATCATGCTGATCAACAGCGCGGAGGAGGCCCGGCGGCTCGGCGCGAAGGTGCTCGGCGGCTACGTCGAGCAGACGGCCCCCGAGCCCAGGAACGGCTCCCCGGAGCAGATCTCCGACCCGGGCAGCGAGGACGCCCCGCTGAACTACGCGTACATGATCCAGTGGTGGCTGTTCGCCGCGGGCGTCCCGGTGGGCTGGTGGTCCCTGGTCCGGCGCGAGATCCGCGACCGCGAAGCGGCCGCGCAGGAGCCGGAGGAGACGGAGGAGACGGCGCCGGCCACGGTGTGAGCCCGGATCCGTGAGCCTTGGTCCGTGAGCCTTGGTCCGTGAGTCCCGGTCTGCGAGTCTCGGCCCGTGAGCCTTGGTCCGTGAGTCCCGGTCTGTGAGTCTCGGTCCGTGATCCCCGGACCATGGGCCCCGGCCAGGCCGACCAGTCGCCTTCAGGGAGCGTCACTCTCCGGCACCTCCGCCGGCACCTCCGGACGATCGTCACTCCTCGGCGCCCCCGGACGATCGTCACTCCCCCGGCGCACCACCTGATTGGCCCCCAGGCCGGCCGGGAAACCGCATCCCGTGAACGCGCGCATCGAGGACTACGCCCTCATCGGCGACGAACAGACCACGGCACTGATCGGCAGGGACGGCTCGATCGACTGGCTGTGCCTGCCCCGCTTCGACTCCGGTGCCTGTTTCGCCCGGCTCCTGGGCGACGAGGACAACGGCTACTGGAGGATCGCGCCGAATGGGGCGGACACCTGCACGCGTCGCGGCTACCGGCCCGACACCCTCGTCCTCGACACCGAGTGGGAGACCGCCGACGGCACGGTGCGCGTCACCGACCTGATGCCGCAGCGCGACCGCGCCCCCGACGTCGTACGCATCGTGGAGGGGGTCAGCGGGCGCGTCACCGTCCGCAGCACACTCCGGCTGCGCTTCGACTACGGATCCGTCGTTCCGTGGATGCGCCGCTCCGAGGGCCATCGGGTGGCCGTCGCCGGCCCGGACTCGGTGTGGCTGCGCACCGAGCCCCATGTGCACATGTGGGGCGAGGACTTCAGCACCCACGCGGAGTTCACCGTCGCCGAGGGCGAGCGGATCGCGTTCGTGCTCACCTGGCACCCCTCGCACGAGCCGCGCCCGCCGCTCGTCGACCCCGCTCAGGCGCTGAGCGCCAGCGTCCGGGACTGGCGGCGCTGGGCGTCCCACTGCCGGTACGACGGGCCGTACCGGGACGCCGTCGTACGGTCCCTGATCACGCTCAAGGCCCTCACCTACGCCCCGACGGGCGGGATCGTCGCCGCGGCCACCACCTCGCTGCCCGAGGAGATGGGCGGCGTGCGCAACTGGGACTACCGCTACTGCTGGCTGCGCGACTCCACCCTCACCCTCGGCGCCCTGCTCGCCGCCGGCTATCACCGGGAGGCCGAGGCCTGGCGCGACTGGCTGCTGCGCGCGGTGGCGGGCGACCCCGCCGACCTCCAGATCATGTACGGGCTCGCGGGCGAGCGACGGCTGCCGGAGTGGGAGCTGCCCTGGCTGACCGGCTTCGCCGAGTCCGCACCCGTACGCGTCGGCAACGGCGCCGTCGACCAGCTCCAGCTGGACGTGTACGGCGAGGTCATGGACTCGCTGTCGCTGTCGCGCAGCGCGGGACTGCCCACCAAGCCGCACATGTGGTCGATTCAGTGCGCGCTGATGTCGTTCCTGCGGTCGGCGTGGAAACAGCCCGACGAGGGCCTGTGGGAGGTGCGCGGCGGCCGACGCCAGTTCGTGCACTCCAAGGTGATGGTGTGGGTGGCCGCCGACCGCGCCGTGCGGACGCTGGAGCAGCACCACGAGCTCAAGGGCGACCTCGCGGGCTGGCGGGCGATGCGCGACGAGGTGCACCGGGAGGTGTGCGAGAAGGGCTACGACCCGCGGCGCAGGACCTTCACCCAGTACTACGGCTCGCGCGAGCTGGACGCCGCCCTGCTGCTGATCCCCCGCGTCGGCTTCCTGCCGCCCGACGATCCGCGCGTGATCGGCACGGTCGACGCGATCCGCGCGGACCTGGGCCACGGCGGCTTCGTGCGCCGCTACGACACCGACGCCGTCGGCGTGGACGGAATGCCGGGCGGTGAAGGCGCCTTCCTCGCCTGCTCGTTCTGGCTCGCGGACGCCCTGCACATGACGGGCCGCACGGACGAGGCCCGGGAGCTGTTCGGCCGACTGGTGAGCCTGACCAACGACGTGGGGCTGCTGGCCGAGGAGTACGACCCCGGACTGGGCCGCCAGGTGGGCAACTACCCGCAGGCGTTCAGCCACATCGCGCTGGTGAACACCGCCCTCACCCTCTTCGGCAGCCGAGCGACGCCAACAGCCGGGCGGAGGGCAGGATAGGGGCCATGGATCTTGGACTGAAGGACCGGGTGTACATCGTCACCGGCGCCACCCGCGGGCTGGGCAACGCCTCGGCGCGGGAGCTGGTGGCCGACGGGGCGAAGGTGGTCATCACCGGCCGGGACGAGAAGCGGGTCGCCGACGCGGCCGCCGAACTGGGCCCGAACGCGGTCGGCATGGCCGTCGACAACGCGGACGCGGGCGCGCCCGAGAGGCTCATCGCGGCCGCCCGGGAGCACTTCGGCGGCTTCCACGGCGTTCTCGTCAGCGTCGGGGGCCCGCCGCCGGGGTTCCTCGCCGACAACACGGACGAGCAGTGGCGGGACGCGTTCGAGTCGGTGTTCCTCGGCGCGGTGCGGTTCGCCCGCGCCGCCGCGGCCGAGCTGGAGCCGGGCGGGGTCATCGGGTTCGTGCTGTCCGGCTCGGTGCACGAGCCGATCCCCGCGCTGACGATCTCCAACGGGCTGCGGCCGGGCCTCGCCGGGTTCGCCAAGTCGATCGCCGACGAGCTGGGACCGCGCGGGATCCGGGTCGTGGGGCTGCTGCCGGCGCGAATCGACACGGACCGGGTGCGGGAGCTGGACGCGCTGTCCGCGGATCCCGAGGCCACCCGGGCGGCCAACGAGTCGCGCATTCCACTGCGCAGGTACGGGGCGCCCGAGGAGTTCGGCCGGGTCGCGGCGTTTCTGCTCTCTCCGGCCGCGTCCTATCTGACGGGGATCATGGTGCCGGTGGACGGGGGGATGCGGCACGGGTTCTGAGCTCGTCCTCCAGCCCCTGAGCCGGTTGCGTACGGGCGGAGTTCGGGGCGGGCCACGGTCACCGGACAGGTGGCCGACCGGCACGGGCCCCGTTCCCGCCGACCCGGCGGCCGCGTCATGACGGACCGTGTGGCCGCGGGACGACGGACCGTTGTGGCCACGTCATGACGGACCATTGCGGCCACGGGACGACGGACCATTGCGGCCACGGGACGACCGATCGTCGTGGCCGCGGCACCACCGACCGTCGTGGCCGCGGCACCACCGACCGTCGTGGCCGCGTTGCGTCGGCGGCATGCCCCGGTGTCCCAGGCCGACGACTTCAGCGTATCGCCGTGCCGGTGCCCCGTCCGTGGTCCGCGACCGCGACCCCGAGGTGACGTCAACTCACCCTTTCCGCGCGGTGTTTGACCGCCGCCAGCCGTACCTCCGCCGGCAGGGACGCCAGGCCGGCCGACTCCCGGGCATGGGTCAGTGCCCGGGCCGTGAAGTCGCTCAGCGCGAGGCCGGGGTCCGCATGGGGCTCCAGCCGGAGCCGGACCCGGGCCTCGGGTGCCGTGCGGCGGCGGCCCGTCAGGAGCGTCTCCGTGTCGGCCACGCCCTCCTGCCGGGCGGCGTCCGCGGCCAGGACGGACTCCAGGGTCCTGCCCCGCAGCAGGGCGCCCTCGCCGTCGCCGGTGTCGACCAGGACCTCGCTCAGGCGGCGCCTGCGCAGAACGGCGGTGAGCCACCACAGGGCGAGCAGGACGAGGACGGCCAGGGCAGCGATGACCGCCGGCCACCACCAGCCGGTGTCCCGCCAGCGCGTCCGCTCGGCGCGGCTGAGCAGGACGTCGTGCGGGCCGGAGTGGATCCACCAGTGCGGCGGCGGTACGCCGAGGCCCACGGCCAGCACCGAGCCGCCCAGGGCGAGCAGCAGCAGGCCCACCAGTCCGATCAGGACGCGGTTGACGGCACCCCTGCGCATCCGCCTCACCCCTTCCGTCCCGGCCGCCGGACGTCGACCGACAGCGCGGGCGGCCGGGCCAGCCCGAGCCCCCGGACCGCGTCGCCCAGCACCGCGTCCAGGTCGGCGCGCACCTCGTCCAGGTCGCGGAAGTGCGACACCGCGCGGACGTCTGCCTTCTTGCGGCGCATCCGCACCCGTACCGTCCGTACGCCGGAGACGTCCATGGCACGGTCGCGCAGCACCGACGCGGCCGCCTCGCGCCGGAGTCCGGCGCGGACCTCGGGGTGCGGGCGGCGCATGGGCAGCAGCCGCCGCAGGCCGGGCGTGACGGCGAGCACGATCAGCCACAGGCCGACGGCGGCGGCGAGGCCCGCTCCGGCCAGCACCCACGGGTCGTCCAGCGGCCGTTCGGCGAGCTGCCGGGCCAGTGCGCGGCGCCAGTGCATCGCGGGGCGGTGGGCGCGCACGGCGCAGACGTCGTACAGCAGGACGCCCGCGCCGACCAGCAGGAGCAGGGCGACGATGCCCGCCGGGACGCGGCGCGCCGACCAGAAGCGGCCGCTGCCCGCGGGGAGCGGGGACGGCGGGGCCTCGGGGGTCTTGTCGAGCACAACCGGCAGTCGCCGGGTGGTGTCTTCGGGTGGCCGGGGCTCGCTCATCGCGTCCTCCCGTGTGGCGCGCCGGGTGCCGGTGCCAGGTGCAGCCGCTCGACCTGGACGGCGACCTCCGGCACCTGCATGCTCACCAACGCGCCTACCCGCTCCACGACGTGGCGACGCACGGCGGCGCAGCGGCTGCCGATGTCGCAGGGGTAGCCGAGTTCGAGGTGGACACGGACCCGGGCCGTCTCCTGGTGCACGACGACGGTGGCGTGCGGGGCCGCGGCGCCCGCGGGCAGCGGGGCCAGCGCCTCGCGTGCGGCCTGCGCGGCGATCTTCGCCACCACCCGGTCGGCGATCCGGGTCGCGCCGCGCTCACCCGGCGCCACCCGCCCCAGCGGCGGGCGTGCCGTGCCGGTCTCCGCGTTCACGGCGGTCACCGCCGCCGGTCGCGCCGGTCGTCGCGGGTACGGAAGAAGTCGCCGAGTTCCAGGTCGCCCTCCGCGAACCGGCCGACGACGAATCCGATGGCTCCCAGCGCCGCCACCAGCAGGAAGGCTCCGAACCCGCCGAAGTACCCGGCGAATCCCAGCGCCATTCCGGCGATCATGCCGACCACGGCCATGCTCATGCAGCGCTCCTCAGCTCGTCGGACAGGTGTCGTGCGCCACGGCGCCTCACTGGATCCGTGGCTCCGGCTCCTCTTCCTCCTCATCGGGCAGCTTGACGTCGCTCACGGCGATGTTGACCTCGACGACCTCCAGTCCGGTCATGCGTTCCACGGCGGCGATCACGTTCTCCCGTACCGCGCGGGCGACGTCGGCGATGGACACGCCGTAGTCCACGACGATCTCCAGGTCGAGCGCCGTCTGGACCTCGCCGACCTCGGCCTTCACCCCCCGGGTCACCGACTTCGAGCCGCCCGGCACCCGGTCGCGCACGGCTCCGAGGGTGCGGGAGATTCCGCTGCCCATGGCGTGTACGCCGAGGACGTCCCGGGCGGCCAGCCCGGCGATCTTCTCCACGACCCCGTCGGCGATGGTCGTCCGTCCCCGGGCCGCCGGGTCCCCGCCGCCGCGCCTGGTGGTCCTGCGGGTCGACACCTGGGGTTCGTTGTCACCGTCTGGGGTCGTCGTTGTCTCAGTCATCACCGTACGTCCCTTTCGGTCGTCTTCCTCCGACCACCGTAAGCAAGGTTGCCCGGTTGCGCGCCGGATGTGCGGCAGGCTGGAGGAATGACGGCGGACCGGTGGACCGAGGGAAGAGGGCGGCGCGCAGCGCCTTCGGACGGGGCGGTGGTGGGCGACGGGCGGACGGTGCGGCAGCAGCTGAGGCTGGGCAGGCTCCTGCCGCTCGGTGGCGCGCGCGACGGAGCGTGGATCGCGGAGGAGGCGGCCGGTGCGGTGCTGGGCCGCGCGGCGGCCGGCGTGCCGGAGGTGCGGCTGGGCGCGCTGCGGATCGCGCTCGCCGACCCGGAGGACGTCCAGGAGCCGGTCGTACCGCTGCCGCCGAGCGCGCTGCCGCCGGGCGCGCTGCGGGTGACGGCGGATTTCGCGGCCACGGCGGCCGGGCCGCTGCCGGCGACGGCGGTCCGGCTTCGGCAGGTCCTGGCGGCGGCCGCGGCGCAGCGGCTGGGTCTCACGGTCTCGGAGGTGGACCTGCGGGTGACGGATCTGCTGGAGCCGGACGGGCCGGCTGCGCAGGTGCCCGCGCCGCAGCCGCCGCAGGCGCGCGGGACCACGGATCCGGAGGAGTCCCGCGTGGCGGCCGCCGTGCTCTCCGTGCCCGGGGTGACCCGGCTGACCGGCTCACTGGGCGGTCTGCGGCGGGCGGTCCACATCGAGGAACGCCCGCGCGAAGCGGCGCTGCCCCACCGGCACGTCCGGGTGGAGGTGGCGGTGACGGTGGGGACGGGCTACCGGGCCGTGGACGTGGCCAGGCAGGTGCGCACGGCGGTACGGGACACGCTGGAGGACCGTCCGACGGTGGCGGTACTGGTCACGAGCGTGGACTGACCGCCGCCTCGCTGTGGGCGGCCGCTCGGCGGGAGGACGGGTGTTCCCCGTTTCGGGCGAAGCCGAGAGCCGGGGACGGGCGGCCACGGCGCCTCGCACCGGGCGACAGCGACCGACACCGGGCAACAGCGACCCCACACCGGACGGCAGCGACCCGCACAGCAGCGACCGACACCGGACGACAATGACCCGCACCGGACAGCAGCGACCGACACCGGACGACGGCAACCGCAACCGAACGTCAGGGACCGGCACCGGACGGCAGCGACCCCGCACCGGACCACGGCGACCCGCAGCCCGCGCCTGCCCGGACGACGGCTCATTCGCCGACGCCGGCCAAGTCCCTCAGCCGCCGCGCCTGCGCGGCCCGCTCGGCCGCACGCTGAGCCTCGTAGTCCCGCTCCTGCGCACCGCGCAGCAACGCCTTCGTCTCCACCACGGCATCCCGCGGCGCAGCCAGCAGCGCGCCGGCCAAGTCCTGTACGGCTCCGTCGAGTTCCCCGGCGGGCACCGCGAGGTTGGCCAGCCCGGACGCCACCGCCTCCTGGGCCTGCACATAGCGCCCGGTGACACAGATTTCGAGCGCGCGGGCGTACCCGACCAGTGCGACCAGCGGATGTGTGCCGGTCAGGTCGGGGACGATGCCGAGGCTGGTCTCGCGCATGGCGAACTGCACGTCGTCCGCGACGACTCGCAGGTCGCAGGCGAGCGCGAGCTGGAACCCGGCTCCGATGGCATGCCCCTGGACGGCGGCGATGGACACGATGTCGTTCCGCCGCCACCAGGTGAACGCCTCCTGGAATTCGGCGATGGCCGCATCGAGTCCGGCATCGTCACGGCGTGCCAGATCGGTGAAGGTCGGCTCGCCCGGGATCCCCTCCGGGGTGAACATCTGACGGTCCAGCCCGGCGGAGAAGGACTTGCCCTCGCCGCGCAGCACGACGACACGGACGGAGCCCGGCAGCAGCCGGCCGGCCTCGGTGAGCGCCCGCCACAGGGCGGGGCTCTGCACATTGCGTTTGGCCGGGTTGGCCAGCGTCACCGTGGCGAGCGCGTCGTCGACGGTGAGCCGTACGCCGTCCTTGTCGAGTACAGGTGCGAGGTCCTGGTCGGGCGAAGCCATGGGGCGCCTCCGATGAGTGCGGTCATCACGCATTGCCGTGACAGCTCGTGCCATGACGGCATGCTAAGTGACTGCACAGTAACCACCCGGCCGATCAGCCGACCGACCGGGTGGCCACCATCGAAGGCGATGGGCCGCCCGGAGTCAGGACGAAGCGGCCTTCTTGCCCCGGGTCGCTCCGCCACGCCCACGGAGCGTGACGCCCGACTCGCTGAGCATCCGGTGCACGAAGCCATACGAGCGGCCGGTTTCCTCGGCCAGTGCCCGGATGCTTGCACCGGAGTCGTACTTCTTCTTCAGGTCTGCCGCGAGCTTGTCGCGCGCGGCGCCGGTCACCCGGCTGCCCTTCTTCAGAGTCTCGGCCACCCGTGCCTCCTCATGGGAAGTGCGCTCTGGTCTCCTCATGATCACCCCTCCGGGGCGTGATGGCCACCCATTCGGCAAGGTCCGTGAGACATCGTTGTGACGACAGGAGCACATCCCCACATCCGGAATCCGCAATTCCATCGAGTTCCGTCGGCGGGGACGAACCCGTGGATTCGCGAAGCACCAGGTCAGAGACGCGAAGCGGCCGACCCCCCGAAGGCCGGAGGATCGGCCGCAAAATCGATGTACGACACACCTCGATACGAGGAGATCTCACACAGATGATGGATCACGGATCGGCCGAATGATCCATACGCAGTGGATCAGGCTTTCGATCAAGCCAGGGCGACGAGATCCGCGTAGTCGGAGCCCCACAGGTCCTCGACACCGTCCGGCAGCAGGATGATCCGCTCGGGCTGGAGCGCGTCGACGGCGCCCTCGTCGTGGGTGACGAGGACCACCGCGCCCTTGTAGGTGCGCAGCGCGCCGAGGATCTCCTCGCGGCTGGCCGGGTCGAGGTTGTTGGTCGGCTCGTCCAGGAGCAGCACGTTCGCCGAGGAGACGACCAGGGTGGCGAGGGCGAGCCGGGTCTTCTCACCGCCGGAGAGGACACCGGCGGGCTTGTCGACGTCGTCGCCGGAGAACAGGAACGAGCCCAGCACCTTGCGGACCTCGACCAGGTCCATGTCCGGGGCGGCCGAGCGCATGTTCTCCAGGACCGTGCGCCCGGGGTCCAGGGTCTCGTGCTCCTGGGCGTAGTAACCGAGCTTGAGGCCGTGACCGGGGACGACCTCGCCGGTGTCGGGCTGCTCGACTCCGCCGAGCAGGCGCAGCAGGGTCGTCTTGCCGGCGCCGTTGAGGCCGAGGATGACCACCCGGGAGCCCTTGTCGATGGCCAGGTCGACGTCGGTGAAGATCTCCAGGGAGCCGTACGACTTCGACAGGCCCTCGGCCATCAGCGGGGTCTTGCCGCAGGACGCGGGCTCCGGGAAGCGGAGCTTGGCGACCTTGTCGGACTGGCGCACGGCCTCCAGGCCGGCGAGGAGCTTGCCCGCGCGGCGGGCCATGTTCTGCGCGGCGACCGTCTTGGTGGCCTTGGCGCGCATCTTGTCGGCCTGCGCGTTCAGGGCGGCGGCCTTCTTCTCGGCGTTGGCGCGCTCGCGCTTGCGGCGCTTCTCGTCGGCCTCGCGCTGCTGCTGGTAGAGCTTCCAGCCCATGTTGTAGACGTCGATCTGGGCGCGGTTGGCGTCCAGGTAGAACACCTTGTTGACGACCGTCTCGACCAGGTCGACGTCGTGGGAGATCACGATGAAGCCGCCGCGGTAGGTCTTCAGGTAGTCGCGCAGCCAGATGATCGAGTCCGCGTCGAGGTGGTTGGTCGGCTCGTCGAGCAGCAGGGTGTCGGCGTCCGAGAACAGGATGCGGGCCAGCTCGATACGGCGGCGCTGACCGCCGGAGAGCGTGTGCAGGGGCTGGCCGAGCACACGGTCGGGCAGGTTGAGCGCGGCGGCGATGGTGGCGGCCTCGGCCTCGGCGGCGTACCCGCCCTTGGTGAGGAACTCGGTCTCCTGGCGCTCGTACTGCTTGAGGGCCTTCTCGCGGGTGGTGCCCTTGCCGTTGGCGATGCGCTGTTCGTTGTCGCGCATCTTGCGGATCAGGACGTCCAGGCCGCGCGCGGACAGGACGCGGTCGCGGGCGAGGACGTCGAGGTCGCCGGTGCGGGGGTCCTGCGGGAGGTAGCCGACCTCGCCGGAGCGGGCGATCTGGCCCGCGGCCGGGATGCCCTCGCCGGCCAGGCACTTGGTGAGGGTGGTCTTGCCGGCGCCGTTGCGGCCGACCAGGCCGATGCGGTCGCCCTTGGCGACACGGAAGGTGGCGTTCTCGATGAGGACGCGCGCACCGGCGCGCAGCTCGATACCGGAGGCGGAGATCACGGACAGACTCCAGGGCGATGGGGGTCCCCCGCTCGAGCGAGGCCGAGAGTGGGGGAGGGTTGGCGGGATGGGCGGCTGAGGACTTTCCCGCCGTCTAATGCGCGAGGAGAATGGCCATGCAGACAAGTCTAACGGGGCCGTGCAAGCCGTTTTCCTGCGTCCACGGTCCGGACCGACCGCGCCGGGCCAGGCGCGGAACAGTGCTGTGACGTCGGGCGGAACGGTGGTGCGGCGTCGAGTGGGCCGTGGTGTGACGCCCAGCGGAACGACGGTGTGACGTACAGCACGCCCGGGCTCGACGGCACGGCCCTGCGGCCCGGCGCACCTGCTCCGTCCGGGTGACCGCCCGACGTCCGGGGCGGGTGGCCGGGTATGGATGGCGCCAGGCCTTCGGACGGTCGGCGCCGGGGCGCGGACGGAGGGTGGTGGCGCGTGCAGTTCGACGACGACGCGAACCTGGACACCTCCGAGGTACAGGATGTGCGCGGGAGCCGGATCCCGGGCGGGCGGATGACGGTCGGGGGCGGCCTCGCGGGTCTGATCGCCCTGCTCCTGGCCCTCTTCTTCGGCATCGGCCCGGACCAGCTGGGGCTGTCGTCCGGCGACACCTCGCCGGCGCCCGCCTCCTCCTCGCTGGCACAGGTCCAGCAGACCTGCCGCACCGGACGGGACGCGAACACGCGCGACGACTGCCGCATGGTGGCCGTGGTCAACAGCGTGCAGGACTACTGGACGCGGGAGTTCCGCAGCCGTGGCAGGACCTACACCCCCTCGACGACCGTCCTGTTCAGGGACCGGGTCGGCACGGCGTGCGGCACGGCCACCTCGGCGGTGGGGCCCTTCTACTGCCCCGGGGACCGCAGGGTCTATCTGGACCTCGGCTTCTTCAACGACCTGAGGACGAAGTTCGGGGCGAGCGGCGGGGCCTTCGCGCAGGCCTATGTCGTGGCGCACGAGTACGGGCACCACGTGCAGGACCTGCTGGGCGTCCTGGGCCGCTCCCAGGACGGGCTGACCGGCGCGAACAGCAGCTCGGTCCGGACCGAGCTGCAGGCGGACTGCTACGCCGGGGTCTGGGCGCGCCACGCGACGACGACGCCGGACGAGTCGACGGGGCGGCCGCTGGTCACCAGTCTGACGGCGGCCGACATCCGGGACGGTCTGGACGCGGCGGCGGCGGTGGGCGACGACCGGATCCAGGAGCGGTTCCAGGGGCAGGTCACCCCGGAGACGTGGACGCACGGTTCTGCGCAGCAGCGGCAGCAGTGGTTCCAGCAGGGATACCGGACCGGTGATCCGGCCCGGTGCAACACGTTCCGCTGAGGCTTGTCAGTGGTGCCTGCAAGACTCGGTGCCAGGGCAGAACCGACGCACGAAGGAGTGATCGGCATGGCAGGCACGGGCGGACGGCCGAGCATCTACCCGTCGTTGTTGTACGCGGACGCGAAGGCGGCGATCAGGCAGCTGACGGAGGCCTTCGGCTTCACCGAGCTGTCGGTGTACGAGGGGGCGGACGGCACGGTGATGCACGCCGAGCTGGTCCAGGGCAACGGAGCGGTGATGGTCGGCTCCAAGGGCCGCGGCGGCCGGTTCGACGCGGCGATGAAGGACGCGGGACCCACGGGGGTGTACGTCGTCGTGGACGACGTCGACGCCCACCACCAGCGGGCCGTGGAGCACGGTGTGGAGATCCTGATGCCCCCGACGGACCAGGACTACGGCTCGCGGGACTACATGGCCCGGGACGCCGAGGGCAACATCTGGAGCTTCGGGACGTACGCCCCCGAGATCGGCGTCTGAGCGGTCCGCTCCCGCGGTCGTCGGCCGTCCCGCGGTCGCCGGCCGCCCCCGGTGCGGGCTATCCCCCGGTGTGCACCTGGAAGGCGGCCCGGCGCACGGCCTTGGCGAGGGCGGGGTCGGGGTGGGCGGCGGCGAGCGCGACCAGGACCTGCACGGTGCGCGGATGGCCGACGGCGCGGACCTCGTCCAGCAGCACGGGGACGGTGGGCTGCACCGCGGCCTCCAGGTGCCGTACCAGCATCGTGGTCTCGCCGTGGTCGGCGACGGCGGCGGCCGTGTCGACCCACAGCCAGGTGGCCTCCTCCCGGGTGAGGACCTCGTGGGCGTCCTCCGGGTCGATGCCGTCGTGCTCGGCGAGCCACAGCAGGGCGTACGGTCTCAGCGCCGGCTCCTGCACCACGGAGCGCACGTCGGGCTCGGCCGGGGCACCGACGACGCGCAGCGCCTCGAAGGCGAGACCGCGCAGCAGGGCGTCCTCGCCGCGGGCGGCACCGAGCAGTTCGGTGACGGCGCTGCCGACGGGGCGGGCGGCGAGCCAGGCGCGGTATTCGGCGCGGGCCGCGTTGGGGCGCAGCTGCGCGCAGCCGCGCAGCATGTCCTCGGCGGACTGCTCGATGTTGCCGGCGGGGCTCTGCGCGGCCACACAGATCTGCTCCAGCTTGACCCAGACCGCCCAGCTGCCCAGCGGGGTCAGAGTGCCGTGGCCGTCGCCGTAGGTCAGGGCGCCGACGGAGGCGAGCGCCTTGAGGGCCCAGTCGAGGAGGGGGCGGAGGGGGGCGAGCGGGGTCTCCCCGGCCGGTGCGGCTTCGGCCGGGCTCACGGTCTCGGCGGGGCCCGCGGTCCCGGCGGGTCCCGCGGAGTCGGCGGAGCCCGGCCCGTAGGAGACCTCGCAGCGCTCGGTGCGCAGTTCGGTGACCCGCTGCTGGAGCAGGTCCAGCAGCTGCTCGACCGGGACGGGACCGGCGGACAGCTGGAGGAAGGAGAGCACCTGGGGCATGGCCGAGACGACCTCGGCGACACCGGCCGGCTCCTGCCCGGCCGGCTCCGGGCAGGCGAGCGACCAGGCGTCGAAGAGGGCGACCCAGCCGCGCAGCACGGCGCTGTCGTCACGGTCCCAGGCACGCAGTCGCCAGCCGGGGCGCGCGCTGTCCCCGTGCACCTCGATCAGTCCCGCGAGGCGCGCGGTGTCCCAGTGGGCGCGGATCCGGGCGGCGCTCAGGCCGAGGTCGGCGGCGGCGCGCTCCGTGGTCGCTTCGGAGAGGGTGGCTTTGCCGTCGGTGGTGGCGCCGTCCCGGCCGGGGCCGAGGGCGGTGTCGGCCCAGCGGGCGACGCGGACCGCTCCGGCCAGGCCGGTGCGCGCCATTCTGGCCAGCTCGCCGGGGGCCGGTGTGCCCTCCGGGGGGCGGGGGGCGGGGCGGCGTGGGCGCCGCTGGTTCACAGCTCGGGGGGCGGCGGCCAGGGGTCGCGGTCGGACGAGTCGAAGCCTGGAGTCGCGCGGGATACGGGACGTCACGGGTGCAGTCTTCCGGTTGACGGTCCGAAAACCCAAACGGAATGTCACGGGGGGCGACGGGGCTGGCCAACGCACCGGGTCCGGTGGAGGGCGCAGAGACATGTTCAGGCCAGTCGTACGGCCTTAAACGGAATGACTGGAACCGGGGCATCCGCCTTGTCCCGGCGGGGCCGGGAGCGCGCCTACATCAGCGGGGTCAGGAACCGGCGCAGGCGCTCCTCGTACTCCTTGGGGTCCGCGTTCCACATCGCCGCGTGCGGGGCCTGCGGCACGGTGTGCAGGGCGACGCGGTCGGGACACAGGGCGGCCAGACGGCGGGAGTGCTCCCAGGGGGCCACCGTGTCGTCCGGGCCGTGGATGATCAGGGTGGGCACGGCGAGCAGCTCGGGGTCGGCGGTCTCGGCGAACCGGTCGGCGTGCAGCCCGGCCCGGCCCTGCGCGGCCCGCACCGCGAGCGGCAGCAGCGGCTCCGGGGTGTGCCGGGCCTGGGCGAGGGCGCGCAGGGTGGCCTGCCAGCTGAGCACCGGCGAGTCGAGGATCAGCCCGGCGACGCGCTCGCGCACGGCGGAGTGCTCGGCGGCGCGCAGGGCCATGGTGGCGCCGGTGGACCAGCCCAGCAGGATGACCCGGCGGGCGCCGTAGCGGACGGCGTAGCGGATCGCCGCGTCCACATCGCGCCACTCGGTCTCGCCGAGGTGGCTCAGGCCGTCCGGCGGGCGCGGGGCGCCGAGGTCGCCGCGGTAGGCGAGCGCGAGGACCGGCAGCCGGCGGCCGTGCAGGAACTCCATGACGTTCATGGCGTGCTCGCGGGTGGTGCCGAGGCCGTGCACCGCGATCACCCAGGTGTCCCGGTAGCCGGGCACGAACCAGGCGGGCAGCGCGCCGAGTTCGCCGGGCACGTCGATGTCGGAGTGCTGGAGGCCGAGGGCGGCGTCCGGGTTGCCGACGTACACGTTCGGGGTCAGCCACACGGCGTCGCCGGGGGCGAGGGCACCGTGCGTGACACGTATGAGGCGGCGTACGACGGTGTCGGCGGTGTGCTCGGCCGCCTCCAGGACCGGGCCGACGACCGCGTGGGAGCCGTCCCCGGCGAGCCCGTAGGTGCCGGGGCGCAGGGAGGCCAGATGGCGGGTGAGCGTGATCCGGCCCGCGGCGGTGCCGTGCACGGTGAGCCGGGGTTCGGTGGGCAGCGGACGGCCCGCGGGCGCCTTCAGCGCGGCGCCGCTGGCGAGACGGCCCGCGGCCACGGATGCCGCACCGGCGGCCAGGACGGCGGTGAGTGCGGCGGCGGTCGCTTTGACGGTGCGCACGGGTCCAGTGTCGTGGGGGATCTCGATACCGGCCAGCGGAAGGGGCGGTCCGGATCGGCGGGAAGTCGGCGGAGAAAGGGGAGGCGCCGGTCGACGGGGCGGAAGAAGGGGATCTTCAGCGAGGGGGGAGCGTCCCCGCGGACGGCACCGGCCGTGGTGCCCGGGCCGGCCGCCGTCGCGCCGTCGTCGTCCCGGCGCGGCCTCAGCCTCGTTGGCCGTATCCCTTCAAACGCGCCCCGGCCTCGTCCATCTGTTCCTCCGTCAGAAGGGAGGGCGCCCGTCCCGGTGCCGCGGACGCCGTCAGCCACAGCCGGCACATCCACTCCAGCTGGGCGGTGCGGTCGTAGGCCTGGTCGAGGGTGGCGCCGTAGGTGATCATGCCGTGGTTCCGCAGGAGGCAGCCGGAGCGGCCGGCGAGGGCGCGGAGCATGTTCTCGGCCAGCTCGTCCGTGCCGTACGCGGCGTAGGGGGCGACCCGGACGGGGCCGCCCATGGCCGCGGCCATGTAGTGGATCGGGGGCAGTTCGCTCACGAGGGTGGAGACGGCCGTGCCGTGCACCGCGTGGGTGTGGACGACGGCGCGGGCGTCGGTGGTGCGGTAGACGGAGAGGTGCATGGGCAGCTCGCTGGTCGGCACGAGCGTGCCGAGCACCTGCCGCCCGTCGAGGTCGACGCCGGTGATGTCGTCCGGGGTCAGCCGGTCGTAGGGCACGCCCGACGGGGTGACCAGTACGAGGTCCCCGACGCGTGCCGACACGTTGCCGGACGTGCCGACGACCAGTCCGTCGGCGACGGTCCGGCGGGCCGTCGCGACCACCTCCTCCCACCCGCGCGCCTCGTCCTCGGTCGTGTCCCGCCGCTGCTCAGCCATGCGGGGATCCTGCCAGCCGGCGCGGTGCCGAGTGGTCCGGTCGCGTGGATCGGACCGGAAGCCGTGCACCCGAACGGGCGAACATCACTGCAAAACAGATGAAATGACAGCTCCCCGTCGATCACCGGGCATTCAATGATCTTTCCCACTCGCCGGACGACGTTCCGCCGCGACTCCAGGGGGACCCATGGCCCGTGACCGCACACCTTCCCGCCGCCGTGCGGGCGTCCTCACGGCGGCGGCCATGGCGGCCCTGGTCCTCGCCGGCACCGCCGCGGCCTCCGCGGGCCCGCCGGCCTCTGCGGGCCCGTCGCCGCCGGGAGCCGGTCGGGCCAGCGGGCGCGACGTGTCGTCCCACCAGGGGCAGGTGGACTGGCCGGCCGCCCGGTCGGACGGCGCACGGTTCACCTACGTCAAGGCGACCGAGGCCACGGCCTACCGCAACCCCCTCTTCAGGCGGCAGTACGACGGCGCGCGCCGGGCCGGCCTGATCCGCGGCGCGTACCACTTCGCCCGGCCGGACACGTCCTCGGGCGCCCGGCAGGCCGCGTACTTCGTGCGGCACGGCGGCGAATGGCGGGCGGACGGCTGGACGCTGCCGCCCGCGCTCGACATCGAGTACAACCCGTACGACGCGAAGCACAGGTGCTACGGGCTGGGCCGGCCGCGGATGGTCCGCTGGATCCGGTCCTTCAGCGACACCGTCGCACGGATGACCGGCCGGCGGCCGGTCATCTACACCACCGCCCAGTGGTGGAGGGCCTGCACCGGCGACAGCCGCGCCTTCTCGGACCATCCCCTGTGGATCGCCCGGCACGGCACACGGAGCCCGGGACCGCTGCCGGGCGGCTGGTCCTCCTGGACCTTGTGGCAGTACACCGCCGAGGGCAGCCGCACGGGTGACCAGAATCTCTTCCACGGGCCGCCGAGGCGGCTGCGGGCCTTCGCGCAAGGCCGGTGGCCAAGGGGCGCCTAGGGGGCAGATCCGGGCAAAATCCGGGACCCCTCCCATAGAAACCCTGGCGCCCGCTCCAGTTCACCTTCCGTTCATCCAGGTTGCCTACGGTCCAACAGCCAATGACCTCGAATGATTGCCTGGGTAAATGGAAAACTTCTCGCTGATCCTCGCGATTGTGGTGGTGACCGCACTCGCGTTTGATTTCACGAACGGTTTTCACGACACCGCCAACGCGATGGCCACGACCATCTCGACCGGTGCGCTCAAGCCCAAGGTCGCGGTGGCCATGTCCGCCGCCCTCAACCTTGTGGGCGCCTTCCTCTCCGTGGAGGTCGCCAACACGATCTCCAAGGGACTCGTCGACGAGAACGGCATCCGGCCCGAGGTCATCTTCGCCGCCCTGGTCGGCGCGATCCTCTGGAACCTGGTGACCTGGCTCGTGGGCCTGCCCTCCAGTTCCTCGCACGCCCTGATGGGCGGACTGATCGGCGCCACCGTCGCCTCCGCGGGCCTCGGCGCCGTCCACGGTGACGTCCTGATCACCAAGGTGCTGCTCCCGGCGGTCGCCGCCCCGGTCGTGGCCGGTCTCGCGGCACTGCTCGCCACCCGGTTCTCCTACGGCATCGGCCGGGGCGCCGAGGGCGAGGCCACCCGCAAGGGCTACCGCGCCGGGCAGATCGCCTCCGCCGGCCTGGTCTCCCTCGCCCACGGCACCAACGACGCGCAGAAGACGATGGGCATCATCACCCTCGCGCTGATCGCGGGCGGTGCGATCGCCCCCGGCTCCAACCCTCCCACCTGGGTCATCCTCTCCGCCGGCATGGCCATCGCGCTCGGCACCTACATCGGCGGCTGGCGCATCATCCGCACCATGGGCAAGGGCCTGACCGACCTGGAGCCGCGACAGGGCTTCGCCGCCCAGACCAGCGCGGCCACGGCCATCCTGGCCTCCTCGCACCTCGGCTTCTCCCTCTCCACCACCCATGTCGTCTCCGGCTCGGTGATGGGCGCGGGCCTCGGCCGCAAGGGCGGTGTGGTCCGCTGGTCCACCGCGACCCGCATGGTCGTCGCCTGGGTGCTCACCCTCCCGGCCGCCGCGCTGGTCGGCGCGGGCGCCGAGTCCGTCACGGACCTCGGCGACTGGGGCACCGCGGTCGTCGCCGTCTTCCTCGTCGGCGCCAGCGCCGCGATCTGGAAGTTCTCCCGCCGCGAGGTCGTCGACCACACCAGCGTCGTGCCCGCTGACGACGCCGAGCCGGCCGGCGTGGTGACCACCGCCATCGCCGCGGTGACCCCGCCCCCCGCGGGCGTCGTCACCGAGGACCTGACGGCCACCATCCCGGCTCCGGCCGCCGCCGTCCCGGCTCCCGCCGCCGCCACCGAGCCGGCCCCGCCGGCCGCCGCCGTCTGACCCCGAGCACCCGGTACCTGAAGGAAGCATCCCCATGAAGATCGACTGGGCGGCCCTCGGCTCCGTCTTCGGCGTCAGCCTCGTGTTCACGGTGGGCCTGGTGGCCCTGTTCACCCTCGGCGTCAACGGCCTGGCGCGGCGCGAGAAGGCCGCCGCGCAGGGCGACTCCGCCGCGCTGGCGGTGACCGGTGCCTATGTGTGCTTCGCGACCTGTGCGGCCGCGGTGGCGTACGGGTTCTATCTGATCGTGGCCAAGGCCTGACCTGTGATCGTGACCGAGGCCCGACCTCTTGCGTGACCGAGGCCCGACCTCTTGATCGTCACCGAGGCCTGACCTTCGAAAGGTCCGCGTCCGCGCGGGCCGGACGGTCCCGGACCGCCCTGCCGAGCCCCCAGTGGGCGACCCGGCAGGGCGGTCGCCGTGTGTCCGGGGCGGCCTCCGCCGTCGCGCCGCCCCGCGAGACCCACTGCGCTCCCGCGAGAGGCCCGCCGCGCTCGCGCGAGACCCACTGCGCTCCGGCGGGCCCTCGCCCGCCCCCCAGTTGGACGACCTGGCCGTCGTCCAGCGGCATCTCGCCCGCGTGCGCCGCCTCGCGTCTCCTCGTGTCTCCTCCCGCGTCCGTTCCATCCCGTATGAGACGTACGCCCTCTTGCTGATCCTCACGGTCCGTGGGTACCGGAGGGATGCGCGAACGCCGCCCGAGAGGAGGGGAATTCACCGCAATCCGGTCCTCCGGCGCGGTCGGGCGCGCTGCCGATGTGGGGCTCAGCACAGTCCGCCGTCCCTGGTCAAAGGCAAGTTGACGGCTCTTCCGAGTGCGTGGTGGACTGCCCACGCCATGTACGGCGGCAGAAGAGGAAGCCGGTGCGAATCCGGCGCGGTCCCGCCACTGTCACCGGGGAAGAACACCCCGGGAGCCAGGAACTCTCACCGCCGGTCTCGTCGGACCAGGGCGTGGACACCCTGAGTGAGGACACATATCGCCATGCTCGGCTGCCGATCGAGGACCAGTACCAGGCCCGCCCCTGACCTCACGGCCGGCTGAGCCGATGGGTGCCGATCGCTCGTACGCGTACGGCGCCGCCGCCGGCCTTCTCGGCGATCTCCTTCTCGGCGATCCGCGCCGCGGGCATCCGGTCGCCGCGTTCGGGCGCGCGGCCGCAGCCGTGGAACGCGTGCTGTGGCGCGACCACCGCGGCTGGGGCGCCCTGCACACCGCCGTGTGCGCCGGCGGCGCCGTCGCCCTGGGGGCCGTCGCCGAACGGGCCGTACGCCGCTCCCCCGTCGCCTCCGCCGCACTGGCCGGCGCCGCCACCTGGGCGGTCGTCGGGGGTACTTCGCTGGCCCGGGAGGCCCGGACCGTCGGGCGCGCCCTGGAGGCCGGGGACATCGAGGCGGCACGTGCGCGGCTGCCGCATCTGTGCGGCCGGGATCCGCAGGCCCTGGACGCGGACGGGATCGCCCGCGCCGTCGTGGAGTCGGTCGCCGAGAACACCTCCGACGCCGTGGTGGGCGCGCTGGTGTGGGGTGCGGGCGGCGGGGTGCCGGGGCTGCTCGGGTTCCGGGCCGTCAACACCCTGGATGCGATGGTGGGGCACAGGTCGGCCCGCTTCCGGCGCTACGGCTGGGCCTCGGCCCGCCTCGACGACGTGGCCGGCTGGCCGGGGGCGCGGCTGACCGCCGTACTCGCCGCCGCGGCCGGACCCGACCCCCGCGGCGCCCTGCGCGCCTGGCAGGCCGACGCCCGCAAGCACCCGAGCCCCAACGCCGGGCCCGTCGAAGCCTCGTTCGCGGGCGCGCTCGGCGTGCGGCTGGGCGGGACGCTCTCCTACGGCGGGCGCGTCGAGCACCGGCCCGTCCTCAACGGGGACACCGGGCGGGCCGTCCGGGTCACCGACATCGACCGGGCCGTACGGCTCTCCCGCCGCGTCGGCCTGCTCGCGCTCGGCGTCACCCTCGCCGCGCGCCGACTCGTGAAGGGACGTGGGAAGTGAACGGTGGTCTCCTCGTCGCCGGCACCACCTCCGACGCCGGCAAGAGCGTCGTGACGGCCGGGATCTGCCGGTGGCTGGTGCGCCAGGGCGTGAAGGTCGCGCCCTTCAAGGCGCAGAACATGTCCCTCAACTCGTTCGTGACACGGGAGGGTGCCGAGATCGGCCGGGCGCAGGCGATGCAGGCCCAGGCCTGCCGCGTCGAGCCGACCGCGCTGATGAACCCCGTGCTGCTCAAGCCGGGCGGTGAGCAGAGCAGCCAGGTGGTGCTGCTGGGCAGGCCGGTGGGCGAGATGAGCGCACGCGGCTACCACGGAGGGCGCCAGCAGCGGCTCCTCGGCACGGTCCTGGACTGTCTGGCCGAGTTGCGGGGCACGTATGACGCGGTGATCTGTGAGGGGGCCGGTTCGCCCGCGGAGATCAATCTGCGGCGGACCGACATCGTGAACATGGGGATCGCGCGGGGCGCGCGGCTGCCCGTGCTCGTCGTCGGCGACATCGACCGGGGTGGCGTCTTCGCCTCCTTCTTCGGGACGCTCGCCCTGCTCTCACCGCAGGACCAGGAGCTGGTCGCCGGCTTCCTGGTGAACAAGTTCCGCGGCGACGTCGGCCTGCTGGAGCCGGGGCTGGAGATGCTGCACGGTCTCACCGGGCGGCGCACCTACGGCGTGCTGCCGTTCCGGCACGGGCTCGGCATCGACGAGGAGGACGGGCTGCGGGTGTCCCTGCGGGGCACGGTCCGGGAGTCGGCCGTGACGCCTCCGCTCGGCGAGGACGTCCTGCGGGTCGCCGTCTGCGCGATCCCGCTGATGTCGAACTTCACGGACGTGGACGCGCTGGCCGCCGAACCGGGCGTCGTGGTGCGGTTCGTGGACCGGCCGGAGGAGCTGGCGGACGCCGACCTCGTGGTGGTCCCGGGTACGCGCGGGACCGTACGGGCGCTGGAGTGGCTGCGGGAACGGGGCCTGGCGGAGGCGCTCGTGCGCCGGGCCGCCGAGGGGCGGCCGGTCCTCGGCATCTGCGGCGGCTTCCAGATCCTCGGCGAGCACATCGAGGACGAGGTCGAGTCGCGCGCCGGGCAGGTCCGGGGCCTCGGGGTGCTCCCGGTGCGCGTGAAATTCGCCCGGGAGAAGACCCTCACCCGGCCCACCGGCGAAGCCCTCGGCGAGCGGGTCGAGGGGTACGAGATCCACCACGGGGTCGCCGAAGTGACGGGCGGAGAGCCCTTCCTGGACGGCTGCCGGGTCGGCCCGGCCTGGGGCACGCACTGGCACGGCTCGCTGGAGTCGGACGGCTTCCGCCGGGCCTTCCTGCGCGAGGTGGCGGCCGCCGCGGGCCGCCGGTTCGTGCCGGCCCCGGACACATGCTTCGCCGCGCTGCGCGAGGAGCAGCTCGACCGGCTCGGCGACCTGATCGAACAGCACGCGGACACGGACGCGCTCTGGCGGCTCATCGAGTCGGGCGCGCCGCAAGGACTGCCTTTCATTCCACCGGGAGCGCCCGCATGAGCACAGTGTTGTTGTTGTCGACCGCCGACACCGATCTGCTGGCGGCCCGGGCCTCCGGCGCCGGGTACCGGATCGGCAACCCGACCCGGGTCGACGTGGCCGGGGAACTGCCGGGTCTGATCGAGGGCTCGGGTATCGCCGTCGTACGGCTGCTGGGCGGTAAGCGTGCCTGGGAGGACGGGCTCGCCGCGCTGAAGGCGTCCGGGATCCCGACCGTGCTGCTGGGCGGCGAGGCCGTGCCGGACGCCGAGCTGATGGCCGAGTCGTCCGTTCCGGCGGGCGTCGTGGCGGAGGCGCTGAAGTACCTGGTCGAGGGCGGGCCCGCGAACCTGACCGAGCTGGCCCGGTTCCTCTCCGACACGGTGCTGCTGACCGGCGAGGGGTTCGAGGAACCGCGGAAGATGCCGGAGTTCGGGGTGCACGGCGGGCGTGACCTCGTCGAGGGCCGCCCCACCGTCGGCGTGCTCTTCTACCGGGCCCACGAGCTGAGCGGCAACACCGCCTTCGTGGACACGCTGTGCGAGGCGATCGAGGCGCACGGCGCCAACGCCCTTCCCGTGTACTGCGGTTCGCTGCGCGACGCGGACGCCGGGCTGTACGAGATCCTCGGCCGGACCGACGCCCTGGTGGCCACCGTCCTCGCCGCCGGCGGCACGCACGCCTCCGAGGCCTCGGCGGGCGGCGACGAGGAGGCCTGGGACATCGGGGCGCTCGCCGACCTCGACGTGCCCGTCCTGCAGGGGCTGTGCCTGACCTCCTCGAAGAGCGCCTGGGAGGAGTCCGACGCCGCCCTGTCCCCCATGGACGCGGCGATGCAGGTCGCGATCCCGGAGTTCGACGGGCGCCTGATCACGGTGCCGTTCTCCTTCAAGGAGCAGGGTCCGGACGACGTGCCGGTCTATGCCGCCGACCCCGAGCGGGCCGGGCGCGTGGCCGGAATCGCCGTACGGCACGCGCGGCTGCGGCACAAGGCGAACGCCGACAAGAAGCTCGCGCTCGTCTTCACCGCGTACCCGACCAAGCACTCGCGCGTCGGCAACGCGGTGGGCCTGGACACGCCCGCGTCGGCGGTGCGGGTCCTGGACGCCCTCAGGGAAGCCGGCTACGGCCTCACCGAGTACCCCGACAACGGCGACGAGCTGATCCACCGGCTGATCGGGGCCGGCGGGCACGACGTCGAGTGGCTCACCGAGGAGCAGCTGCGCGTGGCGCCCGCGCGGGTGCCGCTGGCCGACTACCGGGCCTGGTTCGACCGGCTCGACCCCGAGCTGCGGGACGCCATGCTCCAGGCGTGGGGCGAGCCGCCGGGCAGCCTGTACGTGGACGGCGACGACATCGTCCTCGCCTCCCTGCAGTTCGGGAACGTCGTCGTGATGATCCAGCCGCCGCGCGGCTTCGGCGAGAACCCGATCGCGATCTACCACGACCCCGACATGCCGCCCTCCCACCACTACATGGCGGCCTACCGCTGGCTGGCGGCCGCACCGTCGGAGGGGGGCTTCGGCGCGGACGCGATCGTGCACATGGGCAAGCACGGCACGATGGAGTGGCTGCCGGGCAAGGGCCTCGGCCTGTCCAGGGTCTGCGCCCCGGACGCCGTCCTCGGCGACCTCCCCCTCGTCTACCCGTTCATCGTCAACGACCCCGGCGAGGGCACCCAGGCCAAGCGGCGCGGGCACGCCACGGTGGTCGACCACCTGGTGCCGCCGATGGCGCGCGCCGACACCTACGGGGACCTGGCCAAGCTGGAGCAGCTGCTGGACGAGTACGCGCTCGTCTCCGACCTGGACCCGACGAAGGCGCCGGCCGTACGGGCGCAGATCTGGACGCTGGTCAAGGCCGCCGAGCTGCACCACGACCTGCACGTGGACGAGCAGCCGGGCGACGACGACTTCGACCAGTTCGTCATGCACATCGACGGCTATCTGTGCGAGATCAAGGACGTGCAGATCCGGGACGGCCTGCACATCCTCGGCGGCGGGCCGGAGGCCGAGCCGCGGGTGAACCTGGTCCTGGCCGTGCTGCGCGCCTCGCAGGTGTGGGGCGGGCAGGCGAACGCGCTGCCGGGGCTGCGGGCCGCGCTGGCCGGGCACTTCGGGCTCGTGGAGAAGGAGTTGCTCGCCGAGCCGGGGGCCCCGGTGAAGGTGCCCGTCGAGCTGACGGATCTGGCCGAGGGCCCCGCCCGCACGGCCGCCGACGCGATCGACCTGCTGGAGCACCTGTGCCGGCGGATCGCGGAGGGCATGGAGGCCCGCGGCTGGGCGGTCGCCGAGAGCGCGCCGCTCGTCCGTGAGGTGCTGGGCACCGAGCTGCCGGACGCGGTCACCGTACTGGAGTTCGCCTGCACCGAGGTGGTTCCCCGGCTCGCCCGCACCACCGACGAGATCGCTCACATCCTCAAGGCGCTGAACGGCGGTTACGTCCCGGCGGGCCCGTCCGGTTCACCGACCCGCGGTCTGGTCAACGTGCTGCCGACCGGCCGGAACTTCTACTCGGTCGACCCCAAGGCCATCCCCTCCCGGCTGAGCTGGGAGGTCGGCCAGTCGCTCGCCGACTCGCTCGTGCAGCGGTATCTGCAGGACACCGGGGAGTACCCGCGGTCGGTCGGGCTGACGGTGTGGGGCACATCGGCGATGCGCACCCAGGGCGACGACATCGCCGAGATCCTGGCGCTGCTGGGCTGCCGCCCGGTGTGGGACGACGCCTCGCGCCGGGTGACGGGCTTCGAGGTGATCCCCCCGGCGGAGCTGGGGCGGCCGCGCATCGACGTCACGGTCCGCATCTCCGGCTTCTTCCGGGACGCGTTCCCGCACGTGGTCGGGCTGATCGACGACGCGGTGCGGGCGGTGGCCGAGCTGGACGAGCCGGCCGGGCAGAACTTCGTGAAGGCGCACGCCGACGAGGACACCGCCGAGCACGGTGACCGGCGGCGCGCGACGGCCCGTGTCTTCGGCTCGAAGCCGGGGGCGTACGGCGCCGGTCTGCTGCCGCTGATCGACGCCCGCAACTGGCGCTCCGACGCCGACCTCGCCGAGGTGTACGCGGTGTGGGGCGGGTACGCGTACGGGCGCGGGCTGGACGGGCGGGCGGCGCGCGGGGACATGGAGACCGCGTTCCGGCGGATCGCGGTGGCGGCGAAGAACGTCGACACCCGCGAGCACGACCTGGTCGACGCCGACGACTACTTCCAGTACCACGGCGGCATGGTCGCCATGGTGCGCCATCTGACCGGCGCCAGCCCCGAGGCGTACGTGGGTGACAGCGCCGTGCCGGACCAGGTGAAGACCCGCACGCTGGGCGAGGAGACGCACCGGGTCTTCCGTGCCCGTGTGGTCAACCCGCGCTGGATGGCGGCCATGCGCCGGCACGGGTACAAGGGCGCCTTCGAGATGGCGGCGACCGTGGACTACCTGTTCGGCTACGACGCCACGGCGGGCGTGGTCGACGACTGGATGTACGAGAAGCTCAGCGCGGAGTACGTCTTCGACCCGGAGAACCGGGACTTCATGAAGAAGTCCAACCCGTGGGCCCTGCGGGGCATCACCGAGCGGCTCCTGGAGGCGGCGGACCGCGGGCTGTGGGCCGAGCCGGACGCGGAGACGCTGGAGCGGCTGCGCGCCACCTATCTGGAGCTCGAAGGCGACTTGGAGGGCGAGGAGAAGTGAGTACCCCGTTTCCGTTCACGGCCGTCGTCGGCCAGGACGACCTGCGGCTCGCGCTGCTGCTGAACGCCGTCTCGCCGGCGGTCGGCGGTGTGCTGGTGCGCGGCGAGAAGGGCACCGCCAAGTCGACGGCGGTACGCGCCCTTTCGGCGCTGCTGCCCCAGGTGTCCGTGGTTCCCGGATGCCGTTTCTCCTGTGACCCGGCGGCGCCGGACGCGTCCTGCCCGGACGGGCCGCACGAGGCCGGGGCCGGTGGGCCGCGGCCCGCGCGGATGGTCGAGCTGCCCGTCGGCGCCTCCGAGGACCGGCTGGTCGGCGCCCTGGACATCGAGCGGGCGCTCGCCGAGGGCGTGAAGGCGTTCGAGCCCGGCCTGCTGGCCGACGCGCACCGCGGGATCCTGTACGTGGACGAGGTCAACCTCCTCCACGACCACCTGGTCGATCTACTGCTGGACGCGGCGGCGATGGGCGCGTCCTACGTCGAGCGCGAGGGTGTGTCGGTGCGGCACGCGGCCCGCTTCCTGCTCGTCGGCACCATGAACCCCGAAGAGGGGGAGCTGCGGCCGCAGCTGCTCGACCGGTTCGGGCTGACCGTGGAGGTCGCGGCCTCGCGGGAGCCCGACCTGCGGGTGGAGGTCGTACGGCGCAGGCTGGCCTACGACGACGACCCGGCCGGCTTCGCCGCACGGTGGGCCGAGGAGGAGGCCGCCGTACGCCGACGGATCGTGGCGGCGCGGGAGCTGCTGCCGCAGGTGCGGCTGGGCGACGGGGCGCTGCGCCAGATCGCGGCGACCTGTGCGGCCTTCGAGGTGGACGGGATGCGCGCCGACATCGTGATGGCGCGTACCGCCACCGCGCTGGCCGCCTGGGCGGACCGCACCGATGTGCTCGCCGAGGACGTGCGGCAGGCCGCGCTGCTCGCGCTGCCGCACCGGCGGCGGCGCAATCCGTTCGACGCGCCGGGGCTCGACGAGGACAAGCTGGACGAGACGCTGGAGCAGTTCTCCGGGGACGACGGGAACGGCGACGACGATCCGGACCCCGACGGGCCCGGTGGCGGCGGCGGGCAGCCCGCGCCCGACGACGGCCCGCAGGACGACGGCGGCTCCGCCGCACGGCCCGAGGCCGGTGAGGGCGGGGAGCCGCAGACCGCCGGCGCGCAGGAGCAGCCGGCCGCACGGGCCGCCGAGCCGTTCCGTACGAAGGTGCTGAGCGTGCCGGGCCTCGGTGAGGGTGCCGCCGGGCGGCGCTCGCGGGCGCGGACCGAGCACGGGCGGACGACCGGGGCCCGGCGGCCCCGGGGCACGCTGACCAAGCTGCACCTGGCGGCGACCATGCAGGCCGCCGCCCCACACCAGCGCTCGCGCGGGCGGTCCGGGCGGGGGCTGGTGCTGCGCCGGGACGATCTGCGGCAGGCGACGCGGGAGGGGCGCGAGGGGAACCTCGTGCTGTTCGTGGTCGACGCCTCCGGTTCGATGGCGGCGCGACAGCGGATGAGCGCCGTCAAAGGTGCCGTCCTGTCCCTGCTCCTCGACGCCTATCAGCGGCGCGACAAGGTGGGGCTGGTGACGTTCCGGGGCGCCTCGGCGGATGTCGCCCTGCCGCCGACCTCGTCCGTGGACGCGGCGGCGGTCCGGCTGGAGTCGCTGCCGACGGGGGGTCGTACCCCGCTGGCGGCCGGGCTGCTCAAGGCGCACGAGGTGCTGCGCGTGGAGCGGCTGCGGGATCCGGCGCGGCGGGCACTGGTCGTGGTGGTGACCGACGGGCGGGCGACGGGCGGCCCGGAGCCGGTCGCGCTGGCGGGGCGTGCGGCGCGGCTGTTCGCGGCCGAGCAGGTCGCGTCCGTGGTCGTGGACTGCGAGTCGGGGCCGGTGCGGCTCGGGCTCGCCGGGCAGCTCGCGGGTGAGCTGGGCGGTACCGCCGTCACGCTGGACGAGCTGCGGGCCGATTCGATCGCCGGCCTGGTCAGGGACGTGCAGGGGACTTCGAGGAGGGCCGCGTAATGCCGCAGGGACAGCCGAGTGTGATTCCGGAGGACGGGCTGACGACCCGGCAGCGGCGCAACCGGCCGCTGGTCGTCGTCCACACGGGCATCGGCAAGGGCAAGTCGACGGCCGCGTTCGGTCTTGCGCTGCGCGCCTGGAACCAGGGCTGGCCGATCGGGGTGTTCCAGTTCGTCAAGTCGGCGAAGTGGAAGGTCGGCGAGGAGAACGCGCTGCGCGTGCTCGGCGCCTGTGGCGAGGGCGGGACCGTCGACTGGCACAAGATGGGCGAGGGCTGGTCCTGGGTCCAGCGGGATGCCCAGATGGACAACGAGGACAAGGCCCGGGAGGGCTGGGAGCAGGTCAAGCGGGACCTGGCGGCCGAGACGTACCGGCTGTACGTGCTGGACGAGTTCGCGTACCCCATGCACTGGGGTTGGGTGGACACGGACGAGGTCGTGGAGGTGCTGCGGAACCGGCCCGGCACCCAGCATGTGGTGATCACCGGGCGGAACGCGCCCGGGAAGCTGGTGGACTTCGCCGACCTGGTCACCGACATGTCCAAGGTCAAGCACCCCATGGACGCGGGGCAGAAGGGCCAGAAGGGCATCGAGTGGTGAGTTCCGTCCCCCGGCTGGTCATTGCCGCGCCGTCCTCCGGCAGCGGCAAGACCACCGTCGCCACGGGGCTGATGGCCGCGTTCGCCGCGCGGGGGCTCGCCGTGTCCCCGCACAAGGTGGGCCCGGACTACATCGACCCCGGGTATCACGCGCTCGCGACCGGGCGGGTCGGCCGCAACCTGGACGCGTACCTGTGCGGGCCGGAGCTGGTCGCTCCGCTGTTCCTGCACGGGGCTCGGGGGTGCGACCTCGCGGTCGTCGAGGGCGTGATGGGGCTGTACGACGGGGCCGCGGGCGAGGGGGAACTCGCGTCCACGGCCCATGTCGCCAAGTTGTTGGGGGCGCCGGTGGTGCTGGTCGTGGACGCGTCGTCGCAGTCGCGGTCGGTGGCGGCGCTGGTGCACGGGTTCGCGTCCTGGGATCCGCAGGTGCGGGTCGGGGGCGTGATCCTGAACAAGGTCGGCTCCGACCGGCACGAGTCGATGCTGCGGGAGGCGCTGGATGCCTCCGGGGTGCCGGTGCTGGGTGTGCTGCGGCGGGTGGCCCAGGTGGACACGCCGTCCCGGCATCTGGGGCTGGTGCCGGTGGCCGAGCGGCACTCCGCTGCGGTCGGGGCCGTTGCCGCGATGGGTGAGCAGGTGGCGCGGGGTTGCGACTTGGCTGCGCTGGAGGCACTTGCCCGTGCTGCCGGCCCCGTACCAGGGGGCTCCGCCCCCTGGACCCCTGCCCCGCCGACCCTCCACCCGACTCGGTCGGCAGAGAAGCCGGCCGAGAAGCCGGCGGGCCCGGCTCGGTCGGACGCAGGTACGGGTCGGTCGGACAGAGATGCGGCTCGGTCGGACGACAAGCAGGCCGGGAAGGAAGCCGGCACAGCCGGGACGGGCGGACGTACGGCTCTGTCGGGTGGGACAGGCGGACGTGCGGCTCAGCCGTCGGCTCTGTCGGGCGGGACCGGCCGGCCCGTTGTCGCGGTTGCCGGTGGGGCCGCCTTCACCTTCTCCTACGCCGAGCAGACCGAGCTGCTCGCCGCCGCCGGTGCCGACGTGGTCACCTTCGATCCGCTCCGGGACGAGCGACTGCCCGAAGCGACGGCCGGGCTGGTCATCGGGGGCGGTTTCCCCGAGGTGTACGCCGCCGAGCTGTCCGCCAACGAACCGCTGCGCAGGGCCGTCGCCGAGCTGGCCCTCAGCGGTGCCCCCGTGGCCGCGGAGTGTGCCGGGCTGCTCTACCTCTGCCGGGAGCTGGACGGGCGGCCCCTGTGCGGCGTCCTGGACGCCACCGCGCGGATGACGGAACGGCTCACCCTGGGCTACCGGGACGCGGTGGCCGTCGGGGACAGTGTGCTGGCCGCCGCTGGCACGCGGATGCGCGGGCACGAGTTCCATCGCACGGTCGTCGAGCCCGGCGCCGGTGCGGCTCCCGCCTGGGGCGTGCGCGCCCCGGTCCGGCGGGTCGAAGGTTTTGTACAGCAGGGCGTGCACGCGAGTTATCTGCACACGCACTGGGCGTCCGAGCCCGGTGTGGCCCGTCGGTTCGTGGAGAGGTGCCGGACGTCATGAGCAGCAGGCTGATCGGTGTCGGGGTCGGTCCCGGTGACCCGGAACTGGTGACCGTCAAGGGGGTCAACGCGCTGCGCGCGGCCGATGTCGTCGTCGTACCCGTGATGGCCGGATCCGACGGGAAGGACGGCGGGGAGCCGGGCCGGGCCGAGGCGACCGTGCTGCACTACGTGCCCGCGGAGAAGGTCGTCCGGGTGGTGTTCGCGCTGAACGAGCGGAGCGACCGGGCGCGCCGGGAGGCGGCCTGGGACGCGGCGGGCGAGCGGGTCGCGGGCCTGCTGCGCGCGCACGGGTGCGTCGCCTTCGCCACCATCGGGGATCCGAACGTGTACTCGACGTTCACCTATCTCGCGCAGACGATCACGGAGCTGGTGCCGGGTGTCGCGGTGGAGACCGTGCCCGGGATCACCGCCATGCAGGATCTGGCCGCGCGCTCGGGGGCCGTGCTCACGGAGGGCACCGAGCCGCTGACGCTGGTGCCGGTGACGGCGGGTTCCACGGTGCTGAAGGAGGCGCTGGCCGGGCCGGGGACCGTCGTGGCGTACAAGTTCGGGCGGCAGGCCGCCGAGGTCGCCGAGGCGCTGCGGGAGACCGGGCGGATCGGGGACGCCGTGTGGGGTTCTGCGCTCGGGCTGCCGGAGGAGTCGGTGCGGCCGGCCGCCGAGCTGGACGGGGAGCCGCTGCCGTACCTCTCGACGCTGATCGCGCCGCCGCGGCGCGACGGCGGGCGGGGCGGGAAGCTGTGAGACCGCCGGTGCGGTCAGCCGCCGGAGATGCCGACCACCAGCCAGATGAAGGCCGCGCCCGCCACCGTGCACAGCAGCGTGGAGCGGGCCGGGTGCTCATGGTGGGCCTCGGGAAGGATCTCGGCGGCGGCGAGGTAGAGCAGTACGCCGCCGAAGAGGCCGAGATAGCCGCCGAGCACCGGTTCCGGGATGTGGAAGAAGACGGTCGACACGGCGCCGGCCAGGGGCGCGCAGGCGTCGGCCACCAGCATGCCTATCGCGCGGCGGCGCGCGTTGCCGTACAGGCTCGTGAGGGTGAAGGTGTTGAAACCGTCGGCGAAGTCGTGAGCGATCACGGCGAGCGCGACGGAGGTGCCCATGCCGCCGCCCACCTGGAAGGCCGCGCCGATCGCCACGCCGTCCATCGCGCTGTGGCCGACCATCGCGGCGGCGGCCGTCAGGCCCACCTCGGGCGCCCGGTGGTTGTGCTCGTCACCGCCGTGGGCGGCCTGGCGCGCGGCCAGCGTGCGTTCGACCAGATGGGCCAGCAGGAAGCCGGCCACGAACAGCAGCAGGGCCGCGGGTACGCCGAAGATCTCGCGGTCGGCCGCGTGCAGCGCCTCCGGCAGCAGATCCAGGCCGACCACGCCGAGCATCAGACCGCCGGCCAGTCCCAGGACGAGATGGCGGCGGTCGGTCACACGCTGTGCCGTCCAGCCGCCGGCCAGCGTCATCAGGAACGCGCCGAGCGCGACAAAGACCGCCATAGGCCCTTGCTATCCGATGGAAGCGCCTTCGCGCACATCCGGCGCTGTCCGCACTCCCCCAGACCCTGACATTCCGCCCGCTTCCGCCCTGAGTTTCCGTACGAGAGGACCCCTTCCCATGGCCGATGCCCCCACCGGCAAGGTGACGTTCGTCGGTGCCGGCCCCGGCGCCGCCGACCTGCTGACGTTCCGCGCGGCGCGCGCCATCGCGGAGGCCGACGTGGTGATCTGGGCCGCGAGCCTGGTCCAGGCGGAGGTCCTGGAGCACGCGCGCGAGGACGCGGAGATCCTGGACTCGGCGGCCATGTCCCTGGAGGACGTCGTCGCCGTGTACCGGCGGGCCGGGGCGGACGGCCTGAAGGTCGCGCGGATCCACTCCGGCGACCCGGCGCTGTGGGGCGGCACGCAGGAGCAGCTGGACCGGTGCGCCGAGCTCGGGATCGGGACGGAGGTCGTACCGGGCGTCTCGTCCTTCTCCGCCGTCGCCGCGCTCGCGCAGCGCGAGCTGACCGTCCCCGAGGTCGCCCAGTCCGTGATCCTCACCCGGCTGGGCGGCGGCAAGACGCCGATGCCGCCCGGCGAGGAGGTGCGCGAGTTCGCCCGGCACGGCACCACCATGGCGATCTTCCTGTCGGCGGCGCGCAGCGGCCAGCTGGTGCGGGAGCTGCTGGAGGGCGGCTACCCGACGGACACCCCCGTGGTCGTCGCCTACCAGGCGACCTGGCCGGAGGAGCTGGTCGTGAAGTGCACGATCGGCACGCTGGAGGAGACGGTCAAGGAGCACAGGCTCTGGAAGCACACGCTCTTCCTGGTCGGCCCGGCGCTGGACGCCCATGGGACGCGTTCGCACCTGTACCACCCCGGCCACTTCCACGGGTACCGCAAGGCCGACCCCGAGGCACGGCGGGCGCTGCGCGAACGGGGTGCGAACAGTTGATCACGGTCGTCGGTACGGGGACGGGGACGCCGGTCCCCGCGGACGTCCTCGCCGGTGCCGCCCTGGTGGTCGGCGGGCGGCGCCATCTGGACGCCGTACGGCTGCCCGAGGGCGTGGAGCGGATCGTGCTCGGGCCGCTGGCGCCCGCCCTGGACGCGATCGGCGAGTACGTCGGCAAGGAGCAGCCGGTCCTCGTGCTGGCCTCCGGGGATCCGGGGTTCTTCGGGATCGTGCGGGTGCTGGCCGAGCGGTTCGGGGCCGGACGGCTGGACGTGCGGCCCGGGGTGTCCTCCGTGGCCACCGCGTTCGCGCGGCTCGGGCTGCCCTGGGACGACGCGGTGGTGGTCAGTGCGCACGGGCGTGACCTGCACACGGCCGTCAACGTGTGCCGGGCGCACCCGAAGGCGGCCGTGCTGACCGGTCCGGGGGCCGGGCCCGCCGAGCTGGGCGCCGCGCTCGCCGACGGCCCGGACCGGATCCTTGTCGTGGCGTGCGCGCTCGGCGATCCGGAGCGCGAGCGCGTGGAGCGGGTGACGCCCGCCGAGGCGGCGGCCCGCGACTGGGGTACGGCGGTGAGCGTGGTGCTGTGCCTGGACGAGGCACGGGCGCTCGGTGCCGTGCGCACGGTCGCCGGGGTGCCCGGGCAGCCGTCCGGCTGGGCCCTGGACGAGAGCGAGTTCGCGCACCGGGACTCGATGATCACCAAGTTCGAGGTGCGGGCCCTGGCACTCGCCCGGCTCGGACCGCGCCTGGGCGACCTGGTGTGGGACGTCGGCGCCGGCTCGGGTTCGGTGGCCGTGGAGTGCGCACGGCTCGGTGCGGCCGTCGTCGCCGTCGAGAAGGCTGCGGACGGCGTCGAGCGGATCCGGGCCAACGCGCGGGCGCACGGTGTCGACGTGCACGTGGTGCACGGCGTGGCACCGGCCGCGCTGTCCGGGCTCGGCGCCGATCCCGACGCCGTGTTCATCGGCGGCGCGGGGCGCGAGCTGCCCGACGTCGTCGGCGCGTGCGCGCGCCGGGCGCGGCGCACCGTCGTCGTCGCGATGGCCGCCCTGGACCGGGTGCCGGCGGCGCGCGAGGCGCTGACGGGTGCCGGGTTCACCTGTGACGGGGTGCTGGTGCAGTCGTCGCGGCTGGCGCCGCTGCCGGGTGATGTGACCCGGCTGGCGGCGACCAATCCCGTTTTTCTGCTGTGGGGCGTGAGAACCCCGGCTTCCAGTGAAGGAGTTGCTGAGTGATCGGCCTCATTTCCGCCACCGCGGCGGGGGCGGCGGCGCGCGACCGGCTGGCCGCGGCCTGGCCGGACCGTGCGCGGGTGTACGACGGTCCCGTCGGGGAGGCCGTGCGGGCCGCGTTCGTCGAGTGCGGGCAGCTGGTGTGCTTCCTGGCGACGGGCGCGACGGTACGGCTGCTGGCGCCGCTGCTCGGCGGCAAGGCGACGGACCCGGGTGTGGTGTGCGTGGACGAGGGCGGCCGGTTCGCGGTGTCGCTGCTCGGCGGGCACGGCGGCGGCGCCAATGAACTCGCCCGCGAGGTGGGCGCGTTGCTGGGGGCGGAGCCGGTGGTGACGACCGCGACGGACGCGGTGGGGCTGCCGGGCCTGGACACCCTCGGGTTCCCGTACGAGGGCTCGGTGGCGACGGTGTCGCGGGCCCTGCTGGACGGCGAGGCGGTCGTCCTCCGGGCCGAGGTGCCGTGGCCGCTGCCGCCGCTGCCGACCGCGCCCGAGGGGTCGTACACGATCCGGCTCACCGACCGGGCCGTCGCAGCGGGCGAGCGGGAGCTGCTGCTGCGGCCGCCGTCCCTGGTGGTCGGTGTCGGCGCCTCCAGGGGCGCGCCGGCCGAGGAGGTGCTCGGGCTGGTCGAGGAGGCGCTGCGGGAGGCGGGGCTCTCACCGGATTCGGTGGCCGAACTCGCCACCGTGGACGCCAAGTCCGAGGAGCCCGGCATCGTCGCCGCGGCCGAACGGCTGGGGGTGCCCCTGGTGACGTACGCGGCCGCGGAACTGGCGGCCGTGGCGGTGCCCAACCCGTCCGACGCGCCGCTCGCGGCCGTCGGCACCCCGTCCGTCGCCGAGGCGGCCGCGCTGGTGCGCGGCGGTGAACTCCTCGTGCCCAAGCGGAAGTCCGCGGCGCAGCCGGCCATGGCGACCTGTGCCGTCGTACGGCGCCCGGGGCGCGGGCGGCTCGCGGTGGTCGGGCTCGGCCCGGGCGCCCGGGACCTGCTCACCCCGCGCGCGACGGCCGAGCTGCGCCGGGCCTCCGTGCTGGTGGGGCTCGACCAGTACGTCGACCAGATCCGCGACCTGCTGCGGCCCGGCACCCGGGTGCTGGAGTCGGGGCTCGGCGCGGAGGAGGAGCGGGCCCGCACGGCGGTCGCCGAGGCCCGCAGGGGGCATGCGGTGGCGCTGATCGGCAGCGGGGACGCGGGCGTGTACGCCATGGCCTCCCCGGCGCTCGCCGAGGCGTCCGACGACATCGACGTGGTGGGGGTGCCCGGTGTGACGGCCGCACTGGCCGCCGGGGCGGTCCTGGGCGCGCCGCTGGGCCACGACCATGTCTCGATCAGCCTGTCCGACCTGCACACCCCGTGGGAGGTCATCGAGCGGCGGGTGCGGGCGGCGGCCGAGGCGGACATCGTGGTCACCTTCTACAACCCGCGCTCGCGGGGCCGCGACTGGCAGCTGCCCAAGGCGCTCGAGATCCTCGCCGGCCACCGGGAGCCGACGACGCCGGTCGGTGTCGTGCGCAACGCCTCGCGGCCGGACGAGTCGAGCCGGCTGACGACGCTGGCCGCGCTCGACCCGGCGACGGTCGACATGATGACGGTCGTGACCGTGGGCAACACCGCGACCCGGAACATCGCCGGGCGCATGGTGACCCCGCGCGGCTACCGCTGGCAGGAGTCCGCGCCGATGAGCGGCTCCGGCGCGAGGCAGGAGGGCACCCGGTGAACCCCGTGGCCCGTGTGGTCCACCCCATCGAGCAGGAGTCCTTCCGGCGGCTGCGCGCCCGACTGGACACCTCGCACTTCCCGCCGCTGACCCGGGCGGTCGTGGAGCGGGTCATCCACTCCGCCGCCGACCTGGAGTACGCGGCCGACCTCGTCATGGACGAGGGCGACCTGGCCAGGGCGCACACCGCGCTGCACGACGGGGCTCCCGTCGTCGTGGACGTGGAGATGGTCGCGGCCGGCATCACCCGGCGCGAGACCGTGTGCCGGCTGAAGGACGCGGTGTCCGGGCCGGGGCTGACCCGTTCCGCGCACGCCGTCCGGCTCGCCTACGAGCAGGTCGGGCCCGGCGCCCTGTGGGTGATCGGCTGCGCGCCGACCGCCCTGGAGGAGCTGCTCACCCTGGACGCCTCCCCCGCGCTCGTCATCGGCCTGCCCGTCGGCTTCGTCGGCGCGGCCGAGTCCAAGGAGGCGCTGCGCGCGAGCGGGCTGCCCGCCGTGAGCAACGTGTCCGAGAAGGGCGGTTCGGCGGTCGCCGCCGCCGCGCTCAACGCCCTGCTGTACCACCCGATTTCCACCGAGGAGAAACCGTGACCACCCCGCCGCCCGCTCTGCTCATCGCCGGCCACGGAACCCGGGACGAGGCCGGAGCCGAGGCGTTCCGCGACTTCGTACGGGAGCTGGGCCGCCGTCACCCCGATCTGCCCGTCGCGGGCGGCTTCATCGAGCTGTCCCCGCCGCCGCTGGGCGATGCCGTCACCGAGCTGGTCGAGCAGGGCGTACGGCGGTTCGCCGCCGTGCCGCTGATGCTGGTGTCCGCCGGGCACGCCAAGGGCGACATCCCGGCCGCGCTGGCCCGGGAGAAGGAACGGCACCCGGGCATCTCGTACACCTACGGGCGCCCGCTCGGTCCGCACCCGGCGCTGCTGAACGTGCTGGAGCGGCGGCTGGACGAGGCCCTCGGGGGCACCGCCCGCACGCCCGAGGACCGGGCCGACGTGACCGTGCTGCTGGTCGGGCGCGGCTCGACCGACCCGGACGCCAACGCCGAGGTGTACAAGGCGGCGCGGCTGCTGTGGGAGGGCCGGGGGTACGCCGGGGTGGAGACGGCGTTCGTGTCGCTGGCCGCGCCGGACGTGCCGAGCGGGCTCGACCGGTGCGTGCGGCTGGGGGCGAAGCGGATCGTCGTGCTGCCCTACTTCCTGTTCACCGGGATCCTGCCGAACCGGGTGCGGCAGCAGACCGAGGGCTGGGCGGCCGCCCACCCGGAGGCCGAGGTGCGCTCGGCGGACGTCATCGGGCCCGAGCCGGAGCTGCTGGACCTGGTGATGGAGCGGTACGAGGAAGCCGTCAAGGGTGACCTGCGCATGAACTGCGACTCCTGCGTGTACCGGATCGCGCTGCCGGGCTTCGAGGACAAGGTGGGGCTGCCGCAGCAGCCGCACTTCCACCCGGACGACGACGGCCACCACCACGGGCACCACCACCATGGGGGGCATTCGCACAGCCATGCACACTGAGGACACCCGGTACACCGGGGACGATCTGCGCCATCACGGGGACGCCGAGGTCCGTGACGACGGGGCCGGGCTGGTCGACCTCGCGGTCAACGTCCGGGCGGACACGCCTCCGGCCTGGCTGCGGGAGGAGATCGCCGGGTCCCTGTCGTCGCTCGCGGCCTACCCGGACGGGCGGGCCGCACGGGCGGCGGTGGCGGCGCGCCACGGGCTGCCGGTGGAGCGGGTGCTGCTGACGGCGGGGGCGGCGGAGGCGTTCGTGCTGCTCGCGCGCGCCCTGAAGGTCCGCCGGCCGGTGGTCGTGCACCCGCAGTTCACCGAGCCGGAGGCCGCGCTGCGGGACGCGGGGCACACCGTGGACCGGGTCCTGCTGCGGGAGGCGGACGGGTTCCGGCTGGATCCGGCGGCCGTGCCGGAGGATGCCGATCTGGTGGTGATCGGGAATCCGACCAACCCCACGTCCGTGCTGCATCCGGCGGACGGGATCGCCCGACTGGCCCGGCCCGGGCGGACGTTGGTGGTCGACGAGGCGTTCATGGACGCGGTGCCGGGTGAGCGGGAGGCCCTGGCCGGGCGGACGGACCTCCCCGGCCTGGTCGTCCTGCGCAGCCTGACCAAGACATGGGGGCTGGCCGGGCTGCGGATCGGTTATGTGCTGGCCGCGCCGGAGATGATCGCGGAGCTGGAGCGGGCCCAGCCGCTGTGGCCCGTCTCCACACCGGCGCTGGCCGCGGCGCAGGCGTGTGTGGCGCCGCGGGCGCTGGCCGAGGCGGGGCATGCGGCGCACCGCATCGCCGGGGACCGGGCGCATCTGGTGGCGGGCCTGGCCGCGTTCGCCTCCCGCGGTGTGCGGGTGGCGGAGCCTGCGGAGGGGCCGTTCGTGCTGGTCCGCGTGGAGGGGGCGGCCGGGGTGCGGCGCCGGTTGCGCGAGCTCGGCTATGCCGTGCGGCGGGGGGACACGTTCCCGGGGCTCGGCGAGGAGTGGGTGCGGGTCGCGGTGCGGGACCGGGGGACGGTGAACAGGTTCCTGGAGGCGCTGTCCGCCGCACTGGATCCTCCCCGCCGGCCCGGACGACCCGGCTGAGGAGCCCGGTCACGAGATCGCCCTGAGCCCGCCCCGCGCATCCGCCCGGAGGTCGGCGTTCACCTCCTGCGCCGCCTCGTCCGCCGGACCGCGGAGGACCGGGTCCGGCGTAGGACGACGTCCGGCGGATCACGAGGTCCGGCAGACCATGAGGTCCGGCAGGCCATGAGGTCCGGTGGACTACGACGTCCGGCAGACCACTAGGTCCGGTGGAGGGTGACGTCCGGCGGAGGACGACGTCCGGCAGACCACGACGTCCGGCGGACGGTGACGTCAGACGGACGGTGACGTCAGGCGGAGGGTGAACGACGAGCTGCTGGACGTCCGCCGTGGTGTCCAGCAGCTCGTGTGCGATGCGGGGCCTCGGGGCCTCAGCCCTTGCGGCGCCGGGCCACCGTCACCGCTCCCCCGCCGGCCAGCAGCAGCGCCAGCGCGCCGCCCGCGATGTACGGCGTCGCCGAACTGCCGCCTGTCTCCGCGAGGTCGGCACGGGTGCCCTGGGGCTTCACATCGGCGGGTGCGCCGGCCTTCACGGGGGCTCCCTGGGACTTGGTGCCCCCGGCCGGGTCATGGCTCGGTACCGGGTGCCCGGTGGGCGGGACCATCGGGGACTCGCAGGTCGCCCTGGCCAGGGTGATCGTTCCTTCGACCTCGGCCACGTTGAGCCTCAACGGGTTGACGGAGACCTTGAGTTCGAGGGCCGTGGCGGCTGCCGTACGGGACGTGGTGCTGTGCCGGGACAGGTCGAGGCGGACCTCGCCGACGCCGGGCACCTTCACCTCGGTCGGGCCGCCGGCGGTGAGGGTGACGCGCTTGCCGAGGACGGTGACGGCCCCCAGGACGTTCGCGGCGGCGACCGGCGGCTTCCCCACCGCGCAGGTCGCCTTCGCGGTGACCGTGCCGATCTCCACGAGGGAGAGCAGGGGCAGGCCCGGCACGTGCAGCCTGGCGTGGGCGACACGGACCGAGCCCTCGGCGAGCTTGCTGTTCACCGTGGCTCTGGACTGCGCGACCTCGGCGCCGAGGACGGTGAACGGCCTGCCGCCGTCGACGCCGTCGAGCCGGGCCGTGAGCGCGGTCTTCCCGGCGCTCTCGGGTGCCTGGACCTCGTTGAGGGTGACCGCGAGCGGGACGTTCACGGTCTTGTTGAGCAGGGACACGTCGAGCCCGGTGCGGAGCACGACGGCGGAGGCGCGACCGTGGTCACCGGTCGCGTGCGCGGCGCCCGCGCCCAGGACCGCGGGAGCTGCGGCCAGGGCGGTGACCGTCGCGACCGTGGCGAGACGGCGTGCGGGCATGCGGAAGTTGTTGCTGTTCAAGGCGGGGGACCCCCAGACGGAACATGCTTGGGACTCGTCAACCTTGTACGCACTGTGGGTGAACGGTCAGCAATCCTGCGTCACTTCACCCCATCGTGGAGTTTCCGTACGGGCTTTCGGATCGCGGGGCACATGCGTTCCTGCGGCCCGTCCGGTGCACCCCGGCTCCTACTCCACCACGCGCCCGTTGAGCACCACCCGGCGCGGCGCCGCCAGCACCCGTACGTCCGCCCGCGGGTCGGACTCGTACACCACCAGATCGGCCGGTGCGCCCTCCTCCAGGCCGGGACGGCCCAGCCAGGCCCGGGCGCCCCAGCTGGTCGCCGACAGCGCCTCGACGGGCGGGATGCCCGCGGTGACGAGCTCCGCGACCTCCCCCGCCACCAGGCCGTGCGCCAGCGACCCGCCCGCGTCCGTGCCGACGTACACCGGGATGCCCGCGTCGTACGCGCCGCGCACCGTGTCGTAGCGCCGCTCGTGGAGCCGGCGCATGTGGGCCGACCAGCGCGGGTACCTGGTCTCGCCGCCGGCCGCCAGCTTGGGGAAGGTGGCGATGTTGACGAGGGTCGGGACGATCGCGACGCCGCGCTCCGCGAACAGCGGCATCAGGTCCTCGGTGAGGCCGGTGGCGTGTTCGATGCAGTCGATGCCCGCCTCGACCAGGTCGCGCAGGGAACTCTCGGCGAAGCAGTGCGCGGTGACGCGGGCGCCGAGGCGGTGGGCCTCCGCGATCGCGGCCTCGACAACCCCGCGCGGCCAGCAGGCGGAGAGGTCGCCGAGGTCGCGGTCGATCCAGTCGCCGACCAGTTTGACCCAGCCGTCCCCGCGCCGGGCCTCCTGGGCGACGTACGCGACGAGGTCGTCCGGCTCGACCTCGTGGGCGTAGTTGCGGATGTAGCGGCGGGTGCGGGCGATGTGCCGGCCGGCCCGGATGATCTTCGGGAGGTCGTCGCGGTCGTCCACCCAGCGGGTGTCGGAGGGCGAGCCCGCGTCGCGGATCAGCAGGGTGCCGGTCTCCCGGTCGGCCAGCGCCTGCTTCTCGGCGGTGGCCGCGTCGACCGGGCCCTCCGCGCCCAGGCCGACGTGGCAGTGCGCGTCGACCAGACCGGGCAGGGCCCAGCCCTCGACGGTCCGGACGTCACCGGCGCCGGCGGGGCGGTCGTAGGAGATGCGGCCCCCGACCACCCACAGCTCGTCGCGGACGTCCTCGGGCCCCGCCAGGACCCGGCCCTTCACGTGCAGCACGGCGTGATCGCTCATACCGGCACCTTAGTGAGCCGGTGCCCGGTCGCGTCAGTGAGCTAGGCCTCGGTCCCGGCCGCCCGGTCCGGGGTCTCCTCCTCCACCTCGGCCATGGCCGGGTCGAGCAGGCGGGACAGGAAGTGGCGGGTGCGTTCGTGCTGCGGGCTGCCGATGACCCGGTCGGGGGTGCCGTCCTCGACGATCACGCCGCCGTCCATGAAGACGACCCGGTCGGCGACCTCGCGGGCGAAGGTCATCTCGTGGGTGACGACCATCATCGTCATGCCCTCCTCGGCGAGCCTGCGCATCACCGCGAGGACGTCCCCGACCAGTTCGGGGTCGAGCGCGGAGGTCGGCTCGTCGAAGAGCATCACCTCGGGGCCCATGGCGAGCGCCCGCGCGATGGCCACCCGCTGCTGCTGGCCCCCGGACAGGGAGGACGGATAGGCCTCCGCCTTCTCCGAGAGGCCCACGCGGGCCAGGTTCTCGGCGGCGATCCCGGCCGCCTTCGCCTTGTCCCGCCCGAGGACCCGGCGCTGCGGCAGCGTGAGGTTCTCGGTGACGTTCAGGTGCGGGAACAGGTTGAACTGCTGGAAGACCATGCCGATGCGGCGGCGTACGGCGTCGATGTCGACGTCCGGGTCGGTGATCTCGGTGCCGCCGACGAAGACCTGGCCCCCGGTGGGCTCCTCCAACAGGTTCACGCAGCGCAGCAGCGTGGACTTGCCGGAGCCGGAGGGGCCGATCACGCAGACGACCTCGCCCTGGCCGATCTCCAGGTCGATGCCGCGCAGGACGTGGTTGTCGCCGAAGGACTTGTGCAGGTCACGTACCTGGATCTCCGGGCGGCTCATCGGATCGCCTCCTGGGACTTGGACTCCATGCGGCGCACGACGAGGCTGAGCGGGATCGTGACCAGCAGGTAGCACAGGCCCGCGACCAGGATCGGCGTGGAGTTGGCGGTCGTACTGGCCAGGTCGCGGCCGTACTTGGACAGTTCGCGCTCCTCCAGCGTGACGCCGAGGAACAGCACCAGCGAGGAGTCCTTGAAGAGCAGGACGAGTTCGTTGGTCAGCGGCGGCAGGATGATCCGGAAGGCCTGCGGCAGGATGATCGAGACCATGGCACGGGCGGGCGAGAAGCCCAGCGAACGGGCCGCCTCCAGCTGTCCCTTGGGCACGGCCTGGATGCCCGCGCGGATCGTCTCCGCCATGTACGCGGCCGACACCAGGCCGAGCGCGAGGGCGACCTTGCCGTAGGTGCCGCCGGGGATCTCCGTGCCCGGGAAGGCCAGGGGCACGGCGACGCCGACGAAGATGAAGATCAGGAGGGCGGGCAGACCGCGGAAGATCTCGATGTAGACGCTCGCGACCCAGCGGTAGGGCCCCACCGAGGACAGCCGCATCAGCGCGATGAGCATGCCGAGAACCAGCCCGACGACGAAGCCGGACAGCGTGTAGAGCACGGTGTTCTTCAGCGCCAGCGTGATGACGTCCGGGAACATCTGCCGGGCGATGCCGGCCTGCGCGAACTGGTTCTGCAGCCGGCCCCAGTCCGCCGTGACCGCGAAGGCGATCACGGCGGCGGCGAAGACGACGTACTGCGCGCCCCGGGACAGCCGGCGCTTCTGCCGCCGGGTCAGCCCCTTCTTCTTCGGCTGGAGTGGTACGTCGAGATCGGTCATGAGGCGGCGGGAGAGGCCACGGAGGTGTTGTACGGGCCGATCCACTGCTCGTAGATCTTCTTGTAGGTGCCGTCGGCCTTGGCCTTCTTGAGGGCCTTGTCGATGGCGTCGCGCAGGGCGGTGTTGCCCTTCTTCACGGTGAAGCCGTACTGCTCGCCGGTCTTGAGGTTGTCGACGACCTTGAACTTGTCCGCGTTGGCCTTGTCCTTCAGCCAGCCCTGGACCACCGGGTAGTCGATGACGACCGCCTGGACCTGGCCGGTGCGCAGGCCGTTGAGGACCGCGTCGGAGGACTCGAAGGAGATCGGGTCGAAGCCCTTGCCCTTGACGTAGTCCTCGCCGGTGGTCTGCGCCTGGGCGCCGAGCTTCTTGCCCTTGGCCTTGACGTCCGCGAGGGAGGTGACGCCGCTCTTCCTGTCGACGAGGACGGCCTGGGTGGCCTCGAAGTACGGGTCGGAGAAGTCGACGTTCTTCTTCCGCTCGGGCGTGATGGTCATGCCGGCGGCGGCCAGGTCGCACTGGCCGGAGTTGAGGAAGGCGCCGGTCTTGAAGTTCTCGAACGGCGTGTCGAGGATCTGCTGCTTGACGCCCAGGTCCTTGGCGACGAGGTCGATCAGGGAGACGTCGAAGCCCTGGACCTTGCCGTCGACCTCCGACTGGAACGGCGGGTACGGAAGGTGGGTGCAGGTGGTCAGCTGACCGCCCTTGGCGAGGTGGACCCCCTTGACGGTGGTCTTGCCGCTCCCCCCGTTGTCCGAGGAGCAGCCGGCCACGAGCGCGAGCCCGGCCGTCACGGTGATGGCTGCCAGAACGCGGGTCCGGCGCCCGAGGAGCGTTTTCATGGGGGGGATCTCCCTGTGGGGGGAACGGTGGCTTCCGATTATAAGGAGATGTTTGGGTCTCTCAAACCAAACCCATGGCCTCAAGGCTGTCCGGCCTGAGAACTCGCCGGTCTCGGGGGCGGGGAAGGGCGAGAGTTACGCTCGTCACCGTCGGCCTCCGGCCGGCCTTTGTGGCCCCTCGTGAGCGAAGAGAGCACCGCCGTGACCCACCCGTTTCTCGACCTGCCCCCGCTGAGCGCCGAGCGCTTCGCCGCCATCGCGGATCGGGTGGCCCGGCTGCTGGACACCCGGCAGGACGTGGTGATCACACAGGGCGAGGCGCTGCTGCCGCTGGAGGGCGCGATCCGCGCGGCGGCCGGTCCCGGCACCACCGCGCTGAACGTGATCACGGGCCCGTACGGGCAGACCTTCGGCGACTGGCTCCGGGACTGCGGCGCGACGGTGCACGACCTGTCCGTCCCGTTCCAGACGGCGGTCACCGCCGACCAGGTCCGGGAGGCCTTCGCCGAGCACCCGGAGATCGACTTCGTCTCGCTCGTCCACGCGGAGGCGGCGACCGGCAACACCAACCCGGTCGCGGAGATCGGCGAGGCGGTGCGGGAGCACGGCGCGCTGTTCTACCTGGACGCGGTCGCCTCCGTCGGCGCGGAACCGGTGCTGCCGGACGCATGGGGCGTGGACCTGTGCGTGATCGGGGCACAGAAGGCGATGGGCGGCCCGGCGGGCGTGTCGGCGATCTCGGTGAGCGAGCGGGCGTGGTCCCGCATGGCGGCCAACCCGCACGCCCCACGCCGCTCCTACCTCTCCCTCCTCGACTGGAAGGAGCGCTGGATCGACGCCGGCCGCACGGCCCTGCTGCACGCCCCGGCCCAGCTGGAGATGCTGGCGCTGGAGGCGTGCCTGGAGCGGATCGAGGCGGCCGGGCCGGCCGCGGTGATGGCCCGGCACCGCAGCGCCGCGCTGGCGTGCCGGGCGGGCGCGGTGGCGCTGGGCGGGGGCCTGGAGCCGTATGTGTACGAGGAGAAGGACGCGGCGCCGGTCGCCACGACCCTGCGGGTGCCCTCCGCAGTGGTGGCCTCGGAGCTGGTGGCCCGGGCCCTGGCCGGCGACCCGGCGCTGCCGCTGGCCGCGGGCGGGGGCGCGCTGGCCAAGGAGATGATCAGGGTCAACCACTACGGCCCCGACGCGACACCGGGTGCGGTGCTGGGGTCTCTGGCGGCACTGGGCTCCGCCCTCTCCGAACAGGGCCTGGACGTGGACCTGGAGGCGGCGCGCCGGGCCGTGGAGCAGGCCTGGCAGTAGACACCGGGTGACCGGACGACGACGGCCCGCGCCGCACGGACGCAGCGTCCGCACGGCGCGGGCCGTCGTCGTAGGCGCCGGGTGCCGATTCGGCCCAGCGAGGCGTACGCACTGCACAGCGGGGTGCGGGCGCGGCACGACGGGCGCCGCACGAGGGGCACGCCGGCATTCTTCGTGAACGTATCGACGGAACCGGCGGGACTTGAATTCAATTTAGTTTCACAATTTCCGCCAATTCCCCCGAGGATAGCTTCCCATCTTCTTCTGCCCGCTTTCTCGAAGGCTAAACAACAAGATTTCATATGGGTTTCCAGGCTGTGACACACTCCACAGACGGGGGTCTTTGTCCTAGTTTGCCATAGGTCAAATCTGGCATTTCTACGCCCCTGGCAACTGCCCCGGTCACCACGCCCGTGCATTTCTGAATTTGCCTCGCTAAATTCGTGCCGCATGACTGCCGCACAAGCAGACCTGTTCATCGACCGACCGGCGTTGTCCGACGGAGCCGCGCTCTGGCGTATCGCCAAGGACTCGAAAACCCTCGACCTGAACTCCTCGTACAGCTATCTGCTGTGGTGCCGGGACTTCGCCGCCACCTCGGCGGTGGCTCGCGGCGCGGACGGCGAGCCCGTCGGTTTCGTCACCGGGTACGTGCGGCCCGACCGTCCCGGCGTCCTGCTCGTCTGGCAGGTCGCCGTCGACCCCGCCCACCGGGGGCGCGGCCTCGCCGCCACGCTGCTGGACGGGCTGGCCGCCCGGCTCGCCGATGAGCGCGGGATCACCGGCATCGAGACCACCATCACTCCCGGCAACACGGCTTCCGAGCGTCTGTTCACCTCGTTCGCCGCCCGGCACGGCGCGGACCTCCACCGGGAGGTGCTGTTCTCCGCCGACCTGTTCCCGGACGGCCCGCACGACCCCGAAGTCCTGTACCGCATCGGCCCGTTGACACCCTCCACCGCCCTCTGAGGAGCGATTCACCGTGACCATCACCCAGCCCGACCTCAGCGTCTTCGAGACCCTCGAGTCCGAGGTGCGCAGCTACTGCCGCGGCTGGCCCACCGTGTTCGACCGGGCGCAGGGCAGCCGCATGTACGACGAGGACGGACACGCGTACCTCGACTTCTTCGCCGGTGCCGGCTCACTCAACTACGGCCACAACAACCCGGTTCTCAAACGGGCGCTGATCGACTATCTGATGCGGGACGGGGTGACCCACGGCCTGGACATGTCGACCACGGCCAAGCGCTCCTTCCTGCAGACCTTCCAGGATCTGGTGCTGCGCCCGCGCGACCTGCCGTACAAGGTCATGTTCCCGGGGCCGACCGGCACCAACGCCGTCGAGTCGGCGCTGAAGCTGGCCCGGAAGGTGAAGGGACGGGAGGCGATCGTGTCCTTCACGAACGCCTTCCACGGGATGTCCCTGGGCTCCCTCGCCGTCACCGGCAACGCCTTCAAGCGGGCCGGCGCCGGTGTCCCGCTGGTGCACGGCACACCGATGCCCTTCGACAACTACTTCGAGGGCACGGTGCCGGACTTCCTGTGGTTCGAGCGGCTGCTGGAGGACCAGGGCTCCGGCCTCAACAAGCCGGCCGCCGTGATCGTGGAGACCGTGCAGGGCGAGGGCGGCATCAACGTCGCCCGGCCCGAATGGCTGCGCGCCCTCAAGGATCTGTGCGAGCGGCAGGACATGCTGCTGATCGTCGACGACATCCAGATGGGCTGCGGCCGCACGGGCGCCTTCTTCTCCTTCGAGGAGTCCGGGATCGTGCCCGACATCGTCACCGTGTCCAAGTCGATCAGCGGGTACGGGCTGCCGATGTCGCTGTGCCTGTTCAAGCCCGAACTCGACGTCTGGGAGCCGGGCGAGCACAACGGCACCTTCCGCGGCAACAACCCCGCGTTCGTCACCGCCACCGCCGCCCTGGAGACGTACTGGGCCGACGGCTCCGCCATGGAGAAGCAGACCCGCACCCGCGGCGAGCAGATCGAGCAGGCGCTGATCTCGATCACCGAGGAGAACCTCGCCGACGTGAAGGAGTACCGCGGGCGCGGCCTGGTGTGGGGCCTGGAGTTCCACGAGAAGGCGCGGGCCACCCGGGTCGCCCGGCGGGCCTTCGAACTCGGGCTGCTCATCGAGACGTCCGGCCCGGAGAGCGAGGTCGTCAAGATGCTGCCCGCCCTCACCATCACCCCCGAAGAGCTGGACGAGGGCCTCAGCATCGTCGCCCGCGCCGTCCGCGAGACCGCCTAGCACCAACCGAGAGGGAAGCACAGCACCGTGATCGTCCGATCGTTCAAGGACATCGAAGGCACTGACCGGCACGTCAGGGCGAAGTCCGGCACCTGGGAGAGCAAGCGGATCGTCCTCGCCAAGGAGCGGGTCGGCTTCTCCCTGCACGAGACGGTCCTGTACGCCGGGACCGAGACGTCGATGTGGTACGCCAACCACATCGAGGCCGTCGTCTGCACCGAGGGCGAAGCCGAACTCACCGACCACGAGACCGGGAAGACGCACACGATCACTCCCGGCACCATGTACCTCCTGGACGGGCACGAGCGGCACACGCTGCGCGTCAAGGAGGACTTCCGGTGCATCTGCGTGTTCAACCCGCCCGTGACCGGACGGGAGGACCACGACGAGAACGGCGTCTACCCGCTGCTCACCGAGCCCGAGGAGGTGTGACCACCATGACCACCGTCACCGACCTGTACCCCAGTCGCGGCACCACCGAGGTGTCCACCCCGCGCCAGGACCCCGTCGTCTGGGGTTCCCCCGACACGCCCGGCCCGATCCCGGCCGCCGGTCTGCAGTCGTTCGAGCGCGACGGCTTCCTCGCCATCGACCAGCTGATCACCGATGACGAAGTAGCCGTGTACCGGCAGGAGCTGGAGCGGCTCGTCGCCGACCCGGCGATCCGGGCCGACGAGCGGTCGATCGTCGAGCCGAAGTCGAAGGAGATCCGCTCCGTCTTCGAAGTGCACCGGATCAGCCAGGTGTTCGCGAGCCTGGTGCGCGACGAGCGGGTGGTCGGGCGGGCCCGGCAGATCCTCGGCTCGGACGTCTACGTCCACCAGTCGCGGATCAACGTCAAGCCCGGTTTCGGCGCCAGCGGCTTCTACTGGCACTCCGACTTCGAGACGTGGCACGCCGAGGACGGCCTGCCGAACATGCGCACCGTGTCCGTCTCGATCGCGCTCACCGAGAACTACGACACCAACGGCGGCCTCATGATCATGCCGGGGTCGCACCGGACGTTCCTCGGATGCGCGGGGGCCACGCCGGAGGACAACTACAAGAAGTCGCTGCAGATGCAGGACGCGGGCACGCCCTCGGACGAGGCACTGACCGCCATGGCATCCGCGTACGGCATCAAGTTGTTCACCGGCCGCGCGGGCTCGGCGACCTGGTTCGACTGCAACTGCATGCACGGATCCGGCGACAACATCACTCCGTTCCCTCGCAGCAACGTCTTCATCGTGTTCAACAGTGTGGAGAACAAGGCGGTGGAGCCGTTCGCGGCACCGGTGCCCCGGCCCGCGTTCATCGGGGCGCGGGATTTCACGCCGGTGCGGTGAGCCGACCCCGGCCGGGGGTCCGGGGGTCGCCCCCCGGAACATGCAGCATCGGGGCGCGGGATTTCACGCCGGTGCGGTGAGCCGACCCCCGGCCGGGGGTCCGGGGGTCGCCCCCCGGAACATGCAGCATCGGGGCGCGGGATTTCACGCCGGTGCGGTGAACCGACCCCGGCCGGGTCCGGGGACATGCGGCATCGGGGCCCGGGGCTTCGTTCCCGTGCGCTGACGTGACTACGCCGTTCCAGGGGCCTCCGGGCGTCGGCCGGAGGCCCCTGGTGCGGGTCACAGCGCCGGGTAGTCCGTGTATCCCTCGGCTCCCCCGCCGTAGAAGGTCGCCGGGTTCGCCGTGTTGAACGGACCGCCCGCCCGCAGCCGGGCCGGGAGGTCCGGGTTGGCCAGGAACAGCTGACCGTAGGCGATCAGGTCGGCCGAGCCGTCCTCGACGAGGGCGAGCGCCTCCGGGCCGGTCGGGCCCTCGGTGGCCGGGTTGAGCACGAAGGGCCCGCCGAAGCGCTTGCGCAGCACCGGGGTCAGGGCGCGGAAGTCCCCGTTCTCCATCACGTGCAGGTAGGCGAGTCCGAGCGGCTCCAGCGCGTCGACCAGGGCGGTGTACACCGGCTCCGGCTCCGGTTCCTCGATGTCGTTGAAGGGGTTGCCCGGGGAGATCCGCAGCGCGGTGCGCTCGGGGCCGATCGCGTCGGCGACGGCCCGGACGGTCTCCACGGCGAAGCGGATCCGGCCGGACACGGAGCCGCCCCACTCGTCGGTGCGCCGGTTGCTGCCGGGCGCCAGGAACTGGTGGATCAGATAGCCGTTGGCACCGTGGAGTTCGACCCCGTCGAAGCCGGCCGCGAGCGCGCCCCGGGCCGCGGCCGCGAAGTCGGCGATCGTGGCGCGGACCTCGTCGCCGGTCAGCTCCTGGGGCGTGACGAAGTCCTTGGGGCCCTGGTGGGTGAAGACCTGGCCGCGGGCCGCCACCGCCGAGGGGGCCACGTTGACCAGCCCGTCGGGCAGCAGGTCGGGGTGTCCGACGCGGCCGGTGTGCATGAGTTGGGCGAAGATCCGGCCGCCGGCGTCGTGCACGGCGCCGGTCACGGTCCGCCAGGCGGCGATCTGTTCCGGGGTGTGCAGACCGGGGGTGTCGGGGTAGCCCTGGCCGACCGCCGAGGGCTGGATCCCCTCGGTGACGATCAGGCCGGCAGAGGCGCGCTGGGCGTAGTACGCGGCGGTGAGGTCGGTGGGCAGTGCGCCCGCGGCGGCTCGGCTGCGGGTCATCGGGGCCATGGCGATGCGGCTGGTCAGGCGCAGTCCGGCGAGGTCGATCGGGTCGAAGGCGGTGGTCACGGGTACCCCCAGGAGATACAGGAGACAGTTGATTGGTCGGCCAAGCAAAGCGGCCGGGACCTACCCTAACCCAATTATTGGCCAGCCAAGTAAATTCCCCTGAGTACCCTTCGGGACGGAACGGGCGGGACGAGCAGGGCGACGGAAAGCGCGGGAACAAGCCATGGACGCCACCAACGGGCCGGCAGCGGCGAACGGGGCCGGACCCGAGTGCGCCCGGCTGCCCGCCGCCGCCCGGGGCGGGCCGGTCAGCCATGCGCTGAGCCGGGTGGCGCGGCTGCACCGCACGGCCGCCGGCTCCCTGCTGCGCGGGCTCGGGCTGTACCCGGGCCAGGAACTGGTGATGATGCACCTGTGGGAGCGGGGCCCGGCCCGGCAGGCGGAGCTGATCCGGCTGCTCGGTCTGGACCCGTCCACGGTGACCAAGATGCTCCAGCGGCTGGAGCAGGCCGGACACCTGCGCCGGCTGCCGGACCCGGCGGACCGGCGCGCGGTGCTGGTGGAGGCGACGGACTCCGGGGCACGGCTGCTCGACGAGGTCGAGCGGCTGTGGAGCACGCTGGAGGAGGAGGCCCTCGGCGGGCTGGAGCCGGCCGAGCGCGAGCAGCTGCTGGGACTGCTCGGCCGGGTCGAGGCCAATCTCTGCGGGCGGGCCGCGCAGGCGTCCTGAGCGGGTCAGCCGGCCAGCACGGTCAGCAGGCGGTCCACGTCCTCGGCCGTGTTGTAGAGGTGGAAGGCCGCGCGCAGGTTGCCCGCGCGGTTGGAGACCTCGATGCCGGCGCGGCTCAGCTCGGGCTGGCGGTCGCCGAGGCCGGGGACCGAGACGATCGCCGAGCCGGGGGCGGGCAGGGCTTCGTGGCCGAGGGCCGCGAGTCCGTGCCGGAACCGGTCGGCCAGGGCCAGGTCGTGGGCCTGTACGGCGGCCACGCCGAGTTCCTCGATCAGGGCCAGGGAGTGGCGCACGCCGGCGTAGGTGAACAGGGCGGGGCTGACGTCGAACCGCCGTGCGGAGTGGGCGAGTTCGGCCACCGGGCCGTAGCAGCTGTTCCACGGTTCCTCGGCCGCGACCCAGCCCGCCAGCAGCGGGGACAGCCCGCCGAGGTCCTCGGGGACGACGAGGAAGGCCGCCCCGTGCGGGCCGAGCAGCCATTTGAAGGTCGTGGAGACGGTGAAGTCGTACGCGTCGGCCTGCATCGGCAGCCAGCCGGCGGCCTGCGAGAAGTCGACGTAGGTGCGCGCCCCGTGGGTCCGGGCGGCCTCGCGCAGGGCGGGCAGGTCGGCGATCCGGCCGTCGGCGGACTGGGCGGCGCTGACCGCGACGAGCGCGGTGCCGGACCGCACGGACTCGACGAGCCGCTCCAGCGGGACCTCGCGCACCTTGAGGTCGCCCCTGGTGTGGAAGGGGTTCACGACCGAGGTGAAGTCGTCCTCGGCGGTCAGGACTTCGGCACCGGCGGGCAGGGAGGTGGCGACCAGAGCGGTCTGGGTCGCCACGGAGGGACCCGCCGCCACCCGGGTCACCGGCACTCCGGCGAGCCGGGCGAACGCGGCCCGGGCCAGTTCCACGTCTTCGAACAACGGATCGAGCGGCCTGCCCTCCGCCCGGACGGCCACCGCCTCGTGCAGGGCGGCGACGGTACGAGCGGGCAGCAGGCCGCTGCTCGCGGTGTTCAGGTAGGTGTTCTGCGGGGTGAACTCGGCGCGGACGAGGCTCTCGAACGTCTCCGTGGTCTCCGTGGTCTCCATGGGTCCACTCTGCGGCCCCGTGAAGTCGTAGTCCATTGCTGATTTTTACGTGGAGTCCCTCAGCCGCGCTTATACGTCCGCGCCGACCTGCGGCTTCTCAGTGCTGCGGCACCGCGCAGCCGTCCGGGCCGCATGCCTCGGCGTCCTCCTGGCCGACCTGCTCGAGCGGGGAACGCTCACCCCAGGCCTGGCTCAGCGCCTGCGTGAAGACCTCGGCGGGCTGGGCGCCGGAGACTCCGTAGGTGCGGTCCAGGACGAAGAAGGGCACGCCGTTCGCGCCGAGCTGGGCGGCCTCGCGCTCGTCGGCGCGCACCTCGTCGGCGTAGGCGGCCGGGTCGGCGAGCACCGCGCGGACGGCCTCGGCGTCCAGCCCGGCCTCCACGGCCAGCTCCACCAGCCGCTCGTCGCCCTCGGTGAAGACGGACCGCTCCTCCGCGAAGTTCGCCCGGTACAGGATCTGGATCAGCTCGTCCTGCCCGCCCCGCTCCTTGGCGAAGTGCAGCAGGCGGTGCATGTCGAAGGTGTTGCCGTGGTCGCGGCCCCGGGTCCGGTAGTCCAGGCCCTCGGCCGCGGCCTGGGCGCCCAGGTTGTCCTCGCCGGCCTGGGCCTGGGCCTCGCTCATGCCGTACTTCTTCGTGAGCATGGTGATCACCGGCTGGGCATCGCCCTTGGCGCGTCCCGGGTCCAGCTCGAAGGAGCGGTGCACCACCTCGACCTCGTCGCGGTGCGGGAAGGCAGCCAGCGCCTTCTCGAAGCGGGCCTTGCCCACGTAGCACCAGGGGCAGGCGATGTCGCTCCAGATCTCGACGCGCATGTCTTTCGGCTCTCTCCAGCTCGTACCGGCACGGAGACTCCCCCCGCGCGGTACGTGAACGTTCAAACAGCGATGTTCATTCCCCGGGCACGGAGAAGCGCAGGAAGAGCCGGTGGTCGCCGTCGGCCGGCGGGTTCTCCGGGTCGGGGATCCAGCCCTGGCGGGCGAAGAAGGCCTGGGCGCGGGCGTTGTCCGCGGGGACGTCGAGGACGGCCGTCCGTCTGCCGTCGGCCTGCCACTCCTCCACGCAGGCCGCGTGCAGGGCCGTGCCGGTGCCACAGCGCCAGTGGCCGGGGTCGACATGGAACTGGAACAGCTTGACCGTGTCCGCGGGTGCGCCGTCCGGGGTCCGGAAGGAGGCGATGGCGACGATCCGGCCCCGCTCGACGGCGCACAGCACATGGCCGTCGGGGCGCTCGATGGAGCCGCGCCAGGCCTCGGCCCCGTCGAAGTCGGCCTGCGGGAGGCCGTCCGGGTCGTACGTGGAGCGCGCCCGGACGTGCAGATCGGCGATGGCTTCGGTCTCGGCGGACAGAGCGGTGCGGATCACCAGCGCGCCGGTCACACGTTCACTGATCATGCAACGGAGGACGTGACGCCACCGGGCCCGGTTCCATGGCGGCTGAACTGGGCGCGGTAGGCGCTCGGCGTGAGGCCGGCGCGGCGGACCAGGTGGGCGCGCAGCGAGTCGGCGGTGCCGAGGCCGCAGGCGGCGGCCACCTGGTCCATCGGCAGGGTGGTGGTCTCCAGCAGTTCCTTGGCGCGCTCGATGCGCTGGTGGAGCAGCCACTGCAGGGGGCTGACCCCGCTCTCCGCGTGGAAGCGGCGGGTGAGGGTGCGCACGCTGACGCCGGCGTGCCGGGCCAGGTCGGTGAGGGTGAGCGGCCGGTCGAGGTGGCGCATGGCCCAGCCCCGGGTGTCGGCGCAGGCGGTGCCGCGCTCGGGCGGCAGCGGGGTCTGGGTGAACTGGGTCTGGCCGCCGGGGCGGACCGGTGCGACCAGGGCGAGCCGGGCGACCTCGTTGGCGACGGCGGCGCCGTAGTCGGTGCGGACGATGTGCAGGCACAGGTCGATGCCGGCGGCGTAGCCGGAGGAGGTCAGGAACTGCCCGTCCTGGGCGTAGAGGACGTCCCCCTGGACCTCGACGCCGGGATGGCGCCGGCGCATCTCCTCGGCGTGCGCCCAGTAGGTGGTGGCCTTGCGGCCGTCGAGCAGGCCGGCCTCGGCGAGCGAGAAGGCGCCGGAGCAGATGGAGGCGATGCGGATGCCGGCCCCGGCGGCCTCGCGCAGGGCCTCCACCACGCGCGGGTCGGGCGAGAAGGGCTCCCCGGTGCCCGCCACGATCACCGTGTCGGCCTCCCGCAGCGCCTCCAGGCCGTGCGGCACGTGCAGTGCGAGTGCGCCGGTGGTGGGCACCCGCCCGGGATCGGGAGCGCAGATGACCACCTCGTACCCGGCCCGCCCGGACACCTGGACCTTCTCGAACAGCAGCTCGGGGATGGCGAGGTTGAACATCGACACGGGCGGCGAGGCGACGACGGCGACACGGAACATGGCCAGAACCTCCGGATGCATGGCATTCAGGCCACTACTGTACGCCGGAAAAGATCCGCAGCATGGAGCCATGCCAACGAAAGAGACCGTCAGCACCCATGAACTCCCCCGGACCGAGGGTGACTTGAAGGGCCATCACTCCCCCGCCCTCGCCCTCACCGCCGCCCTTCTCGGCTTCGCGCTGATCACCCTCGACGCGTCGGTGGTGAACGTGGCCCTCCCGGCGATCGGCTCCGCGCTCGGCGGCGGGCTGTCCGGGCTGCAGTGGGTGGTGGACTCCTACACCCTGGCCTTCGCCGCTCTCATGCTCTCCACGGGCGCCTTCGCCGACCGCTCGGGGGCGAGCCGGGCGTACGCCCTCGGCATCACGGTGTTCACCCTGGCCTCGGCGGCCTGCGGCCTGGCGCCGAACCTGCCGGCGCTGATCGGCGCGCGGGTGGTGCAGGGCGTGGCGGCGGCCGTGGTGCTGCCCGCCTCGCTGTCCCTGGTGCGGCAGGCGTACGCCGATCCGGCCCGGCGGGCCCGGGCGGTGGCCCTCTGGGCGGCCGGGGGTTCGGTCGCGGTGGCGCTGGGTCCGGTGGCGGGCGGCGCGCTGACCACGGTCTGGGACTGGCGGGGGATCTTCTTCATCAATCTGCCGCTGGGCGCGGTCGCCCTCGCCCTGCTGCTGCGGGCGCCGCGCTCGCGGCGCAGGCCCGCGCCGCTCGACCTGCCGGGCCAGCTGACGGCCGTGGTCGCCCTGACGGCCCTCACCTTCGCGGTGATCGAGGGCGGTACGACGGGCATCGCCGCCTTCGCCGTGGCGGTCGGCGCGGGCGTCCTGTTCGTCCGGATCGAGGCACGGCAGCCGCACCCGGTCGTCCCGCTCGGCCTGTTCCGCGACGGAGCGGTGCGGGTGGCGGTCGCGGCGGGGGCGGCGTGCAGCGTGGCGTTCTACGGCATGGTGTTCGTGTTCTCGCTCTTCTTCCAGCAGGTGCAGGGCCGTTCGGCGCTGTACACCGGGCTGATGTTCCTGCCGATGTCCGGACTGATCGCGGTGACGAACGTGGTGTCCGGAAAGCTCGCCGGGCGGTACGGACCGCGCCTGCCGATGCTGCTCGGACAGGCGCTCGCGCTGGTGGGCCTGCTCGGACTGCTCTGCGTCGACGCCGGCACACCCGCCGCCGTGGTGGCCGTACTCCTCGTACCGATGGCGCTCGGCTGCGCGCTGACCATTCCCCCGCTGACGGCGGTGATGCTGGACGCCGTACCGGCCGAGCGCGCCGGTCTTGCGGCCGGGGTGCTGAACGCGGCGCGGCAGGTGGCCGGCGGGCTGGGCATCGCGGTGTTCGGCGCACTGGTGGCCGACGGCTTCGTCGCCGGTCTGCGGGTGAGCCTGGCCCTGGGTGCGGCCCTGTTCGCCGTGACCTTCCTGCTCAGCTTCCGTCGCGCAGGTCGTCCGGCCAGGCAGGCCTGAACCCGATGTGGTCGTAGGTGACCACACACCCCTCCCCCATCGGCGACTGGGTCATGAAGCCGACCAGGGCCGCGCCGGTCTCCTTCTCCTCGCCCAGTGTGAACAGCCGGACGAAGGTCCACCGCTCGCCGTCCCGGGAGGCGTGGAAGGCGAGGACGCGTCCGGTGCGGCTGATCCGCAGCCACACCGAACTGCCCTGCACGGAGAAGGAGTTGGCGTCGTCGGAGTGGCCCCGGGTGACCACCGTGCAGACGGTGGGCACGTCCGGGGAGTACTCCAGGCAGAGCTTGGCCCAGGCGCGGTCGCCCACGTGGACGTAGAGCACTCCGGCGTCGAAGGCCGCGTTGAACCCGACGGTGACCCGCGCGATCAGCTGGAAGTCGCCCTCGGGCGCCCCGAGCAGCCGGGGTGCGTCGGAGGCGGGCTCCAGGCCTTCCCCGGCGGGCGGCACGAACCGGTCCTGCCGGGGGCCGGCCCACCCGGTGAGCACGCCTCCCTCGTAGGTCCAGTTGCCGTCGGGCCCGTAGGTCCGCAGGGGGAAGGGGAGTTCGGGAAGTTCGACGTCCATCGGCCGATTCTCGCAGGGCGGCCGAGCCCGCCCAAGGGGCGCGGGGGAACTGCGCGAGGGGCCGCGACGGCGCCGCGGCCCGGCCGGAGCCCGCACTCTGCGACGGAGCCGCACCCCGGCCAGAGCCCGGCCCCTCGCGAGGGAGCCGCAGCCCGGCCAGAGCCGGGCCCACCGTGACGCAGCCACACCCCGGCCGGAGCCCCCCGGCGCCCCTACCGCTCCAGAACCCCGTTGAACCGCCGCGGAAGCCCGAGCGGATTGTCGTCGCGCAGTTCCCTGGGCAGCAGGGCCTCGGGCGCGCCCTGATAGGCGACCGGCCGCAGCCACCGCTCGATGGCCGTGCCGCCCACGGACGTGGACGTGGAGGTGGTCGCAGGGTACGGCCCCCCGTGATGCTGGGCCGGGGCCACGGCGACCCCGGTCGGCCATCCGTTCACCAGCACCCGCCCGGCCAGCCGGGTCAGCTCGGCCAGGATCTCGGCACCGCGGCCGGCACCGGCGGCCTCCTCGGCGGACAGATGGACCGTCGCCGTCAGGTTGCCCGGCAGCCGCGACAGCACCGCCGTCGCCTCGCCCTCGTCCTCGTAGCGGACCACCACGGTCACCGGCCCGAAGCACTCCTCCAGCAGCAGGTCGTACGCCCCCTGCGCGGCCAGCTTCGCCGCCGGAACCGTGAGGAAGCCCGCGCTCACCGTGTGCTCGCTTCCCGCTCCCGGCGTGACCGGCGAGTCCACCTCGGGCAGCCGCGCCCGCTCGGCGACTCCGGCGAGGAAGTTGTCCCGCATGCGGTGGTCGAGCAGGACACCCGCGTCGGTGTCGCTGACGGCGTCCGTGAGCGCCTTGACGAGGCCGTCGCCCGCCGCGCCGGACGGCACCAGCACCAGGCCCGGCTTGACGCAGAACTGGCCGACGCCCAGGGTCATGGATCCGGCCAGCCCGGAGCCGATGGCCTCCGCCCGCTCGGCCGCGGCCTCCTCGGTCACCACGACCGGGTTCAGCGAGCCCAGTTCACCGTGGAACGGGATCGGCACCGGACGTGCGGCGGCCGCGTCGAACAGGGCCCGGCCGCCCCGCACGGAACCCGTGAAGCCCGCGGCGGCGACCAGCGGGTGCCTGATCAGTTCGAGGCCCGCGTCGAAGCCGTGCACGAGGCCGACGACGCCCTCGGGGATGCCGTGTTCGGCCGCGGCCCGGCGCAGCACCTTGGCGACCAGCTCGGACAGGGCCGGGTGGTCGGGGTGGGCCTTGACGACCACGGGGCAGCCCGCGGCCAGCGCGCTGGCGGTGTCGCCGCCGGCGACGGAGAAGGCGAAGGGGAAGTTGGAGGCGGAGTAGACGGCCACGACGCCCAGCGGGACCTTGTAGCGCCGCAGATCGGGGACGGGCGGGGTGGCGGTGTCGTCGGGGTGGTTGATGACGACGTCGAGGAAGGCGCCCTCGTCGACGATGTCGGCGAAGGCCCGCAACTGGTAGGTGGTGCGGGCGAGTTCGCCGTTCAGCCGGACCGGGCCGAGGGCCGTCTCGGCGTCGGCGGCCTCGACCAGGCCGTCCCGGGCCGCGTCCAGGCCGGCGGCGGCCGAGCGCAGGAAGCCGGAGCGGACCGAACGGACGGCGAGTGCGGCCCGGGCGTCCCGGGCCGCCTCGACGGCCGTGTCCACCTCCTGGGCCGTGGCCTCCACCGCAACCTGTTCGCGCTGCTTCCCGGTGCGCGGGTCGACACTCCAGACTGGTGCTGCTGCCACCGCGGATCCCTCCAAGTAAGGCCGCACTTTCGAGGTCAACCATCAGCCGCGTTCGATATACTGAACGCTGTCTCCGATGATGAATACGCTGCTCGGAGACTATATATCTAGGTCCTCGTCGAACGAAGGGGTCAAGGGCGATGTCGGCAGGCGAGACAGGCGGCGGGGCACAGGTCAAATCCGCGGTGCGGACCGTTGAGTTGCTCGAGTATTTCGCCGGCCGGCCCGGTATGCACTCTCTCGCGGCCGTGCAGGAGGCCGTGGGATACCCCAAGTCCAGCCTGTACATGCTGCTGCGCACGCTGGTGGAGCTGGGCTGGGTGGAGACGGACGCGACGGGCACGCGGTACGGCATCGGGGTGCGGGCGCTGCTGGTCGGCACGTCCTACATCGACGGCGACGAGGTGGTGGCGGCGGCCCGGCCGACCCTCGACCGCCTCTCGGACGACACGACCGAGACGATCCACCTGGCCCGCCTCGACGGCACGAACGTCGTCTACCTGGCCACCCGGCAGTCGCAGCACTACCTGCGCCCCTTCACCCGCGTCGGCCGGCGCCTGCCCGCCCATTCCACGTCCCTGGGCAAGGCGCTGCTGGCCACCCACACCGACGAACAGGTCCGCAAGCTCCTCCCGGAGACCCTCCCCGCCCTGACCGAGCACACGATCACCGACCGCGAGAAGCTGATCGAGGAGCTGCACCAGGTCCGCGAGCAGGGCTTCGCCGTCGACCGCGAGGAGAACACGCTGGGCCTGCGCTGCTTCGGCGTCGCGATCCCGTACCGCACCCCCGCCCGCGACGCCATCAGCTGCTCGGTCCCGGTGGCCCGGCTGACCCCGGCCCACGAGCAGATGATCAAGGACGCGCTGTTCGACGCGAGGGACCGGCTGACACTGGCGACGCGGCGGCTGTGACCCGTGGGGGTCCGGCGGGCGGTCCCGGCCGCCCGGGGCCGTACACCGCCGGTCACCGCCGACGCGGGGGCAGGCGGTCGCGGCGGGCCGAGGGGGCCGGCGGCACCTGATTCGGCCCCGACGGCGTCGGGTCACGAAGGCGGTGACCCGCGGGCCCCGTCCGCCCCGGGCTGCCGGGGCCTCCCCCGAGCGGCGGAGGCGGATCATCGTCACGCAGGAAGTGGACCGGCCCGCGCGTGCGGGAGCGTCGAGGCATGACGTCCTCCGCCACCACCGCCGCCATCGGCACGTGGCGCGCCCCCGTCCTGCGGCTCGTCGCCATCGCCGCCTGCCTGCCGTATCTCTGCCACACGAGCTGCGGCAGACTCACGGAGCGGATGTACGTCGGCTTCCTGGCCGCCGCCGTCACCGGCGCCTGCCAACTCGCCTTCCGCCGCGGCCGCCGGCTTCCGGTCGCCGTTCCGCTCGCCCTGGCCTGGACCGGCTCCGGTGCCGTGGCCTGCCGGGGCTGCTGGACGGCGCTCGCCTCCCTGGTGACCCCCCACAACCTCGCCGACCGCCCGACACCGGCGTTGGACCTGACCTACGCTGTCCAGATGATCGTCGGCCTGCTCGTGGCGACCGTCGCCGCGCACCACTTCGCGGACCGGTACGCCAGGACCCCCCGGTGACCGAGGCGTTGCGCTTTCTCTTCGGCGGGCGGGCCCGGCGCCGCTGGATCCATCTGATCCTGGGCGGCGCGCTCGCCATGCCGTACGTCCTCCTCGGTTCGGTGATCGTGGGGCCGTTGACCGACGCGAAGAACGTCTTCGCATCCCCGTTCCTGCAACTGGGCTCGTTCGCCGTCGGGTTGCCGATCGCCGCCGTCACCTCGCTCTTCCCGCTGACCCGGCCGCTGGAGTCCGGTGCCGCCCGCGCGCTGTGCGGCGTGGACGCGGACGCCCTCGCCCACGGCCCGGCACGCACCCGGACCGAACGGGTGCGCACGGCCGCCTGGTTCACCCTGCATCTGGGGCTCGGCGGAATCATCGCCGGGATGTCGCTGGCCGTTCCGCCCTTCGCCGTCATGCTCCTCGTGCTCCCCCTGGTCGTCCGGCTGAGCGACACCCGGCTCGCCGTGCCCGACGCCCTCGGACACTCCTGGGCGCCGGCCCTGTCACCGGTCGCCGGCCTCGCGATGCTGCTGGCCCTCGCCGCCTGCGCCGCCGGCTGCGGAACCCTGCTCGCCCGCTGGGCGCCCGCGCTGCTCGGGCCCACGCCCGAGGACCGGCTCGCCGCGGCCGAGGCCCGCGCCGCCGACCTCGCCGTGCGCAACCGGCTCGCCCGCGAGCTGCACGACAGCGTCGGCCATGCGCTGAGCGCCGTCACCCTCCAGGCGAGCGCCGCCCGCCGTGTCCTGGACACCGACCCGGAGTTCGTCCGCGAGGCGCTCGCCGCGATCGAGGACACCACCCGGCGCACGGTCGGCGAACTCGACGCGGTGCTCGGCGTGCTGCGGGACGGCGACACACCGGGCACCGCACCCGCACCGACCCTCGCGGCCGATCTGGACGGGCTGCTGCACCGGACCAGGGCGGGCGGGCAGCGGGTGACGGCCGCCGTCGAGACCGACCCCGCCGCCCTGCCCCCGCTGGTCTCCCGGGAGGCGTACCGGATCGTGCAGGAGGGCCTGAGCAACGCCCTCAAGCACGCCGGTGAACCGGTCGGCCTCCGCGTCTCCGTCGCCGACGGCCGGCTGGAGATCACCGTCGAGAACCCCCTCGGCGGCGGCCCCGCCCCCCGCCCCGGCGGCGGGCACGGCCTGCGCGGCATCGCCGACCGGGTCCGGCTGCTGGGCGGCACCTCGCACGCGGGCGCGTCCGACGGCGTCTGGCGCCTGCACGTCCGACTGCCCCTGGAGGGTGCCGCATGACCGACGAGAACACCGGCACGACCCGGCCCGCGATCCGGGTCGTCCTCGCCGACGACGAGCGCATGGTCCGCACCGCCCTGCGGGCCATCCTCTCCGCCGAGCCCGGCCTGGAGGTGGTCGGCGAGGCGGCGACCGGCGCCGAGGCCGTGTCCGTCGTCCGGGAACTGCGCCCCGACGTCGTCCTGATGGACGTCCGCATGCCGGAGATCGACGGCATCCGGGCCACCGAGCAGATCCTCGCCACCCTCGACGAGCCGCCCCGGGTCGTGGTCGTGACCACCTTCGAGAACGACTCGTACGTGTACGACGCGCTGCGCGCCGGGGCCGCCGGGTTCCTGCTCAAGCGGGCGGACGCCGACGCGCTCGTGCAGGCGGTACGGCTGGTCGCACGCACCGACAGCCTGCTGTTCCCGTCGGCCGTACGGGCGCTCGCGGCCGAGTACACGCGCAGGGCGGCCGAGCCCCCCGCCTGGGTGAGAAGGCTCACGGGGCGCGAGAGCGAGGTGCTGCGGCACATGGCCGCCGGGCTGACCAACGCCGAGATCGCCCGGCGCATGGACGTGGGCCCCGCCACCGTGAAGACGCACGTCGCGGCGGTGCTTGCGAAGACGGGCACCCGGGACCGGACACAGGCGGTGATCGCCGCCTACGAGGCCGGGTTCCTGAGCGTGCGATGAGAAAAGCGGGCGTACGGGAACGATTGCCCCCGTCTCGATCGTCTTCACGAGCGGGATGAACAAGACGATCAGGCGGGCGTCCGTCTTCACGCTGCTGCTCGTGCTCGCCCTGCTGGTCAGGGCGACCTGGGTGCAGTACTACGACGGAAAGGCCCTCGCGGACGACAACGACAACCGGCGGAACGTGATCGAGACCTACTCACGCCCGCTCGGGAACATCATCGTGGCCGGGGACTCGATCACCGGCTCGGCACGGACGAAGGGCAGCGACCTCGCGTACAAGCGCACGTACAAGAACGGCAAGCTGTATGCGGCGGTGACGGGCTACGCCTCGCAGGCCTACGCCCCGACCCAGCTGGAGGGCATCTACAAGGATCTCCTCAACGGCACGGACACGAAGCTGAAGACCGTGCTGGACACGGTCACCGGCAAGCGCGCCGACCCGGGCGACGTGCTCACGACGATCGACCCGGCGGTGCAGAAGGCGGCCTACGACGCGCTCGGCGGCAACAAGGGCGCGGCCGTCGCGATCGACCCGAAGACCGGCAGGATCCTCGCGGTGGTGTCGACCCCGTCGTACGACCCCTCGCAGCTGACCGACGCGAACACGGCAGGGGTGGCCTGGAAGCGGCTGAACGCGGACAAGGACAAGCCGCTCACCAACCGGGCGCTGCGCCAGCCGCTGCCGCCGGGTTCCACGTTCAAGCTGGTCGTGGCCGCGGCCGCGCTGGAGAGCGGACTGTACAAGAACGTGGACGACCCCACCGAGAGCCCCGACCCGTACATCATGCCGGGCACGACGCGCCCGCTGGAGAACGAGAACAGGTCGGCCCCGTGCAAGAACGCCTCGATCCGGGTCGCCCTGCGCTACTCCTGCAACAACGTCTTCGGCAAGATGGCCGTCGACCTCGGCCAGGACAAGGTCAAGGCGATGGCCGAGAAGTTCGGCTTCAACGACGACCAGCAGGACGTGCCCGTGCGGGCCTACGCGAGTGTGTACCCCTCGGACATGGACAAGGCGCAGACCGCCCTGTCCGGCATCGGCCAGTTCGACGTCACCGCGACCCCGCTCCAGATGGCCATGGTGTCGGCGGCCATAGCCAACGGCGGCAAGCTGGTCTCGCCGCACATGGTGTCGCAGACCACCGACAGTGACGGTGACGTGGTGAAGGACTATGACGACGACGCGGACTCGAAGCAGATCGTCAGCTCCGGCACGGCCGAGCAGCTGCGGTCGGCGATGGAGACGGTGGTGAAGGACGGCACCGGTACGAACGCGCTGATCGACGGGGCGACCGTCGGCGGCAAGACCGGTACGGCGCAGCACGGCGAGAACAACAGCAAGACGCCGTACGCCTGGTTCACCTCCTACGGCAAGTCGCACAGCAGCGGCAAGGAGGTCGCCGTCGCGGTGATGGTGGAGCAGTCGGACGCGGCCCGCTCCGAGGTGAGCGGCAACGGGCTGGCGGCGCCGGTTGCCAAGGCGATGATGCAGGCGGCGCTGAAGCTGAACTAGCACGGGGGACGGAGAAGTACGGGAGGGTCCGCGCTCCTGCTCTGCAGGACGACGGCCCTCCCGGCCTTCGAGGCGGCACCCTCCCGGTCTCCGGGCCGGCTCACTTGACCCCGAGGAGCTGCTCCACCGGATCGATCGCGAAGTAGACCACGAACAGCGCGGAGACTCCCCACAGCAGCCAGTTGACCTCCTTCGCCTTGCCGAGCACCGTCTTGATGACGACGTACGACACGAAGCCCGCGCCGATGCCATCGGTTATCGAGTACGTGAACGGCATCGCGGCGATGGTCAGGAACGCCGGGACGGCGATCTCGTACTCGTCCCAGTCGATGTGCTTGACGTGGGTCATCATCAGGAAGCCCACCGCGATCAGCGCGGGCGCGGCCGCCTGCAGCGGGACGATGGTGAGCAGCGGGGCGAGGAAGAGCGCGAGGCCGAAGAGGCCGCCGGTGACCAGGTTGGCGAAGCCGGTGCGGGCGCCCTCGCCGACGCCGGCCGCGGACTCGATGTAGGCGGTGTTGGAGGAGGCGGAGCCGACACCCCCGGCGACGGCGGCGGCACCGTCGATGAACAGGACCCGGCCGATACCGGGCACCTGCCCCTTGTCGTCGAGCAGTCCGGCCTCCGCGCTGATGCCGACGATGGTGCCCATGGCGTCGAAGAAGTCCGACAGGATCAGGGTGAAGACCAGCAGGACGGCAGTGAGCACCCCGGCCTTGGCGAAACCGCCGAACAGGCTGAAGTGGCCGATGAGCCCGAAGTCCGGGGCGGCGACGATCTTGTCCGGGACCTTCGGGGTGGTCAGGCCCCAGCTCTTGATGCCGGCGACGGCGTCGATGACGATCGCGACGACGGTCATCGTCACGATGCTGATCAGGATCGCCCCCTTCACCTTGCGGGCGAGCAGGGCGACGGTCAGCAGCACGCCGAGACAGAAGACGAGGACGGGCCAGCCGGTCAGCCGTCCGACGGCACCGAGTTGCACGGGCACGGTGGTGTGCGCGGCGTCCGGGATGCGGCTGACGAACCCGGCGTCCACGAAGCCGATGAACGCGATGAACAGGCCGATGCCGACACCGATGGCCTGCTTCAGCTGCTGCGGGATCGCGTTCATGATCGCCTCCCGCAGTCCGGTGAGGACCAGCAGGCAGATGATGAGACCTTCGAGGACGACCAGGCCCATCGCGTCGGACCAGCTCATCAGCGGGGCCAGCTGGAAGGCGACGACGGCGTTGAGGCCGAGGCCGGCGGCGATCGCGAGCGGGAGATTGCCGCCGACGCCCATGACGATCGTCATCACACAGGCCACCAGTGCGGTGGCGGTGACGAGTTGGCCGGTGTCGAGGGAGTGGCCGAACTTGTCCTTGGCACTGCCCAGGATGATCGGGTTCAGGACAAGGATGTAGGCCATCGTGAAGAAGGTGGCGAAGCCGCCCCGTATCTCCCGGCCGACGGTGGAACCCCGTTCGGAGATCCTGAAGTACCGGTCGACGCTGTTCCCGGCAGGTGGCGCGGCGTCCGGTCGCCGGTCCACCTTCTGCGTCTCGGACATGGTCGTACTCCTCGTCGCCTGATGAGCGTGTGCGGATGCTGGCTGGATTGTTCCCTCGCCGAACCCTCTTCAGGTTTTCTCCGTGTTACGGAATCCCGTTCGGCCCGCCCTGCACCGTCCGACTCCCCGGACAAGGGCGCCGGACGTCCACCCCTGCCGGGTGACGGGCGGCTTCGCCGCACACGACGGGAGCGACGGCCCCTCGTGAACCGGAACGCCCCCGCGGTCTTCGACCGACGGGGGCGCCGACATGCTGGGGACTGCTGTGTGTCCGGACCGGCTCAGCCGACGAAGTACGTCGGGTTGGGCAGCTTGTAGGTGCGGTCGGCGTAGCCGCCGTCCAGGTCCGAGTACTGGTCGCCGAAGTTGGCGATGATCTCGTACCCGAGGTCGTCCTCGATGTGCTTGCGGGTGCCGGACTTGTACTGCACGGTCGTGCACTTCCAGGCGCCCGGGGCGGCACAGTCGCTCAGGTAGGCCGGCGGGTTGGCCGCGTCCTTGAGGAACATGTGGCCGGGGTCGAGGTTCACATCGGCGCCGACCTTCTTCAGGTTGGCGACCGCGGCGGCGCGCTGCGCCTCCGTCAGACCGGAGTTGTAGAAGACCTCGACGCCCCTGGACTCGGCGTACCGGACCAGCTCGGGGCTGCCGAAGACGGCCGGGCGGTCGGCCTTGTTCACGTAGTCGCTCCACGTGGCGGAGTTGTACGTGTAGTTGTAGCGCTTCTCGTAGTCGAGGCTGAGCAGCAGCGTGTCGTCGACGTCGAAGACGACGGCCGGCTTCTCCCCGTGACGGTGCGACTTGCGGGCCGCCCTGTCGATGTAGCGCCTGGCGTCGGCGTCCATACGCTTCAGGTCCTTGGCGTACGGGCTGGCCGGGGAGGCCTGGTAGACGCCGTTGGCGTCGGCGGTGGTGCCGTAGTAGGTGTCGATGTCCTTCACCAACTGCCCGATGTTGTAGGGCTCGTGGGTGGAGTTCGCCGTCGACTGCCCGGCGGTGGCCGCGCCCGCGCCGTACAGGGCGCCGCCGGCGAGGGCACAGGCGGCAGCTATCGCGGCCGCTCTGAGGGACTTCCGCATGGATTCTCCGGAAAGTATGTGGTGATTGTTGCACCAGGTCACGCATTGTCTACGCGCATCACACACCACTCCGCGAGCCTCGTTACCCGATCGATATCGGATTCGGCGGATTCAACAGAAGCCCCCAGTCGCGCACCTGCCGGTCCGTCAGCTCGCCGCACGGCCCCGACGGCGGTGGAACCCGTCGTCGGGAACGTGGTCGACGGCAGGGCCCGTCCGCCGCACGGGCGTGGTGCGGCATCGGCCCGATGGGCGGTGCCGGGAGGTTCAGCCGGCGTACGGGTCCGGCACCTGGCCCGGGCGGGCCAGGAACTCGAAGTCGCAGCCGGTGTCGGCCTGCGTGATCTGCTCGTTGTAGAGGGCGCCGTAGCCGCGCTCGTAGCGGGCGGGCGGCGGCGTCCAGGCGGCCCGCCTGCGCTCCAGCTCCGCGTCGTCCACATGGAGACGCAGGGCGCGCGCCTCGACGTCCAAGGTGATGAGGTCCCCGCTGCGCACCAGCGCCAGCGGTCCGCCGACGTACGACTCCGGGGCCACGTGCAGCACACAGGTGCCGTAGCTCGTACCGCTCATCCGGGCGTCGGAGATCCGCACCATGTCCCGCACGCCCTGCCGGAGCAGATGGCCGGGAAGGGGGAGCATGCCGTACTCGGGCATGCCCGGGCCGCCCTTGGGCCCGGCGTTGCGCAGCACCAGCACGCTGTCCGCGGTGATGCCGAGCGCCGGGTCGTCGATGGTCCGCTGCATCGTCCTGTAGTCGTCGAAGACGACCGCGGGGCCGGTGTGCCTGAGCAGGCGGGGCTCGGCGGCGATGTGCTTGATCACGGCGCCGTCCGGGCAGAGGTTGCCGCGCAGCACCGCGACCCCGCCTTCGCTCGCGACCGGGCGGTCGCGTGGGCGGATGACGTCGTCGTCGTGCACCCGCGCGCCGTCCAGCTGTTCCCGCAGGGTGTCGTACGAGACCGTCGGCCGGTCGAGGTGGAGCAGGTCCGGGATCCGGGAGAGGAACCCGGGCAGGCCGCCCGCGAAGTGGAAGTCCTCCATGAGGTGGCGCTGTCCGCCGGGGCGGACGTCGGCCAGGACCGGGACCGTGCGGGCGATGCGGTCGAAGTCGTCCAGGGTGAGCTTCACCCCGGCGCGCCCCGCCATGGCGATCAGATGGATCACCGCGTTGGTGGAGCCGCCGAGGCCGAGGACGGCGGTGACCGCGTCGGCGAACGCCTCGGGGGTGAGGATGTCGGTCAGCCTCCTGCCCCGGTGGACCAGTTCGACGATGGTCAGGCCCGCGCGTGCGGCCATCCGGTCGTGTCCGGAGTCCACCGCCGGGATGCTGGACGCGCCCGGCACGGTCACGCCGAGCGCCTCGGCGGCGGCGGTCAGCGTGGAGGCCGTCCCCATGGTCATGCAGTGGCCGGGCGAGCGGGCCAGACCGCTCTCCAGCTCGGCCATCTCGCAGTCACCGATGAGGCCGGCCCGCTTGTCGTCCCAGTACTTCCACATGTCGGTGCCGGAGCCCAGGACTTCGCCCCGCCAGTGCCCCGGGAGCATGGGCCCCGCCGGTACGAAGACGGCGGGCAGGTCCACGGAGGCCGCGCCCATCAGCAGCGCCGGCGTGGACTTGTCGCAGCCGCCCATCAGGACGGCGCCGTCCACGGGATAGGACCGCAGCAGCTCCTCGGTCTCCATCGCGAGCAGATTGCGGTAGAGCATCGGGGTCGGCTTCTGGAAGGTCTCGCTGAGGGTGGAGACCGGGAATTCGAGCGGGAAGCCCCCGGCCTGCCAGACCCCGCGCTTGACGGCCTGTGCCCGGTCCCGCAGATGCACATGGCAGGGGTTGATGTCGGACCAGGTGTTGAGGATCGCGACGACCGGCTTGCCCAGGTGCTCCTCGGGCAGGTAGCCGAGCTGGCGGGTGCGGGCGCGGTGGCTGAAGGAGCGCAGGCCTCCGGTGCCGTACCACTGATGGCTTCGGAGCTCTTCCGGGCGCTTGCGGGGTGCGCTCATGCCGCCCACCCGGCGGCCATCGCGGCGACCTCGGCGCGCTGGTCCCCGGGCAGCTGTCTGCTCGGGGGGCGGACGTCCCTGCGGCACAGGCCGAGCGAGGCGAGGGCCTCCTTGACGACGGCGACGTTGTCGGCGGACCCGTGCGCGGCGCGCAGTTCCTCGAAGCGGCGGATCTGTTCCCAGACCTTCATGGCGCCCGGGTGGTCGCCCGACCGGAGTGCTTCGAGCATGTGCAGGGAGACGGCCGGGGCGACGTTCACCAGACCGGAGGTGAAGCCGGTGGCGCCCGCGGAGAAGTAGGAGGGGGCGTACGGTTCGGCGAGACCCGCGACCCATACGAAGCGGTCGAGGCCGGCGTCCCGGGCGAAGGCCGCGAACCGCACGGCGTCCGGTACGGCGTACTTCACACCGATGACGTTCGGGCAGTGGCCGGCGAGTTCGGCGAGGCGGGTGCCGGGCAGCCGGTCGCTGCGGAGGTAGGGGACCACGCCCAGCTCGGGCACGGACTCGGCGATGGCGCGGTGGTAGTCGACCCAGCCGGCGTCCGAGACGTACGGATGCACCGGCTGGTGGACCATCACCATCCGGGCGCCGACCGCGCGGGCGTGGCGGGCAGAGGCTGTCGCGGTGGGCAGGTCGTGCCCGACGCCGGCCAGGATCACGGCGCGGTCGCCGGCCTCGTCCACGGTCAGCTCGGTGACCAGGCGGCGCTCCTCGGGGCTGAGGGCGTAGAACTCGCCGGTGTTGCCGTTCGGGGTGAGGGTTCTGATCCCGCAGTCGAGCAGGCGTCGCAGCAGCGCCCGGTGGGTGTCCCGCGCGACGGAGCCGTCCTCGGCGAAGGGGGTCACCGGGATGGCCACCACATCGGCCAGGGCCGCCCGTTGGGTCGCGAACGTCACGCTGCTCATTGCTGCCCTTCCTCTGGAGGGGGCTCGGGGAAAGCCCGCCGTACGAACGACGCGATGTGGTCGTGCAGGGCGCCCGCCGCGCCGTCCGCGTCGCCGGCCAGCGCGAGCCGCAGGATCTCGCGGTGCTCCGCGGCCTCCTGACCCCAGGAGGGTGCGGCCGCCCAGGCCACGGCCGAGACGAGGGCGGCCTGGTCGCGGACCTCGTCCAGCATCCGGCCGAGCAGCGGGTTGCCGCACGGCAGGTAGAGGGCACGGTGGAACTCCCGGTTGGCCAGGGAGCGTTCGGCGGTGTCGGCGGCGGCGTCGGCCCGGGTGAGGGCGGCGCGGGCGGTGTTGAAGGAGGCACCGCGCACCACCGCTCGTCGCAGCGCCTCCGGTTCGAGGAGCAGCCGCACGTCGTGGACCTCGCGCGCCATGTCCGCGTCCACCGTGCGCACCGTGACGCCCTTGTACTGGCTCATCACGACGAGACCGGTCCCGGCGAGGGTCTTCAGCGCCTCCCGCACCGGGGTCTTGGAGACCCCGAACTGTGCGGCCAGCTCCGTCTCGACCAGGGCCTGACCGGGCGTCAGCCGTCCGGTCAGGATGCGGTGTCTGATCGCGTCCAGCACGTATTGCGTGCGGGACGGGATCGGGGTGGGCACCGAGGTCATGCGGCCCTCTCAGATCTCGCCTGTCGCGTCTCATATATGACGTACGAAGTACGACGCGTTGAAGCTAGGAGCGGGCCCGCGTTTCGTCAATGCCTCTGACAAAAGAGGCCCTCCGGCAGGAGCTGCCGCTGCCAGAGGGTGCGACCGGAAGAAGGCGCGGCTGACAGAAGGTGCCGTTGACAGAAGGTGCCGTTGACAGAAGGTGCCGTTGACAGAAGGTCCGACCGGCACAAGTAGCCGCTGGCAGAAGGTGCGACCGGCCGAAGGGGCCGCTGGCACAAGGTGCCGCTGGCGGGAGACGCTTCCGGCGGTAGAAGGCGTGGCTGACCGGACGGAGCGGCTCGAAGACGGCGCGGCTCGGACGGAGCGGCTCGGACGGAGCGGCTCGGACGGAGCGGCTCGGACGGTGCGGCTCGGGCGGTGCGGGTGCCGCCCTCGACCGCCGCGCGGGTGGGCCGGGCGGCGAGGGCGGCGCCACGGGCGGCAGCCCTCGACGGGTTACCGCCGCTCGCCCCGCGACGCCGCATGCCGCCACCCCGGATCCCGGCCGCTCAGGCCGACCGCGTGGTCCAGGAGGGATGCCTCCTCCGGGACCGGCACGACCGGGCCGAACAGGCCGCTGCCGCGGTTCGGGTCGTCCACCGCGGCGCGGAGGAAGACGAGGGCCGAGCCGAGGGCGGCGGCGTCGGGGGCGTAGGACTGTCCGGTCGCGCGGGCCAGGTCCCAGCCGTGGATCACCAGCTCGTCGGCGACGACCGCGCCCGCCACCGGGCCGGGCAGGTGCACGCCGCCCGCGCGGGTCATGCCGGTCCAGGCGGCCGGGTCGCGCCAGGCGTCGGCGAGGTCGTCCAGCGCCTTGGGCAGCTCCTCGCGCCAGCCGGGTCCGATGTCCGGCACGGTCGCGGCCGGGCTGGTGTCGGTCGTCGCTCCCAGGTCCTTGCGGGCGGCGTCGCGGAAGGCGACGGACAGCCCCAGCAGATGGCCCAGCAGGTTGCGGACCGCCAGGTCGGGGCACGGTGTGGGGGCCGCCAGGTGCTCGTCGGTGACGGCCTCGGCGAGCCGCGCCACGATCCGGGTCTGGGGGCCGAGGTCGAGGATCGTGTCGGAGGTCATGCCTTGCTCCTTCGAGGTTGCGATACCCGTACGGAAGAGTGACCGGACGGCTCGCGGAAACTCATCGGTGCCGTGCGGCCGCGCAGCCGTTCCCATGGTGACCGGCCGCCCGCGAAGCACCACACCGCGATCACCGGATCGCACAGTGCGCAGCCGAAGGACGAGTCGTGGGCGAACGGGACGATCGGATGGCCCTTGAGGTGGTGCACCACGTCCCACGCGGTGTGCAGCAGCCAGCCGACGCCGACGAAGGTCCATGAGTCCAGGGCCCGGTAGGCGACGCAGGTGGCCACCGCGGTGAAGGCGAACTCCCAGCCGCCCAGACCCCCGCCGCTGAGGTAGGCGGCACCGGCACCGGCGACCATGACCGCGTTGAGGCGGCGCCGGTGGGGTTCCGGGACGAGCGACATGAGCAGGACGTAGAGCAGGCCGATGAGGACCGGAGCGATGTAGCGCATGCGGTCGACCGTAGGAGCGGGCCGGCGTGTGCCCCAGGGGCATTACTGACGGCTTCCGACGGATTGTCGCCGTCGTGTCCCGCGGCACGGACGGGGCACGGCCGCGCCCGCCCGCCGAACGCCGACGGACCGCCGAACGCCGTCAGCCCACCGAACGCCGTCGGGCCGCCCCTCCACGACCTGCCCCCGCCTCCGCACGACCAGGCGCCGCCCCTGTCGGCCTGGTGCCGTTCCCGGTGGTCGCGGTGCTCGCTCAGGGCGCGGCGAGCGCCTCGCGCACCGCCGCGAGGTCGCCGTCCGATGCCAGCCCGGCGTGGTAGAGCCGCAGTTCCGTCGCTCCGTCGGCACGCGCGCGTGCCGCGTCCGCCGCGAGCGTGCCGGGGCTGCCGCCCATCCCGGAGACCACGGTGAAGTTGGCGGCCAGCACCGTCCGTTCGCGTGCCTGCTCGGCGAAGGGCGCCAGCAGGGCCGTACCGCCCGCGCACGGCACGACCACGCCGTCCGCGACGGAGAGGATGCGGGCGGGGTCGACGCCGGCGTTGGCGCCGCAGTGGTAGGACACCGGGTCGGCGTGCAGCAGGACCTGGAAGCCCTCGGGCGCGGCGGCGCGTACGGCGGTGACGGCCTCCTCCTGGAGGGTGCGGGCGGTGGTGTCGCGCCACGCGCGCGTGGCGGCCGCCGTGTCCTCGCCGAGGAGCTTCTCGACCGCCGGCCAGCCCCCGTCGTCCGCGGCCCCCCGCCACAGCGGCTCCAGCGCCGTGCGCACGGCGGCCGCCAGCTCGTCCGCGTCCAGGCCCTGTGCGCCGTAGCCGGTGCGGCAGGCCGGGCAGAAGCAGAGCGCCATCAGGTACTGCCCGGCCTCCCCGAGGCCGACCCCGGACGTCTTGTCGTGGGCGTGCAGGTGCTGCAGCCCGTACCAGCCGAGGGACTCCAGTTCGGTGCCGTGCGCGCCGGGGCGTACGGCGGCCTCGGCGGCCAGGTCGGCCAGGTACGCGCGCGTGGCGGGCTGGGCGATGCAGGGGGCCCACGGGTAGCGGTCGCCGTAGGCGTTGACGACCGAGGTGTCCGGATGTTCGGCGCCCAGGCGGGAGTTGTGCGCGAGGACGACCCAGGTGTGCACTTCCAGACCGGCCGCCGCGAGCGCCTCGGCGGCCTCGCCGTAGGCGTTCCCGGTGGCCCAGCGCCCGGCCGGGTACGGCCGCAGACCGCGGCCCGCCCAGCGGCCGTCCGGGGGGTAGAGGACGGCCGCGTACTCGGCGGTGACGATGCGGTGGCGGGGGTGCCGGGGGGTCAGGGCGCGGGTGGAGTGGTAGGCGGACGCGAGGGTCGCCTGTCGTACGCCGAGTGCGGCGATCCGGGCAGGTGCCCCGGCGTCCCCGTTGACGTCCCAGGGATAGACGAACGCCGACGCCTTCACGCGTTCTCCTCCAGCAGGGCGTGGCCGCGCTCGATGAGCCGGGCGAGCTGCTTGAGATGGTCCTCGTCCGGCTCGTGCAGCGGGGGCCGGACCTCGCCGACGTCCAGGCCGCGCAGCCGTACGCCGGCCTTGACGAGCGCGACGGCGTAGCCGCGGCCCTGGGCGCGCAGTTCCACGAACGGGCGGTAGAAGCCGTCCAGGAGGCGGCGCACGGTGTCCCGGTCGTCCGTCTCCAGGGCCCGGTGGAAGGCGAGGGCGATCTCGGGGGCGAAGCAGAAGACGGCCGAGGAGTAGAGGGTGACACCGAGGGCGCGGTAGGCGAGCTGGGTCTGCTCGGCGGTGGGCAGTCCGTTGAAGTACAGGAAGTCGCCGGGGACCCCGGTGCGCACGGCGCTGATGATCCGCTGCATCAGGTCCAGGTCGCCGAGGCCGTCCTTGAGGCCGATGACACCTTCGGTACGGGCGAGTTCGACCACCGTCCGCGGGGTGAAGACGGCGTTGTCGCGCTGGTAGACGATCACCGGCAGGGCGGTGGCCGCCGCGATCTCCCGGTAGTGCCGCAGCAGACCCTCCTGGCCGGCGAGGACGAGGTACGGCGGCATGGCGAGGAGTCCGTCGGCGCCCGCCTGTCCGGCCAGCCGCGCGTAGCGGACGGCGAGCGCGGTGCCGTAGCCGGCGCCCGCGATCACCGGGACGCGCCCCTCGGCCGCCTCGACGGCCGCCCCGACGCAGGCCTCGAACTCCTCCGGCAGCAGCGCGTGGAACTCCCCGGTGCCGCAGCAGGCGAACACGGCGGCCGCGCCGGCCGCGACGCCGTGGCGCACATGGGTGCGGTAGACGTCGAGGTCGAGGGAGCCGTCGGAGCCGTAGGCCGTGACGGGGAAGAAGAGCGGCCCCTTCGGGTCGCGGAGCCGGGCGGCGAGAGGGGCTGGCGTCACAAGCGCTCCCTGTCGGTGCATGTTTCTGATCGTCGTCTATGTTTCTGAACGATCTCACGCTAAAGGCCCGCCTCGGGGCGGGTCAAGCAGGCAAACCCGCATCACAGCAACGGATTTCCCCCACCCCACGGCACACTTGACTAGGTCCGCAGCGGCTCCTTAGCGTGTCCATGAATGTGAATCCTGTCCATGCACGCGGCCATCGCCCCAAGGAGATCGAGGATGCCCGCTCCCCGCACCGTTCTGCTCACCGGCGCCGCCGGCGGGCTCGGCACCCTGATGCGGTCCCTGCTGCCGGAGTACGGCTACACGCTGCGCCTGTTCGACGTGCGCCCGATCGAGGACGCGCCGGAGGCCGTCACCGCGGACCTCACCGACACGGCGGCGCTGCGCGAGGCCGTGCGGGGCGTGGACGCGGTCCTCCACCTCGCGGGCATCTCCCTGGAGGCGCCCTTCGGGAAGATCCTCAGGTCGAACATCGAGGGCACCTACAACCTCTACGAGGCGGCACGCCTCGAAGGCGTGCCCCGGATCGTCTTCGCCTCCTCCAACCACGCCGTCGGCTTCACCCCGGCCCCGCGCGAGGGCGACCCGCTGATCCCCGTCGACACCCCGCGCCGCCCCGACACCTTCTACGGTCTGTCGAAGTCCTTCGGCGAGGACCTCGCCCAGCTGTACTGGGACAAGCACGGCCTGGAGACCGTCTCGGTGCGCATCGGCTCCTGCTTCCCGGAACCGAACAGCGTGCGCATGCTCTCGGTGTGGATGAGCCCGGCCGACGGCGCCCGCCTCTTCCACGCGGCCCTGACCGCCGAGCGGGTGGGCCACACGGTCGTCTACGGCTCCTCGGCCAACACCCGGCTGTGGTGGGACCTGACGACGGCGCGGGCGCTCGGCTACGAGCCGCAGGACGACTCCGAGCCGTACGCCGGGAAGCTGATCGCCGAGCAGGGCGAGCTGGACCCGCAGAACCCGGCCCACAGCCACCTGGGCGGGCATTTCGTGAGCGACCCGCCGATCTGGCCGTACTGAGCATCGCGCCGGACGGCGGAAAACGAGCGCTCACGACGGCGGGCGGGCACCGAACGGGCCCGCCCGCCGCCGCATTCGGGCATCCCGGCCGCCCGCTTCCACCCCCGCTCCGGGCAGCCGTGCAGGTCCGGGGCGGGCAACCCGCCCGGCAAACGGGCCCAGACGGGCACCATCGGGCCCGCAACAGAGCTGGTCAGTGTCACCACACCCCCTGTAGAACTTCCCTCATGGGCCCGAACGGGCAGGTTCGCGGTGAAGCGGGTGACGAGATGGCCACGAGAACGGCGGAAGAACGCCAGCGTGAGATCGTGCTGGCCGCACGGGCCACCGGCTCGGTCGACGTCACCGCGCTCTCCGTCGAGCTGGGCGTGGCCAAGGAGACCATCCGGCGCGATCTGCGCGCCCTGGAGGACCACGGCCTGGTGCGCCGTACGCACGGCGGCGCCTATCCGGTCGAGAGCGCCGGCTTCGAGACGACGCTCGCCTTCCGCGCCACCAGCCACGTCCCGGAGAAGCGCCGGATCGCGACCGCCGCGGCCGAGCTGCTCGGGGACGCGGAGACGGTCTTCGTCGACGAGGGCTTCACCCCGCAGCTCATCGCCGAGGCCCTGCCCACGGACCGCCCGCTGACCGTGGTCACCGCGTCCCTGCCGATCGCGGGCGCCCTCGCCGAGGCCGAGACCATGTCGGTCCTGCTCCTCGGCGGGCGGGTCCGGGCCGGCACGCTGGCCACCGTCGACCACTGGACGACGAAGATGCTCGCCGGGTTCGTCGTCGACCTCGCCTACATCGGGGCCAACGGCATCTCCCGCGAGCACGGCCTCACCACCCCCGACCCCGCGGTCAGCGAGGTGAAGGCCCAGGCCATCCGCGCCGCGCGGCGCACGGTCTTCGCGGGCGTGCACACCAAGTTCGGAGCGGTCAGCTTCTGCCGGTTCGCGGAGGTCGGCGCGCTGGAGGCGATCGTCACGAGCACCCAGCTCCCGGCGGCCGAGGCCCACCGCTACTCCCTCCTGGGCCCGCAGGTCATCCGGGTGTGAAAGCCGAACTCACCCCCCGGCCCTCCTCTCCCTACCCTCCAGTGCCCCATATATCCCGATACATCCAGGAGCGAACGATGCGCACCCCGAGCCGACGGAGGCCTCGAACCACGCTCGCCATGGCCGCCGCAGGGACGCTGCTCGCCCCGCTGCTCTCCGGCTGCTGGGTCGGGGCGGGCGGGACCGGTTCCGGCGGCGACTCCATCAACGTCCTCATGGTCAACAACCCGCAGATGACCGAGTTGCAGAAGCTGACCGCCGCGCACTTCACGAAGGAGACCGGCATCAAGGTCAACTTCACCGTCCTGCCCGAGAACGACGTCCGCGACAAGATCAGCCAGGACTTCGCCAACCAGGCCGGCCAGTACGACGTGGCCACACTCTCCAACTACGAGATACCGATCTACGCCCGCAACGGGTGGCTGCACGACATGGACGCGTACGTCGCCAAGGACCCGTCGTACGACGAGCAGGACGTGCTGAAGCCCATGCGCCAGTCGCTCACCGCCGACGACGGCAAGCTCTACGGGCAGCCCTTCTACGGCGAGTCGTCCTTCCTGATGTACCGCAAGGACGTGTTCGCGGCGAAGGGCCTGACCATGCCGGCCCGTCCGACCTGGCAGCAGGTCGCCGACCTGGCCGCGAAGGCGGACGGCGCGCGGTCCGGCATGAAGGGCATCTGCCTGCGCGGACTGCCCGGCTGGGGCGAGATGATGGCGCCGCTGACCACCGTCGTGAACACCTTCGGCGGCACCTGGTTCGACAAGGACTGGAAGGCCCGCCTGAACTCCCCCGAGTTCGAGAAGGCGACAGAGTTCTACGTCGATCTCGTGCGCAGCCACGGCGAGTCGGGCGCGGCCCAGTCCGGCTTCGCCGAGTGCCTCAACGACATGACCCAGGGCAAGGTCGCCATGTGGTACGACGCCACCTCCGCGGCCGGTCTGCTGGAGGCGGCCGGCTCACCGGTCAAGGGCAAGCTCGGCTACGCCCCCGCCCCCGTGGAGAAGACGGACTCCTCCGGCTGGCTCTACACCTGGGCCTGGGGCATCCAGAAGGCCTCCCGCAACCCCGACAAGGCCTGGAAGTTCGTCTCCTGGGCCTCCGGCAAGGGCTACGAGCAACTGGTCGGCGAGACCAGCGGCTGGTCCGACGTCCCGGCGGGCAAGCGGGCGTCGACGTACACGAACGCCGACTACCGCAAGTCGGCAGCCGCCTTCCAGGAGATGACGAAGGAGGCCATCGAGAACGCCCGCCCGAACGACCCCGGCGTGCAGCCGCGCCCCGCGCCCGGCATCCAGTTCGTCGGCATCCCCGAGTTCACCGATCTCGGCACCAGGGTCTCCCAGGAGATCAGCGCGGCCATCGCCGGACGCCAGTCCACCGGCTCGGCCCTGAAGAAGTCCCAGCAGCTCGCCGAGAAGATCTCCAAGGAGTACGAGGGACGATGACAGCGACGACCACGGCACCCCTCGCCACCGCCCCCGTGAGGACGGTGAAACAGCCCTCGCCCCGGCTGCGCGCCTGGGCCGCCCGGGGCCCGCTCCTGCCGGCCCTCGTCTTCATGATCGTGGTGACCCAGCTGCCGTTCGTGGCCACGCTGGTGATCTCCTTCTTCGACTGGAACGCCCTCTATCCCAAGGCCCGTCGCTTCACCGGCCTCGACAACTACCGCCAGGTGCTGACCGACGCCGACCTGCGCCACTCGGTGTGGACGACCGTGCTGCTCACGGTGGCGGTGGTGCTGGCCAGTCTGGTCCTCGGCCTGGCGCTGGCGCTGCTCCTCGACCGGAGGTTCCGCGGCCGGGGTGTCGTACGCACCCTGCTCATCGCCCCGTTCCTGGTGGTGCCCGTGGCCGCGGCCCTGCTCTGGAAACACGTGCTCTACAACCCCGAATACGGCCTGCTCAACGGGTTGTTGCACTACGTGGGCGGCCCCCAGCCGGACTGGATCTCCAGCACCCCGCTGCTCGCGGTCGAGGCCTCCCTGGTGTGGCAGTGGACGCCGTTCATGATGCTGATCCTGCTGGCCGGACTGCAGAGCCGCGACCAGCAGCAGATCGAGGCCGCGCGGGTCGACGGCGCGAGCGACTGGCAGATCTTCCGCTACCTCACGCTGCCCCACCTGCGCCGCTACCTCGAACTCGGCGCCCTGCTGGGCTCGATCTACATCGTGCAGAACTTCGACGCGGTCTTCACGATCACCTCCGGCGGCCTCGGCACCGCCAACCTGCCCTACACCGTCTACCAGAGCTTCTACCAGGCCCATGAGAACGGCCTCGCCTCGGCCGCCGGTGTCCTGGTGGTCATCGGGTCCATCGTCATCGCGACCTTCGCCCTGCGCGTGGTGTCGTCCCTGTTCCGCGAGGAGGTGTCCCGCGCATGAGCGCAACCGTCGTCGGACGCAGGAGCCGTCCGGGGCTCGGCCTGGGCCTGGTGGCCTGGCTGGCCGGAATCGTCTTCTTCCTGCCCCTGGCCTGGATGGCCCTGACCTCCTTCCACTCCGAGGCGGACGCGGCGACCAACCCGCCCTCCTTCACCGCCTCCCTCACCCTGGACGGCTACCGCGAGTTCTTCGGCACGGGCGGCGGGGCCAGCCCGTGGCCCGCGCTGATCAACTCCACGGTGGCGTCCGTGGCCTCGACGGTCTGCGTGCTGCTGCTCGCCTTCCCGGCCGCCTACGCGCTCTCCATCCGCCCGGTGAAGAAGTGGACCGACGTCCTGTTTTTCTTCCTGTCCACGAAGATGCTGCCGGCCGTGGCGGGCCTGCTGCCGATCTACCTGTTCGCCAAGAACGCCGGAATGCTCGACAACATCTGGCTGCTGGTCATCCTCTACACCTCGATGAACCTGCCGATCGCGGTGTGGATGATGCAGTCCTTCCTCGCCGAGGTGCCGGTCGCCGTCATCGAGGCGGCGCGGGTGGACGGCGCCCGGCTGCCGACGATCCTCGCGCGCGTGGTGGCCCCGATCGCCCTTCCCGGCATCGCCGCCACCGCCCTGATCTGCTTCATCTTCAGCTGGAACGAGCTGTTGTTCGCCCGGGTCCTGACGGGCGTGGTCGCCGAGACCGCCCCCGTCTTCCTGACCGGCTTCATCACCAGCCAGGGCCTGTTCCTGGCCAAGGTGTGCGCCGCGTCGCTCGTCATCTCCCTGCCGGTGCTAGCCGCGGGGTTCGCCGCCCAGGACAAGCTGGTCCAGGGCCTGTCGTTGGGAGCCGTGAAATGAAGGCCGCCGTCATCGAGTCCGTGGGCCGTGTCGTCGTCACCGAGGTCCCGGACCCGACGCCAGGGCCCCGCGAGGTCGTCGTCGAGGTCGCCGCCTGCGGCCTGTGCGGCACCGACCTGCACATCCTCCAGGGCGAGTTCGCGCCCAAGCTGCCCATCGTCCCCGGCCACGAGTTCGCGGGCGAGGTCGTCGGGGTCGGCGGCCAGGTCACGGAGGTCGCGGTCGGCGACCGGGTGGCCGTGGACCCGTCCCTGTACTGCTACGAGTGCCGGCGCTGCCGTACCGGCCACAACAACCTGTGCGAGCGGTGGGCCGCGATCGGCGTGACGACGGCGGGCGGCGCCGCCCGGTACGCGGTGGCCCCCGTGGCCAACTGCGTCAAGCTGCCCGAGCATGTGCGCACCCAGGACGCGGCCCTGGTGGAGCCGCTGTCCTGCGCGGTACGCGGCTACGACGTCCTGCGCTCCCGCCTCGGCGCCCACGTCCTGATCTACGGCTCCGGGACCATGGGCCTGATGATGCTGGAGCTGGCCAAGCGCACGGGCGCGGCGAGCGTGGACGTGGTGGACGTCAACCCCGCACGCCTGGAGACGGCCCACCGCCTGGGCGTCTCGCGCGCGGCGGCCGGGGCGGACGAGCTGGACCGCCCGCAGGGCTGGGACGTGGTCGTGGACGCGACGGGCAACGCGGCGGCGATCCAGGACGGACTGGAGCGGGTGGCGAAGGCGGGCACGTTCCTGCAGTTCGGGGTGGCCGACTACGCGACGCGGGTGACGATCGATCCGTACCGCATCTACAACCAGGAGATCACCATCACCGGTTCCATGGCGGTGCTGCACAGCTTCGAGCGGGCGGCGGAGCTGTTCGCGAACGGGGTGCTGGACCCGGAGGTGTTCATCAGCGACCGGATCCCGCTGGAGCGGTATCCCGAGGCGCTGGAGCAGTTCGCGGCGGGCGTCGGACGCAAGATCGTGGTGGTGCCTTGAGCCGATCGAGGGCGATCGCCCGACGGGCCCGTCGGTAAGGGAACGGTAAAGCGGTGTCGTTCGTTCACCCGGCATGACAGCTATGACCCCTGGCTCGAACATCCCTCTGTCGGCCGCCCGCGTGACGGTGGACGTCGCCGCGCCGGTGCGGCTCGACGTGTCGGGCCTGCTGCTCACCGCCGACGGCAAGGTGCGCTCCGACGACGACTTCATCTTCTACAACCAGCCCGCCGGGCCGGGCGTGACGTACACGTCCGGCGGCGGTGCGGCCCCCGACGCGATCACGGTCGACACCGGTGCCGTGCCGCCGGACATCGAGAAGATCGTGGTCACGGCCAGCCCGGACGCGGACGGCCAGACCTTCCAGGGCATCGAGCCGACGGCCACGATCCGGGACGCGGACGGCGGCTCGGTGCTGGCCGCGTTCACCCCGCCGCAGCTCGGCACCGAGACGGCGCTGGTGATCGTGGAGATCTACCGCCGGGGCGGCGCATGGAAGGCCCGCGCCGTCGGCCAGGGGTATGCCAACGGGCTGGCGGGCATCGCTACGGACTTCGGTGTGACGGTGGAGGAACCCGCCGCCGCGCCCGCGGCCCCGCCGCAGCAGCCCTCCGCCTCGCCCGCGGCCCCGCCGCAGCAGCCGGCCGTCCCTCCGGCGCCCACCGCCCAGCCGGCCCCGCCTGCGGCCGCTCCCCCGGCCCCGCCCGCTCCGGCGCCCGGCGCCGGGAAGGTCAACCTGGACAAGGGCCGGGTCAGCCTCCAGAAGAACCAGACCGTGTCCCTGGTCAAGGGCGGCCGTCCGCTGCTCTCCCTGGTGCAGATGGGTCTCGGCTGGGAGCCCGCGTTCCGCGGCAGCGACATCGACCTGGACGCCTCGGTCATCGCCTACGGCCCGCAGCGCAACGCCGTCGACAGCTGCTACTTCGGCAAGCTGACCATCCTGAACGGCGCGATCAAGCACTCCGGTGACAACCTGACCGGCGAGGGCGGGGGCGACGACGAGGTGATCACGGTCGACCTCGGCCGTATTCCGCAGGAGGTCACCGGCCTGGTCTTCACCGTCAACTCCTTCTCCGGGCAGAAGTTCACCGATGTCGCCCATGCCTACTGCCGCCTGCTGGACCCGGCCACCGGCGAGGAACTGGTCCGCTTCGACCTCACCAACGCCGAGCCGCAGACGGGCGTCATGATGGCCAAGCTGATCCGGCAGTTCTCCGGCGAGTGGGACATGACGGCGATCGGCGGGTTCGTGAAGGCGCGCACGGTCCGGAACATGGTCGAGCCGGGGGCACGCGCCCTGTGACCCCGTACAGGTCGGAGCGGTGGAGGGACAGCGGCTTCTCCCCCCGCCGCTCCGACCTGGCCTGCGGGTCCACTCCGAAGACACCGGGTCCGCAGGCACCGGGTCCCGTAGACATCTGCCCCACAGACACCGGCCCCGCAGGCATCAGCTCCGCACGCATCAGCCCCGCAGGCATCGGCCCCGCACGCAGCGGCTCCGCTAGCGGGCACGCTCCCGTACGGCGTTCCAGCCGGGCGGGCGCAGCCCCTCCGTCAGCAATGCCAGGTAGCGGGGGATTTCGCGGCCCTGGCCGTTCGCCAGCTCCGAGGCCGTGGCCACCCCGTGGGCCAGCCGCAGCACCTCGATCGGCTCCAGGTCGGCCCGCAGCACCCCCTCCGCCCGGGCCGCCTCCACCAGCCGTGTCGCCGCGCCCTTCACCGACGTACCGCATGCCGTCATCGCGGCCGAACCGCCGTCCGTGACCGCCGAGCCGAGCAGGGACTTCATTCCCCGCACCTGGATCGTGGCGACACACAGCTCGTTCAGCCACTCCATGAGCGCCTCGCCCGGCGGCAGTTCCCCCGCCAGTTCGTCGGCCCGCGTCCCCAGCGCCTCGATCCGGTCCACGTACGCCGCCTCCAGCAGCGCCTGCCGCGTCGGGAAGTGCCGGTAGAGCGTGCCCGAACCGACGCCCGCCCGCTTGGCGATGTCATCGAGTGACGCGTTCTCCCCGTGCTCGGCGAAGGCCTCCGCCGCCACCCTCAGCAACCGCTCGTAGTTGCGCCGAGCGTCCGCACGCATGGGCCTGACCTGCGACATCCAGATACTCCTTGCGAACCGGGGACCTCCTCCGCACTCCACCCTCCCCGCAACCGGCAGCCTCGGGCAAGGGGGCGGCCGGCCCGGGGCGATGCGCCCGTCGACGCCCGGTCAGAGCCACTGGGCCGGCTCGTACCCGCCGGTGGCCGGGTCCGGCCCGGGACCGCGGCCTACCGATCCGGTCCCCAGGCCGATCGTGGCACGCGTCCGCATGGGGCCGTCACCACGGCGGGAGAGCAGTCCGACCTCGGTCACGCGCGCGTGCAGCGCGCCGAGCCGGGCGGCGCATTCGGCCGCGAGGACGCGCGGAACTCGGGTGCGCCCGAGCGAGAGGTGCGGGGTGAACCGCGGGAAACGCTCCGTGCAGTACGGGAAGGGCTCCGCCAGCGCGCGCCGGAGTTCGCTCCAGGGCGCGGCGCCGGCCGCCGCCGGGTCGAGCCACACGGTGGCGTAGGACCGGTGACGGAAGGCGCGGACCCCGCTGAGCCGGATGTCGAAGGGCTCGCACCCGGCGGCCGCGGCGGCCAGCAGCGGGAGCGCCGCCGGGAAGTCCTCCTCCGGGACGAAGCCGAAGACCAGGTTCACATGGGGTGGCCAGCGGCGGATCTGCGGGTCGTGCTCGGCGCGGATGCGCTGGATGGCGGGCCAGAGTTCGGCCGGGGGAAGCCACGCCACGGCGGTCCGGGACGTGGGGGCCGACTCGAGCCGGCCGAGGGCTTCGAACGGGCCGGACGTCGGAGGGCGGGGCACACCGCCATCATGGCCCCGCCCGCCGACGGCCGCCGCCCCTGGCCCGGGGCTGACAGCTCACGCAACCGAAGTCCGCACTGCATGCACGGCGACCCAGGTACGGGAGAACCGTTCCACTCCGGCCCCGCGCTTCTGGCCGTGCCGGGACACCGAGTGCTTGCGCACCTGCTTCTCCACCACCAGACGCTTGTGCACCCGCTTCTTTCCCGCGGCATTCTTGTGCACCTGCTTCTTCCCGGCCGAGTGCTCGTGGACCTGCTTCTTCGCCATCGAGTGCTTGCCGGCCTGCTTCTTCACCGCATGACGCTTGTGACCATGCTTCTTCGACTCCGATGGCTTGCCGTCACGGTCCTTCTGCTTGCCTTCACGGTCCTTCTGCGCGCCTCCGTGCTCCTTCGCCGGGTGCCGAGCCCCGTGCATGTCGGACTGCATGTCGGACTGCGAGTCGGACTGCGAGTCGGACTGGTGCTCGCCGTGCGGGGTGTTCCATGTGGCCACGGCGGTCGCCTGGGAGGAAGCCACCGCGGAGACCTGCTGCGGATCATCGGAGTCATCGGCACAGCTGACGCCGACGCCCATGGTGGACAGCCCCGCCACCACTGCGGCCACGAGCGCAGCACGCTGCAATGTGCGCATGATTCGACCCTTTCTCACCTGAGGATGAAGCCCTGTATCGATTGACTACTCAGCGTGAGGGTATATGCACTGTTGGTAGTAACTTGTGATCTTAAATGGGGCGCCGTGTCGGCCCGCCGCCTGGGCCGAGCCCGCCTTGGCAGACGAGGAATTGCGACGAGGAATTGCGACGAGCCGCTCTCCGGACGGGGCGCCCGGTGGCGGTGCCGTTGAGCCTCGATGAGCCCCCGGGAGGGGTGGCCCGCACCCCCCGTTGAAGTGCGGGCCACGATCAGGCCGGTCGCGGGTCAGGCCGCCCAGGGCCAGTGGGCGTCACGAGCGGCTTCGAGCAGGGACACCATCCGGAAGGCCGAGTCGGACAGGCCTCCGAAGGTGTGCCGGTTCGCCGTCCCCGAGGGGCCGTGCCCGGCGCGGTAGCCCTCCAGGTTCCAGGTGTAGACCGGGATGCGGTCGGGGATCCGGGCGGTCGGGTCGCCGTGCTGGTGCGGGGTGTACTGCTCGTCGGTGACGATCAGCACCCGGTCGTGATTCCTGTAGTGCCGGCGCACCGCCTCGGTGGTGTCGGTGCCGCCCAGGTTGCCGAAGCGCTCCAGGATCTTCAGCACCGATTCGCCCTTGCGGAACTCCACTTCGGCGCTGCTCGAACCGAACTCGACCAGATCGGCGTCATCCGCCCGCAGTGCGAGCGCCGTGCCGAAGATCGCCGCCGCGTCGGCCCGGGTGAGCTGGGCGCGGTCGGACACCTGCGACCAGAACATGGAGCCCGAGCGGTCGACCAGCACGAGCGTGCGGCCCGGCAGCGCGGGCACGTTGGCCAGCGAGTGGGCGAGCGCCTGCTCCAGCGGGTAGGCCCAGCGCAGCGAGGGTGCGTGCCGGTACGCGGACAGGTAGCGGAAGGGGAACTGCCGCGAGCGCGCCACCTGTTCCGGGTCGCTGATCTTCGCCGCGACCTTGGCGGCGACCTCGTCCGAGACCCCTGCCTCGTCGAAGTTCCGCAGGTTGCGGACCAGCGCCATCGCGCCCATGGACGGGATCACGGCCTCCCAGGCCGCCTTGTCCATCGGGCCCTGCAGCCAGCCGGCCAGCGCCTCCCAGGTGACACCGGCCGCCGCCAGCCGCTCGACGCCGTCGGGCGCCGTGACGACCGCGCGCCGCCGGTCGACGGGGAGCGCCATCAGCTCGCGATGGGCGGTGAGCACCGGGAGGGACGCGGGCGGTACGGCGGTGTCCGGGTTGTGCCGCCGGTCGAGGGCGTACCGGAACAGCTCGCCCTGCCAGGGCTTGTCCGGATCCGGCGCCGCGTGCACCAGGTTGAGGATGTCGCCGAAGCGGTAGCCCTTGGCCGCCGTGTCGTACTTGAGCAGCGACCTGGCGTGGTACAGGCGTCGTACGGCGTCGGCGATGCCGCGCTTGACGGGCTTGGGGACGGCACGCCCGTAGGTCGCCGTCCAGTAGGCGAGCAGTTCCCCGGGCTCGTCCGGGCGCTGCAGCACGGAGTCCACGACCTGCCGGTTGGACGGGCCGTCGGTGGCGCCCGCCGTCAGCCGGGCGTGCACGTACTCGGCGGCGCCCACGATCGAGGCCGTGCGCATGCTGCCCTCGCCGCGCAGCCAGCCGAGCAGGCCGGCCGTCCAGGCCGGGTCGGTGACGGCCAGGTCGCGCACGAGGCGGGTGAACCGGTCGTCGCGGTCGGCGCCGCTCTCGTAAAAGGTGTTCTGCGAGACGAAGTTGGAGACGGCCAGCAGGAAGAGCTCCGAGCGCGGGTCGCGCTCCTGGCCCTTGCCGCCCTCGTAGGTCCGCAGGATGCGGCCGGTCGATGTCACCGCCGACTTCAGCTGTGCTTTGGCGGCACGCGTGTTGAATCGCGCCATGATGAATTCCCCCGAATTCACGATCGGTTTCGGAGGGAGGCGCAGCAAATGGAGGGTGTCCGAGGTCAGGGGTCGGCGACGGAACAAAACAGCTGCTCTACCGCTGAGCTACAGCACCCGCTAAGTGCTGACGGGATTCGAACCCGCGACCCGCTGTGCCCGAAGTATCCGCTGCCTGCGCACCGGACACCCACCATGAGCTGCGCCTCCCGAGATCAGATCGGCGGCGGTCGTGGATTCTCTTCGCGAAAGAAGTAACCGCAGCCTGCGCACCGGGAGGTGCATGAAGTTTTCGGTGTCCAGAGATCGAGGCCGGCGGAACCGACGATGGTGCTCTGACCCCTGAGCTACACCGGCCCGGAGAGCCGGTGGCGGGACTCGAACCCGCGGCCTCCCCATGAAGAGTGGAAGTAGGTCCTGCCTGTCGCACCTGGACGAGGATCACTCTAGGAGGAGAGCCGCGGGGCGGGCGAGCGAATTAATCACCGCGCGGAGGTCAGTCGCACTTCTGGCGCTTCCAGGGCCCCGTGACGGCGAGCATGATGCCCGGGGTCTGGATGTTGGCGAACAGGGTCCGGCCGTCGGGCGAGAAGGTGACGCCGGTGAACTCGCTGTACTCGGGCTCGTCCGCGGTGCCGATGTTCAGCTCGTTGCGCGCGATCGGGTAGGTGCGGCCGCTGTCGGTGGCGCCGAACAGGTGCTGGACGCCCTCGCCGTCCTCGGCGATGACCAGGCCGCCGTACGGGGAGACCGTGATGTTGTCCGGGCCGTCGAAGGCGCCGTCCTCGGACGGGTCGGGGTTGACGCCCAGGAGAACCTTGAGGGTCAGGGTGCGGCGCCTGGGGTCGTAGAACCAGACCTGGCCGTCGTGCTGGACGGGGCTCTCCTCGCGGGCGAAGGAGGAGACGATGTAGGCGCCGCCGTCGGCCCACCACATGCCCTCCAGCTTGCGGGCGCGGGTGACCTGGCCGGTGGTGAACTGCTTGCGCACGGAGACGGCCCTGGCGTCACGGTCGGGGACGTCCACCCAGTCGACGCCGTAGACGGTGCCGGTCTTCGTGGCGCGGGACAGGTCGTCGACGAACTTGCCGCCGGAGTCGAAGCACTTGAAGGCCTGCAGGACGCCCGCGTCGTCGGCGAGGGTGCGCAGCCTGCCGCGGCCGTGGTGGAAGCCGGCGGGCGGGGTCCAGCGGTAGAGCAGGCCGTTGGGACCGGAGGCGTCCTCGGTGAGGTAGAGGTGGCCGCGCCTGGGGTCGACCACGACGGCCTCGTGGGCGTAGCGGCCCAGGGCCTTGACGGGCCGGGGGCCGCGGTTGGCCCGGCGGTCCTCCGGGTCGACCTCGAACACATAGCCGTGGTCCTTGGTGAAGCCGTTCTTGCCGGCCTTGTCCTCGGTCTCCTCGCAGGTCAGCCAGGTGCCCCACGGGGTGCTGCCGCCCGCGCAGTTGGTGGCGGTGCCGGCGATGCCCACCCATTCGGCGACCTCACCGCCGCGCCGTACCTCGACCACGGTGCAGCCGCCGGCCGCCGCCGGGTCGTAGACGAGGCCCTCGGTCAGCGGGACCGGGTGCGGCCAGTCGGCGCGGGCGCCGGCCAGTTCGTGGTTGTTGACGAGCAGCGTGGTGCCGCGCGGGCCCTCGAAGGTGGCGGTGCCGTCGTGGTTGGACGGCGTGAACTCGCCGGACTCCAGCTTGGTCTTCCCGCTGTAGGTGATGATCCGGTACTTGAAGCCGGCGGGCAGCGCGAGGATGCCCTGCGGGTCGGGGACCAGCGGGCCGTAGCCGACTCCGTGGTGCCCGTGGCCGTGCGCCGACGCGCCGTCCGCGCTCTCGAAGTCGTCGGAGGCGGCCAGGGCGTTGGGAGCGGTGGCGAGGGCGCCGACGCTGCCCGCCAGCGCGACCCCGGCACCGGTGATCGCGGATTTTCTGGCGAAGTCCCTGCGGGTGAGCGACATGGTGTCTCCTGTGACGGTGAGCGTGCCGTGGAGGGTGGCGGACCTCGTTGCGGCGCTCACGCTCCCGCCGCCTTTTGAACAGGAGTTGAACACGCGGCTACTTCGGAGACCCCTCTTCCATGAATCCGTATGCGCAGCACCATGGCCGAATAAAAATCCGGCCATGTCTTCTCCCACGGTCACCGCCCGCCGTGCCGCCGCGACGGTGCTCACCCGCGGGGGGCGGCGGACCGGCAGCACCGACCGGCAGCACCCGACGGACCGGCAGCACCGACCGGCAGCACCCGGCGGACCGCTCAACCCCCTTGCTGCGAACGGGCCTTGAACGCGGCCTTCCGCGCCTCTTTCGCCACCTTCTTGTCCGGATGCAACCGCCCCATCGCCTCCAGCACGTCCGCGGTGGCGGGGTGCTCGACCCGCCAGGCAGCGGCGAAGAACCCGCTGTGCTGCTCGGCCAGTCCCTCGACCAGCGCCTGCAGCTCCTCCGAGTTGCCCTCGGCGGCCAGTTGCGCGGCCACCGTGTCGATGGTCAGCCAGAACACCAGCTCCTGGGAGGGTGCGGGGACCCCGGAGGTGCCCCGCTCGCTCAGCCACACCCGGGCGAGCCCGCCCAGCTCGGGATCGTCGAGAACGTCCCGCAGGGCGGGCTCGGCCTCGACGCCGACCAGGGACAGCGCCTGCTGGCAGCGCAGCCGGCGCAGCGGCGCCCCGGCGTCGGTGCCCCGCGCCGCCGTCAGCAACTCCCGGGCCGCGTCGAGCGGTTCGCGCAGGGTCAGCCACTGCTCGGTCTCGGCGCGGGCGGCCAACTGCCCGAAGTGCGCGGTGCCGTCGAGCAGCGCGTCGGCGCCCTTGCCGGCGAGCTCACCGACGGCGGGCGCCTCGAAGCCGGCCTCCAGCAGCCGGGCCCGCAGCCCGTACACCCCGAGCGGGGTGAGCCGGACCATGCCGTAGCGGGAGACGTCGGTGTCGTCGACCGGCGCGGCGGGCTCCTCGTCGGCGTCGGCCATCAGCGCCTCGTCGACGGGCTGGTACGCCACGAGCCCGACCGGCTCCAGCATCCGGAACTGGTCGTCCAGACGCATCATCGCGTCGGAGACCTGCTCCAGGACGTCGTTGGTGGGCTCCCCCATGTCGCTGGGCACGATCATCGAGGCGGCCAGGGCGGGCAGCGGCACCGCCGTCTCGCCGGGGCCGTCCTCACTGACGGTCAGCAGGTAGAGGTTGCCGAGGACGCCGTCGAGGAACTCCGCCTCGGCCTCCGGGTCCCAGTCGAGTGACGAGAAATCGACCGTGCCGCCCTCGTCCAGGCTGTCGACCAGGTCGTCGAGGTCGGGCACGCTCGCGTCCGCGATGACGGTCTCCAGGGCGGCGAGCCAGACGGCGAGCACGTCGTGCGGCGAGCCGCCGGTGAGCAGCGCCAGCTCCTCGCCGGCCGCCACGGTCCCGGCCTCTTCGTCGGTGATCTCGACCAGCCCGGCGTCCACGGCCGCCCGCCAGGCCTCGCTCGCGTACGCGGCGGCGTCGTCCCCGCTCAGTCCGAGCAGTTCGGCGGCGGCCGGCAGCTGCTCCTCGGCCAGTTCGCCGCCGGCGTCCACCCGGGTCTCGGGCCCGGCCCAGCGGGCCAGGCGGGCGGCGCGGGAGAGCAACGGCGTGGACAGCGCGGCGCGCGCCAGCTCCGCTTCGGGGTGCAGCCGTACGGGCGGCAGGGGGGAGCTGTCTGACATCGGCTGGTTCTCCTCGGACCGTGAACGGACTCGACCGCTCAGCCTAGACGGATTTCCACCCATGCCACCCGGTTCATCTCCGCGTCGGCGGCTGTCCATGGCCGAAACCTTGACAACTCCCCGCGGCAGGCAGGAGATTGACGCGCGTAGAAGTTGGGGGGACAACTGTTCACTCTTTTCTACGCGTGTCACACAGGGCTACGAGCCCTGCACGCTCCCGTTACGTCCTCGTCCCGGCGCTCACGCATGTCCCCGGAGGGATCCCTTGCCGAGCAGGTCTTCCGCGCGCCTCGCCGCGCTCACCGTCGCAGCCGTCTGTTCCGCCGCGTCGGCCGTAGTCCTCACCTCCCCCGCGCACGCCGACTCGGTGCGCATCCATGACATCCAGGGTGCGACCCGAATATCGCCGTTCGCGGGCCAGAAGGTCACGGACGTCCCCGGCATCGTCACGGCCACGCGCACCTACGGCTCCTCCAGAGGCTTCTGGATCCAGGACCCGACCCCGGACGACAACCCGGCCACCAGTGAGGGCGTGTTCGTCTTCACCAGCTCCACGCCGAAGGTCGCGGTCGGCGACTCGGTCACGGTGACCGGCACGGTCTCCGAGTACGTCCCGGGCGGCGCCTCCACCGGCAACCAGTCGCTGACGGAGATCACCAAGCCGGTGATCACCACGGTCTCCACCGGCAACGCGGTGCCCGCCCCCGTGGTGATCAATGCCCGGTCGGTGCCGAACCGGTACGCCCCGGCGGGCGACACCGCCGCGGCCGGCTCCGTCAACGGCCTGGCGCTGGACCCGGCGAAGTACGCCCTGGACTACTACGAGTCCCTGGAGGGCATGAACGTCCAGGTCGCCGACACCCGCGTGGTCACCGGCACCGACCCGTACAGCGAGCTGTGGGTCACGGTGAAGCCGCGCGAGCACCGCACCCACCGCGGCGGCACGATCTACGGCTCCTACGACTCCCAGAACACCGGCCGGCTGCAGATCCAGTCGCTGGGAGCGACCGCCGACTTCCCGAAGGCGAACGTCGGCGACACCCTGGAGGGCGCCACCACGGGCCCGCTGGACTTCAACCAGTTCGGCGGCTACACCCTGGTCGCCGGCAAGCTCGGCACGCTGAAGAGCGGTGGTCTGCAGCGCGAGACCACGCACAAGCAGGGGCGCGGCGAGCTGGCGGTGGCGACCTACAACGTCGAGAACCTCGACCCGTCGGACGCCACCTTCGACCAGCACGCGGCCGCGATCGTGAACAACCTGCAGTCGCCCGACATCGTGTCCCTGGAGGAGATCCAGGACAACAACGGTGCCAAGGACGACGGCACGGTCGACGCGAGCCAGACCGTGAACAAGCTGATCGACGCGATCGTCGCGGCGGGCGGCCCGAAGTACGACTGGCGCTCGATCGACCCGGTCAACGACCAGGACGGCGGCGAGCCCGGCGGCAACATCCGCCAGGTGTTCCTGTTCAACCCGCAGCGGGTGTCCTTCGTGGACCGCGCGGGCGGCGACTCCACCACCGCCGTCGGCGTCACCAAGGTGCACGGCAAGGCCGAGCTGACGGCCTCCCCGGGCCGGATCGACCCGGCGAACGCGGCCTGGCAGAACAGCCGCAAGCCGCTGGTCGGCCAGTTCGTCTTCCGGGGCAAGACCGTCTTCGTGATCGCCAACCACCTCATCTCCAAGGGCGGCGACCAGGCTCTGACCTCGCAGTACCAGCCGCCGACGCGCAGCTCGGAGGTCCAGCGCCACGCGCAGGCGACCGAGGTGAACGCGTTCGTCAAGGACATCCTGTCCGCGCAGAGGAACGCGAACGTCATCGCGCTCGGCGACATGAACGACTTCGAGTTCTCCGGCACCGCGAAGATCCTCGAAGGCGACGGCGAGCTGTGGTCGGCGATCAAGTCGCTGCCCAGGAGCGAGCGGTACACCTACGACTACCAGGGCAACGAGCAGGTCCTGGACCAGATCCTGATCAGCCCGGCGATCCGGCGCGGCTGCGACTTCGAGTACGACAGCGTGCACATCAACTCGGAGTTCAACGACCAGATCAGCGACCACGACCCGCAGGTGCTGCGGTTCCGCCCGTAACGGCGCAGCCTCGGCTCAGGACTGGCTGAACACGCCGTTCAGCCAGTCCTGCCAGGCGCTCTCGTCCGCCTCGGCATCGGCGTCCGGCGCGAAGTCGTGCACGCTGATGCCGACCGGGGCGCCCCAGTGGCCGCGCCCGAAGAAGCGGACGAGGGCGTCGTCGGTGCGCAGTCCGATGAAGTACGGGTTGCGGTAGTCGACCACCGCGTCCAGGGTCCGCCCGCCGGGCCCCCGGGCGCTCACCTTCGCCCCCTCGCGCACGCCGTCCGGCAGGCCGAGGGCGCGGCCCACGGCGGCGAGCGCCTCGGGCGTCTGCGAGGCCGCGGGTCCCTGCAACTGCGCGAAGACGACCGGGCGGGGCGCGAAGTGCGTCAGGTACTCGCGCAGGGTGTGCAGGTAGAAGTCGGTGTGCTTGCTCGCGCCGTCGTACTGGTTGTCCCAGTCGTCGGTGAAGATGCCGCTGTGCACGTAGCGCACCCAGGCGCGGCGGCCCTCGTCGCGCGGCTCGATGGTGTAGTCGAGCTGGTTGACGGACTGGACCGGGAAGCCGACGTCCTCGCTGCGGCTGGTGTAGTGGTGGGGCGGGTCCCAGGCGGTGACGGTGGACCCGAAGGGCCCGATGCCGCCCACCCGGGGCTCGGGCGGGTCCATCGGCCACAGGTAGCCGCCGGTTCCGGTGGTGACGGCCTCCCACACCTTCTCGGGCGGAACGTCGACCTCGAACTCGCGGGCGATCTCGAATTCCTTGGACATGGTGGAGCTCTCCTGCTCGAAAAGGCTTACTGGGGGTCGGGGCCCGGCTGGTCCTTCACCGTGGGGTGGAGGGCCACGACGATCCGGTGGTCCCGGCCGCCCTCGGTGTCGGGGGCGTCGTACTTGCGGATCAGGGCGCTCACGCCGGCCGTCAGCTCCTGCACGAAGGCCGCGCGGTCGGCGGCGGAGGCGAAGCGGACCTCGCCGTCCAGGGCATAGGTCGCCAGCCGCTTGCGGGCCTTCGTGGCACCGGTGATCAGCGCGCCGACGTCCCGCACCAGGCGGGCGCCGAGTGCGAGCAGCCAGCGTGCGGAGAGCTGGTCACGGAAGCGGTCCGGGTCCGGCTGCACGGCGGCGAGGGCGGCCGGTGAGATGACGTACGACGCGGCGGTCGCGCGCATCAGCCGCTCGGTGACGTTGCCCTTGCGGCGCTCTCCGGCCAGCTCGACCAGGCCGTGCCGCTCCAGCGCCTTGAGGTGGTAGTTCACCTTCTGCCGGGGCAGCCCGACCTGGCCGGCCAGCATCGCGGCGGAGGCCGGCCCGGCGGCCAGCTCGGCGAGCAGCCGGGCTCGTATCGGGTCGAGCGATACGGCTGCGGCCTCGGGGTCCTCGATCACGGTCACGTCCAGCATGCGCCCACCCTCCCACCGAAAACTTTTCTTGTCCAGGAGGGGCAAGCTGTCGGCTGGAGGATGGCGACCTGCCCCCGGACCGCCGGGAGGTCGGGTGAGGTCAGTGGTGCCGGCGGCGCAGCACGCCCACCGTGGCGAGGGCGGCGGCACCCGCCGCGCCCGCGACCACCAGGGGCCGCGGATGCCGCAGGGCGGCCTGGGTGGCGCTCGACCGCAGCTGTACGGTCATGGCGCCGGCCTTGTCCCTCAGATCGGCGGCCCGGGTCAGCGCCCGGCCCTTCACGTCGGCCTTGCCGAGCCGGCTCCTGGCCTGCTCGATCTGGTGCCGCAGCTCGTCGGGGCCCTTGGCGCCCGAGCCGTGCGGGATCCTGTGCGTCATCGGTGTGCCCTTTCCCTGATCACGTCCGGCTGGACGCATCGATCGCGTCCGGCTGGACGCATCGGTCACGTCCGGCTGGACGCCTCCGACCGCGGCGTCCGCCTCCTCTCCTCACGGAACTGCGGGTACCCCGGCCGAAGACCGTCAGCCCCTCTCCGCGCCACCGGCGCCGCGCTCGCCGAGATGTGCGAGTTGGGTCTGGAACCAGTCCAGACGCGCCTGCAACAGGGCCGCCTCGGCCACGAGTTCGGGCACGCCGAGCTTCCCGTCGGCCGTCAACCCGGCGGACGGGGCCGCCGCGGCACCGCCGCCCGCGACCACCCGCAGCCCCTGACCGGCCAGCCGGGCGAACCCGGCGAGCGAGAGGGACGTACGGCCGCGCACACAGCCCGCGCAGACCGGTTCGAGCACCCGCCAGCCGGGTCTGCCCCAGCCGGCGTCGGCGAACCCGACCGCGGTGGCACCGCAGGTGCACGGGCCGGCGGTCGCCGTGCGCACCCGCTGCCGGGCGTAGCGGAAGCCGCGCTCGAAACGGATGTAGGCACCGATCACGGAGACTTCGAGCAGGACCGCGGCCCGGTGCTCCGCCGTGCACAGCAGGGCCTCCGCGGCCGCGCGGTCGTGCACACAGTGGAAGCCGCAGTCGCACAGGCGCGCGGGCGGGCGGTGCCTGCGCCCGTAGACGCAGGACGCGTCGTCGAGCACGCCGTACGGCAGCGCGCCGCCCAGTGACACACCGGTGAACCCGGCCCGGGTGCCGTCCTGGGACAGCACCGGGTGAGCGATCTTGTAACCGGTCGGCGGCTCCGTCGGGCGTTCCACCGGGAGCCGCAGCCTCATCGGGCCGCCGGTACCTCTTCGCGGGCCGGCTCGGCCGGTGCGGTGAGGCTGATCTCCTCGGGGAGCTGCGGCTCCTCCTCGTGGACGAGCGGCCGCTCCTCGGCGACTCCGGTGGCCAGTGCCTTGCCGAGCTTCATGGTGCCTCCCATGACCGACGTCGATGACCGTCCAGGCCCATAGTGACCCATGAAGGGCCGAGTTGGACACAGGACCGTCGGCCACCCACTCACCTCATCAGCAATGCTTAACAATATATCGTAGAAGATTTAAGTAGAGCTACATTGTGGTTCCGCCGAGACTACCCCCATGACGAACCGACGCAAGCCCTTCGGCCGCACCCTGTGCGCGATGATCACCCCGTTCACCGAGGCGGGCGCGCTCGACCTGGAGGGCGCCCGGCAGCTGGCCGGCCATCTGGTGGCACAGGGCTGCGACGGGCTGGTGCTGAACGGCACCACGGGCGAGTCGCCGACCACCACGGACACGGAGAAGGCGGAGCTGATCGCGGCCGTCCGGGAGGCGGTCGGCGGGGACGTCGCGCTGGTGGCGGGCGTCGGCACCGCCGACACGCGGCACACGATCGACGGAGCCCTCGCCGCCGAGAAGGCGGGCGCCGACGGCGTGCTGGTGGTGACGCCGTACTACAGCAGACCACCGCAGGAGGCGGTGGAGGCGCACTTCCGCCGGGTCGCCGACGCGAGCGGGCTGCCGGTGATGCTCTACGACATCCCGGGCCGCACCGGCACCCGGATCGCGCCGGAGACGATGATCCGCCTCGCCGGACACCCGCGGATCGTGGCGGTCAAGGACTGCTCCTACGACTTCCTCGGCGCCCAGAAGGTGCTGGCGCGCACGGAGCTGTCGTACTACGCGGGGTGCGACGAGCACATCCTCGCGCTGTACGCCGTGGGCGGGGCCGGATGCGTGAGCACGGTCGCCAACGCCGTACCGGGCCACATCGCCGCCGTCCTCGACGCCTTCGACGCGGGCGAGACGGACCGCGCGGCCGAACTCCAGCTGCGGGCCACGCCGTTCATCGAGGCGATGATGGACGCGGGCCTGCCCGGCACGGTCACCGCCAAGGCGCTGCTGCCGGAACTCGGCCTGCCCGCGGGCCCGGTGCGCGCACCGCTGCTGCCCGCCGGCCGCGAGACGACCGACGGGCTGCTGGCGCTCCACCGGGAGCTGACCGCGGCGTGAGCAGCGGCCGGCGAAGACCGGCCGCCCGTGCTGCCGGGAGAAGGCGGCGTCCGGGGTCTCGCGGCCGGACGCCGTGGGACACCGGCGGAAGAAAAGATCCCGCGTCCCCGCCCACCGCCGCGCCCCACGGTGGCCGCGCGAGCCGCCCCCTGTTGTTCCTGGACATCGACGGTCCCCCACTCCTTACGCGGCCCGGCCCGAGCGCCGCCCCGAGGGTTGCGCGACGATCAGGGCCGACCTACGTCCGGCAAGACGATCGGGGCCGCCCTGCGTCCGGACCGCCCGCGGCTCCTTCGGGTGCGGCCGAACCCGTCCCACGGCCCGGGGCTGCCGTCGCTCGGCCACGAGCCGTGCCGGGCGACGACCTGGATGACCGAGGCCAACCACTGGATCGCCCCGGTCCCGGGCCTGCCCCGACTGCCGCACGCCGACCCCTTCGCGAACCCGCCCCTTCGCGAACCCGCCCCTTCGCGAACCCGCCCCTTCGCGAACCCGCCCCTTCGCGGGCCTGCCCCTTCGCGGGCCTGCCGCTTCGACGCCGGCCGAGGCCGCGGCAGGGCTCGTGACACGGCTGTGACAGTCGGCGGACACCGCCATGACGTCACCTAAGCAAACTCTAAGAAAGAGGGCGAAAAGCCAATATTCGGACATTTAGCCCCCTGCTTTCGACGATGCGAGCAGCGACACCATGCCGACCCGCCGAAGGACGTCCCATGAGCCTCATCGCCAACACCTCCCAGGCCGAAGCTCCCGCACTGGCTCCGCGCGAACGGGAGACACTCCACCACATCGCCGCGGGGCGCACCTATCTGCAGACGGCCCGCCACATGGGACTCTCCAAGCACACGGTCGACGCCTACCTCCGCCGCATCCGGGCCAAGCTCAACATCAACAGCACGGCCGAACTGACGCGACTCGCCATCTCCATGGGTCTGTGACGAGGAGCGGGACGACCGACGGCAACCGCGCTCGGGGCGGCTGCCGTCGGTCATTTGTGCCACCTGCGCCACTTGCCACTTGCCACCTGCCACCTGCCACCTGCCACCTGCCACCTGCCACCTGCGCCATCTGCGCCGACCACGCCGGCCGTGTCGTCTGCGTCAGTTGGGGCTGATGCTGCCGATGTGACTCTTGTTGCTGAAGTTTCTTTTGTGATGATGGCGGTGGTTGTGGAGGTTGTGGCGGTTCGAGCGAAGTGCAGGGTACGGCGCCCTGTCGCGTACGGTCCGTATCGCGCCAGATGCCGGAGGGCCGCCATGGTCAACGAAGGAGACCTATGGTTAAGTTTCGCCTCACCAGGTCTCTAAACCGCAGGTCAGTGGCGTGAGGCGGTTGGTCCCGTCCTGATCTGTGCCGACGACCACAGCAAACGGCGCGCGCGTAGGCTCATACTGAGTCATGACAAAGCCCGCTGCACCCAAGCGTCATCTGCCTACCAGCCCCTTCAAGGCCCCGGTCACACCGACTCCCAAGCACTTCGCCGTGGGCGACCAGGTCACACACGACATGTACGGCCTCGGTCGAGTAGTCGGCATCGAGGACGGAGTCGCGGCCCTCGTGGATTTCGGCTCGGCGCAGATGCGGATCTTGAGCCCGTACGCCAAGATGACCAAGCTGTAGGACCGCAGTGCCCGGTCACGGCACACCAGGCCCCTTCCGGGGCCCGCCACGAAAGAGAGTCCTCTCATCGATCTGACGTCGCTGTTCTCCGCCCTGGAAGGGCAACCCCGCTGCTCCGCGGCAGCATCGCCGCCCCCGGCGACCAACCCCTTCCAGGCCCCTGACTTCGGGGAAGACGAGACCTTGCCATCCGAGGACGCACAGGAGCCCGACTCGGGCATACGTGCGACACGACGCAAGGCAGCGTAGCCCCGCGAATGACGGCGGCCCCGGCAACTGGCCGCGGGCCGTCTCCCGTACTGCGGTGCGGGGTGCGACCGGGTCAGTTTCCGTCCCGTTCGGCCCCGTTCACCATCGTTCGGACGAGACCATGTGCCGGGTCCTTCCCGCAGCCAGGCCATCCATGAACGCAGGTGAACGGCTCTGTACGCGCTCCGCCCGGCACCGGACTCCCGAAGTCGCTCCGCCCGACCATGCGCCGGCGTGCACCCAGGGGGTGTTCATGAGCGACCGGGACGTGCTCGCACACGAGCCGATGTGGACCACTGAGCGCGATCGCTGGGAGCTCCACCAGTCCGGCGCGGGCTACCTGCCGATCCTGAGGGTGACGCGCCCATGGCCGAACTCATCTGTGATGACGGCCTGGCAGACCGGGTGATCGCGAGAATGCTTGCCGCGGGCGTCGCAGCCGTGGCCCCACCCGACCAGGCAAGGGCCGGCTCAGGAGGTAGACCCTCCTGAGCCGGCCCTTTGCGTTGTTCGGCTCGGTGCCACGTCTCCCAGCTTGGGCCGGCCGTACTCAGGCCGTTGACCAGCAGGGATGGAAGGTACCGAGCCGTTGGCCGGCGACGGGGACTTAGTTGCCGCCCGTCGGCTGCACCACTGCCGCCAGGGGCTCGCTGCCTCCCATGTCCAGCCGGAACGGAGGGTACTTGTCGGTCAGGAGGTACACGTAGACGAGCACCCTCAGCGTCCAGCGCAGCATGCCCACGAGGACGTCGAACAGAGCCCGCGGGTACCTCCCCGTGAACAGCAGGATCACCACCGCGATCTGGGAGAGCAGGCCGATGAGTCCGGAGGAGAACGGATTGTAGTGATCGAAGTGCCGGTACCCGCTCCAGCCGCCGTACATCAATATCGTGACCACCAGCAACTGGGGGATGACCAGCAGCCACTTGACCAGGACCAGCCCCCGGGACAGCCGCTTGGGATAGGCGAGATCGACGCGGATCGGGTAGTCGGGAACGTCCTTGAGGGTGAACGGCGGATACCTGTCGGTGGCGAGCACTGCGGAGGCGTAGTAATTGACCCGCGTGTTCCAGCGTATGACGCCGACGTTGAAATCGAAGAGCGGTCGGGGGTATCTGCCGGTGATGAGGATGCTGAAGAACGCGACGATGCTCAGCAGCAGGAACGCGATCCACAGGAAGAACAGAACGATGTAGTGCGGGGTGGCGAGGGCCCACTTCACCAGCCACTTCCATCGGGTGAGCCGGGGATCCAGGGTCGCTTCGACGCTCAGGGGATGTACGGAGGTGGGAAGCATCGCTGCCACATCCTTTCTTGTACGAGTAGGGGGAAATGTGTCCCGTAAATCGCATCCTCAGGACTGTTCCGGACGGTGCGGGCGGGCCACTGGCTCGCTGTGAGCCGTGTTCCAATTGAGCCCCGGCGATCGAATCGCGTCATGCCCCTGGAGTGCGTGGCAGGAAAACACGTGACTTGACGGAGGGCGGCTGACGGGATACGCAGGTCACGGCCACTCGGCCCGGATCAGGCCGGGGCTCCCGGCCGGTCCCTTGAACGTCCCTGTTCGGATGGCCGCGCGGGCGGCGTGGAAGCCCCCGGTCACCGGCGCGGAGGCCCCCAGTCACCGGCGCGCATGCGCGCTCGGCCTGGCCAATCACCGATCTCACCGATATCGGCGATCTCACCGATGCCAACCTGTCAAGCTACGACGTTCCGTGGCATGACGTGAGGCTCTCCGGTCGGCTTCCCTGGATATGAAATTCCTCAGATTCGGGTGAGACTCAGGACCGTGTCATTCGGTGCCGCTGCTCTGACGCCGGCCGGAAATCTCCATGGCCGACTCGCGCCCACTCTGAGAACTTTGAGAAAGCAAGTGGGACAGGAGATTGAGATTCCGATGCAGATCCTTATCATCATTACCGCTGCTATCACTGCTGTATACACCAGCGTCGCCTATATGCGGTGCGCCTCGGCATACAGTCAGGAGCAACCCATACCCCTGGTGTTCCGCAGCCTCGGATATATTCCGCTCCGGGTAGAGCTGATCTGCTGCCTGGCCTGGTACGCAAGCGGGCTTCTGCTCTGCTTCACCATGCCGACATGGCTGGGCGTGGCCATCTACTGCACAGCAGTGATAGTCCCATGGGAACTGATGCGCCGACGCCACAACCACCGAGTCGGAAAGCCTGATATCCACACCCGACATCAATGACGGCGGACGCACGGGGACGCCTGCGAACCGGCTGACGTCCCGGCCCGGGCAAGAAGGGCCACCGGGGGGCGTACAGGGGCCCACCGGCGCGCAAGGCAGCAACCGGCCCCCGGCCCCGGGGCGCACTCCTCACGGAATGTAGCCATACACGATCAACCCGACTGCGACGGCAGTGCCGCCGGCCCGCAACCACTCGGCCTGATAAAGATGCGGCCGTGGGGATACCCCGTCCGGCCCGTGCGCCGCGGACGCCGATGCGTCTACTCGTAGGGTGCCCACTCCGGTGGCAATGTGGAAGATGTGAAAGCTGGGGACAGCTCGGCCGGTGTACGGCAGCCGCGGCGGTCAAGCCGCGCCTTGCTCCTCATTCCCCTCGTCATCATCGTAGTGATCACGACAGTCGACCAGCTGAGCCCGGAGGACATCCATCTCGGCCCGCTGCTCGTGATCGCCCCCGCCGTCACCGCCACGTTCGCCGACGCACTGCTGACGGGCCTGATCGGCTTCCTGTCCGAAGCGGCAGAGGCAGACATCGGCTGGCACTTCGGCGTGCTCTTCACGCGCACCGTGCTGGTCCAGATCCTCGCCCTGGCGGTGCTGTCAGCCCTGTGCGTGTGCTTCTGCGTGATGCGCGAGCGACGCCAACGCCAGCTGGTCCAGGTGCGGTCGGTCGCCGAGGCCGCGCAGCACGGCCTGCTGTGGCCGCTGCCGGAGCGGATGGGCCCCGTGCGGATCGCCTGCCTGTATCTGGCCGCCGAGGACGAGGCGCAGATCGGCGGTGACCTGTACGCGGCCACCCGCATCACCGGCGGCGTGCGCGTCATGATCGGAGATGTGCGCGGAAAGGGCCTGTCCGCCGTCGGCGAAGCCGCCCTTCTGCTGGGGGCCTTCCGTGAGGCCGCCCACCGGCACGCCACTCTTCCCGATCTGGCGGCCACCCTGGAGCACAGCGTGACCCGCTACCTGGCCGACTTCGAGCCTGCGGCAGAGGCCGGCGAGCGGTTCGCGACCACCTTGCTGCTGGAGCTCCTCGACGACGACCACGTCGTCCGGATGATCAGCTGCGGGCATCCCCCTCCCCTGCTGCTCAGCCCGGCCAACGCCCTCACCGTGCCCAGCCTGCACCCCGCGCCGCCCCTGGGAGTCGCGGAAACGGGACCGGATGCGTACACCATCGACATGGCTTCCTTCGAGCCCGGCGACACCCTCCTGCTCTACACGGACGGCGTCATCGAAGCCCGCGACGCCCACGGCCGCTTCTACCCCCTGGAGACGCGGGCCGCCCAGTGGAACAGGACCGGCCCCGAATCGCTGCTCCACCACATCCGACGCGATCTGCTGGCCCATACCCGCGGACGCCTCAGCGACGACGCGGCTCTCGTCGCCCTTCACCGCCACCTCGACAGCCATGGACAGCGCCGCCACGGCCGCGTCATCCGCGCCGGCGGGTTCGGACACACCCCGTGAACCACACGGTTGCGAGGGCGACCAGCCGGACTCCGCCGACCTGCCGCCCGTCGGTCGCCACAACCGGGGACGGGAAGCAGGTCTCTTCGGGGTGTGCTCACCGACCGAACCTGACCGGAGCACCATCATGAAGAACACCGCCGGTCTCCTGACCGGCGGTATCTACGACGTCGACTCCGGCACCAGTCTCTTCCTCGATTCAGGCGCCCCCTCATCCCGACGCCCAGCCTCGCTCCTGAAGCGGGTGCCGCGGGTTCGGATCCTGCCGGGGCCGCACCGGCGGAACCACGGTGACGCGCTGTCCGACCCGTGTCAGCCTGTGGACCCGTTCGGGACACCCGGTTCGGGCAGCAGTCGGGCGCTGAGACGCTCCGAGCTCGGCCAGCGCACATCGTGGGCCCAGCGAAGCTTCTCGAACACCCAGATGAGGCGTGCTGCCGGGTCGAGCTGGCCCGGCAGCACGCCGTGGCGCGCGGCCGTGGGGTCGGCGTGATGGGAGTTGTGCCAGCTCTCGCCGAAGGACAGCAGTGCGAGCGGCCAGAAGTTGGTGGCCTCGTCCCGGCTGGCGAAGGGTCGCCTGCCCGCGACGTGGCAGATCGAGTTCACCGACCAGGTGACATGGTGCAGCAGCGCCATCCGTATCAGGCCGGCCCAGAAGAACCCGGTCAGCGCACCGGTCCAGGTACCGGTGACGAACCCGCCGACAAGCGCCGGGGTCAAAAGCGAGACGGCGGTCAGCGGTGCGAAGAGCCGGCCGATGAGCTGCAGATCGGGATCGGCGACGATGTCGGGCGCGAACCTGGCCCGGTTGCTCAGTTCACGCTTCAGCATCCACCCGATGTGCGCGTGGAGAAGTCCCTTGAGCAGCGCGCGTGTGTCGGTGCCGTAGCGCCAGGGCGAGTGCGGGTCACCCTCGCGGTCGGCGAAGGCGTGGTGGCGCCGGTGGTTCGCCACCCACTGGACCGGCGAGCCCTCGACCCCCAGGGAGCCCGCGACGGCCAAGGCGATGCGCAGGCCCCGCCGAGCCTTGAACGAGCGGTGCGTGAAGAGACGGTGGTAGCCGACCGTGAGGCCGAAGCCGGACACGAGGTAGGCGACCACGGCCATGCCGATGTCCAGCGCGGACAGACCCCATCCCCATGCCAAGGGCACCGCGATGATCAGACAGATCATCGGCCCGACGACAAAGGTCCACATCGCGACCGCCGCCGCGGCCGTCTGAGGGGCGTCGAGCAGCGGCTTGACTCCGGCCTCGGTATCGGCTTCGTGTTCGGTGACGGTCTGTTCGGTACGGTCGACGTCGCTCGGCTTCATCGGTTCCTCACCATCGCTCAAGCCTTTCCGGAGCCGGTGCCGGACCGACCTGGCTCACGCGGCCGTGCGTTGTCCAGCGCGCTCGGCGGTCCGGGGCCCACCATCGCACCGGGCGGCATCAGCACAGGTCGTCACGCATGTCCGGGGCATGAACGTCGCAGGACCGACTCACCGTTGCTTCCGGCAGGAGTCCTGGTCCCCGTCGGGGCCGTTGCTTCCGGCAGGAGTCCTGGTCCCCGTCGGGTGCGGGACGGACGGGACCGCCGACGCCGGTGCCGCCCTCGCGTGTACGGCGGTCGGCGGCGATCACTTCGGCGACATCCCACGCCGACGTCGACGGGGCCGGACGGAGGCATACGTCAGCGCCCCCCCGGGCGATAGCCGGACCAGCCCGACGACGGCGCCGGGAGCGGGGGCGGGTGTAGAACGCACTTCTGCTGCGGTGTCGTGCACGAGCGCCCTCCCGGGCCGTCCTGGGGCCGTGGAAGGGCGCTCGATGGTGACCGACGTCGACCATGGCCAACAGCTCAGCGGCAGGCCAGGACGTTGATCGATGAGGCGGCCGCAGGTCACGGCCGCCGTGGGTCAGTTGTGGGCGTGCAGGATGTCGTTCAGGCCGCCCCAGACCGCGTTGTTCGGGCGGGCCTCGACGACGCCGGTGACCGAGTTGCGGCGGAAGAGGATGTTGGAGGCCCCGTTGAGCTCGCGGGCCTTGACGATCTGGCCGTCGGGCATGGTCACGCGGGTGCCCGCGGTGACGTACAGGCCGGCCTCGACCACGCACTCGTCGCCGAGCGCGATGCCGACGCCCGCCTCGGCGCCGATCAGACAGCGCTCGCCGATGGAGATGATCACGTTGCCGCCGCCGGACAGCGTGCCCATGGTGGAGGCGCCGCCGCCGATGTCCGAGCCGTTGCCGACCACGACGCCCGCGGAGATCCGGCCCTCGACCATGGAGGTGCCGAGCGTGCCTGCGTTGAAGTTGACGAAGCCCTCGTGCATGACCGTGGTGCCCTCGGCGAGGTGCGCGCCCAGGCGGACCCGGTCGGCGTCGGCGATCCGCACGCCCTTCGGGGCGACGTAGTCGGTCAGGCGCGGGAACTTGTCGATCGAGGTGACCTGGAGGTGCAGGCCCTCGGCGCGGGCGTTCAGCCGGACCTTCTCCAGGTCGTCCACGGCGACCGGGCCCAGCGAGGTCCAGGCGACGTTGGCGAGGAGGCCGAAGATGCCGTCCAGGCTCTGGCCGTGCGGCTTGACCAGGCGGTGCGAGAGCAGGTGCAGGCGCAGGTAGGCGTCGTGCGTGTCGATCGGCTTCTCGTCGAGCGAGGAGATGACCGTACGGACCGCGACCACCTCGACGCCCCGGCGGGCGTCCGGGCCGACCGCCGCGGTCGCGCCGCTGCCGAGCAGCTCTACGGCCTGCTCGGCGGAGAGGCGCTCGGTGCCGGAGGGGCCGGGCTCCGCGACCAGCTCGGGGGCCGGGAACCAGGTGTCGAGAACGGTGCCGTCGGAGGCGAGGGTGGCGAGGCCGGCGGCGACGGCGCCGGTGGTACGAGAAGCAGTGTCGGTCATGTAGGAAACCTAACGTGGGGGAGGTCGTGGGGGCGAACCCGTACGGGGGACGTCTCACGTGCCGGGCCAGGGTTCAGGGGATCACCCGAGCCAGCACGGAGCGCGCGTACTCCTCGTCGTACGAACCGCCCGTCAGCAGCACCTGAAGACAGATGCCGTCCATCAGCGCGAGCAGGGCCCGCGCCGTGACCGGGTCGGTGTGCCGGGCGATCCTCGCCGCCGCCTCCTCGGTCCACTCGGCCGCGACGGGGCGCAGCGCGGGCCGGCGCAGTGCGGCCAGATACAGCTCGTACTCCAGCTCCACGCCCGTACGGTCGCCGCCCAGCCACTCCCCCAGCGCCCGGGCGAGGTCCGCGGCGAGATCGCCCCGGCCGTCCTCGCTCTCGGGGGCCTCAGGGTCCTCGGGGGCTTCGGAGGCTTCGGGGGCTTCGGGGGCTTCGGGGGCTTCGGGCAGCCGCTCGGCCAGCACCCTGGCGAACCCCTCGTTCGCCTGCCGCAGCGCGGCCACCATCAGCTCCTCCAGGGTGGCGAAGTGGTAGGTGGTGGAGCCCAGCGGCACGTCCGCCTCGGCCGCGACCGAGCGGTGGCTCAGCCCCGCGATGCCCTTGCTGCCGACCACCCGGATCGCCGCGTCGATGATCCGCTGCCGCCGCTCGGGATCGTGCCGGCGGGGCATCAGTGCGCACCCCCCATGTTGAGCACCACCACTCCCCCGACGATCAGCAGGATCCCGGCGACCTTGGTCACGCTCAGCCCCTCCCCGAACAGCAGCAGGCCGAGGACCGCGATGGCCGCGGTGCCCACCCCGGACCAGATCGCGTACGCCGTGCCGATCGACACGGTCTTCAGGGTCCGGGCGAGCAGAGCGAAGGCGACGACGTAGCCGAGGGCCGTCACGAGAGAGGGCCAGAGCCGGCTGAACCCCTCGCTGTACTTCATCGCCGTCGTCGCGGCGACCTCGGCGGCTATGGCGCCGGCGAGCAACAGGTATCCCATGTGTACAAGCGTACACAGTGCTTGCGTACGGCCGTACACATCGCACGTTCCCCTTCACGGGCCCGGCGTTCCCGCTCGTGGACGCGCCGGCCCGAACACGCGGAAGCGGCGGCACCCGTCAGGCCGGGTGCCGCCGCTTCCCGCACGCGGAGGTGTCAGACGTTGAAGCCGAGCGCCCTCAGCTGCTCACGGCCGTCGTCCGTGATCTTGTCGGGGCCCCACGGCGGCATCCAGACCCAGTTGATGCGCAGCTCGTTGACGAGGCCGTCCGTGGCGGACTTGGCCTGGTCCTCGATGACATCCGTCAGCGGGCAGGCCGCCGAGGTCAGGGTCATGTCGATCGTCGCGATGTTCGCGTCGTCGATATGGATGCCGTAGATCAGGCCGAGGTTGACCACGTCGATGCCCAGCTCGGGGTCGACGACGTCGTACAGCGCCTCGCGGAGTTCTTCCTCCGAGGCCGGCTTCATCTCAGCGGTCTCGCTCATGCTGTCTTCCTTTCGGCGTCGGCGCCACCCAGCACCTGGGCCGTCGCGTCCTTCCACGCCATCCAGCTCAGGAGGGCGCACTTGACCCGGGCGGGGTACTTGGAGACACCGGCGAACGCGACCGCGTCCTCCAGGACCTCCTCCATCGCGTCGTCCGGCTCGATGCGGCCCTTGGACTGCATCAGCTCCAGGAAGGTCTCCTGGATCTTCTGCGCCTCGGCCAGCTCCCTGCCGACGAGGAGCTCGTTCAGGACGGACGCCGAGGCCTGGCTGATGGAGCAGCCCTGGCCCTCGTACGAGACGTCCTTGATCGTCGTTCCGTCGTACTTCACGCGAAGGGTGATCTCGTCGCCGCACGTCGGGTTCACGTGGTGCACCTCGGCGTCGCCATCCCTCAGACCACGCCCGTGCGGGTTCTTGTAGTGGTCCAGGATGACTTCCTGGTACATCGAGTCCAGCTTCACCTGTCAGGCCCCTCAGCCGAAGAAGTTCCGTACGTGCTCCAGACCGTCGACCAGAGCGTCGATCTCGGCCGGCGTGGAGTACAGATAGAACGACGCTCGTGTGGTCGCAGGAATTCCGTAGCGCAGGCAGACGGGCCGCGCGCAGTGGTGGCCGACGCGCACCGCGATGCCCTGCTCGTCGAGGACCTGGCCCACGTCGTGCGGGTGGATGTCACCCAGCGTGAAGGAGATCGCCGCGCCCCGGTCCTCGGCCGTGGTCGGGCCGATGATCCTCAGGTCGGGCACCTCGGCCAGCCGCCGGACCGCGTACTCGGTCAGCGCGTGCTCGTGGGCGAGGACCTTGTCCATGCCGATCGAGTTCAGGTAGTCGATCGCGGCACCGAGGCCGACCGCCTGGGCGACCGGGGGCGTACCCGCCTCGAACTTGTGCGGGGCCGGGGCGTAGGTCGAGGAGTGCATCGACACCGTCTCGATCATCTCGCCGCCGCCGAGGAACGGAGGCAGGTCCTCCAGCAGCTCCTGGCGGCCCCACAGCACGCCGATGCCGGTCGGGGCGCACATCTTGTGGCCGGTGAAGGCCACGAAGTCGGCCTGGAGGGCCTGGACGTCCAGCGGCATGTGGGGCGCCGCCTGGGAGGCGTCGATGCAGACCAGGGCACCGACCTCCTGGGCGCGGCGCACTATCGTCTCGACCGGGTTGACCGTGCCCAGGATGTTCGACACCAGCACGAAGGAGACGATCTTCGTCTTCTCGGTGATGATCTCGTCGATGTTGGACAGGTCCAGGCGGCCGTCGTCGGTGAGGCCGAACCACTTCAGCTTCGCACCCGTGCGCTGCGCGAGCAGCTGCCACGGCACGATGTTGGAGTGGTGCTCCATCTCCGTGATGACGATCTCGGTCTCGTGGTCCACCCGGTAGGGCTCGTCGGCCCAGCCCAGCATGTTCGCCACGAGGTTCAGCGATTCGGAGGCGTTCTTGGTGAAGATCACCTCGTCGCGGCTCGGCGCGTTGATGAACTCGGCGACCTTGTCACGCGCGCCCTCGTACAGCGCCGTGGCCTCCTCCGCGAGGACGTGCACGCCGCGGTGGACGTTGGCGTTGTAGCGCTCGTAGTACTCGCTCAGGGCGTCCAGCACCTGGCGCGGCTTCTGCGAGGTCGCCGCGTTGTCCAGGTACACGAGCTTCTGGCCGTCGTGGACCTGGCGGTCCAGGATGGGGAAGTCCTTGCGGATCGCCTCGACGTCGAGGAGGCCCGGCAGCTGTGTCACGCGGATGCGCCACCCTTCGTGTAGGCCTCGTAGCCCTCGTCCTCCAGCTTGTCGGCGAGCTCGGCGCCGCCGGACTCGACGATGCGGCCGCCGGAGAAGACGTGGACGTAGTCGGGCTTGATGTAGCGCAGGATGCGCGTGTAGTGGGTGATCAGCAGGGTGCCGACCTCGCCGGTCTCGCGGACGCGGTTGACGCCCTCGGAGACGATGCGGAGCGCGTCGACGTCCAGGCCGGAGTCGGTCTCGTCGAGGATCGCGACCTTCGGCTTGAGCAGTTCGAGCTGGAGGATCTCGTGGCGCTTCTTCTCACCGCCGGAGAAGCCCTCGTTGACGTTGCGCTCGGCGAAGGCCGGGTCCATGTTGAGGCGCTCCATGGCCTCCTTGACCTCCTTCACCCAGGTGCGCAGCTTGGGGGCCTCGCCGCGGATGGCGGTGGCGGAGGTGCGCAGGAAGTTGGAGACCGAGACGCCGGGGACCTCGACCGGGTACTGCATCGCCAGGAACAGGCCGGCTCGGGCGCGCTCGTCGACGGACATCTCCAGGACGTCCTCGCCGTCGAGGGTGACGGTGCCGCTGGTGATCGTGTACTTCGGGTGACCCGCGAGCGAGTAGGCGAGGGTGGACTTGCCCGAGCCGTTGGGGCCCATGATGGCGTGCGTCTCGCCCTGCTTCACGGTGAGGTCGACGCCCTTGAGGATCTCCTTCGTGGCGTTGTCGGCCTCGACGGTGACGTGCAGGTCTCGGATTTCAAGCGTTGCCATGGGTGCCTCAGGACTCCTGGGTGAGGGAGACGAGAACGTCGTCCCCTTCGATCTTTACGGGGTATACGGGGACGGGGCGCGTTGCGGGAAGGCCGGACGGCTTGCCGGTACGCAGGTCGAAGCTGGAGCCGTGCAGCCAGCACTCGATCTGGCAGTCCTCCACCTCGCCCTCGGAGAGCGAGACGTTCGCGTGCGAGCAGATGTCGTGGATCGCGAACACCTCCCCCTCCGTCTTCACGACCGAGACCGGCGTGCCGTCGAGTTCCACCCTCTTCGGGGTGTCCTCCTCCAGCTCGCTCAGCCCGCAGGCGCGCAGGAACGTCGAAGGGGCAGTCATGCGACCGACGCCTCCAGCTCCTCTTCGATCTTGGCGATGAGGCGCTCCTCGATGTCCGCGACGCCGATCTGCTGGACCAGCCCGGCGAAGAAGCCGCGGACCACCAGGCGGCGGGCATCGTGCTCGGGGATGCCCCGGGCCATCAGGTAGAACAGCTGCTCGTCGTCGAAACGGCCGGTGGCGGAGGCGTGACCGGCGCCGACGATCTCGCCGGTCTCGATCTCCAGGTTCGGCACCGAGTCGACCCGCGCGCCGTCGGTGAGGACGAGGTTGCGGTTCATCTCGTAGGTGTCGGTGCCCTCGGCGCTGGCCTCGATCAGCACGTCACCGATCCACACGGCGTGCGCTTCGTCGCCCTGGAGCGCGCCCTTGTAGACGACGTTCGACTTGCAGTGCGGGGTGTTGTGCGTGACCAGGAGGCGGTGCTCCTGGTGCTGGCCCGCGTCGGTGAAGTACAGGCCGAACAGCTCGGCCTCGCCGCCGGTGCCGGCGTAGGCCACGCGCGGGTGCAGACGGACGAGGTCGCCGCCGAAGGTGACCACGAACGACTTGAAGGTGGCGTCCCGGCCGATCAGCGCGTTGTGCTGGCCCACGTGGACGGCCTTGTCGTCCCAGTCCTGGACGGAGACGACGGTCAGCTTGGCGCCGTCGCCCAGGACGTAGTCGACGTTGGCGGCGAGCACCGCGTCGCCGGTGTGGTCGATGACGACGACGGCCTCGGCGAAGGCGCCCAGCTCGATCAGCTGGTGGCCGTAGGCGACCCCGCCCTCACCGTGCACGGCGATGCGGATCGGCTCGGTGAGCACCGTCTCCTTGGGGACGGTGACCACGCCGGCCTGCTCGAAGGCGGAGTACGCCTGGGCGGCGACGCGGTCCACCGGGACGCCCGCCCGGCCGAGCCGCGCGTCGTCACGGCCGACGGTCTCGACGGTCACACCCTCGGGGGCCTCGACGACGACCTTCACGCCCTCGCCGGTCGCGACGGCGGTGCCGTCGTGCAGGCCGCGCAGCCGCTCCAGCGGGGTGAACCGCCACTCCTCCTCGCGGCCGTGCGGGACCGGGAAGTCCGCCACGTCGAAGGAGGGGGGCGCGCTCATGCGCGTGGCGACGGTCGACTCGGCGGCCACCGCGATCTGGCCCGCGGTGGTGGAGCCCACGGGGATGTTCTGAGCCTCAGCCATGGCTGTCGGTCTGCTCTCTTTCCTACGTCAGTTGAGATCCTCGGCCCGCCCGTGAGGCGGGCTGCTACTGCTGGGGGCGGCCTTAGCCGACCGCGCCTTCCATCTGCAGCTCGATCAGCCGGTTGAGTTCGAGGGCGTACTCCATGGGCAGCTCCTTGGCGATCGGCTCGACGAAGCCGCGCACGATCATCGCCATCGCCTCGAACTCGGTCAGACCGCGGCTCATCAGGTAGAAGAGCTGGTCCTCGGAGACCTTGGAGACGGTCGCCTCGTGGCCCATGGACACGTCGTCCTCACGGACGTCGACGTACGGGTACGTGTCGGAGCGGGAGACGGTGTCCACGAGCAGCGCGTCGCACAGCACGTTCGACTTCGAGCCGTGGGCGCCCTCGCCGATCTCGACCAGGCCTCGGTACGAGGTGCGGCCGCCGCCGCGCGCCACCGACTTGGAGACGATGTTGGACGAGGTGTTCGGCGCCATGTGGACCATCTTGGAGCCGGCGTCCTGGTGCTGGCCCTCGCCCGCGAAGGCGATGGAGAGGGTCTCGCCCTTGGCGTGCTCGCCCATCAGGTAGACGGCCGGGTACTTCATCGTCACCTTGGAGCCGATGTTGCCGTCGATCCACTCCATGGTCGCGCCCTCGTAGGCCACGGCGCGCTTGGTGACCAGGTTGTAGACGTTGTTCGACCAGTTCTGGATGGTCGTGTAGCGGCAGCGGGCGTTCTTCTTGACGATGATCTCGACCACGGCGCTGTGCAGCGAGTCCGACTTGTAGATCGGGGCCGTGCAGCCCTCGACGTAGTGCACGTAGGCACCCTCGTCGACGATGATCAGGGTCCGCTCGAACTGGCCCATGTTCTCCGTGTTGATGCGGAAGTAGGCCTGGAGCGGGATCTCGACGTGCACGCCCTTCGGCACGTAGATGAAGGAGCCGCCGGACCACACGGCCGTGTTGAGCGACGCGAACTTGTTGTCGCCGACCGGGATGACGGTCCCGAAGTACTCCTTGAAGAGCTCGGGGTGCTCCTTCAGCGCGGTGTCGGTGTCCAAGAAGATGACGCCCTGCTCCTCCAGGTCCTCACGGATCTGGTGGTAGACGACCTCCGACTCGTACTGGGCGGCGACACCGGCGACGAGGCGCTGCTTCTCGGCCTCCGGGATGCCCAGCTTGTCGTAGGTGTTCTTGATGTCCTCGGGCAGGTCCTCCCAGGACTCCGCCTGCTTCTCCGTGGAGCGCACGAAGTACTTGATGTTGTCGAAGTCGATGCCCGACAGATCCGAGCCCCAGTTCGGCATGGGCTTCTTCTCGAAGAGCTTCAGACCCTTGAGGCGCAGCTTGGTCATCCACTCCGGCTCGGACTTCTTGCCCGAGATGTCGCGGACGACGTCCTCGCTCAGGCCACGCTTCGCAGCGGCACCGGCCTCGTCGGAGTCGGCCCAGCCGTATTCGTACGTGCCCAGACCCTCGAGTTCGGGGTGAGCAGTCTCCGTGGGGAGAGTCATGCGGGGTTCCTCCCGGCCGTGCTTGCAGATGCTTGGTCGCTCTGGTGATCGGTCTTCGAAATCTTGGGGATGAACGTCGTGCAGACGCCGTCGCCGTGGGCGATGGTCGCCAGTCGCTGGACGTGGGTACCCAGCAGTTCGGCGAAGATCTCCGTCTCCGCCTCGCACAACTGCGGGAACTGTTCCGCCGCGTGGGCGACCGGGCAGTGGTGCTGGCACAGCTGCTCGCCGACCGGTGCGCTGCGCGCCGTTGCAGCGTACCCGTCCACACTCAGGGCCTTGGCCAGCGCTTCGGCGCGCTCGTCGGGGCCGGCGCCCTCGATCGCCTTGCGGTACGCACCCGCCTGGGCGGCGATCCTGGCGCGGGCGAACGCGGCGACCGCCTCGTCGCCGCCGCCCTGTTCGGCGATCCAGCGCAGGGCGTCCACGGCGAGCGTGTCGTAGGACTGGTCGAAGGCGTCGCGGCCGCAGTCCGTCAGCGCGAAGACCTTGGCGGGACGGCCACGGGTCCGGGCGCCGTACACCCGCTGCTCGCGTGCCTCCACGACGTCGTCGGCGACCAGGGCGTCCAGGTGGCGCCGCACGGCGGCCTGGGTCAGTCCCAGCCGGCCGGCCAGCTCGGCAACGGTCGACGGGCCGTGGTCCAGGATGGACCGCGCGACCCGGTTGCGCGTCGAGCGATCCGAGCGCATCCCAGCCGCCAGCTCCTCGTGCGGGGTACCCACCGGGGTCTCCCGAGCCTCGCCGACGTTTTTCACAACGCCATTGTTGCGTAATTCCTCGGAGCCTGACAAGCCACGTCCGGATCATCGGACGGTGCCCTGCATCACTTAGGCATACCTAATCTGACCTGCGGAAATGATCTTCTGATCGATCATCCGGTGCGGGTTCCCCGGCGATTTCGGTGGCGCCGGACGAGCCCGTCGGGAAGACTCGCGCATCATGCCCATACCCCCTCCGACCGGCCCTCTTGTCACTCGCGACACCGTCGCCACCCAGCTTCGACTGCTGGGTGTCGAGGGCGGCGAGGTCCTTCTGGTGCACACGTCGCTCAGTTCCCTCGGCTGGGTCAACGGAGGGGCCGTCGCCGTCGTCCAGGGGCTCCTGGACGCCCTCGGTCCGTCCGGCACACTCGTCGTCCCGACCCAGTCCGCGGACCTGTCCGACCCGGCCGTGTGGGGCGCTCCTCCGGTGCCCGAGCAGTGGTGGGACAGGATCCGCGCCACGATGCCCGACTACGACCCGCTGATCACCCCCTCGCGCGGGGTCGGCGTGCTCCCGGAGACCGTGCGCACCTGGCCGGGCGCCCGGCGCAGCGCGCACCCGCAGACCTCGTTCGCGGCGCTCGGGCCGCGCGCCGCGGAGATCACCGAGGGCCATGCCCCCGACTGCCGGCTGGGCGAGCGCAGCCCGCTCGCCCGGCTGGAGAAGCTGGCGGCCCGGGTCCTGCTGCTGGGCGCGGGCTACGACGCCTGCACCAGCTTCCATCTCGCCGAGTACCGCATACCGTCCCCGCTGGTACAGGTGGGCCGGCCGGCCCCGGGCGGCGGCTGGGAGACGGTGACCGAGGTGTCGATCACCTCGGACCGCTTCGACGAGCTGGGCCACGACTTCGAACGGGACCGTCCCGTGCTCCGGGGCAAGGTCGGTGCGGCCGACGCACGGCTGTTCCCGGTGGCGGACGCGGTGGCCTACGCCGAGCGGTGGCTGGCCGTGCACCGGCCCCGCGCGGAGGAGTTCCCGCCCCCTTCCCCTCCCCTGGCCCGGTTCGAGCGGGGGCACCCCCGCGCCTGAGCGGTCCGGCGTCTCCCTAGACTCTGCACTCATGCGAAGTGAGCCCGTGGTCCAGGTCCAGGCCCTGGTGAAGCGGTACGGCACAAAGACCGCGGTGGACGGCCTCGACCTGGCGGCCCAGGCGGGAGTGACCGCCGTCCTCGGCCCCAACGGGGCGGGGAAGACGACCACGGTCGAGACCTGCGAGGGGTACCGGAAGCCGGATTCCGGCACGGTGCGCGTCCTGGGCCTCGACCCGGTACGCCAGTCCGCCGAGCTGCGTCCCCGTATCGGCGTGATGCTCCAGTCCGGCGGCGTGTACTCCGGCGCCCGGGCGGACGAGATGCTGCGGCACGTCGCCAGACTGCACGCGCATCCCCTGGACGTGGACGCCCTGACCGAACGCCTCGGGCTGGGCTCCTGCGGGCGCACCGGCTACCGGCGGCTGTCCGGCGGCCAGCAGCAGCGCCTCGCGCTCGCCATGGCCGTGGTGGGGCGTCCCGAGCTGGTGTTCCTGGACGAGCCGACCGCCGGCCTCGACCCGCAGGCCCGCCGGGCCACCTGGGACCTGGTCAAGGACCTGCGCGCCGACGGTGTCTCGGTGATCCTCACCACGCACCACATGGACGAGGCCGAGCAGCTCGCCGACGACGTGGCGATCATCGACGGCGGCCGGGTCATCGCCCAGGGCTCCCCGGAGGAGCTGTGCAAGGGCGGCGCCGAGAACACCCTGCGCTTCACCGGCCGCCCCGGTCTCGACGTGGGTTCGCTGCTCAAGGCGCTCCCGGCCGACTGCACGGCCGCCGAGCTGACCCCGGGCAGCTACCGCGTCGTCGGCAAGGTCGACCCGCAGCTGCTGGCCACGGTGACCTCGTGGTGCGCCCAGCACGGGGTGATCCCGGACCGGATCTCGGTGGAGCGGCACACCCTGGAAGACGTCTTTCTGGAGCTGACCGGCAAGGAGCTGCGCTCATGACGACCGCGACGGGTACCTACGCTCCCAGGCCGGGTGCCGCTCCGCTGCCCCGCATGATCGCGGCCCAGGCGGCGCTGGAGACGAAGATGCTGCTGCGCAACGGCGAGCAGCTGCTGCTGACGGTCGTGATCCCGGCCCTGCTGCTGGTGCTCTTCAGCTCCGTGGACATCGTCGACACCGGCGCTGGCAAGGCGGTCGACTTCCTCGCCCCGGGCGTTCTGGCCCTGGCCGTGATGTCGACGGCGTTCACCGGGCAGGCCATCGCGACCGGCTTCGAGCGCCGCTACGGCGTGCTGAAGCGGCTCGCCTCCTCCCCGCTGCCCCGCTGGGGTCTGATGACCGCGAAGACGGCATCCGTCCTGGTCACGGAGATCCTCCAGGTGATCCTGCTGACGGCGATCGCCTTCGCACTGGGCTGGTCCCCGCAGGGCAACCCGGCCGCCGTCCTGCTGCTGCTGGTCCTCGGCACGGCCGCCTTCTCGGGCCTCGGCCTGCTGATGGCGGGCACCCTGAAGGCGGAGGCGACCCTGGCCGCCGCCAACCTGGTCTTCCTGCTGCTGCTCATGGGCGGCGGAGTGATCGTGCCGCTCGACAAGTTCGGCTCGGCCGGAGAGCACGTCCTCGGGCTGCTGCCCATCTCCGCCCTCTCGGACGGTCTGCGGGACGTGCTCCAGCACGGCGCCGGCATGCCCTGGGGCGACCTGGGCATCCTCGCCGCGTGGGCGGTCGTGGGACTGGCCGCCGCCGGGAAGTTCTTCCGCTGGGAGTAGGCACCAGGAAGCCCTTCCGGCGGACACGGTGCGCACGGCGAACACGCCGGACGCGGCGGACGCGGACTCGCGGAGGTTCCTTCGGGCGGCCATGGACGACCGGAGGCCCCTCCGGCGGACACGGCGGACACGGCCACCACCGCCAACACCGCCAACACGGACTCGCGGAGGCTCCTCCGGTGGACGCGTACACCCGTAGCCCTTCCGGTGGACATGGGCACCCGGGAGTTCACCGGGCGGCACGGGCACCCGGAGGTTCCTCCGGCGGACGCGGGCACCCGCAGGTTCCTCCGGCGGACGCGGGCACGGAGGCGGGACCCTCGTGAAAGTGTGCACAAGCGGCGGCCTACGATGGTGCGCGTGCCAAAGCTGACCCACGCCGACGTCGTAGCGGCCCTGCGCAACCCGCTCGCCTTCATCGCCGACCGCTGGACCCCGGACCCCCGGACGGTCCGCCGGGCCGCGCTCGCCGCGCTCGTCATGGCGGTGGTCATCGTGGTCACCGGCGGTGCCGTGCGCCTGACCGGCTCGGGCCTGGGCTGCCCGACCTGGCCCACCTGCACCGACGACTCGCTGACGACCACCCGTGCCATGGGCTTCCACGGGATCGTCGAGTTCAGCAACCGCATGCTGACGTACGTGCTGTGCGCGGCCGTCGGCTGGGCGATCATCGCCGCCCGCTCCGAGAAGCCGTGGCGGCGCAGCCTGACCCGACTGGGCTGGGCTCAGTTCTGGGTGGTCATGGGCAACGCGGTGCTCGGCGGCATCGTGGTCCTGGTGGGCCTGAACCCGTACACGGTCGCCGCGCACTTCCTGCTCTCCTCGGGGCTCATCGCCGTCGCCACGCTGACGTGGCAGCGCACCCGCGAGGGCGACGAGGCGCCGCGGCCGCTGGTCGGCCGGGCCGTGCAGCAGCTGGTGTGGTTCCTGGTGGCCGCGTCGGTGCTGCTGATCGCGGCCGGCACGGTGGTGACCGGGGCCGGGCCGCACGCGGGCGACTCCAAGGAGGTCGAGCGGATCCCGATCGACTGGGAGACGGTCAGCAAGCTGCACGCGGTGCTCGCCTGGATCGTGGTGACGCTCACCTTCGCCCTGTGGTTCGTCCTCAAGGCCGTCGACGCCCCCAAGGGTCCCCTCGACCGCACCCGCGATCTGTTCCTGATCCTGCTCGGACAGGGCGTCATCGGCTACGTCCAGTACTTCACGCACCTGCCGGAGGCCCTCGTCGGCCTCCACATGTTCGGCTCGTGCCTGGTCTGGATCGGCGTGCTGCGCGTCCTGCTGTCCCTGCGGGAACGCCCGGAGGCCGCCGCCCTGGACCTGCCCGGCCCCTCGGCCGAGGTGACGGCGGGCACGCACGCCTGAGTCACCCGTACGCGGTGGGGTCCGGCGCCCGGACGGCCGTACAGACCTCACCCCAGCCCGTACACCCGTCGCGCGGTGTCCGCGGCGACCATCCGGGCCACCCGCTGCGCGTCCCCCAGGCTCCAGGCGCCCTCGGCGACCCAGGTGCCCAGCACCCTGCCCAGGGCCTCGCGGAACAGGCGGGCGCCGACGACGTGCAGCTCGGGCAGGCCGTGGGCACCGCTGGAGAAGAGGATCTTGCCGAAGGGGGCCAGCTCCAGGATCTCGGCGAGGACCGTGGCCGCGCGGGCACCGGTACGGACGAGGGCGGCGCCCGAGTCGGCGTACACATGCGGAAAGACGCCGGCCAGGTGGGCGGCGTGCCGGTGGTACGGATAGCCGTGCAGCAGGATCAGATCGGTGCCGAGGCCCGCGGTGGCCCGGACGAAGTCGGTGAGCAGGACCGGGTCCGTACGGTCGATGCGCGAGCCCGGCTCCCCCAGCCCGGCGTGCAGCTGGAGCGGCAGCCCCGAGGCGACCGCGATCCACAGCAGGTGCCGCAGCAGCACCGGGTCGCTCAGCCGGCCGCCGACCCGCCGCCCGGCCAGCCAGCGGGCCGCCGCACCGCGCACCTCGCCCGGCCCGGGCGGCTCGGGCGCGAGGGCCAGGCCGTGTCTGAGCCCCGCGACGGAGGTGAAGGCGACGGCCTGGGCGGCGGCGCCGTGCACCGATTCGGCGAGGTTGGCGAGGAACGACTCGACCGTGCCGGAGGTGTCGGCGACCTGCTCCGCGAGCAGCTCCAGCCGGACGATCTCGCGGGCCTGGGCACTGCCGTCCGAGGCCATCTCGGCGGGGCCGGTGAGGTCGCCGGGCAGGCCCGTGTCGACCAGGTACGTCGTGATGCCGCTGCCGCGCAGCAGCCTGCGGCCCGCCTCCAGGACGCCCAGTTCACGGCGTCTGGCGAGATAGCGGGCGGGTGTGCAGTGCGGTTCCAGGCCGAGCAGCGGGGGGCACCAGCGCCGCACGGCGAAACCGGTCTGGGTGTCGAAGAGGGTGGTGCCGGCCGCCGGCGGGCCCTCGGTGCGGGCCAGCTGGGCCTCGAAGGTGCCGAGGCCCAGCTCGGTGCGGAGCACTCCGTGGCAGTACTGGTCCACGAGGGACGGTGTTTCGATCATTCCGGCTCCCGCGGGACGCTGTGCCTTGCTTACAGGTCCTAACGGGTGAACGGGTTCGAGGTCGCGGTCCGGCCCGGGAGCACGGGTCGTCCGGCGGGTACGGGCGGCCCCGGCGTGACCGCGCCCACGCGGCGCAGCCGCGGTTCGCCGCCGCCCCGCGCCCCCCGAGGGCGGCCGCTCAGCGGTTGGACGGGCCGCCGACCTGGATTCCGGCCATGCGCTTCCACTCGTACGGGCCCGTCGTCACCTTGGCCGCGAACTCGCCGTCGAAGGACTCGTGGACGGTGATGCCGGACTTCTCCACCGCCTGCCGGGCGATCTCGGTGCTGGGGGCCACCAGGTCGCCCCAGCCGCCGTCCTCGCCGACCAGGACGATGCGGGCGCCGCGTTCGCCGATGTGGGCCACCTGGCCCTCGGCGCCGCCGTGCGCCTTCGCGAAGGCGCTGATCTGGTGGGCGAGCCGGGCCGCCTTGCGCTCGGCCTTCGGGTCAACCTGCTGCGTGTCTGCCATGACCTGGATGCTACTCACGGGTAGATCGGCTGGCGAGGGCAGGTCCCTGTGACGTGCGTCGGCCCGGAAAGGACGGGCGTCGGCACAGGAAGGACGTGCGTCGGCCCGGAAAGGAAGGGCGTCGACGCTGGAGGAACGTGTGGCAGCGCAGGAAGGACGGGCGTCAGCGCAGGAAGGGGTCCACCGCGACGGCGACGAAGAGGATCGACACATAGGTGATCGACCAGTGGAACAGCCGCATCTCCTTCAGCTTCGCGCCCGTCGCCTCGGCCTTCGCCCGGTTCTGCAGGCCGTGCGCCTCCCAGAGCCAGAAGCCGCCCGCCGCGAGGGCGACCACCGTGTAGAACCAGCCGGTGTAGCCGAGCGGGGTCAGCAGCAGGGAGACGGCGACCATCACCCAGCTGTAGATGACGATCTGCCGGGCGACCACCTTGTTGGAGGCGACCACCGGGAGCATCGGCACACCCACGCGCGCGTAGTCCTCCTTGACCTTCATGGACAGCGGCCAGTAGTGCGGCGGCGTCCAGAAGAACATGACGAGGAAGAGGATGACCGGCGCCCAGGACATGGAGTCCGTGACGGAGGACCAGCCGATCAGCACCGGCAGGCAGCCGGCGATGCCGCCCCAGACGATGTTCTGGGACGTACGCCGTTTGAGGATCATCGTGTAGACGACGACGTAGAAGAGGAGCGCTCCGAGTGACAGCCAGGCGCTCAGCCAGTTGACGGTCAATCCGAACAGCAGCGTCGAGACGGCCGCCAGGGTGATGCCGAAGGCGAGGCACTCGCGCGGGCTGACCATGCCGGTCACCAGCGGACGCTGCGATGTGCGGTCCATCAGCGCGTCGATGTCCCGGTCGATGTACATGTTCAGCGCATTGGCGCCGCCGGCGGAGAGGTAGCCGCCGACGCAGGTCAGCAGGACCAGCGTCAGGTCGGGCACACCCTGCTGCGCCAGGAACATCACCGGAACGGTGGTAATGAGCAGCAGCTCGATGATCCGCGGCTTGGTCAGCGCCACGAACGCCTTGACACGGGCCCCGAACGGCCGGTGAATCGGGCCCTGGCTCGCCCCGAGCGCACCCTCCCCCAAAGCCTTAAGGGCCTGGGAGGTGCCCCCAGGGCGGGATTCGACGGCCGTCACGCACACCCCTGACAGAGACATCCCAGCAAGCCTCCCCGTGTGAAGTACCGGTAAAGGCTCGCGCGTACCACGCCACTTTAGACGTTGCCCATACCTCGGCCTTCGCGGGGGTGGGGTCGTGTTGGCGGGCGTCCCATCCGAGGGGTCACAGGGCTCGATTGAGCGGTCAGATGAGCGGCTCCGTATTCATGTGCCGAATGCGTTCTCGGCCAGTCGGGAGGCGGATCGCGCGGACTCCCGGCAGTCTGGAATCACTCGAAAAAATGCACGTCCTCACGGGGGTAGGCTCAACCCGGCCGGTGGGTAGAAGCGCACCGGCGGCCGGGCGGGGCATGCCCCGAAGACCGGCGCCCGACATGTGGAGAGGAGCCCTGACCCAGGGTGAGCACCAAGCCGACCACCACAGACCTTGACTGGACCGAGCTGGACCAGCGGGCCGTGGACACCGCCCGTGTCCTGGCCGCCGACGCCGTACAGAAAGTCGGCAACGGCCATCCCGGTACGGCGATGAGCCTGGCGCCGGCCGCCTACACCCTCTTCCAGAAGGTGATGCGGCACGACCCGGCCGACCCGCAGTGGGTCGGGCGCGACCGCTTCGTGCTGTCCGCCGGCCACTCGTCCCTGACCCTCTACACACAGCTCTTCCTGGCCGGCTTCGGCCTGGAGCTGGACGACCTGAAGGCCTTCCGAACGTGGGGTTCGAAGACCCCCGGCCACCCGGAGTACGGGCACACCAAGGGTGTCGAGACGACGACCGGCCCGCTCGGCCAGGGCGTCGCCAACGCGGTGGGCATGGCCATGGCCGCCCGCTACGAGCGCGGTCTGTTCGACCCCGAGGCCGCGCAGGGCGAGTCCCCCTTCGACCACTTCGTCTACTGCATCGCCGGTGACGGCTGTCTGCAGGAGGGCATCTCCGCCGAGGCGTCCTCGCTCGCCGGTCACCAGGAGCTCGGCAACCTGGTCCTGCTGTGGGACGACAACCACATCTCGATCGAGGGCGACACCGAGACGGCCGTCTCCGAGGACACCGCCAAGCGGTACGAGGCCTACGGCTGGCACGTGCAGCGGATCGCCCCGAAGCCGGACGGCGACCTCGACCCGCACGCCATCTACAACGCGATCGAGGCCGCGAAGAAGGTGACGGACAAGCCGTCCTTCATCGCGATGCGCTCGATCATCGCCTGGCCGGCCCCGAACGCCCAGAACACCGAGGCCGCGCACGGCTCGGCGCTCGGCGACGACGAGGTCGCGGCCACCAAGCGCGTCCTCGGCTTCGACCCGGAGAAGACCTTCGAGGTCTCCGCCGAGGTGCTCGGCCACACCCGCGAGGCCCTCGACCGCGGCCGCCAGGCCAAGGCCGAGTGGGAGAAGTCCTTCCAGGAGTGGCGCGACAACAACGCCGAGCGTGCCGCCGAATTCGACCGCATCAGCCAGGGCGAGCTGCCCACCGGCTGGGAGGAGAAGCTCCCGGTCTTCGAGGCGGGCAAGGGCATCGCGACGCGTGCCGCCTCCGGCAAGGTGCTGCAGGCGCTCGGCGCGATCGTCCCCGAGCTGTGGGGCGGCTCCGCCGACCTCGCCGGGTCGAACAACACGACCATCGACAAGGAAAGCTCCTTCCTGCCGGCGGACAACCCGCTGCCGGAGGCGAACCCGTACGGCCGGACGGTCCACTTCGGCATCCGCGAGCACTCCATGGGCGCGGAGATGAACGGCATCGCCCTGCACGGCAACACCCGTATCTACGGCGGCACGTTCCTCGTGTTCTCCGACTACATGCGCAACGCGGTGCGTCTGTCGGCCCTGATGCACCTGCCGGTGACGTTCGTGTGGACGCACGACTCCATCGGTCTCGGCGAGGACGGCCCGACCCACCAGCCGGTCGAGCACCTGGCCTCGCTGCGCGCGATCCCCGGTCTGAACGTCGTGCGTCCGGCCGACGCCAACGAGACCGCCATCGCCTGGCGCGAGATCCTTTCGCGCTACACCAAGGAGTTCGGCAAGGGCGCCCCGCACGGCCTCGCGCTGACCCGCCAGGGCGTGCCGGTCTACGAGCCCAACGACGACGCGGCCAAGGGCGGCTACGTCCTGTTCGAGGCGGACGGCGGCGAGCCCCAGGTCATCCTGATCGCCACCGGTTCCGAGGTGCACGTGGCCGTCGAGGCGCGCGAGCAGCTGCAGGCCGACGGGGTGCCGACGCGGGTCGTGTCGATGCCGTCCGTGGAGTGGTTCGAGGAGCAGGACCAGGGGTACCGGAACAGCGTGCTGCCGCCGGCCGTGAAGGCGCGCGTCGCGGTGGAGGCGGGCATCGGCCTCACCTGGCACAAGTACGTCGGGGACGCCGGACGCATCGTTTCCCTGGAGCACTTCGGTGCTTCCGCCGACGGCAAGGTGCTCTTCCGCGAGTTCGGCTTCACTGCCGAGAACGTGGCCGCCAAGGCCCGGGAATCCCTCGCCGCCGCCCAGCGCTGACGCTTCACATACGACACGTAGGAGATGTAATTCCATGACAGACGCACTCAAGCGCCTCTCCGAGGAAGGCGTCGCGATCTGGCTGGACGACCTGTCGCGCAAGCGGATCACGTCCGGCAATCTCGCCGAGCTGATCGACCAGCAGCACGTCGTGGGCGTCACCACCAACCCGACGATCTTCCAGAAGGCGATCAGCAGCGGTGACGGCTACGAGCAGCAGCTCGCGGACCTCGCCGCCCGCAAGGTCACCGTCGAAGAGGCCATCCGCATGATCACCACGGCGGACGTCCGGGACGCCGCCGACATCCTGCGCCCGGTCTTCGACGCCACCGACGGCCAGGACGGCCGGGTCTCCATCGAGGTGGACCCGCGTCTCGCGCACAACACCCGGGCGACCGTCGCCGAGGCCAAGCAGCTGGCCTGGCTCGTCGACCGCCCCAACACCCTGATCAAGATCCCAGCCACCAAGGCGGGCCTGCCCGCGATCGCCGAGACCATCGGCCGCGGCATCAGCGTCAACGTCACGCTGATCTTCTCCCTGGAGCGCTACCGCGCCGTGATGGACGCGTACGTCTCCGGTCTGGAGAAGGCTCGCGAGAAGGGTCTCGACCTGTCGAAGATCCACTCCGTGGCGTCCTTCTTCGTGTCCCGCGTGGACAGCGAGATCGACAAGCGGCTGGACACCCTCGGCACCGACGAGGCCAAGGCGCTGCGCGGCAAGGCCGCCATCGCCAACGCGCGTCTGGCCTACCAGGCCTACGAGGAGGTCTTCTCCTCCGACCGCTGGAACGCGCTGGAGAACGCGGGCGCCAACAAGCAGCGTCCGCTGTGGGCGTCGACCGGTGTGAAGGACCCGGCCTACTCGGACACGATGTACGTCACCGAGCTGGTCGCGCCGAACACGGTCAACACCATGCCGGAGGCCACCCTGGAGGCCACCGAGGACCACGGCGAGATCACCGGGGACACCATCACCGGCACCTACGCGCAGGCCCGCGCCGACCTCGACGCGCTGGAGAAGCTCGGCATCTCGTACGACGACGTCGTCCAGGTGCTGGAGGACGAGGGCGTCGACAAGTTCGAGGCCTCCTGGAACGACCTGCTGAAGTCGACCGAGGCGGAGCTGCAGCGCCTCGCCCCCTCGGAGGGCTGATTTGTCACCCCTTTCCGGCTCCGGAGCGAACCCGCTCCGTGACCCCGCCGACCGACGGCTCCCGCGCATCGCGGGGCCGTCGGGCCTGGTGATCTTCGGTGTCACGGGCGACCTGTCGCGCAAGAAGCTGATGCCCGCGGTGTACGACCTCGCGAACCGGGGTCTGCTGCCGCCGGGCTTTTCGCTGGTGGGCTTCGCCCGCCGCGACTGGGAACACGAGGACTTCGCCGAGGTCGTGCACGACGCGGTCAAGGAGCACTCGCGCACCCCGTTCCGTGAAGAGGTCTGGCAGCAGCTCATCCAGGGGATGCGCTTCGTCCAGGGCACCTTCGACGACGACGATGCCTTCGAGCGGCTGCGCGCCACCATCGAGGAGCTGGACAAGGCACAGGGCACGGGCGGCAACTTCGCCTTCTACCTGTCCGTGCCGCCGCGCTCCTTCCCGGTGGTCATCCAGCAGCTGAAGAAGCACGGGCTGGCCGACCAGACCGGTGGCTCCTGGCGCCGGGCGGTCATCGAGAAGCCGTTCGGCCACGACCTGAAGTCGGCCGAGGAGCTGAACAAGGTCGTGCACGAGGTGTTCGAGCCGGACCAGGTGTTCCGGATCGACCACTACCTCGGCAAGGAGACCGTCCAGAACATCCTGGCGCTGCGCTTCGCCAACACGATGTTCGAACCGATCTGGAACCGGTCCTTCGTGGACCATGTACAGATCACCATGGCCGAGGACATCGGCATCGGCGGCCGGGCCGGCTACTACGACGGCATCGGCGCCGCCCGTGACGTCATCCAGAACCACCTGCTCCAGCTCATGGCCCTCACGGCCATGGAGGAGCCCGCCTCCTTCGGCGCGGACGCGCTGGCCGCGGAGAAGGAGAAGGTGCTCGGCGCGGTCCGGCTGCCGAAGGACCTGGGCCGCAGCACCGTGCGCGGACAGTACGCGGGCGGCTGGCAGGGCGGCGAGAAGGTCATCGGCTACCTCGAAGAGGACGGCATCGACCCCAAGTCGAAGACCGACACGTTCGCGGCGGTCAAGGTGGAGATCGACAACCGCCGCTGGGCGGGCGTCCCCTTCTACCTGCGCACCGGCAAGCGTCTCGGCCGCCGGGTCACCGAGATCGCCGTGGTCTTCCAGCGGGCCCCGCACTCCCCCTTCGACCACACGGCGACGGAGGAGCTGGGCCAGAACGCGATCGTCATCCGGGTCCAGCCGGACGAGGGCATCACCGTCCGCTTCGGCTCCAAGGTGCCGGGCACCTCGATGGAGATCCGGGACGTGTCGATGGACTTCGCCTACGGCGAGTCGTTCACGGAGTCCAGCCCGGAGGCGTACGAGCGGCTGATCCTGGACGTGCTGCTCGGCGACGCCAACCTCTTCCCGCGTACGGAGGAGGTCGAGCTGTCCTGGAAGATCCTCGACCCGATCGAGCAGCACTGGGACAAGCACGGCAAGCCCGCGCAGTACCCGTCGGGCACCTGGGGCCCCGTCGAGGCGGACGAGATGCTCGCACGAGACGGACGGAGCTGGCGCCGGCCATGAAGATAGACCTGACCGGCACCACCGCCGGCGAGATCAACAAGGCGCTCGTGCAGGGCCGCCGCGCCATCGGCACCCCCGCCGTCGGCATGGTCCTCACCCTCGTCATCGTCACCGACGAGGAGAACGCCTACGACGCCCTGAAGGCCGCCAACGACGCCTCGCGCGAGCACCCCTCGCGCACCCTGGTGGTCATCAAGCGCGTCTCCCGCTCCCCGCGCGACCGTACGACGTCCCGGCTGGACGCCGAGGTGCGGGTGGGCGCGGACGCGGGCACCGGCGAGACGGTCGTGCTCCGGCTGTACGGCGAGGTGTCCGAGCACGCCGACTCGGTCGCCCTGCCGCTGCTGCTGCCGGACGCCCCGGTCGTCGTCTGGTGGCCGGTGAACGCACCGCTGGACCCGGCGAAGGACCCGCTGGGCGCGCTCGCCCAGCGCCGGGTCACCGACACCTATGCCGCCGAGCAGCCGGTGCGGGAGCTGTCCGCCCGTGCCGACGCCTACACGCCCGGCGACACCGACCTGTCCTGGACCCGGATCACGCCGTGGCGCTCGATGCTGGCGGCGGCCCTGGACCAGGTGGTCTGCGAGGTGAAGGCCGTCGAGGTGGAGGGCGAGGAGTTCAACCCGAGCTGCGAGCTGCTGGCGATGTGGCTCGCGGACCGGCTGGACGTCCCCGTCAAGCGCTCGCTGTCCTCGGGCCCGGGCCTGACCGCCGTCCGCATGGACACCAGCTGCGGCCCGATCGTCCTGGACCGTGCCGACGGCTCGCTGGCCACCCTGGCCATCGAGGGCCAGCCGGCCCGCGCGGTGGCGCTCAAGCGGCGGGAGACCGCCGAGCTGATCGCGGAGGAGCTGCGCCGGCTCGACCCGGACGACACCTACGCGTCGGCGCTGCGCTACGGCGTGGAGCGGCTGAGCCCCGACGCCGAGGCTGCCGCACCGGAACCGGGGACGAAGACCGGGACCCGGGCCGGGAGCGGGACCGAGGTGAAGGCCGGGGCCGCCAAGGCTCCGGCCAAGAAGGCGGCCGCACGGAAGGCCCCGGCGAAGAAGGCGACGGCGAAGTGAGCACCCCTCAGCTGGTCGTGCACCACGACAAGGAACTGATGGCACAGGCCGCCGCGGCCCGTCTGATCACGAAGATCGTGGACGCGCAGGCCTCCCGGGGCCAGGCGTCGGTGGTCCTCACGGGCGGCCGCAACGGCAACGGCCTGCTGGCCGCGCTGGCGGCGGCCCCGGCCCGGGACGCCGTCGACTGGAGCCGTCTCGACCTGTGGTGGGGCGACGAGCGCTACCTTCCCGAGGGCGACCCGGAGCGCAATGTCACGCAGGCCCGCGAGGCCCTGCTGGACGCCGTGCCGGTGGACCCGGAGCGCGTGCACGCCATGCCCGCCTCCGACGGCCCCCACGGTGCGGACGTGGAGGCGGCGGCCGAGGCCTACGCGGCGGAACTGGCCAAGGCGGCCGGGCCCGAGAACCACGGCGCGGTCCCCTCCTTCGACGTCCTGATGCTGGGCGTCGGCCCGGACACCCATGTGGCCTCGCTCTTCCCCGAGCTGCCGGCGGTCCGGGAGACGGAGCGCACGGTGGTCGGCGTGCACGGCGCCCCCAAGCCCCCGCCGACCCGGGTCTCGCTGACCCTGCCGGCGATCCGCTCGGCCCGCGAGGTCTGGCTCCTCGCGGCCGGCGAGGACAAGGCACAGGCCGTGGCCATCGCCCTGTCCGGCGCGGGCGAGGTGCAGGCCCCGGCGGCGGGCGCGCGCGGCCGGCAGCGCACCCTGTGGCTGCTGGACTCGGCCGCGGCCTCCCAGCTGCCGCGGTCGCTGTATCCGCCGGCTTCGCCGTGAACAGCTGACATGAGCAGGTGAGCAGAGGGGCGGCACGGCACACGTGCCGCCCCTCTGACGCTCTCTGCCCTGCTCAGCACTTGCCCTGCTCGCTACTTGTCGCCGTCGTCGCCCGCGTCGCCCGCGCCCTCTCCGCCGCATCGAAGCATCGGCCCGTCGCCCGGTCCGGTGCGGCGGGGTTTCCTGGGTCGCCCCCGGCACGTGCCATCTGGGTGCCGGCCGGCACCCTGCGCAGCGCCTGCTCTGCTCAGTACCTGTCCTGCGCAGTACCTGCTTTGCTCAGCGCGCCGCGTTGACCCGCTCCGGCCCGCCCTCCAGCCGGCCCAGACGGCGCAGCTCCGCGATGTCCGAGACGAGACAGTCGCGGATGTCCTTGCCGGTGCGGCGCCAGCCGAAGAACTCGCAGGCCTGCTTGATGAGTTCGTCCTCGGACATGCCCGGGCACTCGGCGGTCAGTTCGTACAGTGCCAGACGGCGTTCGGCCGGGGCGATGTGCACGATCCTGCGGGGCGTGGTGCCGTCCTCGGGCCGTCTGGCCCTCAGCGCCTCGCGGTCCCGGGTGTCGTAGAACGCTCCGTCGGCGATGGCACGGCCCGAGCGGACCAGGGCGCGGGCCACCTCGTGGACGTTGTCCCGGATGCGGCTCCCCGCCCTGCCGACCCCCCAAGCCTCCCGGGCCCGCTGCACGAGCAGGTCCTCGTGGACGGGGCCCTCGGCCTCGATCACCGCGGACAGCAGTCCGCGCAGCGCGGGGCGGGCCTCCTCGGTGTGCAGTTCGTGCCGGGGCCGCACGGTCACGGTGCTGCTCCGGTACCGGGTGCACCAGTGGCGTTGCGTGCCGAGGTCCACCGGGACGCGTTCGTAGGCGGGTTCCTGCTGGTCCGGCTGTTCCGGCTGTTTCCGCTGTTCCTGGGTCCTGGGAGACGGTACGGCCGGCAGCGGTCCGTCCGAGGCGGCGCCGTTGGCACCCGGTGCCGCCTCGCCGTCCCCCGGACTGGAGAGCAGGGGTTCGGACGGGGCGGACGGGGCGGAGCCGGACAGGACCGAGGCGGACGGAGCGGAGGCAGGCGGGGCGGAAGCGGACGGGGCGGAGGCGGGCGGCGTGCCCGGCGCGGGTGCTGCCGGCGCGGCGAGCGGCCCCTGGGCGACCGCCTGTTCCACCGCCTCGCGCAGCCGCAGTTCGGCGGCCGTCCGGCCCCGGTACCAGTCCGTTCCCCAGATGCGGTGCAGGCGCCAGCCGAGCCCGTTCAGGACCTGTTCGCGCAGCCGGTCGCGGTCCCGGGCGGCCTTGGAGGAGTGGTACATCGCACCGTCGCACTCGATCCCGAGCGCATAGGCGCCGGGCAGCCCGGGGTGGCGTACACCGATGTCGATGCGGTAGCCGGCCACACCGACCTGGGGCTGGACCCGGTAGCCCCAGCCGCGCAGCACCGCGAGGACCGACTCCTCGAAGGGGCTGTCCGGTTCGGCGTCGCTCTGCACGACGTCGCGGGCGAGGACCGAGGGGCCGTTCTCGGCGTATTCGAGGTAGCGCTTCAGGTACTGCACGCTCTCGTTGGGGCTGTCGGCCAGGCTGGTGCCGCGGAAGGAGGCGACGACCTCCATCCGGTAACGGGCGCGGGTGACCGCCACGTTGAGCCGGCGCCAGCCGCCGCCCTTGTTGATCGGGCCGAAGTTGAGCCCGAGCTTGCCGTGTTCGTCGGGACCGTAGCCGATCGACATGATCATCACATCGCGCTCGTCGCCCTGCACGGACTCCAGGTTCTTGACGAAGAAGCCGTCGAGACGGTCCTCGGTGAAGCAGTGGTCCAGGTCGGGCCGGGCCCGCCTGGCCTGCTGCACGGCCAGGTCGATGGCGGAGGCCTGGGCCTGGGAGAGCGCGACGACGCCGAGCGTCCGGTCGGGGCGGGTGTCGAAGTGGTGCAGCACCCGGCGGGCGACGAACTCCGCCTCCGTCCGGTTGTCCCGACGGCCGCCCCGGTCGTAGACACCGCCGCCGTCGAGGAAGGCGACGCCGACGTCGTTGCCCTCGTCCACGGGTCCGGGGAAGGTGATCATCGAGTTGTCGTAGAACTCGTGGTTGCTGAAGGTGATGAGGTTCTCGTGGCGGCTGCGGTAGTGCCAGCGCAGCGGCAGTTCCCGCAGGGCACCGGCCTTGCAGGCGTGCAGCAGCGACTCGAAGGAGTCCGGGGCGTCCTGCGCGTACTCGTCGGAGTCGTCGTCCACCGAGGAATCGAAGAAGGAGGTCGGGGGCAGCTGCTTCTCGTCACCGGCGACGATCAGGGCGCGGCCCCGGTACACGCAGTTCACGGCGTCGCTGGGCCGGACCTGGGACGCCTCGTCGAAGACGACGACGTCGAAGTGGAAGTCCGGCGGCAGGAACTGGCTGACCGTCAGGGGGCTCATCATGAAGCAGGGTTTGACGGCCTGCACCACCTCGCGGGTCCGGCCGAGCAGTTCGCGCACCGGCATGTGCCGGGTCTTCTTCTCCGCCTCCCGGACGATGACGGCGCCCGAGCCTCCGGCGAAGCTGCGCGGCCGCCGCTTGTTGCACGCCTCGATGACCGCACCGCCCGCGGCGGCGACCAGCCGCCGGTCGGCCGCCCTGAAGTCGGCGACGCGCGCGTCGAGGTCGGCGGAGCGGGTGCTGCGCAGGCGCCGGTCGGCCGCGAGGACGCCGTCGGCCCACGCACGCAGGAGCGCCTGTTCGACCACGTCGGGCAGGCACCCGGGGTCCAGGCCGCGCTCGGCCGCGGCCGCCACGAGGGCGTCGGCTCCGTAGCGGGCCAGTACGGCGAGGCCGTCGAGGTGGGCGCGCCACACCTCGGGGCCCTCCGGATCGGCCTCCAGCGCGCCGATGACCTGCCCGGCCTGCTCCAGGGGACCCAGCAGGGCGGGCGAGAGCCGGGTACGGCGGTCCGTGTCGAACAGGTCGAGCAGCTCGGCCGTGGCGCTGCTCCAGCGCTCCGCGCGGGCGGCGGTGATCGCGCACCACGCCCCGAGCGATCTGCGGACGTTCTCCGCGAGCAGGGCGGGCAGGGGATCGGTGTCGGCGCCGTCCGCGAGGTGCTCGGCGAGCAGGTCGCGGCGTACGGTTCCGCTGCTCAGTGTGGCGATGCGGTCGGCCGTCGCCAGCGCCGCGTCCAGGCCGGCGCAGGCGTCCTGGACGCGCGGGGTGTACCGGCCGAGGAGGGCCGCGTGGCCGTCGGCCAGCCGGTTCACCGTGGCGGCGGCCCGCTGCCAGACGAGCGCCTGCTCCAGGCGGCCCACCAGGGACTTGTCCCAGGTACCGGTGCGGGTGAGCGCGGCGACCCGGTCCCGGTCGGTCTTGAACTGTGCGGAGAAGCGGGCCATCAGGCCCCGGTGCTGTTCGGTGAAGCGGCGTACCAGGTCGGGCAGGTCGGCGGCGGTGAGCGCCTGGTCGCCGAAGACGTCGCAGGCCGCCGTGCGGGCCGCCGCCTCGGCCTCCAGGGCCGTGCGCAGTTCCCGTGCGGCCGCATGGGCCCGGCCGAGTGCGTCCGGCTCGAACCAGCCGCGGGGCGGGCGGTGGCCGGCCCGGGTCAGGTCGGCCAGCTCGCACAGCGCGAAGGCCGCCTCCGGGCGGTCGGCCTTGGGCATGCCGAGCAGGTCGGCGAGCTGGGCGGCCTGCGCGGAGGCGTCGTCGGGCAGGGTGCCGTCGCCGGTGGCCGTCGCCTCCGGGAGCCCGGCGCGCAGGGAACGGACGAGCTGCTGGATCCCGCGTACCGTGCGGGGCTCGTCCTGGGTGGCGGCGAAGGGCCGGCGTCCGGCCGCCGTCAGCAGGGCGTCGAGTGCCTCGGCGGCCTCGGCGACCACATGGTGGGCGGAGTCGCCGACCAGCCCGCGCCAGGAGAACGCCTCTCCCTCCGCGGCGGGACGCCAGGCGCGGGCGACGGCCCGGGCCGCGGTGGCGAGTTCCTGCACGGCTGCGGCGCTCAGCGTGCGCACGACCTCGGCGTCACCGGTGCCGAGCGGCAGCTTCGGGGTGTCGGACTGCTCCAGCAGGACCAGGCGTCCGAGCACGTCGTGCAGGCTGCGCCCCAGCGGCTCACGCGGCTCGTTCATGGCGGCGGCGTACGCGGACAGCTCCTCGCGCAGCTTGCGGGCCCGTTCCCGTTCGTGTTCGGCCGCTCCGGTGACCCGTGCCTCGGTGGTCAGCACCCGGGCGAGTTCGGTGGCCACCGCCTTCTTGCTGGTGTCGCCGCTGTGCAGGGCCAGCACGAAGTCGCCGAGGCCGACGCTCCGCAGCCGGTTGCGCACGACGTCGAGCGCCGCGGCCTTCTCACTGACGAACAGCACGCTGCGGCCCGCGTGCATGAGCGCGGCGATCATGTTGGTGATGGTCTGGCTCTTGCCGGTGCCCGGCGGCCCGCTCATCACGAAGGAGCGCCGGTCGAGCGCGGCGGCGATGCACTGCCGCTGCGAGGCGTCGGCGTCGAGGACCAGCGGGGTCCGCTCGGGCAGCTGGACCTGGTCGATGCGGTCGGGGTCGGGGGGCTCGAAGGCGATCAGGTCGGCCGGCACGTCCGCGTCGGGTCCGAGGCCCACGGCCCGTACCAGCGGGTGGGCGAGGATCTGCTCCTCGTTCTGCTGGAGGTCCTGGTACATCGCCTCACGGTGCGAGGCGAACAGGCCCAGGACCGCGCGGTCCGCCACCGACCAGTCCGCGAGGCCGGCCGCGACCGTCCGGGCCGCGGCGAGGACACCGGACAGGTCGGTCGCGTCGGCCGCGGTGACGGGGCTCCAGTCGACACCGAGCCGCTCCAGCTTCACCGCGAGTGCCGGGTTGTGGATGCGTTCCTGGCCCTCGGCCGGGCGCAGGCGGTAGCGGCGGCTGCCGTCGGTGCGCAGTTCGACCGGGACCAGGAGCAGCGGCGCGGCGCTGGACTCCTGGGCTCCGGCCTCGCGCCAGTCGAGCATGCCGACGCCGAGCCACAGCACCCACAGTCCGTAGTCGTTGTACATCTGACCGGACTTCTGGCGCAGTTGGTAGAGCGCGGCGTCCAGGGAGGCCTGGGTGCCCTTCTGCGTGACGAGCCCCGGACGCGCGCCCCGGACGGCCGGGGCGCCCCTTTCGTCGTCGGCCTTCTCCAGTGCGACTCCGGTGCCGCCCTCGGCGACCGGCGCGAACTCCCAGCCCCTGGACAGGTCCCCGAGGAGGGCGTCGACGCCGGGCGAGGTGATCTCCAGGGTCGCCGTTCTGGTGTGGCGGAAGTTCAGCAGCCGGTTGCGTCCGCCCATGTCCAGCAGGGAGTTCCGCCAGCCGTCGAGGACGGCCGGCATGGTCGGGCGCTGATGGGCCATGTGCGGGATACCTCCTGGGCTGCGCGCAGGGGCAGCCACCCTTACAGGCCCCCCTGGAACCACCTCCCTATCAGTTCGGGCGTCCTGACACGCCAGGGATGCACGACACGGTATGGACCTGTTGTGAAGGAGGTGCACATGGAGTGTGCCCTCCCGGTTCCGTCACTTGACCGATCCGGCCATCACCCCTTGCACGAAGTGCCGCTGGAACGCGAAGAACACCACCACCGGCACGATCAGGGACAGGAACGCGCCCGGGGCCAGGACGTCGATGTTGCTGCCGAACTGGCGGATCTGGGACTGGAGTTCCACGGTCAGCGGCTGGGACGAGCTGTCGGCGAAGAGCAGGGCGACCAGCATGTCGTTCCAGACCCACAGGAACTGGAAGATGGCGAGGCTGGCGATGGCCGGGCGGCCCACCGGCAGCACCAGACGGGTGAAGATGCGCCATTCGCTGCCGCCGTCCATCCGGGCCGCCTCCAGCATCTCCTTCGGCATCTCGGCGAAGTAGTTCCGCAGCAGGAAGACCGCGAAGGGAAGGCCGTAGGCGACGTGGAAGAGGACGACGCCGGGGATCGTGCCGAACAGGCCGAGCTGCCCGAAGAGTTTGGCCACCGGCAGCAGGCCGATCTGCACCGGCACCACCAGCAGGGCCACCACCAGCAGGAAGAGCGGTTCGCGGCCGGGGAAGTCCAGCCAGGCGAAGGCGTATCCGGCGAGCGCCGCGATGACGACGACCAGGGTGGTCGCCGGCACCGAGATCAGCACGGTGTTCCAGAAGGCCTGGGTCATCCCGGCGTTCTTCAGCAGCGCCGAGTAGTTGTCGAAGGAGAGCTGCCCGGGACTGGCCAGGGCGGTCCACCAGCCGCCCTTCGCCGTGTCCTGGGCCGACCGCAGCGAGGACAGGAACAGGCCCGCGAGCGGAGTGAGCCAGACCAGGCCGATCACCACCAGGAAGGCCTGCACCAGACCGTTGCCCAGGCCGCGCCTGACCGTGTTCGTCGCCGAGTTCATCGCCGGATTCATCGCTGGCTCCTTCGGAAGCGGCGGACGTTGAAGACCATCGCGGGGACCACCAGGAGCAGGAGCAGCACGCCGAGCGCGCTACCGAGGCCCTGGTTGTTGCCGCCGCCGAAGGACACGAGCCACATCTGGGTGGCCAGCACGGTGGCGTCCTCCTGCACGGGCCCCGGCGCGATGATGTAGACGAGGTCGAAGACCTTCATCACATTGATCACGAGGGTCACGAAGACCACGGTGAGGACGGGGGCGAGCAGCGGGACGGTGATGCGTCGGAAGATCTGCCACTCGTTGGCGCCGTCCACCCGCGCGGCCTCCAGCGCGTCCCGGGGCAGGGCCGACAGGCCCGCGCCGATCAGCACCATCGCGAAGCCCGTCCAGATCCACAGGTACGCGCCGATGATCGCCGGGGTGACCAGGGTGGGGCCGAGCCAGGAGACGCCCTGGTAGGGCGCCGCGAAGTTCGAACCGGGCAGCTTCACCGTGTACGTGCCCCGGTCGAGGCCCGAGAAGCGGAAGGAGCCGTCGGCCGCGGTCGTGGTGCCGGCGACCTGCTTCCCGTCGCGCAGCGCCTCGACCTTCATCCCGGGCAGGCCGCTCTCCTTCGGGTCGACCCGGCCCTGCTTCCCTCCCCCGCCGGGGGTGAAGTCCAGGTAGACGACACCGCGCACCTCGCCCGCGCCGGCCTTCCGTGCCGCGGCCGGGTAGGCCGGCGCGGCGTCCTTCGGCAGGTCCTTGGGCAGCACGCCCACCAGGCCGAGGGCGATCGTGCGGCCCGGGGACAGGTCCGCACGCGTCAGGTACGAGCCGTCCCGGCCGGGGGTGAGCCCCTGCCCGTCGCGGGCCCGGGCCGTCGGGTACGAGGAGGTCCCCGCGAAGGCGTCGTGGACGGAGACCACGGCGGCGTTGAGGACACCCTTGTCCGGGTCCTCGTCGTAGGCGAGGCGGAAGATGATGCCGGCGGCGAGGAAGGACACCGCCATCGGCATGAACAGCAGCAGCTTGAACGCCGTCGCCCAGCGGACCTTCTCCACCAGCACGGCCAGGATCAGGCCCAGGCCGGTGAGCAGGGCCGGGGCCACGACCACCCAGATCGTGGTGTTCCGGATGGCCTTGAGCGTGGCCGGGTCGCGGAACATCTCGGTGTAGTTGTCGCCGCCGACGAAGCGGGTGCCGGAGGCGTCGAAGAAGCTGCGGCCGACGGAGAACAGCACCGGGTAGACGACGAGTGCGCCAAGCAGGAGCAGGGCGGGGAAGACGAAGAGCAGGGCGACGGTCCGGGCGCGCCGCCGGCTGCGGCGCACGCGCGCCGCGCCGGCGGCCCGCGGGCCCGCCTCCTTGGACAGGAGCGTGGTGGCGGTCATCGTCGCACTCAGTCCTGGTAGGCCTTGGCCGCCGCGGTCTCCAGCTCCGCCGCGGTGCCCTTCGGGTCGGAGGGGTCGCGCAGGAAGTCCTGGAGCAGCTTCCACTCGCCCGCGCCCTTGGTGCCGCCGAAGGCCGCCGGTGCCTGGTCGGACATGTCGAAGCGGACCGAGTCGCCCGCGCCGACCAGGGACTTGGCGGTGGCCCGGGTGACGTCGTCGCTGTAGGACGCGAGGTCGAGCTTCTTGTTCGGGGAGAGGAAGCCGCCGGCCTTCGCCCACACGGCCGCGGCCTCGGGGGTGGCCAGGTACTCCAGGAGCTTCATGCCGGCCTTGGCGTTCTTGGCGTCCTTGAGGACCACGGCGGCGTCGCCGCCGCTGACCACCGGTGCGGTGCCGCCGCCGACCGGCGGGAACGGGAAGAAGTTCGCGTCCTTGCCGATGGTCTTCTGGAACTGGTCGTGGGCGACGCCGGCGACGAAGTCACCCTCGTAGACCATGCCGGCCTCGGGCTTGGGTCCGAAGACCTTCTCCACGGAGCTGGGGAAGTCGGTGTTCAGGGCCTCCTTCTGGCCGCCCGCGACCAGCTGCTTGTCCTTGAAGAGCTTGCCGAGCGTGGTGAGCGCCCGGACCACGCTCGGGTCGGTCCACTTCAGCCGGTGGGCGGCCAGGGCGTCGTACTTCTGGGGTCCGGCCTGGGAGAGGTAGATGTTCTCGAACCAGTCGGTGAGGGTCCAGCCGTCCTGCCCGGCGACGGCGAAGGCGGCGAGCCCGGAGTCGGAGACGGTGTGCCCCGCCTTGAGCATCTCGTCGTACGACTTCGGCGGCTCGACCCCGGCCTGGGCGAGGGCGTCGGGGCTGTACCAGACGGTGGACTTGTGGGCGGCCTTGAAGTAGAGGCCGTAGAGGGTGCCGTCGACGCTGCCGTACTTCTTCCAGACGGGCGCGTAGTCGGCGGTGATCGTCTGCTGGGCGGCCGGCGAGAGCGGCTTGAGCCAGCCCTTCTTCGCGAACTGCTGGAGCACGCCGACCTGCGGCACCATCACGACGTCGGGCGCGTTGCCGCCCTCGATCTTGCTGCCGACGACGGTGGAGACGTTGTCGCCGGTGGACACGAACTGGGTCTTGGCGCCGGTCTTCGCGGTGAACGCGTCCAGCACCTTCTGGAAGTTCTTCTGTTCGCTGCCGGACCAGACACCGGCCACGGTGACCGTCTGGCCGCTGAGCGCCTTGTCGCCACCGCCGGCCGAGACGGGGCCGCCGCCGCAGGCGGTCGCGCCGAGGGCCAAGGCGAGGGCGGTGCAGCTCGTGAGCAGGGTCGTACGTCGTCGCATCATCGTTGATGTCCCTTCGGGGAATGGGAGTTGACCGAAAACACCGGGGCGGATCAGAGGTCGCTCAGCCACCAGGCCGCCGTGGAGCCGGGCAGCACACCGGCCGGGCACGGACCGCTGGACAGCAGGGGGGTGCCGGAGGCCGGCGCGGGCGTGGGGGACGTACCGAAGTTCACGGCGCAGACGAGGCCGTCGCCGCGGACGAAGCCGAGGACACCCGGCGGGGTGTCCAGCCAGTGGAGCGTGCCCTCGCCCAACTGGGGGAGCGAGGAGCGGAGTTGGAGCCCGTCGCGGTACAGGTGCCAGAAGGAGCGGGTGTCGGCGAGGGCCCGGTCCGTGGCGTGCTCGGCGAACCACTCCGGCTGGGGCAGCCAGGGCTTGGCGCCCTCGGCCCCGGAGGTGAAGCCGAACGGGGAGGCCTGCCCGGACCAGGGCAGGGGCACCCGGCAGCCGTCGCGTATGCGGGCGCGGCTTCCGGTGCGGTGGAAGATCGGGTCGGTGAGCACGTCGTCGGGCAGGTCGACGACCTCGGGCAGGCCCAGCTCCTCGCCCTGGTAGATGTACGCGGCCCCGGGCAGCGCCAGCATCAGCAGCGCGGCGGCACGGGCACGGGCGGCGCCGAGGCCGCTGCCCCCGGTGGCGGGTTCGCCGTAGCGGGTGACGGTGCGGACCTGGTCGTGGTTGTTGAGGACCCAGGTGACCGTGGAGCCGGTGCCCGCGATGTCCTGCATGGCCTCGGAGATGACCTTGCGGAAGGCGTCCGCCTCCCAGGGGGCGCCGAGCAGGTCGAAGAAGAAGGCCTGGTGCAGTTCGTCCGGACGGACGTACCGCGCGTGTTCGCGGGCGGTGGGGACGGAGACCTCGCCGACCAGGAGGCGTTCGCGGCCGTCGCGGGCCGCGTACTCCTCGCACAGGGCGCGCCAGTGCCGCCACACGTCGTGCACCTCGGGCTGGTTCCAGGCGAGCGGGTTGACCGAGTCGCGGGTGCGGGCGTCGGCCTCCGGGTCGTCGGAGTCGGGCAGCCCGGGGTGCTTGTAGAGGCCGGCGGCGACGTCGATGCGGAAGCCGTCGACGCCCCGGTCGAGCCAGAAGCGCAGGGTGCGGTCGAACTCGGCGGGGACCTCGGGGGTGCGCCAGTTCCAGTCGGGCTGTTCGGGCGTGAACATGTGCAGGTACCACTGGCCGGGGCGGCCGTCGGACTCCGTGATCCGGGTCCAGGCCGGGCCGCCGAACATGGCGTGCCAGTTGTTGGGCGGCTCGGCGCCGTCCGGGCCGCGGCCGTCGGCGAAGTGGAAGCGGGCGCGGGCCGCGCTGCCCGGCCCGGCGGCGAGCGCCTCACGGAACCACGGGTGCGCGCTGGAGCAGTGGTTGGGGACGATGTCCAGGAGCACCCTGATGCCGATCCGCCGGGCGGCCGCCACCAGCAGGTCGAACTCGGCGAGGTCGCCGAAGACCGGGTCGACGTCGCAGTAGTCGGCGACGTCGTAGCCGTGGTCGTGCTGCGGCGAGGGATAGAACGGGCTCAGCCAGATCCCGTCGACGCCCAGCTTCTTCAGGTACGGCAGTCCGGCGCGGACCCCGGCGAGATCGCCGATGCCGTCGCCGGTGCTGTCCAGAAAGCTGCGGACGTAGACCTGGTAGATCACCGCGTCACGCCACCAGTGGTGCCTGTTCACCCCATTGACCTGTCTCTTGCGAAGGGCAGCTGCGAGCCAGCCGTTATGCATGCATGTTAGGTAGGCATGTCGCGAGGGTGTCAATGAAAAGAACGGTAGCTACTGCCGAGTTGGGGTGACGAATACGGACCTACTGGGGCATCGTGGAGCCAGATGAGATGTCCGCGTTACTTAACAAGTAACTATCGGCCGGAGACGGCCGCCAGCTCCCGGGCCAGTCGTCGCACCGCCGCCGCGGGCGTCTCGTGCCCGGTGAGCGCGTCGTGCACGACCGCCTGCACCACCAGGCTGACCTGGTCGTAGTGCGGGCTCTTGGGGCGCGGGGCGGCCGTGCGGACGGCCTCGCGCAGGGTCGGCAGATAGGGGAACCGCCGCACCAGATCGGGGTCTTGGTAGAGCGCGGCGCGTACCGGAGGCAGCGCGCCCCGGGTGAGCACCTGCCGCTGGACACCCTCGCTCGTCAGATACGCGATCAGCCGCGCCGCGGAATCGGGGTGCCGGGCGTGTGTGTTGACGGCCAGGTTGGAGCCGCCGAGGACGCTGGTCCCCGGCCCGTGCGGCCCGGGCAGCGGCACGGCGCCGATCCGGCCGGCGACCTCGGAGCCCCTGGCCGAGGCCACGGCGTAGGCGTAGGGCCAGTTGCGCAGGAAGAGCAGATGGCCGTCCTGGAAGGCCTGCTTGGACTCCTCTTCCTTGTACGTCAGCGCCTTCCGGGGGATCCAGCCCTCGCGGAAACCGCGGGCGAGGAAGCCGATGCCCTCGCGGGCGGCGTCCGAGTCGACGGTGACCCGGGTGCCCTCGTCGCCGAGGATCGTGCCGCCCGCCGAGTACACGGCCTCGGCCGCGTTGACGGTCAGACCCTCGTAGGACAGGAACTGGCCCGCATAGCCGTCGAGGCCGTACCGGGGCGCGATGGTCTTCGCATCGTGCTCCAGCTCGGCCCAGGTGCGCGGCGGCGGCACGCCCGCCTTGTCGAGGACGTCCTTGCGGTACAGGAGCAGTCCGGCGTTGGTGACATACGGGACGGCGTACAGCCGCCCCTCGTACGTGGCCGTGTCCACGACCGGAGGCAGGAAGCTCTTCAGCGGGAAGCGGTCCCGGGGCAGCGGGCGGATCCAGCCGGCCGCCGCGAACTCCGAGGTCCAGTTGACGTCGATGTTGAGGACGTCGAACCGGCCCCGGTCACCGCCGCGCAGGTCGGTGGTCATCTGCGCATGGGTCTCGTCCGCGGAGTCGGGCAGCTCGACGAGAGTGACCTTCTCCGCGGGATGGGTGCGGTTCCAGCCCTGCAGGAGCGGGCCGAGGTAGCCGGTGAGATCGCCGGCGGTGGCCAGGGTGAGCGGCCCGCGTCCGCCCGGGGCGCCCTCGTCGGCGTGCGCGCCGGAGGCCACGTACCCGGTGAGGACCACGGCCAGAACGAGGAGGCCCCTACCGGCGGCGCGCATCCACCGCATAGGTTCCTCCCTGAACACGTACACCCGGCCACGGGCGTCCTCGCTCGCGGTCAGAGGCCATCTATACCTGTTAGGTATGGGCGATACTAGGGCCTGGAGCACATTGAGCAGACAGGAGGACAGCACGAGTGCGCCTGCCCCTCCTGGCACTCCTCGCGCGCGGCCCGGCCCACGGATACGAGCTCAAGCAGGACCTTGAGCTCCTGCTGGGCTCCGCGTACCCTCAGCCCAACGTCGGCCAGATCTACGTGACCCTCGGCCGCCTCGAGAAGTCGGGACTGATCGAGGGCGAGGACGTCGAGCAGTCCAGCCGACCCAACAAGAAGGTCTACCAGCTCACCGACGCCGGGCGCGAGGCGCTGCACGCCTGGTTCGAGGAGACCGAGGACGAGCCGCGGGTACGGGACGAGTTCTTCATGAAACTGGCCCTCGCCCCGCAGACCGGTCTCGCCGAACAGATCGCCCTCATCAACAGACAACGGCGCCAGTACCTCAACACCATGCGCAATCTGTCGAAACTGGCCGCGGCCGAGAACCGGGACAACCGAATCGCCCATCTGCTCATCGAGGGCGCGATGCTGCACCTGCAGGCCGATCTCGACTGGCTGGAGCGGTGCCAGGAGGAACTGGAGGAGCTGGAGTGAGCGACGGCCGTCCTCCTGCGCGTGGGCTTCCTCCCGCGCATGGGGTTCCTTCCGCGCATGAGATTCCTCCCGCACACGGGCTTCGTCCTGTGCTGCGGGCCGAGGGCCTGGTGAAGACCCACCACGGCGAGGGCGCGCCCGCGCGTGCCGTGCGCGGTGTCGACCTCAGCGTCGCGCGGGGCGAGTTCGTGGCGGTCACCGGCCCGTCCGGGGCCGGGAAGTCGACGCTGCTGCACCTGCTCGGGGGGCTGCAGCGGCCGGACGAGGGCAGCATCTGGCTGGACGGCGAGTGCACCGACTCCTACAGCGAGGCGCGCTGGGCGGTGGAGCGCAGAAAGGCGATCGGCATCGTCTTCCAGTTCTTCAACCTGGTGTCGAACCTGTCGGTCGCCGACAACGTCGAGCTGCCCGCCCTGCTCGCCGGCACCCCGCCGAAGCGGGCCCGTGCCGAGCGCGAGGAGCTCCTGGCCGAGCTGGGTCTGACGGGCAAGGAGCGCAGCATGCCGGGCGAGCTGTCCGGCGGCGAGCAGCAGCGGGTCGCGCTCGCCCGCGCCCTGGTCAACCATCCGCCGCTGCTGCTGGCCGACGAGCCCGCCGGCAGCCTCGACAGCAAGGGCACCCGCGAGGTGATGCGGCTGCTGTCCCGCTTCCACGGCCGCGGGCAGAGCATCGTGCTCGTCACCCATGACGCCCGGCTGGCGAGCGCCGCCGACCGGGTCATCAGCTTCTTCGACGGACGCATAGCCGACGACGCCGCACTGGACGGCACGCCGTCGCGCCGGAGCGGCACCTCCGGTGTGCTGGAACTGAGGGACTGATGGCGCACCGACCGCCCGCGCCCGGCAGCGGGGACTGAGCCGTGCGAGCCACCCTGCGCTGGGCCCATTCCGATCTGCGCACGCACCGCGGCGAGGCGCTGTTCATCACGCTCGCCACCGCGGGCATCGTGGCCTCGCTGCTGCTGGCCACCGCCCTCTTCGGCTATGCCACCAACCCCTGGCAGCGGGTCTTCACCCAGGCCCACGGGGCACACGTGTGGATCCACACGGCCGCCTCCGCCGACGCGGGCCGGCTCGCCCGGCTGGACGGCGTCGAGTCGGTGGCCGGCCCCTACCGCACCGAGTCCGTCACCGTCGCCGTCCGCGGTACCCGCGCCTCCGTGGAGCTGCGCGGCACGCCCCGGCCGCCCTCCGTCGGCCGCCCGCTGCTCACCGCGGGGCACTGGCTGGACCCGGCCGAGCCGGACGGGGTGGTCCTGGAGGCCGGCCTGGCCCGGGCTCTGCTGGCCGAGCCCGGCGACACCTTGACGCTGCCCGGCACGGCCCGCAGCCTGACCGTCGAGGGCATCGCCGACAGCGCCGAGCCCCGGTACAGCCCCGGTGAACAGCCGGGGCTCGTCTGGGCGCTGCCGTCCGCCGTGCGCGCCCCCGGCGGCCAGGTGACGGGGCTGCGCCTGGCCGATCCGGCCGACACGGACTACGCGGTGCAGCGCGCGGTGACCGTGCTGGGGGCGGGCGCGGTCGGCGAGGTCTCCACCTGGCAACAGGCCCGGGCCGAGGCGCAGGGCGAGAACCGGCTTCTCGGGCAGGTGCTCGCCCTGTTCGGCCTGGGCGCCCTGGCCGCCGCGGGCTTCGCCGTGCACGGGGCGATCGGCACCCGTATCCGCGGCCATCTGCGGGACATCTCGGTCCTGAAGGCGATCGGTTTCACCCCCGGCCAGGTCGTGCGGATCTTCCTGCTCCAGCACCTCGCCTACGCCATGCTCGGCGCGCTGGCCGCGGCGGCGCTCACCGAAGGCCTGGGCGGCCGGGTCCCCGGGCGGATCGGCGATGCGGTGGCGGTGTGGCAGGGGCTGCCCGGGCACACCGTGGCGCTGGTCGCCGTGTCCGTGGGCGCGGTGCTGTTCATCGGTCTGACGACGGGACTCGCGGCCTGGCGGGCGGGCCGGGTGCCTCCGGTTCCGGTGCCGCGCCCCTCGGCCGCGGCGGGCGGGCGGCTGACCGGCCTGGCCCGTCAGGCCCTGGGACTGCGCCTGCCGGCCGCGCTGGTGCTCGGCTGCCACAAGGCGTTCGCGGGCCGTGGCCGGTCGCTGGCCGGAGTGGCCCGGCTGACACTGCCGCTGCTGCTGATCGTGGTGGCGCTCAGCGCCTGGACCACCATCGACCGGTTCCACAGCAGCCCGGAGCGGGTGGGCCTGCCGACGGCGCTCACGGTCCGCTCGGACGGCGGTCTGGACGATCGGGACGTACGGTCCCTGCTGGCGGCGGACCCCCGGGTCGCCGACGCCTATCCGGGCGTCGAGATGGCCGCACTGGTCCCCGGCCAGACCGGGACGATCGCCCTGCGCGGCCTGGGCACCCGTACCCGGCCGTACCCGTACACGCTCGCCGAGGGCCGGGCCGCCCGCGGACCGGACGAGGCGGTGGCCGGCCAGGGCCTGCTGGACCTGCTGCACCTACGGGTCGGCGACTGGGTGCGGATGACGGTGGGCGACCAGCCGCAGATCCTGCACATCGTCGGCCGCAGCATCGAACCGCAGAACGCCGGCCGGGTCGTGACGACCTCCCTGGACACGCTCCGCGAGAACGACCCCCGGGTCTCCCCGGCCTTCTACCAGCTGCGCCTGCACCCGGGCGCCGACCCCCGGCGGGTGGCGGCCGCACTCGCCGCGGCCGGCCACGGGCACCTGGACGTGCACGCCGTGCCGAACCCGGCCGACGGGCTGTCCCCGCTGCGCGCGGTCGTCAGCGGACTGATCGCCGTGCTCGCCCTCATCGGGCTCATCGAGCTGCTCACCGTGATCGGCGGGAGCATCCGGGAGGGCGAGCGGGACGTGCTGGCCCTCAGGGCGATCGGCATGTCCCCCCGGCAGATCACCGCGATCACCGTCACGGCGACCAGCTGTACGGCGCTGGCGGCGACGGCCGCCGGTACGGCACTGGGGCTGCCGCTGGCCCACCGGCTGATCGACGCCCAGGGCAGCTCCAGCGGCATCGGCGCCGGAATCGCCCGGTCTCCCTCGCCCGGACTGCTGCTCCTGCTGGGCGCGAGCGCCGTGCTGGGGGCCGCCGCGCTGGCCGCCCTGCCCGCGGCCCGGGCGGCACGCCGGCGGCTGGCGGACACGCTGAGCGCCGTGGCCTGATGGCCGGGCGGCTCAGGAGGAGGCGTCCTGCCACGCCTCGGGCCGCTCCCGGATCCTGGCCAGCAGCATGTCGAAGATCTTGCCGTCGAAGAGCACGCCGTTGTTCTCCGCCGGGATGCGCACGTCGTTGATCTCGGCGGTGGGGGTGCCCGGCCCCTGGGGCTCCGCGGCCCCGCCCGAGCGCTCGTACGCCTTCTCCGCGGCGGTCACGAACGAGCGGTACTTCATGGTCCTGACGGCCGAGTCGAAGGCCGGTCCGCGCAGCCCGTCGATCCGCCCCGCCAGCTTGAGCAGGTAGGCGTCGGTGAATCCGTCGACGCTCTCCTCGGGCTGGTGGGCGTAGAGCATGTCGTGGTACTCGGCGAACCTGCCCGCGTCCAGCGCGGCCCGCAGCGCGTTGACCGCCTTCTTCGAACCGCTGCCGCCGAGCCGGTCGTCCAGGAAGGAGGCGAGGGTGTACTGGGTCTTCGCCTCCCGGCGGAGGGTGGCCGCGCGCAGCTTCGGCCCGCCGCCGCCGGTCTCGAACTCCTTGCACACCGGGCAGCGCGGATCCTCGTACAGGTGGACCGTGACCTTGGCGTGCGGGTCGCCCACCGTGATGGTCGTCCCGTCCTTCTCCAGCCGCGCCGGCACGTCCTTCAGTCCGGGATAGGCCGGCTCGGCCTCCGCCGTGGCCGCGGCCCCGCGGTCCCTGGACTCGGCCGGCCGGTCCGCGGCCGCAGACGCACGGTCCTTGGACTCCGCCGACCGGTCCGTGCTCCCGCAGCCCGCCGCCGACATTCCCAGTACGGCCACCGCGGCCACCGCGGCAAACCCCCGACGCCTCATGCGCACGTCCTCCCCTTGCATTCAACGGAAACCTTAGGGGATGACCAGCGAAAACGCACAGAACAGTCGCCGCGGCGGCCATGGTTGAGGGTCAGCTGCGGCCGCGCAGCTCCCGGTACCTGGCGACGAGCGCCTTGGTCGACGAGTCCAGGCCGGGCACCTCGGCGCCCATGGTCAGAGCGGGCTCGATGCGCTTGGCGAGGACCTTGCCCAGCTCCACGCCCCACTGGTCGAAGGAGTCGATGTTCCAGACGGCGCCCTGGACGAACACCTTGTGCTCGTAGAGGGCGACGAGCTGGCCGAGCACGGACGGGGTCAGCTCACGGGCGAGGATCGTCGTCGTCGGCCGGTTGCCCTGGAAGGTCTTGTGCGGGACCAGCTCCTCGGCGACACCCTCCGCGCGGACCTCCTCGGCGGTCTTGCCGAAGGCGAGGGCCTGGGTCTGGGCGAAGAAGTTGGCCATCAGCAGATCGTGCTGCGCCCTGAGCTCACCGCTCAGTTCGGCGACCGGCTCGGCGAAGCCGATGAAGTCCGCCGGGATCAGCTTGGTGCCCTGGTGGATCAACTGGTAGTAGGCGTGCTGCCCGTTGGTGCCGGGCGTGCCCCACACGACCGGTCCGGTCTGCCACTCGACCCGCTTGCCGTCCCGCGCCACGTACTTGCCGTTGGACTCCATGTCCAGCTGCTGGAGGTAGGCGGTGAACCGGGAGAGGTAGTGGCTGTACGGCAGCACCGCGTGCGACTGGGCGTCGTGGAAGTTGTCGTACCAGATGCCCAGCAGACCCAGCAGCAGCGGGACGTTGGCCTCGGCGGGAGCGGTGCGGAAGTGCTCGTCGACCAGGCGGAAGCCGTCGAGCATCTCCCGGAAGCGGTCCGGGCCGATGGCGATCATCAGGGACAGGCCGATCGCGGAGTCGTAGGAGTAGCGTCCGCCGACCCAGTCCCAGAACTCGAACATGTTGTCCGGGTCGATGCCGAACTCGGTGACCTTCTCCGCGTTGGTCGACAGGGCCACGAAGTGCCGGGCGACCGCCTTCTCGTCGCCGAGCGCGTCCAGCAGCCAGGAGCGGGCCGAGGTCGCGTTGGTGATCGTCTCGATGGTGGTGAAGGTCTTGGAGGCGATGACGAACAGCGTCTCGGCCGGGTCCAGGTCGCGGGTGGCCTCGTGCAGGTCGGCGCCGTCCACGTTGGAGACGAAGCGGACCGTGAGGCCGCGGTCGGTGAAGCTGCGCAGCACCTCGTAAGCCATCGCGGGGCCCAGGTCGGAGCCGCCGATGCCGACGTTGATCACGTTCTTGATGCGCCGGCCGGTGTGGCCGGTCCAGGCGCCGGAGCGGACCCGCCCGGCGAAGTCGCTCATCTTGTCCAGCACGGCGTGCACGGCCGGGACGACGTTCTCCCCGTCGACCTCGACCACGGCGTCCCGCGGCGCGCGCAGGGCGGTGTGCAGCACCGCCCGGTCCTCGGTGACGTTGATCTTCTCGCCGCGGAACATGGCGTCCCGCAGGCCGAAGACGTCCGTCGCGGCGGCCAGCTCGCGCAGCAGCCGCAGCGTCTCGTCGGTGACCAGGTGCTTCGAGTAGTCGAGGTACAGGTCACCGACCTGAAGGGTGTACCCGGCGCCGCGCCGCGGATCGGCGGCGAACAGGTCCCGCAGATGGGTGCCGGCCAGCTCCTCCCGGTGCTTGGCGAGAGCGGTCCACTCGGGCGTCTGGTTGAGCCTGGTACGGCCGTCTGCGTTCATTTCCGACTTCAGCCTTCTTTCGTGCCTGTCCCAGCTGTTCCAACCTAATTGATCACCCCGGGGCGCGAGCCGTCGTGACGTCGTCGTCCGGCGCAACAACAGGTACGTCCGGCTTGCGCGCCGGTATCAGCGCGGTGACGGACAGGACGGGGAAGGCGGCCGTGAGCAGGGCCGGTGCGCCGAGGCCGCAGGCGGTGGCCACGGCGCCGCCGAACAGGGCACCCAGCGGGGCTCCGGCCGGGGTGCGGAAGGCGGAGCCGACCCGGCCGAGCATGCCGGCGGGGGCGCGCTGCCGCATCAGTGTGGTCGTGTTGACGTTCCCCGGCATGCCCGTGCAGCCGAGGACGGCGAGAGCGGCCACCAGGGCGGTCGGACTGCGCACGGTGCCCATGACGAGGAGGGCGCCGATCTGCACCGTGCCCGCGAGCAGCGCGGTCCGCCGCTGGCCGATCCCGCCCGCGATCCGCCGGCTCAGCACTCCCCCGGCCGGACCGCCGGCGATCTTCTGTCCGGTGAGCAGACGGGCGTTGGCCCTGCCGAGGGTCTGCCGGTCCACCGGGGAGGGCGGCAGGGCCGTGGCCGCGTTGTCGAACAGGGTCTGCAGCGTGGTCAGCGCCAGGGCCGCCGCGATGAGCAGGGGGCGGTAGGCCAGCGAGGCGGCGAGCAGGCGCAGCGCGGCCGTACGCAGCGCGTCGCCGAACGGGGAGAGCGCGGCAGCGCTCCACAGCCGCCCGAATCCGCCACGCCACGCGGCGCGCGCAGCCTGCCCGTCTCCCCTGTCCCGACCGCCGTCCCGACCCCCGTCACCATTCCCCCTTTACGGTTCTCGCCGTCACGAAAACCGTAAAGGGCGCCACTGACATCGGGCCGGACACCGGCGGAGGGAAACGGCACCGGCCGGACACCCGAAGGCGCCCGGCCGCACCGAAATTCCTAGATTTCGCCCCTCAGTTTGGCGAGCGCCTCGGCGAGGATCGCCTCGCCGTCCGCGTCGCTGCGCCGCTCTCTGACGTACGCGAGGTGCGTCTTGTACGGCTCGGTGCGCGGCGGGTCCGGGGGGTTGTCCCGGTCCTGGCCGGCCGGGAAGCCGCAGCGCGGGCAGTCCCAGGTCTCGGGCACCTGTGCGTCGCTGGCGAAGCTCGGCTGGGTCTCATGCCCGTTGGAGCACCAGAAGGAGATGCGCAGACGCGGCGCGGACTCGCCGCGCTCGGCCTCGCCCATCGGCCCCGCCCCGACCCGGCTTCCTCGGATCGCGTTGCCACTTGCCACGGTCGTAACTCCCTGCGTGATGGTGCCGCGAAGCGAGTCGGCGTTTCACTTCGCCGCGAGCGCCTCAGTCTACGTAAGGCCCAACGCGCGTCCAGTGATTGGAGTTACAACCCCCACATCCAGACGCAAGCCCCATGATAGGCCGCGCTCAGGGGCGCGTACCGAACATGGGGCCTTACGTGCGGAATGTATGTGCTTGTGGGACGCTGCTCGGCTGTTCGTGTGCTGTCAACCGGCCGTGCGATGTCAGCCGTTCGACTTCATCAGCATGCCGAGAACGATGATGCACGCGAACCAGAGCACACCGAGCACGATGGTGATGCGGTCGAGGTTGCGCTCGGCGACCGAGGAGCCGCCGACGGACGACTGCATGCCGCCACCGAACATGTCGGAGAGGCCGCCGCCCTTCCCCTTGTGCATCAGCACCAGCAGCATCAGCAACAGGCTGAAGACGATCAGGGCGATCGAGAACCCCAGAACCACGGCTGGACCAACTTCCTCGGATTCGGATGGACGACGGGGGCACGGCTTGAAGCCATGCCCCCGCTAGGGTACGACGGATCGTCGCTACCGCCTACTCACAGCCTGCTCACTGATCACGGAAGCGCACGATCTTGACGAACTCGTCCGCGTCCAGCGAGGCCCCGCCGACCAGGGCGCCGTCGATGTCGGCCTTCGCCATGATCTCGGCGACATTGCCGGCCTTCACGGAGCCGCCGTACTGGATGCGGACCTTGTCGGCCAGCTCCTGCGTGTACAGCTCGGCGATCTTGCCGCGGATGGCGGCGCAGACCTCCTGGGCGTCCTCGGCGCCGCAGACCTTGCCGGTGCCGATGGCCCATACGGGCTCGTAGGCGATCACGACGGTCTCGGCCTGCTCGGCCGGGAGGTCCTTCAGACCGCCCTCGACCTGGGCGAGGGTGTGGGAGACGTGGTTGCCCGCCTCGCGGACCTCCAGCTCCTCGCCGACGCACAGGATCGGGGTCAGACCGTGCTTGTAGGCGGCCTTGACCTTGGCGTTCACGACCTCGTCGGTCTCGTTGTGGTACTGGCGGCGCTCGGAGTGGCCGATGGCCACGTAGGTGCACTTCAGCTTGGCCAGCATCGGGCCCGAGATCTCGCCCGTGTAGGCGCCGGAGTCGTGCGCCGAAATGTCCTGGGCGCCGTACTTGATCTTGAGCTTGTCGCCGTCGACCAGGGTCTGCACGGAGCGCAGGTCGGTGAAGGGCGGCAGGACGGCGACCTCGACGGCCTCGTAGTCCTTGTCGGCCAGGGCGAAGGCGAGCTTCTGGACGTGCGCGATGGCCTCGAGGTGGTTGAGGTTCATCTTCCAGTTGCCCGCCATCAGCGGCGTGCGCCCAGAGAGATTGGATGGAGCCATTGAGGTCAGTCCTCCAGTGCGGCGAGGCCGGGGAGCGTCTTGCCCTCGAGGTATTCGAGGGAGGCGCCGCCACCGGTCGAGATGTGGCCGAATGCGTTCTCGTCGAAGCCCAGCGTGCGCACGGCCGCGGCGGAGTCACCGCCGCCGACGACCGTGAAGCCCGGCGAGTCGAGGAGGGCCTGGGCGACCGCCTTGGTGCCCTCGGCGTAGTCGGGGTGCTCGAAGACGCCCATGGGACCGTTCCAGAAGACGGTCCCCGCGTCGGCGAGCTTCGAGGCGTACAGCTCCCGGGCCCTGGGGCCGATGTCCAGCCCCTCCTGGTCGGCGGGGATCTTGTCCGCGTCGACCACGGTGTTCTCGGTGGGAGCCTTGGTCTTCAGGTCCGGGAACTCCCGGGAGACCACGACGTCCATGGGGAGCAGCAGCTCCACGCCGTTCTTCTCGGCGCGCTCCATGTACTCGGTGACGGCCGGGATCTGGTCCTCCTGGAGGAGGGAGATGCCGACCTCGTAGCCCTTGGCCTTGAGGAAGGTGTAGGCCATGCCGCCGCCGATGAGCAGGCGGTCGGCCTTGCCGAGCAGTTGGTCGATGACGGCGAGCTTGTCGGAGACCTTGGCGCCGCCGAGCGCGACGACGTAGGGCCGCTTGACGTCCTCGGTGAGCTTCTTCAGGACGCCGACCTCGGTGGCGATGAGGTAGCCGGCGTAGTGCGGCAGGCGGGCCGGCAGGTCGTACACGGAGGCGTGCTTGCGGTGCACCGCGCCGAAGCCGTCACCGACGTAGACGTCGGCGAGGGCCGCGAGCCGGTCGGCGAACTCGCCGCGCTCGGTGTCGTCCTTCGAGGTTTCGCCCGCGTTGAAGCGCAGGTTCTCGATGACCGCGACCTGGCCGGGCTCAAGGCCGTCCACGGCGTCGTGGGCGGCGGGGCCGACGGTGTCCTGGGCGAACGCGACCGGCGCGCCGAGCAGTTCACCGAGCCGCTCGGCGGCGGGCAGCAGCGAGAAGGCGGGGTCCGGGGCGCCCTTGGGACGGCCCAGGTGCGAGGCGACGACCACCTTGGCGCCCGCTTCGGCGAGGGCCTTGACGGTGGGCAGGACGGCGCGGATGCGGCCGTCGTCGGTGATGACGCCGTCGGCGAGCGGGACGTTGAGGTCGGCACGGACGAAGACCCGCTTGCCGTCCACGCCCGCGGAGAGAAGTTCGTCGATGGTCTTCATGAGAGGGAACTCCTGAGGAGGGCTCTTTGATCCTACGGGGCCTGATCTTCGCAGGTCGGCCGGGTCGGTCTGTACGCACGTCAGGGCCCGGACAGCGCGGCGCTGCGCTGCCCGAGCCCTGCGTCAATGCATCAGCTGCCTGCTGCGACCGATCAGAGCTGGCCGCCGACGAAGACCGTCAGGTCCACGAGGCGGTTGGAGTAGCCCCACTCGTTGTCGTACCAGCCGATGACCTTCACGTTCTTGCCCTCCTGGACCATGGTCAGGGAGGAGTCGAAGGTGCAGGAGGCCGGCTCGTTGACGATGTCGGAGGAGACGATCGCGTCCTCGGTGTACTCGAGGAGGCCCTTCAGCTCGCCCTCGGCAGCCTTCTGGAAGGCGGCGTTGACCTCTTCCTTGGTGACCTCGCGGCCGAGCTCGACGACGAGGTCGGTGACCGAGCCGGTCGGGACCGGGACGCGCATGGCGATGCCGTCCAGCTTGCCCTTGAGCTGCGGCAGGACCAGCGCGGTGGCCTTGGCGGCACCCGTGGTGGTCGGGATGATGTTCTCGGCGGCGGCACGGGCGCGGCGCAGGTCCTTGTGCGGGAAGTCCAGGATGCGCTGGTCGTTCGTGTACGCGTGCACCGTCGTCATCAGACCCTTGACGATGCCGAAGTTCTCGTCGAGGACCTTCGCCATCGGCGCCACACAGTTGGTGGTGCAGGAGGCGTTGGAGATGACGTGGTGGTTCGCCGGGTCGTACTTGTCCTGGTTGACGCCCATCACGATGGTGATGTCCTCGTCCTTGGCCGGAGCCGAGATGAGGACCTTCTTGGCACCGCCGGCGATGTGCTTGGCGGCGTCTTCCTTCTTGGTGAAGATGCCGGTCGACTCGATGACGATGTCGACGCCCAGCTCGCCCCAGGGGATGTCGGCCGGGTTGCGCTCGGAGAGCACCTTGATGGTGTGGCCGTCGACGGTGATCGTGTCGGCGGTGTGGGAGACCTCCTGCTTGAGGCGACCCAGGATGGTGTCGTACTTCAGCAGGTGAGCGGTGGTCGCGGTGTCACCCAGGTCGTTGACAGCCACAATCTCGATGTCGGCACCCTGCTCCAGCAGTGCGCGGAAGTAGTTACGCCCGATACGGCCGAAGCCGTTGATGCCTACGCGGATCGTCACGAACCGATCTCCTCGTTGGTACGCCGGCCATGCGGTGCCGGCGAGCTGTATTTGGGATGTCCCCGACCACCCCCGACCCTACCCCTCTGGGGGCCCCTGAGTGACATCGAGATGCCGCATACACGGGCAGGCTGTCCGTACCGGCCAGTAGGGTACGGACCGCCCCGGATCGGGGGTCGTTTCGCTGTCATTTGATACGTAATGCCGGGGCGCCTTGACGCTCTTTTCACTCGTTCGTGAGCGGGTCGGCTCACCTGATGAGTGCCGTCTTCGCGCACCGTTGAGAAGGGCCCCCGCTCACCTGTCGAGCGGGGGCTCCGCTCATCCGCCGAACGCGGCGAACGCCTTCTTCAGCAGAGCCGTCCGGTCGGCCGCCGAGGGCACCTGTTCCAGGCCGAAGCCGAGCAGCACGGTGTCCTTGGTGGTGACCGCTCCGTAGGTCTGGAAGAGCGCTCCGGTGCGCGTCCAGCCCTTCAGGACCGCCGGGCTGCCCGCGGGCGGCCCGGCCGCGCTCCAGGCACCCAGGGAGGTCTCGAAGCCCTCGGTCTCCTTGGCCGTGCCGCCGACGACGAGCGAGGCGTCGTCGGCGAGGACGCCGTGTCCCCCGGTGCCCGGGTCGGTGATGTAGCTGATCGAGACCTCGACGGATTTCCCTGCGTACGCGCTCAGATCGAAGCTGACCTGCTGCCAGCCGCCCGAGCTGCCGGTGAGGCTGTTCCACGAACCGGTGGTGCCGGTCGCGGTGCAGGCCTTGCCGGAGAGCGTGAGGTAGTGCTTGAGCCAGGGGTGCTCACCGATCAGGAACCCGGCTCCGCACTCGGACGGAACGGCGGTCTTCGTGGCACCGCCGGCCTCCGGGAGGGTCGTCCAGTCGTCGGCACCGACGGTGTGGATCTCGACGACCGCGTGGTCGTAGCCGGGCTCGGTGTCCCACAGCAGCTGGGTGCGCAGAGTGGGTTTGGCGGTGGCTGCGACACCGGTGAGGTCGATGGTGCGGGTGAGACGCTTGTAGGCGTCGTCGGTGTGTACGGCGGCGGCCATGGAGGAGCCGGCGTACGGGCCGTACGGGCTGACGGTCCCGGCGAACCGGCCCGCACCCGCGCTCCGGAACTGCGGGTAGCCGGCCGCGGGCAGCTCGTCCGAGGTGACGCTGTAGGTACCGGCCTTGTCGAGCGGGTTGCCGGGCGCGCCGCCGAGGACGCCGGTGTAGCCGTCGAGCGCACCGGAGCCGGTGAAGCCGGTGGCCCCCTTCGTCGACGTGCGCGAGTAGGCGCCCAGGTAGTACTGGCTGAAGTCGTCCGACAGGGTGCCGTCGCCGAGGTCGACGCTGCCGCCGGCCAGTTCACCGGCCTCGATCAGCCGGCCGCCCTCGTTGAGGTAGGCGCGCAGCTGGAGCTGGGTGGCGTTGCCCGGGCCGCTCGCGCCCGAGTAGTGCACGACCGTCCTGAAGTGCCCGAGCACGCCGAGCGCGTCCGGGGCGCCCCGGGTGGCCACGTCCCACACGATCGCCCTGTGCCCGGCCGCCTTCAGCGCGTCCACGTACGTCTGCGCCTGTGCGGCGGCCGCGCCCTCCTCGGCGACGACGAGGGTGTCCGCGCTCGGCCGCTCGGCGACGGTGTAGGTGAAGCGGGAGCTGGAGACCTTCCTGCCGCTCTTCGTCTCGCCGGTGAACCACACCTCGACCTTGTCGCCCGGCTCGCCGTCCTGCACCTTGGCCCGGTACTCGTCGAAGTAGAGGTTGTCCGCGCCGCCGTAGGTCGTGCCGCCCCTCCAGGGGCGCAGGGCCTGGTCGCGGGTGCGGCCGCCGTTGACGCGGTACTTGAGTTCCTTGTCGCGCACGGCCCTGCGGACGACCACGGACACCTGCTGGTCGGCTCCGCGGGAGTACGACGTGGAGAACGCGGCCGGGGTGAAGTCGGCGGCGCTCAGGCCGACCGAGGAGACCGGCCGGTCGGGGTGGACGGCGGTCTCGGCGACGGAGAGCGCGAACGGGACGTTCTTCTCGAACTCCTGCTGGATCAGCTTCTCGTCGTCGGGGAAGTTGAAGACCGACTGGCAGTCGTCGGGGTTCCAGGCGTCGTTCGGGTCGACGTTCGACGCGGTCTCGCAGGTCGACATCTCGGGGGTGAACATCGCCATGCCGTTGACGTTCCCGGCGTGTCCGTCCGCCTCGCCGTTGGTGGTGTAGAGCTCCGAGGAGACCTGCGAGCGGTAGCCGGGGATGGCCGGGTTGTCCGGGGTGCCGGCGAGCGCCTTGTAGAGCACGTCGTCCGGAGTGGGCGTGGCGACCTGCCAGCCGACCCCGTACAGGAGGAGTTCGGCGGCGGAGTGGTAGTTGATGCCGTACGTGAACCCGACGCGCTTCTCGAAGGCGTCGAGGGCCTTGGTCTCGGGCTCGGAACCGGGGCTCGCGCCGCGGTAGGTCTCGCTGGTCGGGTTGGGGGACGACCCCTCGTCGTCGTAGCCCCATCGGTAGGCGAAGTTGCGGTTGAGGTCGACACCGTCACCCGTGCTGATGACACCGTCGCCGTTGACGTCGCGGAGGTTCTTGCGCCACAGGCGGGTCGTGGAGTCCTTGAAGGTGTAGTCGTATCCGTCGGGATTGGCCGACAGGACGAACCACAGCTCGGTGGAGTCGACGATCTTCTTGATGCGCCGGTCCGTCGTGTACTTGTCCAGGTAGTAGTGCATCAGACGCCGGGTCATCTCCGGTGTGATCCACTCGCGCGCGTGCTGGTTGGACATGTACAGCACGGCGGGCCTGGAGCCGTCCTTCGACCGCTTCGCGTTCCTGGTCAGTTTGAGCGCGAGGATGTCCTGGCCGTCGACGGTCCTGCCGATGGATTCGACCTTGGTGAGGCCGGGGTTGGCCTGCGCGGTCCGCAGGACCTCCTCCTTGAGGCCGCCGCTTCCGCCGTAGGGCCGGAAGACGTGCTGCGAGGCGACCTCGACGCGCGCCGCGGTCTTGGCCGAGAGGGTGTGCTCGGTGAGGGTGACACCCTGCTTCTCCAGCTTTCCGGCCTGCCGGTCGGTGAGGTAGACCTCGACGGCGGTCTTCCCCTTCCGGGCCACGTGGTCGCCGAGTTCGTGGCCGTCCTGCCCGGCCTCGAGGAGCAGGGGAATCTGCTTCTGGGTGACGTCGGCACGGAAGACCTTGACCTCGTCGGGGTCGGTACGGGGTGAACTTCCGCTCTGCGCCTGGGCGATGGGTGCAAGGCTCGCTGCCCCGATCAGGAGCGCGCCGACAGCGAGGATCGATCTCGCTCTGTGTCTCATGAACCCCCCTAGCGGTGGTTCGCCACTGCGACGAACAGGTTGCCAGGCTCATGTCACATCATGATCGAGTCAAGGGCGCCTCATGGACACGCAAACGCCGGTGCCGACCACCCGAATGGGCGCCGGCACCGGCACATCGGTACGACAGCCGGGTCAGCCGCACCGGCACGTCCGGTACGGGAGCCGGGTCAGCCGCACCGGCACGTCCGGTACGGCAGCCGGGTCAGCCTGCCAGGTTGTCCGCCAGCTCCTCCGAGAGGTTGGCCTCCGTGCCCGGGATGCCGAGGTCGGAGGCGCGCTTGTCGGCCATCGCCAGCAGCCGGCGGATCCGGCCGGCGACCGCGTCCTTGGTGAGCGGCGGGTCGGCGAGCGCGCCCAGCTCCTCCAGAGAGGCCTGCTTGTGCTCCATGCGCAGCCGCCCGGCGGCCGCGAGGTGCTCGGGCACCTCGTCCCCGAGGATCTCCAGGGCCCGCTGGACCCGGGCACCGGCCGCGACCGCGGCGCGAGCCGAACGGCGCAGGTTGGCGTCGTCGAAGTTGGCGAGCCGGTTGGCGGTGGCCCGCACCTCGCGGCGCATCCGGCGCTCCTCCCAGGCCAGCACGGACTCGTGCGCACCGAGGCGGGTGAGCAGGGCGCCGATCGCGTCCCCGTCGCGCACGACCACCCGGTCCACCCCGCGCACCTCGCGGGCCTTGGCGGCGATCGAGAGCCTGCGGGCGGCACCGACCAGCGCGAGCGCGGCCTCCGGGCCCGGGCAGGTCACCTCCAGGGAGGAGGAGCGGCCGGGCTCGGTCAGCGAGCCGTGCGCCAGGAACGCCCCGCGCCAGGCCGCCTCCGCATCACAGGTGGCCCCGGAGACCACCTGCGGGGGCAGACCGCGGATCGGACGGCCGCGGCCGTCGACCAGACCCGTCTGGCGGGCCAGCTGGTCACCGCCCGCGACCACCCGCACCACGTACCGCGAGCCGCGGCGCAGCCCGCCGGGCGCCATCACGATCAGCTCGGAGCTGTGGCCGAAGATCTCCAGGATGTCCCGCTTGAGCCGGCGGGCCGCCATCGCGGTGTCCAGCTCCGCCTCGATCACGATGCGCCCGCTCACCAGATGAAGGCCGCCGGCGAACCGCAGAATGGCGGAGACCTCCGCCTTCCTGCAGCAGGTCCGGGTGACGGGGAGCCGGGAGATCTCGTCCTTCACCGCTGCCGTCATCGCCATGGGCCGATCCTTCCATGCATCCGAAAAATACGGTCGTACGCGGCGGCCAGCAGCTCCGGATCGTGCCGGGGACTGCCGTCGGTCCGGGCCACCGGCGCCAGCTCGACCGCGGCCCCCAGCCGCTTGGCGGCCTCGGTGAGCGAGTCGCGGTCGGGCACCGCGGCCTCGTCGGCCAGCACCACGTCCAGGGCGAGTTTAGGGGCGTGTCGCCCCAAAACCTCCAAATGACGCTGCGGTGAGAAGCCCTCGGTTTCTCCGGGCTGCGGGGCGAGGTTCAGGGAGAGCACACGGCGTGCCTTGGTCTCGGTGAGGGCGTCCAGCAACTCGGGCACGAGCAGGTGCGGGATGACCGAGGAGAACCAGGAGCCGGGGCCGAGCACCACCCAGTCCGCATCCAGGACCGCCGCGACGGCCTCCGGGACGGCGGGCGGGTCGTGCGGCACGAGGTGCACGGACTGCACCTCGCCGGGGGTGAGGGCGACGGTCGCCTGCCCGCGCACGGTGTCCACGTCCTCCGGGCGCGCCGGGTCGTGCCCCTTGACCAGGGCCTGCAGCTCCAGCGGTACGGCGGACATGGGCAGCACCCGGCCGTGGGCGCCGAGCAGCTTGCCGACCAGGTCCAGGGCCTGGACGTGGTCGCCGAGCTGCTCCCACAGGGCGACGATGAGCAGGTTGCCGACCGCGTGGTCGTGCAGGTCGCCCTGGGAGGTGAAGCGGTGCTGGATGACCCGGGCCCAGGTCTGGCCCCAGTCGTCGTCGCCGCACAGCGCGGCCAGCGCCTTGCGCAGGTCGCCGGGCGGCAGCACACCGAGCTCGTCACGCAGTCGCCCGCTGGAGCCGCCGTCGTCGGCCACCGTGACGACGGCGGTGAGGTCGCCGGTGATCCGGCGCAGCGCGGCGAGCGAGGCGGACAGGCCCATGCCGCCGCCCAGGGCGACGACCTTGGGCTGGGCGCCGCGCCGGCGGGCCCGGCCGCCACGGACCTCGGCGGGGCGGGCCGCCCGCGACTCGGCCGCGGCACGGCTCGAGCGGCTCTCCGGCACCACCCGGCGCAGCCTGCTCAGCCGCGATGTTCGTTCCGTCATTCCCGTCCCATGTCCCGGTGTACGACCACCGTCTCCACACCCTCGGCCGCGAGGCGCGCGGCGAGCTTCTCCGACACCGCGACCGAGCGGTGCTTGCCGCCGGTACAGCCGATGGCGATCGTCACATAGCGCTTGCCCTCACGGCGGTACCCGGTCGCGATCAGCCGCAGCAGCTCGGCGTACCGGTCGAGGAACTCCTTGGCGCCGGGCTGGTTGAAGACATAGGCCGACACCTCCTCGTTGAGGCCGGTGAAGGGGCGCAGCTCCGGGACCCAGTGCGGGTTGGGCAGGAACCGCATGTCCGCCACCAGGTCCGCGTCGACCGGCAGGCCGTACTTGAAGCCGAAGGACATCACGGTGGCCCGCAGCTCGGGCTCCTCCTCGCCGGCGAACTGGGCGTCCATCTTGGCGCGCAGCTCGTGCACGTTGAGGCTGGAGGTGTCGATCACCAGGTCGGCGTCGCCGCGCAGCTCGCGCAGCAGTTCGCGCTCGGCCGCGATGCCGTCGACGATCCGGCCGTCGCCCTGGAGGGGGTGCGGGCGGCGCACCGACTCGAAGCGGCGTACCAGGGCCTCGTCGGAGGACTCCAGGAAGACGATCCGCCGGGTGACGTTCCGGGTGGCGAGGTCGGCGAGGGATTCGCGCAGGTTGTCGAAGAAGCGCCGGCCTCGGACGTCGACGACGACCGCGATCCGCGCCACATTGCCCTGGGAACGGGCGCCCAGCTCCACCATGGTCGGGATCAGGGCCGGCGGGAGGTTGTCCACGACGAACCAGCCGAGGTCCTCCAGACACTTCGCGGCCGTCGACCGGCCCGCTCCGGACATGCCGGAGATGATCACCAGCTCGGGGATGGCCGCTTCGGGGGCGCCGGCCGGTGCGGCGTCCGTGTTCACCTGTGCTCCGTCGTCCTGGACCGCTTGCTGCGGTTCCTGTGCGGTTGTCTGTTCTCGGTCCGCTGCTGGCTGTGCGTCGTGCTCGTTCATGTCTCCTGCCCCCGTCGTTCGTCCGGGAGGCCCGCGGTTACGGGCTCCCCCGAGGAACCCCCCGTCGTATCGGGTTCCTCGTCCTCAATGATCTCTCCCGTCGCCGTGTTCACGGCGGGCGCGGCCGGGGCCGCCCGGGCGAGGGTCGCGGCGATGGTCTCGGCCGTCTTGCGGCCTATGCCGGGCACCTGCTGGATCTGTTCGATTGTGGCGGACCGCAGCTTCTTCACCGAGCCGAAATGCTTGATGAGCGCCTGTTTGCGGGTATCGCCGAGGCCGGGCACGTCGTCCAGCGGGCCGGAGCGGAAGCGTTTGGCGCGTTTGGTGCGCTGATAGGTGATCGCGAAGCGGTGGGCCTCGTCGCGGACGCGCTGGAGCAGGTACAGGCCCTCGCTGGTGCGGGGCAGGACCACCGGGTCGTCCTCGCCGGGCATCCAGACCTCCTCCAGGCGCTTGGCGAGCCCGCAGACGGCGATGTCGTCGATGCCCAGCTCGTCCAGCGCCCGCCGGGCCGCCGCGACCTGCGGCTGACCGCCGTCGACCACGACGAGCTGGGGCGGGTAGGCGAACTTCCGGGGGCGCCCGTCGTCGTCCTTGAGGGAGGAGACGGTGAGCGGGTCGCCGTCGGCCAGAGGGCTCTCACCATCGGCGAGGGGGCCGTCGCCGTCGGTAAGGGGGCCGTCGGTGAGAGTGTTCTCGCCGTCGGCCCACTCCCCCGTCCGCTCCTTCTCGGCGAGATAGCGCCGGAAGCGGCGAGTGATCACCTCGTGCATGGACCGCACGTCGTCCTGACCCGCGAAGCCCTTGATCTGGAAGCGGCGGTACTCGCTCTTGCGCTGCAGACCGTCCTCGAAGACGACCATGGAGGCGACCACGTCGTCGCCCTGCAGATGCGAGATGTCGTAGCACTCGATCCGCAGGGGGGCGCTGTCCAGGTCGAGAGCCTCGGCGATCTCCTCCAGGGCACGCGAGCGCGTGGTCAGGTCGGAGGCGCGCTTGGTCTTGTGCAGGGCGAGGGCCTGCTGGGCGTTGCGCTGCACGGTCTCCATGAGCGCCTTCTTGTCACCGCGCTGCGGGATGCGCAACGAGACGTTCGACCCGCGGCGGCCGGTCAGCCACTCCTGGACCGGCTCGACCGGCTCGGGAAGCGCCGGGACCAGGACCTCCTTGGGGACGCCGTCCCCGGTCTCCTCGCCGTACAGCTGCTGCAGGGCGTGCTCGACGAGGGCGCCGGTGGTGACCTCCTCGACCTTGTCGGTCACCCAGCCGCGCTGGCCGCGCACCCGGCCGCCGCGCACATGGAAGATCTGCACGGCCGCCTCCAGCTCGTCCTCCGCGACCGCGATGAGGTCGGCGTCGGTCGCGTCGGCGAGCACGACCGCGTTCTTCTCCATGGCCTTCTTCAGGGCTTCGATGTCGTCGCGCAGGCGGGCCGCCCGCTCGTACTCCATCTCCTCGGCCGCCTCCGTCATCTGCTTCTCCAGCCGGCGGAGGTAGGTGCCGGTGCGGCCCGCCATGAAGTCGCAGAACTCCTCGGCCAGGTCCAGGTGGTCCTCGGGGGTGATCCGGCCGACACAGGGGGCGGAGCACTTGCCGATGTAGCCGAGCAGACACGGGCGGCCGGTGCGGGCGGCGTTCTTGAAGACACCCGCGGAGCAGGTGCGCACCGGAAAGACCCGCAGCAACAGGTCGACGGTGTCCCGGATGGCCCATGCATGGCCGTACGGACCGAAGTACCTGACGCCCTTCTTCTTGTGACCGCGCATCACCTGCACGCGCGGGAACTCCTCGTTCATCGTCACCGCGAGGTACGGGTAGCTCTTGTCGTCGCGGTACTTGACGTTGAACCGGGGGTCGTACTCCTTGATCCAGGAGTACTCCAGCTGCAGCGCCTCGACCTCCGTGGACACCACGGTCCACTCCACGGACGCGGCGGTGGTGACCATCGTCCGGGTGCGCGGGTGCAGGTTCGCCAGGTCCTGGAAGTAGTTCGCCAGGCGCTGGCGCAGGCTCTTCGCCTTTCCGACGTAGATCACCCGGCGGTGCTCGTCACGGAACCTGTACACCCCCGGGGAGTCCGGGATCTCACCCGGCCTGGGGCGGTAGCTGGAGGGATCGGCCATGTCTCACACCCTACTGGCGCGCACCGACACCGCGTCGGGCCTGTGGACAACGCCCACCGGCGCGGCCGCCCGGTCCGGCGCCCGTCGGCCGCGTCCCCACGCCGCGCACCCCCGTGGTGCAGCATTCCGGCCATGCCGCACCCCTTCGGACCCGTGCGGCGGCACACCCCGGCGGGCGATGACACGGGCGGCACCGGCCCCGGCCCGTACGTACGGGGGTCGCCGCTCGGCCAGGAAGACGCCGTGACCGGGTCCGAGGTGTTGTCGGGGTCTGGTCAACACGCTTCAATGCGGGGGAACTCGGGGCCGTGGACGCCGGCGTACGTGCGCGGCGACACGTGCATGGGCGCCCGGCGCCCACGGGGGTGGCCCCGCAGACCCGCTCCAACGGTCTGACCAGCCGTCGTGACATCTCGCAGAAAGGCCCCTGTGCATGTTGCACGCCATAGAGCACGCGGACGTCCCCACCGCGGAACTGGACACGGCCCTGCGCGGTGGCCCCTTCCACGTGGCGCTGCGCGCCGCGATCGCCGCCCGGGGACTGCCGCTGCAGCGCGTGCAGCACCATCTCTCGCGCCACGGGGTCAAGGTCGGTGTGACCAGCCTGAGTTACTGGCAGCAGGGCGCCCGCCGCCCGCAGCGACCGGAGTCGCTGCGGGCCGTGCGGGCCCTGGAGGAGATCCTCCAGCTGCCGGACGAGTCCCTGATCAGGCTGCTCACGGAGTCCGGCGAAGGCGCTGCCACCGGCCGCGCCTCGGGCCGCTCGTACCGTTCCCTGGTCGAGGCCTCCGACGTCCTGAACCGGCTCCAGACCGACCTGGGCTGGTCCCTGGACGGCGGACTGCACACCCTGGGCCACCACGAACGGGTCCGGATCGGTGCCCGCCGCCAGCTGGCGGGCCGCGAGTCCCACCACATCGTGCGGGCCCACCGCGACGGCGTCGACCGCTTCGTCGCCGTTCACCACGGCGACCCCGGTTGCAGCCCTCACGCGATGACGGTGCACGCCCTGGAGAACTGCCGCACGGGACGGGTCCGCCTGGACCAGGACACCGGTGTGCTGGTGGCCGAGCTCCTCTTCGGCACCCGGCTGCGCTCCGGCGACACCTTCCTCTTCCGGTACGGCGTCGAGGACGGCACGGCCGGGGTCTCGCACGAGTACGTCCACGGCTTCGGCTTTCCGGGCGGTCAGTACGCGCTCCAGGTGCGCTTCGACGGCACCGCGCTGCCGGTCCGCTGCCATCGCTTCGCCCAGCACTCGCCCGCGGCCCCGCGCAGCGGCCGCCACGAGCTGTCCGTCAGCGGACCGCACCACAGCGTCCACGTGGTCGAGCCCCGGATCCGGCCAGGTCTGCTCGGGATCGCCTGGGACTGGGATTGAGCCGCTCTCGACACGGCTCGGCCTGCCGCCACAGCTCAGCTTTCGGCCGCGGTCTGGCCCACGACCGCAGCTGGGCTCCCGGCACGCGGTTGGCCCACGGCCACAGCTCGGCTCTCGGCCGCAGCTCGGCCTACGGGCACAGCTTGACCCACGGACACAGCTCGGCTCTCGGCCGCAGGAGACCGGTCAGGCTCCCGGGCCGGCGACGATCCTGCCGCCCGCGGTCTTCACGGGCAGCTCGTTCAACGGCTCGGTGGCCGGCGCCTGGACCACCTTGCCGGTCACGGCGTCGAACTGACTGCCGTGGCAGGGGCAGACCAGGGTGGTCCCCTGGAGCTTGTTGATGGGGCACCCCGCGTGCGTGCAGATGGTGCTGTACGCCTTGAGGGCCCCGCTTCCGTCCCGGCTCACCACCACGTTGTGGTCCCGGTAGAGCTTGGCACCGCCCTTGGCGACCTCGCTCTCGGCACCGAGGTCGACCGGCGCGGTCGGGGTCGCGGCGGCCAAGGCGCCGCCGGGGGCCGAGCAGGCGGCCAGTCCGAGCCCGGCGACCGGGGCCACGGCGGCTCCTCGCAGGACGGTACGGCGACTCGTAGACGGACGGGACGGTCGGGCGGACATCAGGGACTCCGTCTCCACTGGTCAGGGGGGTATGCAGGCCGACGATACCCGGGCAGTACGGGCGGGCGACCGGGTGGGGCCGAGCCGAGGGCGGGGCCACGGGTGCGGCCGAGGCGGGGGCGGGGTGGGGCAGGGCTGTGAGTGGAAGCCGAAGGCGGGGTGGAAGCCGAAGGCTGGGTGGGGCCGAAGGCGGGGTGGAAGCCGAAGGCTGGGTGGGGCCGAAGGCGGGGTGGAAGCCGAAGGCTGGGTGGGGGCCGAGACCGGGGACGAAAGCGGGCCGGCAGAGAGCGGGGGGAAGGAGCGGGCAGGGGTAGCGGATGGTGGGTGCGAAGGACTGCGCGTAAACGTTTGCGTAAGCGTTTACGCGCGCCCTTTGGATGGGGTACCTTCCCGCGGTGAAGCCCACAGCGGCTCAATCACGCGGTGCCAGCAGCCGAGCCGCCGGGCGGGCGCGGGTCGCCTGGGTGCGAGCCGTACCGGCGCGGGTTCATGCGGGCGCGGGTCACGTGGGCCCGGGGCTCATGGGCGCGGGTTCGGGCAGTCGAGCAGTCGGCCGGTCCAGCGCGGTCGGCCGGTCCAGTGAGGGGGAACGCGATGCCCACCATGGCGGACGTCGCCCGGAGCGCGGGAGTCTCCGTGGCGACCGTCTCCCACGTGCTCAACGGCACGCGTCCGGTGCTGCCCCACACCCGCCAGGCCGTACTGGAAGCCGTCGACGCCCTCGGCTACACGCCCAACACTCTTGCCCGCTCCCTGGTGACCTCCCGGACCCGCTCCATCGGCCTCGCGGTGTCGGCGATCAGCAATCCCTACTTCACGGAGATCCTCCAGGGCGTCGAGGCCGCCGCCCTGGAGGCGGGCTACGGCCTGCTCATCGCCGACCCGCACGACGACCCCGCGCACGAACGGAAGGTCGTCCAGCTCCTCCACGAGCGCCGGGTGGACGGCATGATCGTCGCACCCTCCGCGAACCCGCAGGACCTCGTGGCCTACCTCAGCCGCCACTCCGTGCCCACGGTGTTCCTGGACCGTGTGCTCTCGGCCGGCGACCGTGCCGCCAGCGGCCCGTGCCACGATCAGCTCCCTTCCGGCCAGGTCCAGTCCGAGCAGGCCTTGTCCGAGCAGGCCTCTTCCGACCCGGTCTCGTCCGAGAAGATCTCGTCGGATCAGCCCTCTTCCGGTGGGCCTTGGTTCGACCAGGTCTGTGCCGAGAGCGCCGGTCCGATGGCCCGCCTCGTCGCCCATCTCGCCGGGCTCGGCCACCGGCGGATCGGTCTGGTCGCCGGGCTGCCCGGGCTCAGCACCACCAGCGAGCGGATCACCGGCTACCGGCAGGCTCTCGTCGCCGCCGGTCTCGCCCACGACGAGGACCTCGTGGTGTCCGGCAACTCCGAGTCGGCAGGCGCCGAGGAGGCCACGGCCGCTCTGCTCTCCCTCCCGGCTCCGCCCACGGCCCTGGTCACCGCCAACAACGCCATGACCATCGGCGCCCTGCGCGCCCTGCAACGGCAGGGCCTGGCCGTACCGCAGGACATGGCCCTGTGCTGCTTCGACGACTTCGCCTGGGCCGACCTCTTCTCCCCCCGTCTCACCGCCATCGCCCAGCCCAGCAGGGAGATCGGCGCCCAGGCCGTCCGGGTGCTCCTGGACCGGCTGGCCGCACCGGACCGGCCCGCCCGGACCGTGCGGCTGCCCTGCACCTTCGTCCACCGCACCTCCTGCGGGTGCCCGGAAGACCGGGACGGGGCCGCCGGGCCCCGGCCGAACGGGCCCGGCGGAAGCACTGCACCATCCACGCTGTCCGAGAAGGGAACCGCCTTGTGATCGTCGTCGCCGGTGAAGCACTGATCGATCTGGTACCGCACGCCCCGGGTGCTCTGGCGGACCTGAGGCCTGCGCTCGGCGGCGGCCCGTACAACACCGCCGTGGCCCTCGGCCGCCTGGGCTCCCCGACCGCCTTCTGCTCCCGCACGTCGCACGACGCCTTCGGTGAGGCTCTGCTCGACGGGCTGCGGCGGGCGGGGGTGGACGTGTCGGGCGTACAGCGCGGCCCCGAACCGACCACCCTCGCGGTCGCCACCATCGACACCGGTGGCTCGGCCGCCTACTCCTTCTACGTCGACGGCACCGCCGACCGCCTGTTCACCGCCCCGGCCGGCCTGCCCGCGGGCACCCGCGCGGTCTCCTTCGGCACCTGCTCGCTCGTCCTGGAACCGGGGGCGAGCGCCTACGAGGAGCTGCTGCGGACCGCTGCGGGACAGGGCCTGTTCACCGCGCTCGACCCCAATATCCGGGCCGGCCTGATCCCGGACGCGGACGCCTACCGGGCGCGTTTCAAGAGCTGGCTGCCCTCGGTGACGCTGCTGAAGCTGTCGGCGGAGGACGCCGAGTGGCTGGGCGGCACCCCGCGCGAGTGGCTGGCCGCGGGACCGTCGGCCGTCGTGGTCACCCGGGGCGGCGACGGTCTTGCCGTCCACACCCGGGAGGGCGCGGAGTACTCCGTACCGGGCGAGAAGGTCGAGGTCGTGGACACCATCGGCGCCGGTGACACGGTGAACGCGGCTCTGCTGCACGGCCTGTCCGACCAGGACGCGCTGTCGCCGGAGGCCCTCGCCGGCCTGGGCGGGGACGGCTGGCGGCGGCTGCTGCGGCTCGCGGCACGTGCGGCGGCGATCACGTGCTCACGAGCGGGGGCGGAGCCGCCGTACGCGACTGAGCTGGGCGACCTGTGATCTCGATGGTGTTGTCAAGGTGCAGCCGGACACCGCAGTTCGCGGAACCGGTCCAGCCTGCCGCACCGCAGGGCCAGGGTGGCTGATGGGAGAACGAGCGGCGCCCCGCGGGGAGTTCCCGCGGGGCGCCGTCTTTTTTGATGGCGTGTCAGAGCACGGTCCGTGGTGTGCTCGTGCCGGCTCTCAGGTGTTGCGGGCCCGCGTCGTCTTCTTCGCGGGTGCCGCCTTCTTCGCGGCCGTGGCAGCCTTCTTGGTCGCCGCGGCGGCCTTCTTGGTCGCCGTGTTGTTGGCCCTGGCCGTCACCGTCTTCTTCGCCGTCGACTTCGCTGCCGCCGTCTTCCTGGCCGCCGCGCCGCGCGGCGCCTTCACCGGCTCCGCGTCACTGATGCGGTCGGCGCCGAGGATCTCGCGCAGGAACTTGCCGGTGTGACTGGCCGGGACCCCGGCGACCTCCTCGGGCGTGCCCTCGGCCACCACGAGGCCACCGCCGGCCCCGCCCTCCGGGCCCATGTCGACGACCCAGTCGGCGGTCTTGATCACGTCGAGGTTGTGCTCGATGACGATGACCGTGTTGCCCTTGTCGACCAGGCCGGACAGGACCGTGAGCAGCTTGCTGATGTCCTCGAAGTGCAGACCGGTGGTCGGCTCGTCCAGGACGTAGACCGTGCGCCCGGTGGAGCGCTTCTGCAGTTCGCTGGCGAGCTTCACGCGCTGCGCCTCACCGCCGGACAGGGTGGTCGCCGACTGGCCGAGCCGGACGTAACCGAGGCCGACGTCCTTCAGCGTCCTCAGGTGGCGGGAGATGGCCGGGACCGCCTCGAAGAAGTCGGTCGCCTCCTCGATCGGCATGTTCAGGACGTCGGCGATGGACTTGCCCTTGTAGTGGACCTCCAGGGTCTCCCGGTTGTACCGGGCGCCGTGGCAGACCTCGCAGGGGACGTAGACGTCCGGGAGGAAATTCATCTCGATCTTGATCGTGCCGTCGCCCGCACAGTTCTCGCAGCGGCCGCCCTTGACGTTGAAGGAGAAGCGGCCGGGCAGATAGCCGCGGACCTTCGCCTCGGTGGTCTCGGCGAACAGCTTGCGGATGTGGTCGAAGACACCGGTGTACGTCGCCGGGTTGGAGCGCGGGGTGCGGCCGATGGGCGACTGGTCGACGTGGACGACCTTGTCCACGAGGTCGTCGCCGTCCACGCGCGTGTGCCGTCCGGGGACGTTGCGTGCGCCGTTCAGCTCGCGGGCCAGGTGCGTGTAGAGGATGTCGTTGACCAGCGTCGACTTGCCGGATCCGGACACGCCCGTGACGGCCGTGAACACGCCCAGCGGGAAGGACACGTCGATGTCCTGGAGGTTGTTCTCACGGGCGCCGTGCACCGTGAGCCGACGGGAGGGGTCCTGCGGGCGGCGGATGTCCGGCAACGGGATCGCCTTCTTGCCCGACAGGTACTGACCGGTCTGCGACTCGTCGTTGGCGAGCAGCTCCTTCAGGGAACCGCTGTGCACGACCTTGCCGCCGTGCTCACCGGCGCCGGGGCCGATGTCGACGACCCAGTCGGCGACCTTGATGGTGTCCTCGTCGTGCTCCACGACGATGAGCGTGTTGCCCATGTCGCGCAGCCGGACCAGGGTCTCGATCAGCCGGTGGTTGTCCCGCTGGTGCAGACCGATGGAGGGCTCGTCCAGGACGTAAAGAACGCCGACGAGGCCGGAGCCGATCTGGGTGGCCAGGCGGATGCGCTGGGCCTCGCCGCCGGAGAGGGTGCCGGCCGCGCGGTTGAGGGAGAGGTAGTCGAGGCCGACGTCGACCAGGAACCGCAGCCGCTCGTTGACCTCCTTCAGGACCCGCTCGGCGATCTTCTTGTCGCGGGCGTTGAGCTTCAGCTCGCCCAGGAAGTCCGCGCAGTCGCTGATCGACATCGCGGAGACCTCGGCGATGGACTTGTCCATGACCGTGACGGCGAGGACGATCGGCTTCAGGCGTGTGCCCTGGCAGGAGGGGCAGGGCACCTCGCGCATGTAGCCCTCGAAGCGCTCGCGGCTGGCGTCGCTCTCCGCCTCGCTGTGCCGGCGCTTGACGAAGGGCACCGCGCCCTCGAAGGGCGTGGTGTACACGCGTTCGCGGCCGTAGCGGTTGCGGTAGCGGACCTCGATCTGGGTCTTGTGGCCGTGGAGCAGGGCCTTCCTGGCGCGCTGCGGCAGGCCCGCGAAGGGGATGTCGGTCCGGAATCCCAGGGCGTCCGCGAGGGCGCCGATCAGTCGCCCGAAGTAGTCCTTGGTGTGCCCGTGCGACCAGGGGTGGATGGCGCCCTCGTCCAGGGACTTGTCCTCGTCCGGGACGATCAGCTCCGGGTCGACCTCCATGCGCGTGCCGATGCCGGTGCACTCGGGGCAGGCGCCGAAGGGCGAGTTGAAGGAGAAGGAGCGGGGCTCCAGCTCCTCGAACGACAGGTCGTCGTACGGGCAGTACAGGTGCTCCGAGTACATGCGCTCGCGCTCGGGGTCGTCCTCGGGGAGGTCCACGAAGTCGAGCACGACCATGCCGCCGGACAGGCCGAGGGCGGTCTCCACGGAGTCGGTGAGACGGCGCTTGGCGGAGTCCTTCACCGTGAGACGGTCGACGACCACCTCGATGGTGTGCTTCTCCTGCTTCTTCAGGGTCGGCGGTTCGGAGAGCTGCACGGTCTGGCCGTCCACGCGCGCGCGGGAGTAGCCCTTGGTCTGCAGGTCGGCGAAGAGGTCGACGAACTCGCCCTTGCGCTCGCGCACGAGCGGCGAGAGCACCTGGAAGCGGCTCCCCTCCGGCAGCTCCAGGACCCTGTCCACAATGGCCTGCGGCGACTGGCGCGAGATGGGTCGGCCGCACTCGGGACAGTGCGGCTTGCCGATGCGCGCGAAGAGCAGACGCAGGTAGTCGTAGACCTCGGTGATGGTGCCGACCGTCGAGCGCGGGTTGCGCGAGGTCGACTTCTGGTCGATGGAGACCGCAGGGGACAGGCCCTCGATGAAGTCGACGTCGGGCTTGTCCATCTGGCCGAGGAACTGCCGAGCGTACGAGGAGAGCGACTCCACGTAGCGGCGCTGGCCCTCGGCGAAGATCGTGTCGAAGGCCAGGGAGGACTTGCCCGACCCGGACAGGCCCGTGAAGACGATGAGCGAGTCACGAGGCAGGTCGAGCGAGACATTCTTCAGGTTGTGCTCGCGCGCGCCACGGACGATGAGACGGTCGGCCACGCCGGTCCGCACCTTTCTTGGGAGAAGTGACAGGGGCCGGAGCCCCCGTGCTTCTTCGAGACTAGGGGGAGCCACTGACAACGCCGGTCGGATTGCCCGGTTGCATAACAACCCCCGGACATCCAGCATGCCCGACGCCGCCCTCGACGATATAGCACGTGCTTTCGATTTGCGGGCCTGGTTCACCACCTTCACCCAAAGGTGTGGCGGGACTAGGGTCAGGCCCATGATTGATCACGCTCATGACCTGGCCTGTGTACATGACGCGACCGAACGGCTCCTCACCGCTGTCGCCGCACTGGACAACGCGTCGCTCGCCGAGCCGTCACGGCTTCCGGGCTGGACCCGCGGACACGTCCTCGCCCACCTCGCCCGCAACGCGGACGCGCTCGTGAACGTCCTCGAGGGCCGCCCCATGTACGCGAGCGCCGAGGTGCGCGACGCCGACATCGAACGGGACGCCCCGCGCCCCCTGGACGCCCAGCTCGCCGACGTGCGCGAGAGCGCGGCCCGCTTCCGGGAGACGGGGGCGGCGCCGGCCGACTGGACCCGCACGGTGGAGCTGCGCAACGGGGTCACCGACTCCGCGTCCCGGGTTCCGTTCCGGCGCCGGATCGAGGTGGAGCTCCACCATGTCGACCTCGGAGTCGGCTACGAGCTGGAGGATCTTCCGGCCGAGTTCACGGAGCGGGAGATCGACTTCCTGGCGCAGCGGTTCTCCGGGCGCCCCGGCGTCCCGGCGACCCGCGTCACGGACGGCACGCACGCGTGGAGCACGGGACGCGAGGCGGCCGAGCCGGAGATCACCGTCAGCGGCGCTCCGGCGGACCTGCTGGGCTGGCTCGCCGGACGCCGGGACGGAGCCGCGCTGAAGACGGCGGGCGGGGCACTGCCGCAGCTGCCTCCGCTGTAGGCCTACGACGGCCCCTCGGGCACGCTCCGGCTATAGGCTGATCGCCATGACGTACAGCGGAGAGGTCAGGGTCGGCGGACCGGCGGACGTGCACGAGCTGAAAGACCTGATGATCACCAAGATCGCGGTCGGCCCGATGGACAACAACGCCTATCTGCTGCGCTGCCGGGCCACCGACGAGCAGCTCCTCATCGACGCCGCCAACGAGGCCCGGGCGCTGCTCTCCATGATCGGTGACGACGGCATCGCGTCCGTCGTCACCACGCATCAGCACGGCGACCACTGGCAGGCGCTCGCCGAGGTCGTCTCCGCCACCGGTGCCCGTACGTACGCCGGCCGGGAGGACGCTCCGGGTATCCCGGTGCCCACCGACATCCTGGTCGACGACGGTGACGTCATCAGGGTGGGCCAGGTGGAACTCACCGCGCGCCATCTCGTCGGCCATACTCCGGGCTCCATCGCGCTGGTCTACGACGACCCGCACGGCCACCCGCACGTCTTCACCGGTGACTGCCTCTTCCCGGGCGGCGTCGGCAACACGCGCAAGGACCCCGAGGCCTTCGCGCGTCTGATCCACGACGTGGAGACGAAGATCTTCGATGTGCTGCCGGACGAGACGTGGGTCTACCCCGGGCACGGGAACGACACCACCTTGGGTGCGGAGCGGCCGCATCTGCCGGAGTGGCACGCGCGCGGGTGGTAGGTCCGGGGCGCCCACCGGCTCGGCGGCCTGCGCATTCCACTGCGCGCCCCGTGTGAACGTTTCGCACGCGCCGGGGGCGCATGCGCGCTCCCCGGGCGCCGGGCCACGCGGTCAACTGGTACCGGCCCCGCACAGGATGACGGCTCCTGGGCGGTATGGGCCGCCGGTCTTCCCACCCCGCCCTCGGCCGGCGGCCCAGGCCGGGGCCGCTTCAGGAGAAGGTTTCACACGACTGCAACACCGGTTCCCAGTATGCGGACTCTGAACCTCGCGACCTGGACAAACGGGGGGTTCGCTGCCAATCTCCCGCCATGCACCCTGCCCCTCGCGCACTGCGCCGCGCGGTAGCCGCCGCCACCATAGCCCTGCTCGCCACCGCTGTCGGCTGTGCTCCGCAGCCCGAGGACAAGGCTACGGCCGCTCCGTCCGGCTCCGGCGCAAAGAGCTGCACCGAGGGCAAGTTGGGCACCAGGACGTCCGGGAAGCTGACGATCGCGACGGACGAGCCGGCGTACGAGCCGTGGTTCAAGGACGACAAGCCCGCGAACGGCAAGGGCTTCGAGTCCGCGGTCGCCTACGCGGTCGCGCAGCAACTGGGTTACGGCAAGAACGCGGTGGTCTGGCAGAGCGTGCCGTTCAACAAGGCGTTCGCGCCCGGCGTGAAGACGTTCGACTTCGACATCAACCAGGTGTCGATCAGCACCGAGCGCAAGAAGGCCGTGGACTTCTCCTCCGGTTACTACGACGTGCGCCAGGCCGTCATCGCACTGAAGGGCAGCAAGGCCGCCGAGGCGACGAGCATCGCGGACCTGAAGCACCTCAAGCTGGGCGCCCAGGTGGGCACCACGAGCCTCGACTACATCACCGACGTGGTGAAGCCTCAGCAGGAGGCCGCCGTGTACGCCAAGAACGACCAGGCCAAGTCGGCACTGAAGAACGGCCAGGTCGACGCAGTCGTCACCGACCTGCCGACCGCGTTCTACATCACGGCGGCCGAGGTGACGAACGCGAAGATCGTCGGCCAGTTCGAGAACCAGGGCGGCACGCCGGAGCAGTTCGGGCTCGTGCTCGACAAGGGCAGCGCGCTGACCCCGTGCGTGACCGGGGCCGTCGACGCCCTGCGCAAGGACGGCACGCTGGCGAGGATCGAGAAGCAGTGGCTCTCCGACGCCGTCGACGCGCCGGTGCTCAAGTGACCCTCACCAAGGGCGGGTCCGTGCCGGAAGGGGCGGACGACGACGGCGACATGACCGGCGGCGCCGGGGGCGCGTCGCCCGGCGCCGGTGACGGCTACGTGCCTTCCGAGCGGCGGCTGGAACGCGAGCGCCACAAGCGGGTGCGGGCCCGTCGCGCCACGGCCGTCGCGGCGCTGTCGACCCTGGTCACGGCCGTCGTGCTCTACCTGGTCGTGGTCAACGCGCCGGGCTGGCCGCGCACCAAAGAGACGTTCTTCAGCGGGCAGTACGCGCGCGAGGCACTGCCGAGGGTTCTCGAAGGGCTGTGGCTGAACGTCCGGCTCCTGCTCGTCTGCGGTGTCGCCGTCCTGGTCCTCGGCATGCTGATCGCCGTCGCCCGCACCCTGCGCGGCCCGGTGTTCTTCCCGCTGCGCGTGCTGGCAGCGGCGTACACGGACTTCTTCCGCGGCCTGCCGCTGATCATCAACCTGATGATCGTCGTCCTCGGCGTGCCGGCGCTGCGGCTGCAGGGTGTGACGGTGGATCCGGTGCTGCTGGGCGGTACCGCGCTGACGCTGACGTACTCGGCGTACGTGGCGGAGGTGTTCCGGGCCGGCATCGAGTCCATCCACCCCTCGCAGCGGGCCGCGGCCCGCTCGCTGGGCCTCACGAACCGGCAGGCCCTGCGCTACGTCGTGCTGCCCCAAGCGGTACGCCGTCAGGTGCCGCCGCTGCTCAACGACCTGGTGTCGCTGCAGAAGGACACCGGTCTGGTGTCGATCGGCGGCGCGGTGGACGCCGTACGGGCGGCCGACATCATCGTGGGTCGCAGCCTCAACTACACGCCGTACATCGTCGCGGGGCTGGTGTTCGTCGCGCTGACCATCCCGATGACCCGTTTCACGGACTGGGTGACGGCCAGGATGGACCGGCGGCGGGCCGGGGGAGGATCGATATGAGCACGGCACCCCGGAACGACTCCCCCGTGCTGCGGATGGAGTCCGTCCGCAAGACCTTCGGTGACTCGGTCGTGTTGCGGAACGTCGACCTGGAGGTCGCCCCGCACACCGTGACCGCTCTGATCGGCGCCTCGGGCTCGGGCAAGTCCACGCTGCTGCGCTGCGCCAACCTCCTGGAGGAGATCGACGACGGCGCGATCTGGCTCGACGGCGAGGAGATCACCGACCCGCGCGCCGACCAGGACGCGGTCCGGCGCCTCATCGGCGTGGTCTTCCAGGCGTACAACCTCTTCCCGCACATGACCGTGCTGGACAACATCACCCTCGCCCCCCGCCGGGTGCACGGCACCACCCGCGCGCAGGCCGAGGAACGGGCCGGGGAGCTGCTGGAGCGTCTCGGGCTCGGCGACAAGGCGGATGCCTACCCGGACCGGCTGAGCGGCGGCCAGCAACAACGGGTGGCGATCGTGCGGGCCCTTGCCGTACGGCCCCGGCTGCTGCTGCTCGACGAGATCACCGCCGCGCTCGACCCCGAACTCGTGGGCGAGGTACTGGAAGTGGTCCGTGGTCTGAAGGACGAGGGCATGACCATGGTGCTGGCGACGCACGAGATGGGCTTCGCGCGGGACGTCGCCGACCAGGTTTGCTTTCTGGACGGAGGGGTCGTGCTGGAGCGCGGCACCGCGGAGCAGGTCTTCGGCGACCCGCAGCAGGAGCGCACCCGGCGCTTCCTGCGGCGGATCGTGGAGGCAGGCCGGCTGTAGTCCCGCGTGGGCTACGCGTCGGCCTGCGCCGCCCCCACCAGGGCGGCCACCCGCTCCACGCCGAACACGTAGCCCTGCACGCCGCAGCCCGCGATGACGCCGTCGGCGCGGAGCGAGACGTACGAGTGGTGCCGGAACGACTCGCGCTGGTGGATGTTGGAGATGTGCACCTCCAGCACGGGCATGCCGTCGCAGGCGTTGAGTGCGTCCAGAATCGCAACCGACGTGTGCGAGTAGGCGCCGGGGTTGATGACGATCCCGCAGTGCTGGAGGCGAGCCTCGTGGATCCAGTCGACCAGTTCCCCCTCGTGATTGGACTGCCGGCAGTCCACCGTGCCGCCGTGCGCGGCCGCCGCCTTGGCGCACATCGCCTCGACGTCGGCGAGCGTTTCCCTGCCGTAGATCTCGGGCTGGCGCTGGCCGAGGAGGTTCAGGTTGGGCCCGTTGAGGATCATGATCGGGGCGTTGGCCAGGGTGCGGGGCACGGTTCCTCCGTTCCGTTCGGGGCGGTGTGTCGGTGACCGCCGCTCGGACCCGGTTTATCACGGTGCCCGCAGCGGGCGACGGTCCGCGCGCTTCGGCCGCCTGGCGCGCGCCAGGGTCTCGGTGATCACCTCCGCGCGCCCCCGTAACCCCTGATCACTGTGGGTAGTTGACGCGACATGCACGATGTACGCGCCGTAAGGGCCCCCTCCATGCCGCGGCTCGCCGCCGCCTCGCTCGTCGGGACCGCGATCGAGTTCTACGACTTCTTCGTCTACGGGACCGCGGCGGCCCTGGTCCTGGGGCCGCTGTTCTTCCCCACGTTCTCCGCGGTGGCGGGGACGCTGGCGGCGTTCGCGACGTTCGGGGTGGGCTTCGTGGCCCGGCCGCTGGGCTCGGTGCTGTTCGGGCACCTCGGCGACCGGCGCGGACGGCGGCCGGTGCTGGTCGTCTCCCTGCTGCTGACCGGTGCCTCGACGGTGGCGGTGGGGTGCGTTCCGACGTACGGGTCCATCGGCTCGGCCGCTCCCGTACTGCTCCTCGTCCTGCGTTTCCTGCAGGGACTGGGGCTCGGCGGGGAGTGGGGCGGTGCGGTGCTGCTGACCGCCGAGCACGCGCCTCCGGGGCGTCGGGCCCTGTGGTCGAGCTTCCCTCAAGTGGGCCCCGCGTTCGGCTTCGTGCTCGCCAACGGGGTGATGCTCGTGCTCTCGGTCGCCCTGTCCGACGCCCAGTTCGCGCAGTGGGGCTGGCGGGTGCCGTTCTGGGGGGCCGGTGTGCTGGCGCTGGCCGGTCTGTGGCTGCGCTCGTCGCTGGCGGAGAGTCCCCGGTTCCTGGAGATCGACGACCACGCGCGCCTGCCGTTCGTCGAGGTCGTACGGCACCACGGGCGGCTGGTGCTGCTGACGGCCGGGGCACTGGCCGTCGGGTACGCGGTGTTCTACGCCGTGACGACCTGGTCGCTGGCCTATGCGACGGAACGGCTCGGAGTGAGCCGCACGGTCATGCTGACCTGCGTCATGGCGGCCGTGCTGGTGAAGGGGGCGCTCACGCCCCTCATGGCGTTGCTCGGCGACCGCTACGGACGCCGCCCGATGTGCATGGCGGGATGCACGGCGTGCGCGCTGTGGATGCTGCCGATGGTCGCACTGCTGGCGACCGGCGAGCCGCTGCTGATGTTCCTCGGCATCCTGGGCGCGCTGATCGCCTTCATCACCATGTTCGCGGTGACCGCCGCGTATCTCCCGGAGCTGTACGAAGCGCGGGTGCGCTGCACGGGTGCCGCAGTCGGCTACAACCTCGGAGGGGTCCTCGGAGGCGCGCTCACCCCGATCGTGGCGACCGCCCTCGCGGAGCACGGTGGACGCGTCCCCTGGGGGGTGGGCGTGTATCTGACGGGCATGGCGCTGCTGAGCCTCGGCTGTTTCGCGCTGCTGCCGGAGACGCGGCCGGTGCCCGTGCCGGTGGCGGAGCCGGCCACGGGCTGAACGGGCGGGCGGTGCTACGGGTTGACCGCCAGTTCCAGGTAGGCCGCGAACAGCACCAGGTGCACGCCGCCCTGCAGGGGCGTGGCCCGGCCCGGCACCACCGTCAGGGAGCTGACCACCACGGTCAGCAGGAGCAGCAGCATGTGCGTCGCGCCGAGGCCGAGGACGAGCGGTCCGGACAGCCAGACGGAGGCCAGTGCCACGGCGGGGATGGTCAGACCGATGCTGGCCATCGCCGAACCGAGGGCGAGGTTGAGGCTGGTCTGGACCCGGTCGCGGCGGGCGGAACGCAGCGCGGCGATGGTCTCGGGCAGCAGCACGAGCAGGGCGATGATCACACCGACGACGGCCTGGTGCAGGCCGGCCGCCTCCACTCCGGACTCGATGGTGGGCGACACGCCCTTGGCCAGGCCGACCACGCCGACCAGGGCGAGGCCGAGCAGGCCGAGGCTGGTCCAGGCGGCACGCGCGGACGGGGGCTCGGCATGGTCGTCCACGGTGATGACCTCGCCCTGCCGGGTGATCGGCAGGAAGTAGTCACGGTGCCGCACGGTCTGGGTGGCCACGAACAGGCCGTAGAGGACGAGCGAGGACAGTGCCGCGAACGTCAGCTGCACGGTGGAGAACTCGGGCCCGGGCTTGCTGGTGGTGAAGGTCGGCAGCACCAGGCTGAGCGTGGCCAGGGTGGCCACCGTCGCGAGCGCGGCTCCGGTGCCCTCGGGGTTGAAGACGGCGGTGCCGTGGCGCAGGGAGGCGACGAGCAGGCTGAGTCCGACGATGCCGTTGCAGGTGATCATCACGGCGGCGAAGACGGTGTCGCGGGCCAGGGTGGAACTCTTGTCGCCGCCGTCGGCCATGAGGGTGACGATCAGGGCCACCTCGATGATCGTGACGGCGATGGCGAGCACCAGCGAGCCGAAGGGCTCGCCGACGCGGTGGGCGACCACCTCGGCGTGGTGCACCGCGGCCAGGACGGCCCCGGCGAGGACCAGGGTCACCAGCGCGACGACCGCGCCGGGCAGATCCCGGCCCCAGGTGAAGATCAGCAGGACGACCGCGAGCACCGGCACGAGGAACGTCCACTGCGTGGTGAGCGACCGGAGCCGAGTGATCATGCAGCGATGGTTACAGACACGTACGGGGTTCGCATTCCGTTCTTTCCTGATCCCTTCTCATCCTTTCTGCACGAGGCCCCGGCGCCGGAGCGGCGGGGCCTCGCAGGGTCGGGCGGCCGGGCAGGCGTCCCCTACGGCCGGGCGTCGGCACCGTCCTTCGCGGCGCTGCCGCTCCCGCCGGGCGCAGCCTCGGCGGCCGCCTGCTTCCGGGAGGCCATCAGGCTGGTGATCGTGGTGACCACCAGGACCGCGCAGATCACGCCGAGCGAGACCGGGATGCTGATCTCGGGGACGTGGACACCCGACTCGTGCAGCGCGTGCAGCACCAGCTTGACGCCGATGAAGCCGAGGATGACCGACAGGCCGTACGACAGGTGGACCAGCTTCTTCAGCAGGCCGCCGATGAGGAAGTACAGCTGACGCAGGCCCATGAGCGCGAAGGCGTTGGCGGTGAAGACGATGTACGGGTCCTGGGTCAGGCCGAAGATCGCGGGGATGGAGTCCATCGCGAACAGCACGTCCGTGGTGCCGATGGCGAGCATCACGACCAGCATCGGGGTCATGACCCGCTTGCCGTTCTGCTGGATCCACAACTTGGTGCCGTGGTACCGGTCGGCCACACCGAACCTGCGCTCCGCGGCCTTCAGTAGCTTGTTCTCCTCGTACTCCTCGTCCTCCTCGTCGACGCGGGCCTCCTGGATGAGCTTCCAGGCGGTCCAGATCAGGAAGGCGCCGAAGAGGTAGAACACCCAGGAGAAGCTGGCGATGATGGCGGCTCCGGCCGCGATGAAGACGGCCCGCAGGACCAGGGCTATGAGAACACCGACGAGCAGGACCCGCTGCTGGTACTGCGAGGGCACCGCGAACTTCGCCATGATCAGGACGAAGACGAAGAGATTGTCGACGCTCAGGGACTTCTCGGTGATGAAGCCCGCGAAGAACTCGCCGGCCGGCTGACCGCCGCCGAAGACGAGCAGGCCGAGGCCGAAGAGCCCGGCCAGGGCGATCCAGACGACGGTCCAGATTCCGGCTTCCTTGATCGACACGTCATGGGGCTTGCGCCCGATGAAGAAGTCGACCGCGATCAAGGCGGCCAGCCCCACGACGGTCAGGCCCCACAGGGTCATGGAGACTTCCACTGCACCTCCGGCATTACGTAACGGCAAACATCAGGGTTGTCGCTGCCGGAGGTCTCTTCCACCCGCGATGGGCCGACGTCCCGGGATCCTCGTCGATCCGTACTGACGGGTGCGTCGCAGTCAGGGAGTACTCCCCTCCGTACGGAAGACCATACCCCAATGACCAAGGAAAGGTAAAGTGATAAGTAAAGAAACTTCCAAATTAGCAGGTCGGGGGCGCTTTACTTACGCTTGGTACGGGCTGCTGCCACCTCGGTGAGCACCTGCTGAAGGACGCTGCTCCCGGACGGCACCAGCGAGGGTTCGTACGTCCAGGCATGGCCGACCCAGGGGTCGGCGAGGTGATCGTCGGGTACGGGGGTGAGTCGCATGAGCGAACGCCACAGCGGGTCGAGCAACGGGCCGTAGGCCTCGGCGTCCTCGCGATCCGCGACCATCACCAGGTGCACGCCGACCGCGGGACCCTCGTCGGCGAGATAGCGCAGCTGGGTCACGCCCCGGTCGTCGAACCCGTGCGGGAAGTCATGGACGATCAGAAGCTGCTGCGCGGTGTCGATGCCGGGCGGCAGCGACTCGCCCGCGCCGCCCCGCAGCGCCATCTGCATCAGGTCGACATGGCGGGTGAGCCGCCCCAGAGTGTCCGCCACGCCCGCCGCGCCGGTCGCGGGCGGCCCCACCAGGGCCCCGGCCCGGATCAGTGGCTGGAGCGCCTGGGACCCGGCGCCGGCCGGATCGATGACCTGCACGGCGAAGTCCCCGGCCGGGTGGACGGCGAGCAGCCGGGCCACCAGCGCCACCGCGGCCTCCATGGCGAGCAGGCGCAGCTCAGCGGGGTCCTGGACGGTGTCGTCGGGGCCCGCCGGCGTGCCGCTGTCGATCCACAGACCCCGTTCCAGCGGCAGCCTGACCAGCAACGGGATGCACAGCGGGACGCTCTCGGGGAGGTGCAGATCGCCCAGCCGCAGGGCCATCGGCGGCTCGGCCGGTGCGCGGTAGCCGTGCCAGACGGGGTTGTCCCAGCGGGCGAACGCCGGCGGGAGCGCGGGCTCGACGACCTCGGACTCGGCGGTGAGCTGGGCGAGGTCGCGGTCGAGTGCCGCCCGGGCCTGGTCGACCAGCTGGGCGTGCCGGGCGTGAGCCGCCTCACGGGCGGAGTCTCCCGCCGCGCCGAGCCGGCTGCGCGGGTCGGTGAGGACCTGGTCGAGCTCTTTCTCCAGCCGGGAGTCGGCGAAGTCGACGGCGCTGCGGTAGGCGGCCGTGGTGCGGGCCAGGTCCTCGAACATGCCCCAGATCTGGTTGTACAGCCGCTCCTCCATCGACCAGCCCACCGCGTCACCCGCCACAGGCTGGGCGGGCTGCCCGTCCGGGGCCGGCCCCGCAGTGGGCGGGGGCGTGGGCGGGGCGGTGTGCGTACGGCGGGCGGGGTGCGCGTAGTCGACCGGGCTGCCGGAGGCCGGTACGCCGTGCGTGTCCGGAGTGTCGTACGACGGCGTCGGCGCAGGTGCCGCGGCGTCCGGGACGTGCTGCGGTGGCGGTGCCGGTATCGCGCGGGCCAGGCTCCGTGTCACCGCCTCCTGGATGTGCGCCGCGAGTTCGCCGGCCTCGGGCAGGCCCTGGTCGGCGAGGAGCGCGGTGAGACCCCCGGCATAGCCCTGACCCACCGCGCGTACCTTCCAGGCGCCCTGCCGGCGGTACAGCTCCAGGGCGACGACAGCCGACTCGGCGTCCAGACCGGTGAGGGTGAAGCGCGCGATCCCGGTGCCGTCGAGGCCCGTGACCACCGTCGTCGGAGCGGCGACCGCGCCGAACCGCAGCGGGCCCCCCGGCCGCTCGGGCAGGGCGAGCAGCACCGACACACGGTGGACCGCCTCGGGCAGGGCGGCCAGATCGACGGCCAGACGGTGGTCGGTGGCGGCCTGCCCGGAGACCTCGATGCCGGGCAGAGCGGGGGCGCCGGGGTGGGCCACCCACGGAGCGCCGTGCACGGTGCCACGCTCGTCGCCGAGCGTGGCACCCGCCAGGACCGGCACTGCGGCCGAGATCCGGACCTCCAACCGGACCTGGGACAGCGGGTGGTTCTGTCCCCGCACCAGCTCGGCCGTCATCGCCGTCGCCCCCTGTGTCGTGTTGTCGTGCGCGCCTGCCCGGTCGAGTGGGCGTCCTACAGGTGCGGCAGGATCGCCGGCATCAGGTCCTGGAACGTGCGGCCGTTGGCCGGAGTGCCCAGGGCGGTCATCGTCCAGCCCGAGCCGGCCCGGTGCACCTTCGCCATGATCTGCGCGGTGTACTCGCCGCCGCCGGCCAGCGTGTAGCGGGCGAGTTCCTGGCCGTTGGTCTCGTCGACGAGACGGCAGAAGGCGTTCTGCACCTCCTGGAAGGTCTGGCCCGTGAAGGAGTTCACGGTGAAGACGATCTGGTCGATGTGGACCGGGACGCGCTGCAGGTCCACGAGGATGGCCTCGTCGTCACCGCCCTGCCCGACGCCGCCGACGAGGTTGTCGCCGGTGTGGCGCACGGAACCGTCGTCGCTCACCAGGTGACGGAAGAAGACGACATCGACCGGCTGCTTCTCGGCGAAGAGCACCGCCGAGGCGTCAAGGTCGATCTCACGGGTGCGCGAGCCGAACAGGCCGCGCCGCTTCGCCGCCTGCCAGCCGAGGCCCATGCGGACCGCGGTCAGGACGGCCCCGTCCTTCTTCTCCAGGCTGATGGCCTGACCCTTGGTCAAGTTGACGGACACGGCTGGTTCCCCTCTCGGTCTTCCCCTGTTGTCGCGCACTGCGCGGTGTCAAGAACCCTACGCAGGGGCACCGACAGTGCCGAACCCCGGCCCGCGCTTTGTGTCGGTGTTGCAACACTGGGCGCATATGCCGAGGTCCGGCAGGGTCGTGAGGGCTCAGGCGAGGCCTGCTTCCCGCATCTGGCGCAGTTCCTTCTTCATCTCGGAGACCTCGTCGCGCAGCCGGGCGGCGATCTCGAACTGCAGCTCGGCCGCGGCGGCGCGCATACGATCCGTCATCTCCTCGATCTGTGCGGCGAGTTCGGCCGCCGGGCGGTCCGTGGGGACCGCGGCGTCCGCCTTGCCCTTGGCGGATTTGCCGGCCTTCGCGCCCTTGGCCGCCTTGCCGCCGAGCGACGGGACGGGGGCCTTGGCGCCCTTGCCGTCCTTCAGCTTGCGGTAGCCGGAGCCGAGCAGCTGCTCGGTGTCGACCTCCTCGCGGGCGATCCGCGCGACGATGTCGTTGATCTTCTTGCGCAGCGGCTGCGGGTCGATGCCGTTGGCCTTGTTGTAGGCGACCTGCTTCTCCCGGCGCCGGTTGGTCTCCTCGATGGCCTTCTCCATCGCCGGAGTGATCTTGTCGGCGTACATGTGGACCTCGCCGGACACGTTGCGTGCCGCGCGGCCGATCGTCTGGATCAGCGAGGTCCCGGAGCGCAGGAACCCCTCCTTGTCGGCGTCGAGGATCGCCACCAGGGACACCTCGGGCAGGTCGAGACCCTCGCGCAGCAGGTTGATGCCGACCAGGACGTCGAACTCGCCGGCGCGCAGCTCGCGCAGCAGCTCCACGCGGCGCAGGGTGTCGACGTCGCTGTGCAGGTAGCGCACCTGGATGCCGAGTTCCAGGAAGTAGTCGGTGAGGTCCTCGGCCATCTTCTTGGTGAGCGTGGTGACCAGGACGCGCTCGTCCTTCTCGGTGCGCTTGCGGATCTCGTGCACCAGGTCGTCGATCTGCCCCTCGGTGGGCTTGACCACGACCTCCGGGTCGACGAGGCCGGTGGGGCGGATGATCTGCTCGACGACGCCGTCCCCGCGGGACAGCTCGTAGGTGCCCGGAGTGGCCGACAGGTAGACCGTCTGCCCGATGCGTTCCTGGAACTCCTCCCACTTCAGGGGCCGGTTGTCCAGCGCGGAGGGCAGGCGGAAACCGTGCTCCACCAGGGTGCGCTTGCGGGAGGCGTCGCCCTCGTACATGGCCCCGATCTGCGGGACGGTGACGTGGGACTCGTCGATGACGAGCAGGAAGTCGTCCGGGAAGTAGTCCATCAACGTGTTGGGCGGGGAGCCGGGCGAGCGGCCGTCGAAGTGCATCGAGTAGTTCTCCACGCCCGAGCAGCTGCCGATCTGGCGGAGCATCTCGATGTCGTACGTGGTGCGCATCCGCAGGCGCTGGGCCTCCAGCAGCTTGCCCTGTTTCTCCAGCTCCGCCAGGCGCTCCCCCAGCTCTTTCTCGATGTCGTTGACGGCCCGCTCCATGCGCTCGGGCCCTGCGACGTAGTGCGAGGCGGGGAAGACGTACAGCTGCTGGTCGTCGCTGATGATCTCGCCGGTGAGCGGGTGCAGCGTGGACAGCGCCTCGATCTCGTCGCCGAACATCTCGATGCGGACGGCCAGCTCCTCGTAGACCGGGAAGATCTCGATGGTGTCGCCGCGGACCCGGAAGGTGCCCCGGGTGAAGGCAAGGTCGTTGCGTGTGTACTGGATGTCGACGAAGCGTCGCAGCAGGTCGTCGCGGTCGATCTCGTCGCCGACCCTGAGGGGGACCATCCGGTCCACGTACTCCTGCGGGGTACCCAGGCCGTAGATGCAGGACACCGAGGCGACCACGACGACGTCACGGCGTGTGAGCAGCGAGTTCGTCGCCGAGTGGCGCAGGCGCTCGACCTCCTCGTTGATCGAGGAGTCCTTCTCGATGTAGGTGTCCGACTGCGGGACGTAGGCCTCGGGCTGGTAGTAGTCGTAGTACGAGACGAAGTACTCGACCGCGTTGTTCGGGAGGAGCTCGCGGAACTCGTTGGCCAGCTGGGCGGCCAGGGTCTTGTTCGGCGCCATCACCAGGGTGGGGCGCTGGAGCTTCTCGATCATCCACGCCGTGGTGGCGGACTTGCCGGTACCGGTCGCGCCGAGCAGGACTACGTCCTCTTCACCTGCCTCGATGCGCTTGGCCAGCTCGGCGATGGCCGTCGGCTGGTCGCCGCTGGGCTGGTAGGGGCTGACGACCTCGAAGGGCGCCACCGTGCGTTCGATGTGGGAAACGGGCCGCATGCCATCCACCGTACGACCCCCCACTGACAGTGGGTCCCGATCAGCGGTTCTGCGGGGTGCGGGACTCGTGGTACCCCGGGTGGCGGAGCGGCCGGGCACCGGAGTGGAGCGGGTGACGGTCGTGGTGGGAGGCGACGGCGGCGGCCGGTACGCCCGGTTTGTCCTCGACGCCGGTTCCGGCGGTCCTGCCCATGACCATCAGCGGATCGAACAGCACGACGACGCCGGCCAGGAGCAGGAAGACGAGCGGGCCGATCAGCATGGGCACGAGTGCCGAGGCCGGCGAGCCGCTGGCGCCCGCGCCCGAGGTGCCGTGGAGGTGGACGTCGAGGGCGGCCATGCCGGTGTAGTGCATGCCGCTCACGGCCAGACCCATCACGAGGCTCGCGCCGACGCTCCACAGGAAGCCCCGGACGCGTCCGGCGGCCCACAGGGCGGTGGTGGCGGCCACCACCGCTATGACGACGGAGGCGGCGACGGTGAACGTGTTGTACGTGAACCGCCCGTCGAAGTGCATGCCCGCCATGCCGAGGTAGTGCATGGAGGCGATGCCCAGGCCGGTGATCGTGCCACCGGTGTACAGGGCGGTGCCGGTGGCGCCCCGGTAACCGACGATGAAGATGCCGACGCCCACCATGACGATGGCGAGGCCGAGACTCGCGTAGGTGATCGGCTCGTCGTAGTGGATCGGCGCCCCTTCGATGGTGAAACCCATCATGGCGACGAAGTGCATGGTCCATATGCCGGAGCCGATGGCGGCCGAGCCGAGGGCCAGCCAGGCGGGCCGCCGGGAGTGTGTGACCAGCAGGGACCGGGTGGTGCAGCGCAGGCCGAGGGCGCCACCGAGGCAGGCCATCACAAAGGCCACCAACGGGGTGACGACCCCGTAGCTGAATCCATCGACCGTGCCCTGCATGCGCGGCTGCCCTTCCGCCCTCTTGCGTCCCGGAATATCTGAAATGCGCCCCCGTCCCAGGACCGCGGCGGCGGTCGGGGTTGACGCAGAGAGTATGACCCCCACCGGAATGGTCGAACGATTTTCCGGCAAAGAAACACGGCCTTGCCCCACTTGTGCGGCATCGGTGAACGGACCTGGACATCTCCATGCAATGTGTGGCCGTCCTGCGCCCGGGTATAGCTGACCCTCTGCTGTCAAGCTGGTGCTGTCGGTATTCGCTCGACGCGAGGAGCACGCATGTACGCGCGCGTAGTCGCCGCCATCGCCTCGGCGGTCCTGGGGGCGGCCGCCCTGCTCAGCCCCACGCCCGTCGCCCGGGCGGGCGAGTCCGGCCAGCCCACGGTGATCGCCCACCGCGGAGCCTCCGCCTACGCTCCGGAGAACACCCTGGCCTCCATCGACAAGGCCGCGAGGCTCGGCTTCTCCTGGGTGGAGAACGACGTCCAGCGCACCAAGGACGGCGAGCTGGTCGTCATCCACGACGACAGCCTGGAGCGCACCACGAACGTCAAGGACGTCTTCCCGGGCCGGGCGCCCTGGAAAGTGAAGGACTTCACCGCGGCCGAGATCGCCCGGCTGGATGCGGGCAGCTGGTTCTCCCCCGCCTACGCGGGTACGCGCGTGCCGACCCTGGAGCAGTACATGCGCCGGGTCGAGCACAACCACGAGAAGCTGCTCCTGGAGATCAAGAACCCGGAGCTGTACCCCGGCATCGAACAGCAGACGCTGAAGCTCCTCGGCAACGAGGGCTGGCTGGACGGGCAGCACCTCGCGCGGCTGATCGTGCAGAGCTTCAGCGCCGACAGCGTGCGCACCGTCCACGAGCTGAAGCCGGCGCTCACCACTGCCTACCTCGGCAAGCCGTCCGTGGCGCAGCTGCACGAGTACGCGCGCTTCACCGATCTGATCAATCCGTCGTACGGCTCGATCTCCAAGGTCTACGTCTGCGGCGTGCACTCCGTCGAGGGACCGCACGGCAGGCCGCTCGGTGTGTTCGCCTGGACGGTGAACGACGCGGCCGGCGCCCGGAAGGTCGCGGGCTACGGCGTCGACGGGCTCATCTCCAACAAGCCCGACGTGGTCCGTGCGGCGCTGGGGGCGAACTGAGCGTGCTCCCGGTGCGGAGGGCGCTGTCAGTGGCGGGTCGTACGGTGGGCACATGGACAGCCATGGGCAGGGCGAGCAGCAGGTGGTGTGGGCCGTCGTGGACACCGGCATCGGCCCGTTGATGCTGGCGGCGACCCGAGACGGACTGGTCAACGTCGTCTTCCACGCCACGGACGCGGTGCGCGAGCGGACGCTGGAGCGACTGGCGGCCCGGCTGGGCTCCGAGCCCGCCGAGGACCCGGACTCGCCCGTGCTGGCAGAGGCGATACGGCAGCTCAAGGCGTACTTCGCGGGCGAGCGCCACGACTTCGACCTGCCCCTGGACTGGTCGCTGATCTCGGGATTCAACCGTCAGGTGCTGCGCGAGCTGGCCTCGGGCGTCCCGTACGGCACCGTGGTCGGGTACGGCGATCTGGCCGGGCGGGTCGGGCAGCCGGGCGGGGCCCAGGCGGTGGGCGCGGCGATGGGCGCCAATCCGCTGCCGGTCGTCGTGCCGTGCCACCGGGTGGTGGAGAGCGGCGGCGGCATCGGCGGCTTCGGGGGTGGCCTGGAGACCAAGCGGAAGCTGCTCGCGCTGGAGGGTGTGCTGCCCGAGCCGCTGTTCTGACAGCGGGCTAGGAGTAGTGCCGGGCCTCGAAGACGTTTCCGTCCGGGTCCCGGAAGTAGAAGCTGCGGGTGGCCTTTCCGCGGGCGCCGAAGGAGTCGTGGCCGATGTCGGTCACGGGGACGCCGTGCGCGTCCAGGCGGGCGAGCAGGGCGTCGAAGTCGGCGGACGACAGGGACAGGCAGACGTGGTTGACGGGGTGGCCCGCGCTGTCGGCCGAGCCGGGGAGCATGTTCATGCGCTCAGCGATGCCGCGCGGCGCGAGGTCCAGAATGGTCTCCTCGTTGACGCGGACGGAGGGGAACGACACCTCTCCCTCGGTGAACTCGGCGACCCTCAGGGGCTCCAGGCCGACCGCGTTCTCGTAGAAGCCGGCTGCCGCGACCGGGTCGGACACCCACAGGACGACGTGGTCGAGACGCATGATGTGGTTCGTCATGCGGCCCAGGCTGGTGGTGTCCCCCACAGACCGCAAGCGTTTAGCCGGGCGTGCCGCCCGCCAGAGATGAGGAAGGACCGACGGACAGGAGGCGGGCACGTGGTGCTGGTGGTGTCGGAAGAAGTCCGGGCAGCGATCGACGCGCGGCGGCCGGTGGTGGCCCTGGAGTCCACGATCATCGCGCACGGGCTGCCGCGTCCGCGGAATCTGCAGGTGGCGCTGGAGCTGGAGGACGCGGTGCGGCAGGAGGGCGCGGTGCCCGCGACCATCGCCGTACTGGACGGGCACCCGCTGATCGGCCTGGACAAGGAACAGCTGGAGCGGGTCGCGAACGAGGACGGCATCCGCAAGCTGGGCCACCGTGACCTGCCGCCGGCCGTGGCGGCGGGGGTGAGCGGGGCGACCACGGTGTCGGCGACGGCGCAGCTGGCGGCGCTGGCCGGCATCAGGATCTTCGCCACGGGCGGGCTGGGCGGTGTGCACCGGGAGTGGACGGTGACGCAGGACGAGTCCGCCGACCTGGGCCTGCTGGCACGGACGCGGATCACGGTGGTGTGCGCGGGCGTGAAGTCGATCCTGGACGTTCCGGCGACCCTGCAGCGGCTGGAGACGTTGGGCGTGTCAGTCGCCGGATACCGCACCGACCGGTTCCCCGGCTTCTATCTGTCCGACTCCGGACACCCGGTCGACTGGACGCTGCAGAGCCCGGAGCAGGTCGCGGACGTCATGCGGGCGCAGGACGCGCTCGGCGCCGCGGCATCGGCGCTGATCGTCGCCAACCCCGTACCGCAGGAGGAGCAGCTCGATCCCGGACTGCACGCGCGCGTGCTCGGCGACGCACTGCGGGCCCTGGAGGAGCAGGGGATCACCGGCCAGGCGGTCACGCCGTTCCTCCTCGACCACCTGGTCCGGCACACGGACGGCGCCTCGCTGAGCGCCAATCTGGCCGCGGTGCGCGGCAATGTGCGGCTGGCGGCGCGGATCGCGACGGCGTGGACCCGGGGGTGACCTCCGGCCGGGGCGGGGCGCTGCTGGTCGTCGGGGACGTCGTCACGGACGTCGTCGCCCGGCACCGGGGGCCGCTGGCGGCCGGCACCGACACGGCCGCCTCGATCCGGGCCCTGCCGGGCGGTGCGGGTGCCAACGTGGCCTGTTGGGCGGCTCACGCGGGCTGTGCGCAGGTACGGCTGCTGGGCCGGGTGGGTGCGGACGCCGTGGAGTGGCACGAGCGGGAGCTGCTGGCGGCCGGGGTGCGGCCCCGGCTGGTGGTCGACCCGCAGGCGGCCACCGGGACGGTGATCTGCCTCGTCGACGCGGGCGCGGCGGCCGAGCGGACGTTTCTCACCGACAGCGGGGCGTCCCTGCGGCTCGAACCCGCCGACTGGTCGGACGCGCTGCTCGACGGGGTCGCACGGCTGCATCTGTCGGGCTACCTGCTGTTCTCGGAGCCGAGCCGGGCGCTCGCCGAGGTGGCCCTCGCGGCGGCACGCGCCCGGGGCGTGCCGGTCAGCCTGGATCCGGCGTCGGCGGGCTTCCTCGTGACGCTCGGGGTGGACCGGTTCCTGGCGTTCGCGGACGGACTGGACGCGCTGCTGCCCAGCCGGGACGAGGCGTGCCTGCTGACGGGTCTGCCCGACTGGGCGGACGCGGCGGCCAAGTTGAGCCGGCTGGTCCCGCTGGTGGTGGCCAAGTCGGGTGCGGACGGGGCGCTGGTGGCCCGTTCCGGGGCCGTCGTCGCCCGGGTTCCGGCCACACCGGCGACGCCTGTCGACACGACGGGCGCCGGTGACGCGTTCACCGGTGCGTTCCTCGCCGCCCTGCTTGCCGGTGCGGATCCGGAGGAGGCGGCGGCACGGGGGTGCGGGGCCGGTGCCCGGGCGGTGGAACGGGTGGGCGGCAGACCTCCGCACCGGGAGAGCGACAGCCGGGCGCCGGGCCACGACCGGGTGCGGGGCCGGGCCCGCCGCCCGGATGCGGCCCTCTAGGCCTTGCGGCCCCAGGCCGAGATCATCGGTGCGGTGACGAGGTCCATGGCGCCCGCTTCCACGTTGGCCAGGTGGCGGTCGATGTCCTCGTCGGTGGCGAGGCCCGCGGTGACGAGCCGGCCGCGGATCTGCCGGACCGTGGCGGACTCCAGGGCGGTGCAGGCGGGCGAGGTCACGGGGAAGTAGGCGTCGGCCTCCACCTCCTGCAACCCGGCCTCGCGGAGCAGACGCGGGAGCTTGCGGCCGTACGACAGGTCGGCGCCGCGGTCGGCGAGCAGCTTGCGGAAGCCGTGCCGCAGCCGGTTGGCGAGCTGCTGCTCGGGGCCGTACTCATCGGGGCAGAGCAGGGGCTGGAGGGCCGGGTCGGCGTCCTCGATCAGCAGCCGTCCGCCGGGCCGCAGCGCCTTGATCATGGATTGCAGGGCCTTTGCACGGTCCGGGACATGGACGAGGACCAGCCGGGCGTGCACCAGGTCGAAGCCCTCCCCGGGCGGCTCCTGCGTGCCCACGTCGTGGACGCGCACCTCGACCGCGGGACGGGCCACGCCGGCGAGGATCGAGGTGTCGAGGTCGGTGGCGACGACCCTGCCCGTGGGGCCGACCTTCTCGGCGAGCCAGGACACGACCGAGGTTCCACCGGCCCCGACCTCCCAGCACTTCCGGCCCGGCCCGATCCCGAGCGCTTCGAGATGCCGGAACGTCGTCGGATCGAAGAGAGAGGCGAAGGCGTCGAAGCGCTGTCCCGCCTCGGTCTGCCGGTTGTCCAGGAGATACCCGTCCGATTGCGTCATACGGCGATCATCCCAGTGGTCCCGGTCATCCCAGTTGTCCCGGTCATCCCGGTCATCCCGGTCATCCCGGTCGTCCTGGTCGTCCTGGTCGTCCCGGTCGTCCTGAGCGCCCGGCTCGTCGTCCACAGGCAGGAACAAAGCGGAACAGGCTGTTCCCACAGGCTTACCCGCGCTTTGCACCCGGCTGGCACACTTGCCGGTCAAGGCGCGGAAGCGCTGCGCGAGGCGATCCACGCGAGGAGATCCAGATGTCCATGGCAGGGAATCTGCGGAAGGTCACGGGGCTGGGCAGGGTCGGCGGCCTGCGCAAGGTGGCGCGGCTGGCCCGGCGGCGGCCGCGCGTGGACCTGAGCCACCCCGCCCGGTCGCCGCTGGGTTCCTCGGTCGTGAACTGCGTGACCTACCAGGACGGCGTCCGGGTGCCGGAGTGCGCCGACCTCGTGGATGCCGTGGAGAAGGTGCGCAAGAGCGGCGAGGGGTTCGTCTGGCTGGGACTGCACGAGCCGACGGGCCGTGAGTTCGCCGGCATCGCCGAGCTGTTCGACCTGCACCCGCTGGCGGTGGAGGACGCGGTGGAGGCCCACCAGCGTCCCAAACTGGAGCGGTACGGGGAGACGCTCTTCGCGGTGTTCAAGACCGTCTGCTACGTCGAGCACGAACAGCTGACGGCGACGAGCGAGGTGGTCAACACCGGCGAGATCATGGTGTTCATCGGCGAGGACTTCGTCATCACGGTACGGCACGGGCGGCACGGCTCACTGGGTCCGCTGCGCGAGGAGCTGGAGGCGGACCCGCAGCAGCTCGCCAAGGGGCCGGCGGCGGTGCTGCACGCGATCGCCGACCACGTCGTGGACGACTATCTGAACGTCACGGACGCGGTGCAGGCCGACATCGACCAGGTCGAGGCGGACGTTTTCTCGGAGAACGGCGCGCGGGCCGACCCCGGGCGCATCTACCAGATGAAGCGTGAACTCCTCGAACTGAAGCGGGCGGTGGTGCCCCTCGGCCGCCCGGTTGAGGACCTGGCCACCCGGCCGATACGCGTGGTCGACCCGGAGATCCAGGCCTACTTCAGGGACGTGCTCGACCATCTGATGCGGGCCAAGGAGCAGATAGCCGCGTTCGACGAACTGCTCAACTCCATCCTGCAGGCACACCTCGCCCAGGTGACGGTCGCGCAGAACGAGGACATGCGGAAGATCACGGCCTGGGCGGCGGTGATCGCCGTGCCGACGATGGTGTGCGGGGTCTACGGCATGAACTTCGACCACATGCCGGAGCTGCACTGGCGGTTCGGCTATCCGCTCGTCATGGGCGTCATGGCGGCGGGCTGCCTCGCGCTGTACCGGGGCTTCCGGCGCAACGGCTGGCTCTGACCGCGCACGCCGGGAAGCAGGGATCCGTCGGATCAGCCGTTCCAGGCGGGGTGCCGCGGGTCGTCGGCGCGTACGAGGACGTCGGCCACGGCGGCCGGATCGGTCTCGGCCTCGTAGCGCTCGAAGGCGGGCAGCGTCCAGTGGTCGGCCTCCGGGGTGCGGCGGCGCAGGGCGCCCGGGGAGAGGAAGACATGGACGGTGAGATCGAGGGGGAACCAGTGGCGCAGGAGGAGGGGGCCGTGGAGCAACAGGACTCCGCCGGGCGGGAGTAGGACGTACGGGCTGCGGGTGGCGCGATCGGTCGCCGGGTCCCACAGATCGGGCAGGACACGGCCGTTCCCTCCCGGGTCGAGCGGGCCGAAGACCTCGCGCCACAGGGCGCCCGTGTCGAACCAGCCGCTGTAGTACGACTCCGCGTCCCGGCGCCCGTGCTCCAGCCGGAGCGAGGCGGGGCGCAGGAAGCCCTCGGCGTCGACGACCAGCGAGGGCCTGCCCCGCACGCGCAGCGCTTCGGCGACACGTTCGGCGAGGTCGCCCGGGCCGGCGGCCGGCGCCCCGTCGAAGCCGACGCGGGGCCAGGCACTCCCGTCGGCCGGCTTCAGTTCGAGCAGCCGGTCGGCCAGCAGCTCGGCGAGCCGGTCCCAGGTGATCGCTTCCAGTCGCACAACGCCCATGATGCCGGGTGGGGTCGGTGGGCCACCGCAGGAGGGCCCTGCCGCGGCACGGGAACGACGGCCGACCGGACTCCGGACGGCGACGCCGGGCATGGACCGTGGTCAGGGGTGGTGTCCCTGGGCCCGGCGGGCCACGAACAGGACAGCGAGGGGGGTACCAGGGCCGAGCGGCGCCCAAGAGACCGCGGTGGCGGCGCCGGTAGTGGCGGTGGCAGCGACGGACGAGATCGCCACGCCGGTGCGGCACCGCGCGCGGGCGCCGGTGCTCAACATCGGCGGGCGGACGCGGAGGAAACCGGGCGGACGCGGAGGAAAGAAGGAGAAGGACAAGGAGACGGACAAGGACAAGGAGACGGACAAGGAGCAGATCAAAGGGGAGAGCAAGGGGCGGGAGCGGAGAGACAGACCGGCGAAAAGGCTGAGTGGGCCGGCGTGGGAGCCGGGGGCCGTGACGGGGAAAGAACCGCGTATGGCGCGTTACGCAACTCCCCTCCTTCCTGGCGGACTTGTCGTCGTGCAGCCTCTGCGGAGCAAGCGCTGTGCCGGGTGCCGGCGTGGACCGCTGTCGCTGCTCATGCTCGAGGACGGGGCACCGCGCTGCCTCGTCTGCACCGACCTGGCGCATCTGGTGTTCCTGCCGCGCGGTGACACGGCGCTCACCCGCAGGGCACGGGAGGAGAGCACCCTGTCGGTGGTGGTGGTGCGGTTCAACCGGCGCAGGAGCCGGTACGAACGCCAGGGCGTGCTCGTGGAGGAACCGGCGTTGGCCCGGGCGGAGGCGCGGTGTCTGGCGGACGCCGAGGCCAGGCGTCGGCGAAGGGCGCGGGACGCGCGGCGCAGGGCGGCGGAGGACGAGCGGTTCGCGGCGGCGTTCGCGGCGGAGATCCTCAGGCTCTACCCCGGATGTCCGCACGAGCGGGCCCGGGCCATCGCGGCGCACGCGTCCGTGCGGGGCAGCGGGCGGGTCGGGCGCAGCGCGGCCGGGCGGGCGCTGTCGGAGGGGGCGGTGATCTCCGCGGTCGTCGCGGCGGTACGGCATGTCGACACGCCGTACGACCAGCTGCTGATGAGGGGGGTGCCGAGGTACGAGGCACGGCGGCGGATAGCGGGGACGGTGGAGAGCGTACTGCGAGCGTGGGGCGAGACGGCCGACGTCGGCTGAGCGCGGACGCCGGCGGAAGACCGCGCAGGTACGGCGCCTCCGGTCCCGAGCTCCACGGCTCGGCAGGACTCCGGCACGCCGCGACTACGGCACCGCAGGACTCCGGCACCGCAGGACTCCGGCGCCCCGAGGCCACAGCACCGCACGCCCCCGACGCCCCGAGGCCACAGCACCGCACGCCCCGGCACCACACGACTCCGGCAGGGGGCGGCAAGCTCCGTTCTGAGGAGAGCGCTCTTCGGAAAGCGCTGTCCGCCCCTCTGCGCGGGTGTCGGCGGCGACGTATCGTGGCCGAAAGAGTGCCGCCCGATGAGGCACGGCCCGTCGTACAGCCAGTACCTCCCGGTACCCGTACGCGAGGAAGACGACCATGGCCGATCCCAAGGGGTTCATGACCACGCCGCGCCAGGAGTGGGCGCGGAGGCCCGTCGAGGAACGGGTCCGGGACTGGGACGAGGTCTACGTCCCGGGGGCGCTGCTGCCCATCATCAGCAAGCAGGCGGACCGCTGCATGGACTGCGGCGTTCCCTTCTGCCACGACGCCTGCCCGCTGGGCAATCTGATCCCGGAGTGGAACGACCTGGTCTCCCGTGAGGACTGGCGGGCGGCGAGCGACCGGCTGCACGCGACGAACAACTTCCCCGAGTTCACCGGAAGGCTGTGTCCGGCGCCCTGTGAAGCCGGTTGCGTGCTCGCGATCAACCAGCCGGCCGTCACCATCAAGAACGTCGAGTGCGCGATCGCGGACCGGGCCTGGGAGGAAGGTTTCACCCCGCCGCGACCGCCCGATCGGCTCTCCGGGAAGACCGTCGCGGTGATCGGCTCGGGGCCGACCGGGCTCGCCGCGGCGCAACAGCTCACCCGGGCGGGGCACACCGTCGCCGTGTACGAGAAGGACGACCGGCTCGGTGGGCTGATGCGCTACGGCATCCCCGCGTTCAAGATGGAGAAACGGCATCTGGAACGACGGCTGGAGCAGATGCGGGCCGAGGGGACCAAGTTCCGCACGTCGACGGCGGTCGGGCGGGACGTTCCGGCGGCGGATCTGCGGGCGCGCTACGACGCGGTGATACTGGCCACGGGTGCGACGGCGTGGCGGGAACTTCCGGTGCCGGGCCGGGAGTTGGACGGTATACACCAGGCGATGAAGTACCTTCCGCTGGCCAACCGGGTGTGTGAGGGGGATCTGGAGGTCTCACCGCTGTCCGCGGCCGGCCGGCATGTGGTGATCGTGGGCGGCGGGGACACCGGGGCCGACTGTCTGGGCACCGCGGTGCGCGAGGGGGCCGCGTCCGTCACCCAGCTGGACATCTACGCACAGCCCGGTGCCGGGCGCGACGAGGACACCGAGCCGTGGCCGACGTACCCGAAGATCTACCGGCTGTCCGCCGCGCACGAGGAGGCACGGGACCTGCGGACGGCCCCGGCGGCGGACGCGGACGCGCGGCTGTTCGCGGCGTCCACGCTCCACTTCACCGGGGACGACGATGGGCATGTGCGGTCCCTGCACCTGGTCGAGGTCGACGAGCGGCGGCAGCCGGTGCTGGGCACGGAGCGGACGCTGCCCGCCGACCTGGTACTGCTCGCACTCGGCTTCTCCGGGCCCGACCGGGAGGACGGGCTCGTGGATCAGCTGGGGCTGATGATGGAGCCGCGCGGCACGATCGCCCGCGACGGCGGCTTCGCGACCAACGTCGTCGGCGTGTTCGCCGCCGGGGACGCGGCCCGCGGTCAGTCGCTCATCGTCTGGGCGATCGCGGAGGGGCGGGCGGTGGCGGCAGCCGTGGACCACTACCTGACAGGGAGTTCACGGCTGCCGGCGCCGATCTCGCCGTACGACCGCCCGATGGCCGTGTGACCGACGGGAGCCGAGAGAAGCCGACGGGCGTCGTCAGCGGTCCCCGGGGTCGTAAGGAGTCTCCAGGGGGCGTATGGAGTCGCCAGGAGTCGGGACATCGGCGCGGAACCGATGAGCCTTCGCCCGCCGACCCGAAGACCCAGCGGCGGCGGCTCAGCGGCGGCGCTCGTCCGTGCCCGCCACCTTCCCGGTCGCGAGGGCCACGCGGTTCCATGTGTTGATCGCGAGGATCAGGGCGAGCACGTGGGCCAGTTCCGACTCCTCGAAGTGGGCGGCCGCCTCCTCGTAGGCCGCGTCGGGGACGCCCGCGTCGGCGACCAGGGTGATCGCCTCGGTCAGGGCGAGTGCGGCCTGCTCCTTCGGGGTGAAGAAGTGCCGGGCCTCGCGCCAGACCGCGACCATGTGCAGCCGGTCCTCGCTCTCGCCCGCCTTGCGGGCGTCGTTGGTGTGCATGTGGAGGCAGTAGGCGCAGTGGTTGAGGTGCGAGGCGCGGATCTGGATCAGCTCGACGAGGGCCGGGTCGAGGCCTTCGCGTGCGGCGGCGTCGAAGCCGATCAGGGCACGGAAGGCCTTCGGGGCCGTCTTCCCGAAGTCCAGGCGGGTGCGGGCCGTGCCGGCCCCGGCGATCGCGGCGTCGGTGCCGGCGGCGGGGAGGGTGGTGAACGTGGCGGCGGTCGCGGTGTCGATCGTGTTCTTCGTCGTCATGTGCTCCAACCTACGAGTTCGAAAGACCGGCTGTAGGGTTCATTTTCGTGCCGGAATCATGGGTCAATTCTGCGGAGCGCATCGGTGCCGACCTGCACCTCGAACTGTCGGGGCCCGGTGGGCGGCGGGCGGCGCTGATCCGGGCGCTGCGCGAGGCCGTGCGCAGCGGGCGGCTGGCGCCCGGCACCCGGCTGCCGCCGTACCGTTCGCTCGCCGCCGACCTGGGAGTGGCCCGCAACACCGTCGCGGACGCGTACGCGGAGCTGGTCGCGGAGGGCTGGCTGACCGCGCGGCAGGGCTCCGGGACGCGGGTCGCCGACCGCGCCGAGCCGCTGCCCCCTGCGAAGCGAGCGGCCGGAGCGGAGCGGGCGTCCGGAGCGGAGCGAGTGTCCGGAGCGGAGCGAGTGTCCGGAGCAGAGCGAGTGTCCGGAGCAGAGCGGACATCCGGAGCGGAGCGGGCGTCCGGAATGGCACCGCCACGCGCGCGTGGACCACGGCACGACCTGCGGCAGGGCACGCCGGACACATCGGCCTTTCCGCGGGCGGCCTGGTCGGCGGCGTACCGCAGAGCCCTGCAGTCGGCACCCAGCGAGGCGTTCGGGCCGGGTGCTCCCGCCGGGCGCCGGGAGCTGCGGGAGGCACTCACGGAGTACCTGGCACGCGCGCGGGGGGTGCGGACCGAGCCGGACCGGATCGTGGTCTGCTCCGGCTTCGCGCACGCGCTGCGGCTGCTGTTCGGACAGGGCGGCGGGGGTGTGCTGCGCGGTCCGCTGGCCGTGGAGGCGTACGGGCTGGACTTCCACCGGGGGCTGCTCGCCGCGGCGGGCGTGCGGACCGTACCGCTACCGCTGGACGAGCACGGGGCCCGGGTGGACGGGCTGGGGCGGGAGCGGGCCGTGCTGCTCACGCCCGCGCACCAGTTCCCGACCGGAGGCCCGCTGCACCCGGAGCGCCGGGCGGCGGTGATCGACTGGGCACGCGCGCGGGGGACGGTGGTCCTGGAGGACGACTACGACGGCGAGTTCCGGTACGACCGCAGACCCGTCGGCGCGCTCCAGGGCCTGGACCCGGAGCGGGTGATCCACATCGGCTCGGTCAGCAAGAGTCTGTCCCCGGCGCTGCGGCTGGGCTGGATGGTGCTGCCCGAGCGGTATGTCGGACCCGTACTCGCGGCCAAGGGCGAGCGCGAGGGGTGGGCGAGCGTGCTGGACCAGCTCGCTCTCGCGGACTTCGTGGTCTCCGGGTCCTACGACCGTCATGTGCGGCGCATGCGGCAGCTCTACCGGCGTCGGCGTGACCGGCTGACAGCGGCGCTCGCCGCGCACGCACCGCACGTCGAGGTGACCGGCATCGCGGCCGGGCTGCACGCGGTGCTCAGGCTGCCGTCAGGCACCGAACGGTCCGCGGTGAAAGCGGCCGCCTGGCAGGGGGTCGCCCTGGACGGGCTCGCCGCCTTCCGGCACCCGGCTACGGAGATGCCGGCCCCCGACGGTCTGGTGGTCGGGTATGCGACACCCCCGGAACACGCTTACGGAGCGGCTCTGGAGGCGCTGTGCGGGGTGCTCCCGCCTGCGTGAGGTCAGAGACCGGACCGGGGCCGGCGGCGGCGACGTGCGCACGCGCTGCGGTGGCCGTGGTCGCCGGCGGCTGGGCCCCTCCCCCGCTGCAGGCGGCCGGCGCAATGAATGAACAAGTACTCAAGCAAGTCGGCATCACGGCAGGAAACGCGAGTGGGCAACACCGGGCACCGGCACTTCAGGAGAGCAGGAAATCGGCCTCCCCCGCCTTGGCGCCCTCGATGAAGGCGGTCATCTCGTCGGTGGTGTAGATCAGCGCCGGTCCGTCCGGATCGGTCGACTGACGTACGGCGATCCGGCCGTCGGCCAGCTTCATCGCCTCCAGGCAGTTGCCGCCGTTGCCGCCGCTCCAGGGCTTGTGCCAGCCCTCGCTGCCCAACTCCCGCGCGGGCATGCCGTTGTAGACACGGCCGCGCGGCTCGATGCGATCCATTCACAGCTCCTTGCGGAGATCCTGGAGGATCTCCTTCGTGCGTTGTGCCGTAGCGGCCTGCGCCGCCATACGGTCCATGACCTCCAGATGGGTCGCCACTTCGGAGCGCGCGTCCAGGTAGACGGCGCCGGTCAGGTATTCGCTGTAGACCATGTCCGGCAGTTCCGCCATGGCGAACCGGAAGAGCACGAACGGTCCGTACGTCCCCGGGTGCGGCCCGTTGGCGAACGGGGCGACCTGGAGCGTCACATGGGGCAGCTTCGTGGCCTCGAGCAACCGGTCGATCTGCGCGCGCATCACCTCGGGGCCGCCGACCGGGCGCCGCAGGGCGGTCTCGTCCATCACCGCCCAGAAACGGGGGGCATCGGGACGGGTGAGCAGTTCCTGGCGCTGCATGCGCAGGGCGACATGGCGCTCGATGTCGTCGGGGCTCGTCTGGCCGATGGCACCCGACTTCAGCACTCCGCGCGCGTAGTCCTCGGTCTGGAGCAGGCCGGGGACGAAGTGCGGTTCGTAGGAGCGGATGAGGCCGGCCGCGCCCTCCAGGCTGACGTACATGGAGAACCAGCCCGGCAGGATGTCGTGGAACCGCTGCCACCAGCCGGGCTTGTTGGCCTCCTCGGCCAGTTGGACGAAGACGCCGGCCTCGTCCTCGGGAACCCCGTAGGCCTTCAGCAGCAGTTGCACATAGGGGATCTTGAGGGCGACCTCGGCCATCTCCATGCGGCGGACGGTGGCGGGGGCGACGCGGAGCACACGGGCAGCCTCCTCACGCTTGAGCCCGGCGCGTTCCCGCAGGTCCAGCAGGCGCCGGCCGAGGACCACCTGGCCCACGGTCGGCGCGGACCGCGGTTCGCTCACGCTCCACCTCCGACATAAGAATCCGCTCCGGCAAAAGAATCCCGACAGCCCTGCGGCGCCGTTCGAAGACGTATTCGAAGATCCGGCCGGATCACCGACTGTCCCAATTGGCGCCGCTCGAGGTGCTGTTGCGAGCAGTGTGCCACGGCCTTTGACCGAGTCACACTGCACTCTGCATTTTTCAGAGTGACACTTGCCAAGTGTTCGCGGCGGGGAGATAGTGGCAAGCGTGATTCCGTCCGCGCCCTTAGGAACAGACGCCGCCGCAGACCGTCCCGGTCTCGGTGCCGCTACGGGAACAGCCCCTCATGGGGGCGTTGCCGAGCGCCGGTTCCGCTTCGAGCTGGCCGCACATCCGGGTTCCCCCGCTCAGGCGAGACGTCTGACGCGCGCCCGGCTGACCGGCTGGTCGGTGTGCGCGGACACCTGCGACACCGCGGCTCTGGTCATCTCCGAGCTGGTCACCAACGCGATCGTGCACACCGCGAGCAGTCGCGTCGTCTGTGAGCTGCACGACCACGACGACATGGTGCGCATAGCCGTGCACGACGAGGGCTGTGCCCCCGGAGAGCCCCACCCGTCCCCGCAGCGCCCCGACGAGGAGCACGGGAGGGGGTTGCTCCTCGTCGATGCGCTGTGCCGGGCCTGGGGAGCCCATGAGCACGGCCCGGGACTGCTGGTCTGGGCCGAGCTGGCCCGCCAGACCGACGCCGCCCAGGGCACCGTCGAGCTGCGCAACGACCTGGGCTGGGGCGCCCGCTCCAAACCGGGCCCCACGCCCGGTCCGGGCGAGGAGGAGGAAGCACAGGCCCGGCACGGGACGGAAGCCGAGCCACAGCGCCATGGACAGGCCCGGTACGGAACGGAAGCGGAGCCACAGCGCCACGGACAGGCCCGGTACGGAACGGGACTGGTGGAGCAGCGCCGCGAGCAGGCCCGGAACGGGACGGGACCGGAGTCACACCGCCCTGGGCAGGCCCGGAACGGGACGGCGGGACTGGTGGAGCAGCGCCGCGAGCAGGCCCGGAACGCGACGGGACCGGTGGAGCAGCGCTACGGGCAGGCCCGGCACGGGGCGGGACCTGCACAACAGCACCGCACAGGGGAGCGGCCGTGAGCGGCGTCGGCGATTCCGCCCGGCCGTTCGGCCTGGACACCCTGGTCCACCTGGGACGCCGCCGGCACACGTCGGACACGGTCCGCCGGCTGCCGGTCCCCGAGGGCATGACGGCGCCGCTCGGCTGTGACTCCGTAGCCGTGCCCGACCGCCTCGGACCGCTGATCCTGCCGCGGCTGCCGCGGGTGGGATGCGTGTACGCCGACGGCGCGCACTGGTGGTGGATCGTGCCGTCGGACTCCGACTACGCCCTCCCCTGGCCGGCCCCCTCCCACTACGCCCCCGGCGCTCTGGTTCCCACCACCGCCCGCCTGATCCACCGCCCCGAAGGCACGGTCCCCTACACCCCGCCGATCCCGCTGTACCTTGCCCTGTGCCGGGTGACGGGCACCGCACCGGACTGGTCCAACGCCGTCCCTGCGTGACGCTGCGCCTGTCTCGCACCCGGTACTGCGCCTGCCTCACACCCGCCACTGCGCCTGTCTCGCCCGTGCTGCGTCTGCCTCACACCCGCCGCTGCGCCTGTCTCACACCCGTGCTGCGCCGGTCTCACCCGTGAGGTGGGGTGGGCCACAGCAATCTTCGACGGACGCCGCACCCCCTTCGCGCCCCTCAATACCCCCTCTCGCGCCCTGCCCCTCCACCGCACCGCCCGGGATAGTGGCCGTTCGGTCATGGCCCGGGGAGGGTGTGCGGTGGGGAAGGGACGCGAGGCGGGCGAGCCTGAGGTCTCGGCGTCGGAGCGGCTGCTGTTCGGCGGGCCGCTGCGGTACGACATGGGCTGGAACGAGCATGCGGACGCCTTTCTGGAGCTGAGCTTCCGGGCGATGCTGGTCAGATTGCCCGGCATGCTGGCGTCCAGCCTCCGGCTGGCCCGGAAGGCGGACCCGCGGGCCGCGCGCATCGTGCTGACCGCCGAGGTGGGCCGGGGTGCCGCCCAGGCGGTGAGCCTGCTGGCCGTGAACAGCGCGCTGGGGAAACTGCTCGCCGGGCCCGGCATCGGGCAGCGGCTGCGCGATGCCGCACCCGCCCTGGCCGTCATGGCCGCCGTCATGCTGGTCGGAGCCCTGCTGCGGGCCGCCTCGACCTATGCCACCGGACGGCTGGAGCCCAAGGTGGAGCGGGTGGCGACCGAGCTGTACCTGGAGCGGGCGGCGAACGTGGAGCTGGCCGCGATCGAGGATCACGCCTTCCACAAGCTGCTGGACACCGCCCAGTACGGCGCCCAGTCCGCCCGCCGCATGATCACGTACGGCGCCCGGGTGATCAACGCGGTGATCTCCCTGATCGCGGCCGCCGGCGTGCTGACCGCGCTGCACCCGGCGCTGCTGCCACTGCTGGTCACGATGACCCTGCCCAGCGCCTGGGGCGCCCTGACCAACGCGCGCCGCCGTTACGAGTCGTTCCACACGTGGGTGCAGCACGCCCGCGCCGGCCATCTGATCGGCAGCCTGCTGACCGAGCCGGCCGCCGCCCCGGAGATCCGGGTGCACGGCGTCGGCCCGTTCCTGCTGCGGCACTTCCGGTCCATGTCGGAGACCGCGGAGGCGGAACAGGCCAGGCTGTCCGGGCTGGCCGCCCGAACCGGCCTGATCGCGGCCGCCTGGACGGGTCTTGCGACCCTCGCGACGTACGCCACGCTCGGCGTGCTCCTGCTGGCCGGCGCCATGGCCCTGTCGGTGGCGGGAACCGCGGTGATCACGATCCGGACCGGCTCGGCGAGTCTGGACACGCTGGTGCTGGAGATCAACCAGCTGCACGAGGAGGCCCTGTTCGTGGGCGATCTGCAGCGGCTGTACACCGAGGCGGCCGAACGGGCGATCCCGGCGGGCGGCCTGGCGCTGCCCGAGGACCCTGCGGAGGTCCGCTTCGAGAACGTCACGTTCAGCTATCCGGGTGAGTCGACCCGGCCCGCCCTCGACGACGTGACGCTCTCCCTCCCTCTCGGCCGGATCATCGCGCTCGTCGGCGAGAACGGCTCGGGCAAGACCACCCTGGTCAAGCTGCTCGCGGGCCTGTACACCCCGGATCGGGGCCGGATCCTGTGGGACGGCGCCGACACGGCGAGCGCCGACCGGCGGCTGCTCGCCGAGCGCATCGCGATGGTGGCCCAGGACTTCAAGCGCTGGCCCTTCACCGCCCGGGTGAACGTGGCCGTCGGCCGCTCGTCGGCACCCCTGACCGAGGAGCGCCTGGCCGCGTCGGTCGCCGAGGCGGGGGCCGAGGAGGTGGTCGCGGACCTGCCGCGCGGCCTCGACACTCTGCTGGCCCGTCACTTCAGCGGAGGGCATGAGCTGTCCGGCGGCCAGTGGCAGCGCCTCGGCATCGCCCGGGCCGCCTACCGGCGCGGACGCATCCTGATCGTGGACGAGCCGACCGCGGCACTGGACGCACGGGCCGAGCTGGAGGTGTTCGAGAGGATCCGGGCGCTGGCAGGCAGCGGTCAGACCGTGGTCCTGATCACCCACCGGCTGGCCTCGGTCCGCCACGCCGACCTGGTGCACGTACTGGAACACGGACGGCTGGTGGAGTCCGGTACCCCGGACGAACTCCTGGCCAGGGGCGGTGTCTACGCGGAGCTGTACACGCTCCAGGCCGAGCAGTTCACGGCGAAGGTCCCGGCCCCGAAGCCGGCCTGAGCCGCCTCATTCCGCGCCGTCGCCGCCCCGCACGATCACCAGGAACCTGTCCGTGGCGAGATCCATGACGACCTCGGCGGGCAGTCCTTCGAGTCGTCGCGCGTGCGCGAACTCCTCCGCGGGCCACGATCCGCGCGGGCCACCGGCGGGAAAGCACTCGAGCACGGTTCGCCCGTTCACCATCTCGCACCTCCAGAAAACGTCGTGCTTGTGGAAGACAACGCTCTGGATCAGGGAAACGGCTCGCCCGGTGACGGGACTGAGACATTGCTGACACGCGTTCGCCGCTTCGGTCGCCGTCCTCGCACCTGTGCGTGTGCGTGGCGTAGGCGTATGCGTCGATACGCCTCAGTCTTCCGTGCCGATGCGCGTCAGCCGTCCGTGCCGATGCCGCGTCAGTCGTCGTACTCGTCGTGATACCGGAGCCGGTCGCTGCCCTGCGGGCTGCGGCCGAGCGCGGTCAGGTCGAGCAGGCCGGCGGTGGCTCCGAGGCCGTCCAGGCCGTCGTCGTGGACCGAGTAGGTGTGGAAGACCCGGTCGCGCTCCCGCAGGAAGCAGCTGAGGCCCGGCCGCTCGACCGGTTCCCCGTCCCGCTCCACGGTGGCCTCGAAGTCGCGGTTGAAGTCGCTGTGGCAGGACGAGTACCACGGCACCGTCCAGCCCATCCGCGCCTTGAACGGCAGGATCCGGGTGAACGGCGCCCGGGACACGGCCGCGAACGAGGTGTTCCGGGCCCGCAGATGGGCGAGGTGTCCGACCTGGTCGAGAAAGGCCGCGCAGCACGGACAGCCCGTCTCCCAGTGCGGTGCGAACATGAAGTGGTGGACGACGAGCTGGACCCGGTCCTCGAAGAGGTCCAGCAGGGTGGCCTTGCCGTCGCCGCCCTCGAAGACGTACTCCGGGTCGACCTCGACCATCGGCAGCCGCCGCCGCTCGGCGCTCAGTACGTCCCGCGCCCTGCTGACCGCCTCCTCCTTGCGCAGCAACTCCTCGCGCGCCGCGCACCACTGCTCGCGCGAGACGATCTCCGGAAGCGACATGGGCCCTCCTGTCGACGGTCGGTTCGGGGTGGTGACCGTCGTTGGATACGGAACTCATCGCTGCGCGCGGAGATTCTTTCCCGTCACTTTTCCCCGCACCTTCGAGGCGGCCCCTCGCCGATGGTTTCCGGCCGCCCCGGCCCGAGCCTCAGTAGGTCACCGGAAGTGCCACCAGCCCTCGCGCCCGCAGCGAGCGGCGCCACCGCAACTCCGCGTCGGCCAGGGCGAGTCCGGGAAACCGTTCGAGCATGGCCGCCAGGGCGATCTCCGTCTCCACGCGGGCGAGCGGGGCGCCCAGGCAGTAGTGGATGCCGTGGCCGAGGGCGAGCTGGCCCGAGGCGTCGCGGGAGAGGTCGAGACGGTCGGGGTCGGGGAAGCGGTCGGGATCGCGGTCGGCGGCGGACAGGGACACCCAGACCGTCTCGCCCGCCGGGACGGTCATCCCGGCGATCGTCACGTCCTCGACCGGGAACCGGCGCATGGCGAGCAGCATGGGACCGTCGTAGCGGGCGAACTCCTCGACGGCGGTGGGGAGCAGCCCCGGGTCCCTGCGCAGGGCGGCGAGCTGGTCCGGGTGCTGGAGGAGGGCGAGCACGGAGTTGCCGATGAGCTGGACCGTGTTCTCGTACCCGGCGAAGAGGATGAGGAAGGCCAGCGACAACAGCTCGTGCTCGTCGAGCCGGTCGCCCTCGTCGCGTACGGCGATCAGGTCGGAGAGGAGGTCGTCGGCGGGCGCCCGGCGCTTGGCCTCGACCAGCAGGGTGAGGAAGTCGAGCATGGCCGCCATCGCCTCCTTGGCGGCCTGGGGGCGGGCCGGGTCGGGGGCCGTGAGGCCGTCCGTCCACTGCCGGAAGTCCAGCCGGTCCGCCTCCGGAATGCCGAGCAGGTCGCAGATGACGGTGATGGGCAGCGGAGCGGTGTAGGAGGCGACGAGGTCGGTGGTGCCGTGCGGGCCGAAGGCGTCGAGGAGCCGGTCGGCGGTGCGCCGGATCGGCGTGCGGAGCTGCTGGACGCGGCGCGGGGTGAAGGCGCGGCCGACCAGGCGGCGGATGCGGGTGTGGTCGGGCGGGTCCATGTTGAGGAGGTTGGCGTCGAGGGCGGGCGGCAGGGAGAACCCCTTGTACGTGCCCGCCGCGGCGTGCCGTTTGTCGAGCGAGAGCCGCGGGTCGGCGAGCGCGGCCCTGACGTCCTCGTACCGGGTGACGAGCCAGGCGGGGGTGCCGTCCGGTCCGGTGAAGCGGTGCACGGGGGCGGTGTCACGCAGGCGTCGGTAGACGTCGTAGGGGTGGTCGGTGAGGCCGTCCGCGAGATCCATGGCAGGCAGCCTACGCGGACTCAGGTGTCGTATTCCTGGATGCGCCGCCCATGACTCCGGTCGACCAGGCCGGGCAGCCTCCGCCCCAACTCCCCCACGATCTCGGGCACATCGAGGGTGAGCAGGGCGCGGTCGCGCATCAGTACGCGGCCGTCCACGACGGTGGTGCGCACGTCGGCCGAGCGGGCGCTGTGCACGAGGGTGGCGGCGAGGTCGTGGACCGGCTGGGTGTGCGGGCCGGTGAGGTCGACCAGGATGATGTCGGCGCGCCTGCCGGGTGCGAGGCTGCCGGCACTCGCGCCGAGGCCGACCGCGCGGGCGCTCTGCAGCGTGGCGTGGTGCAGGGCCTGCCGGGAGGTCAGCCAGCGCGGATCCCCCTCGGTGGACTTCTGGATCAGGGAGGTGAGGGCCATCGACTCCCACACGTCGAGGGAGTTGTTGGAGGCGGCGCCGTCCGTGGCGAGTCCGACGGGGACGCCGATCGCGCGCAGGGCCCGTACCGGGGTGGTGTCGGGCCAGGCGAACTTGAGGTAGCCGCGCGGCGCGGTCGCCACCGCCGTACGGCCGCCCGTGCGGGCGAGGAGCGGCAGGTCGCGCTCGATGATGCCGGTGCCGTGGGCGATGAGCAGGTCGGTGTCGAGGAGTCCGGTGCGGTCGAGGACTTCCACGGGGGTGACGCCGTGCCGGGCGAGGCTGGTGTCGGTCTGGCCGCGGTTCTCGGCGGCGTGGAGGTGGACGGGCAGGCCGTGGGCGCGGGCGAGGTCGGCGGTGGCGGCGAGGTCGGCGTCGGTGACGGTGTAGGGGGCGTGCGGGGCGAGGGCGGTGGTGATGCGCCCGTCGGCGGCGCCTCGGTGGTTCAGGGCGAACTCCAGTGAGCGTTCCCGCCCTCGCGGGCCCTGGGTGGAGAAGTAGGCCTCGCCGAGATGGGCGCGCAGTCCGCACTCGGTGACGACACCGGCGACCACGTCCATGTGGAAGTAGTGGTCGGCGAAGCAGGTGACCCCGCCGCGGATCATCTCGGCGCAGGCGAGCCGGGCCCCGAGTTCCACGTCCTTCTCGGTGAGGTTGGACTCGACGGGCCAGACGACGTCGTTGAACCACTCCTCGGTCGGCAGGTCCTCGGCGAGTCCGCGCAGGGCGGCCATCGGCGCGTGTGTGTGGCAGTTGACGAGTCCGGGCATGGCGACCTGCCCGCGCGCGTCGATCCGCTCCACGGCCGCCAGGCCCGCCGCGGCGGCCGCGGTGGTCACCGAGGCGATCACCCCGCCGGACACGACGACGGCGGCGTCCTCGCGGAAGGCGATCCGCTCCTCCTCGTCGTGCACGAGGACGGTGCAGCCGCTGATGACGAGGTCGGCGGGAGAGGCGCTCATGGGCTCGGCGGGAGAGGCGCTCATGGGACCCAACGTACGACGGTGCCGGGCCGCGGCGTGAGCCGGTCCGCGTATCCGGGTGTCATGCGGCTGCCGGCGCTCCGACCCACGCGCGGCGCTTCTCCAGCTCGCCGAGCAGTTCCTGCAGTTGCCGGGTGTGCCGGGGGGTGAGGCCGCCGGTGTCGTCGAGGTGCACGGCGCAGGCCGTGGCGGTGTCGACCAGCCCTTCGAGGACGCTTGCGACGGCGTCCGTTCCCTCGGTGTGCCGGGCCAGTGCGGGCAGTTCGGCGGCGGCGAGCGCGATGGCGGCACGGGCCTCGGCGAGGGTGCGGTAGGCGTCGCGGCGCAGCACCCACCGCTCGGCACGGTCGCCGGACTCGCTCAGGACGTGCACGAGGTAGACGTGGGCAGCGCTCCCGGCGGCGGCGAGCCGGGCGCGCACCCCGCCGCCGCGCTCCCCCGGCATCGGCAGATGTCCGACGACCAGCACGATCGCACAGGCCAGCAGCGTCTCGCCGATCCGGCTGACGGAGGCCTGCGGCTCGCCGCCGGCCATGACCAGGGCGAGGACGAGGACGGTGACGACGGCGGTCAGGGCGGCGAAGTTCCGGGTGGCGACCGGGACGAGCGCCCCGCACACCGCGACCAGCACGATCAGCCCCTCCGGGCGGGGCAGCAGCACGGCGAGCCCGGCGAACACCAGGGCACCGAGCACGGTCCCGGCGGCCCGGCACAGCACACGTGAGGCGAGCGGCCCGAGGTCGGGCTTGACCAGGAAGACGGCGGTGGCGGGCAGCCAGTACCAGTGCTGGTGCTGCCCGTACCAGCGGGTGTGGTGCAGGGCCTGGGCGATGGCGGCGCTGGCTCCGAAGCAGAGGGCCACGCGCAGCCCGTACTCGCGCCCGCCGGCGCCGAGCGCGGCCCGCACGGCGTCCTTCACATCCAGCCGCCGCACGAGCAGCCGGTGGTCGCCGGCCTCGGCCCGCGCGGCATCCTTCACGAGCGGCCGGTGGTCGCCGGCCTCGGCCCGGTCGAAGGCCTCGGCGGCGCGCAGCAGGGCGTCGTCGAGGGCGCGCAGGGCGGGAACGGACCGGCTGGGGGCGGGCAGCGGACCGGTGCCGCTGTTGCCGCGGACCGCTGCGGCGAGCCGCCGGGGCCCTTCCGCCGACCGCGCGGAGAGCGGCTCGCCCACCCAGGCGAGGGCGGTGGCGGCCTCGGCCAGGGGCAGCGCGGCCGCGTACCGGGCGTGCAGCCGGCGCTCGGCGGCGGAGCCTGCGTACCGGCGCAGCCGGGGTCCGGCGAGGGCGTCCTGGGCATGGTCGAGGGCGGCGGTGAGCGCGGCTCGCCGGGCGGTGGCCCGCGGGCCGCCCACGGCATCGAGCAGCGCGGCGACGGCGTCGTACACATCGGCGACCGCCTCCCGCTCCCCGTCGAACCGGAATCCCCCCGCGAGCGAACCGGGCGTGGGCAGCACCAGCCGCAGCGCGAGCAGCCAGCCGGCCCCGGCGAGGAAGGCGAGGGCCCGCTGCCAGCCGCTCTCGGCCGCGGGCATCCCCGCGCCGATGGCGGCGGTGACGAGCAGCTGTGTCCCGGCGGCGGAGGCGACGGGCCCGACAGCGCTGATGCCTCCGGCGGCCAGTCCGAGCACGGTGAGCAGCAGGGTCAGCGGTACGGCGGAAAGCTGCTGCCCGGCGTACGACCCCACGAGCAGCCCCAGGGCCCCGGCCGTCGCCGGCATGCCGAGCCGCCTGACGGAGGCCCGCCTGCTGCCGGGCCGGTCGTTGATGCCGGCGAGCATCGCGGCGATGGCGGCGAGGACACCGTCGGCGACCCGGCCGCCGAGCACACCGGCGAGCAGCAGTGGCCCGGCGGCGAGCGCGCCACGGGTCACCGCGCTCCAGGGGACGGGCCCGCGCTGGGTGCGGAACGCGTGGGCGAGCCAGGGGGGCAGTGACGGTGCGGCGGGGCGCGACACGGGGCTCCTGCTTCATACGAGGGCGGGGGTGGGCCTTCGGACGACGGTGGCCGGGCTGTGGGGTGTGCCGCCCACGATAGATCGCGTTCCTTGAGCAAACGCAGCGATCACGTTTCGGGGAGGTGAAAGGTGCCGGGGAGGGTGGTTTCTTTATGAACGCAATTCTTCCGGGCCGAAAACGGGAGCGGACCCGGGGGCGTAGCCTGCCCCCGGGCCCTGTGATGCCGCCCATGTACGCACGCCGGCCCGTCGGAGAGCCCGGATCAGTCTCATGACGCCGCGTCCTGCCTTTGGACCACCACGCATCGAGCTGCGCGGACTGGACTTGAACCAGCATCTCGGCGTACCGGGGTCCGGGCCCGGTGGTTCCGGCGATCGGCGGCGAATGCTGAGTCTGGAGCGAGAGTCTGAGATTGAACGCGGTCCGCCCTTCAGCCGGGGGACCGCCCATCACGACAAGCTTCAGCTTCAGCTTGCGCTCCTCGCGCACCCCGGTCACCAAGGACCGGGGAGTCTTCAGGATAGCGGAGTCGTCCTCATCCGAAGAGGTAGCCGAACACGGCATCACCGACCCGCTGGTCGACGACGTCGACGCCGTTCGCCTCCTCACGGGCGAACTTCACGGCCTGCTGCAACTTCTCCACGCGGTCGAGGAGTTCATTGACACGGCGGGCCGGGAGGGCTCCGGAGAACTTCACGGTGGTCCAGGAACCGACCGGCACGTCCTCGTAGTAGACCTCGACCTGCGCCGGATGCTTTTCCGTGGCCTCGGCCTTGACGTGGTTGCGCGGCACCTTCTTGGTGCGCAGCGTCCGTACGGACTCGGTCTTCCACGCGTCGGTGGAGGGGTCCTGCACCCAGGACTCCGAGGCGTCCAGGACCGGCAGCCTGCGGACCAGGGTGTTGAGGTCGGCGAGCTGCTTCTCCAGGAACAGCAGGTACGACACCGGTACGTCGGCGACGAGCACCCGGCCCTCGACCTTCACATCGGCGCGGGCCGCACAGTTGGCCCAGTCCTTGGTGGCGGTCACGTCGAAGAGCCGGGTCAGGATCGTCGCGGTCTCGCGCAGCACGTCCTCGGCCTTCACCTGCACCCGGGTGGACTCGGGCGGCAGCTGCTCGCCCTCCTCGTCCTTCGGCTGGTACGTCCTCGCGATACCGGCCAGCAGAGCCGGCTTCTGCAAGCCTTGGTGAGCGGACGTCAGGTCCTGCTGCGCCTTGGACTTGACGCCCTTCTCGACTGCGATGATCTGGTTGAGTTTCGCCACGCCGGGGACGGTAGCAGCGACAACGCACGGAATCCCAGGGATTATCGGCCCGTAGGACCGGCAGGAGCGGCTCCCGCTGCCGCCGCTGCTCCCACTGCACCCGCTGCGCCCGATAAATCGGGTGCGGTCGGAGCCGGACGCGGCGGATCATCAGGAAGTTGTCCTCTGAGCGTCGTAGGAGCAGCTTCCATGATCCAGCGCGTACTCGCCCCCGCTCTCTTCCCGCCGCCAACCTACTCGCACGTCTCCGTCGTCGAGGCCGGCACCAGGCTCGCCTTCCTCGCCGGGGCCGTGCCGCTCGACGAGAAGGGGGAGGTGGTCGGTGTCGGGGACCCCGTGCGGCAGGCCGAGCAGGTGATCGGCAATCTGCGGGAGCAACTGCACGCGGTCGGCAGCGACTTGGCACACGTCGTGTCGACCGAGGTGTATGTCGTCAGCAGCGAGCCCGCGGTGCTCTCCGCCGTCTGGGAGGTGGTCGAGGCGTCGGGGCTCAGTGCCGGACCCCACTCGTCGACCCTCCTCGGTGTGGCCTGCCTCGGGTACACGGGACAGCTGGTGGAGATCACGGCCACGGCGGTCGTTCCCGAGGCCGCCCGTCCGTGAGCGCGGGAGCCGGTACGGAGGTGGCTCTGCGCCGGGCCACCGGTCCGGATGCCGCCGCCGTCGCCGATGTCTGGCTGCGGTCCTACGCCGCCGCCCTGCCCACGGTCGTCAGGGCACACTCCGACGACGAGGTCCGCGACTACATCCGGGAGGTCGTGGTGCCCTCGCGGGAGACCTGGGTGGCGGAGGCGGCCGACGACGGCGTCGTGGGCATGATGGTGCTCGCCGGGGACCTGCTGTCCCAGCTGTACCTCGCCCCGGACTGGCGTGGCCGGGGCGTCGGCGACCGGTTCGTCGCGCTGGCCAAGGAGCGCAGTCCGGGCGGGCTCGACCTGTGGACCTTCCAGGTCAACACACCCGCCCACCGCTTCTACGAGCGGCACGGTTTCGTCGCCGTCGAGCACACGGACGGCAGCGGCAACGAGGAGCGGGAGCCGGACGTGCGGTACGCGTGGCGACCGTGACAGGTGGGGCGGCCCTGCCGCATGCGGCCGTCCCGACACGGGTGACAGCTCTGCCGCATGCGGAGGCCCTGACACGAGTGGCGGCCCTGACGGACTTGAGTCGCTCCGGCTACTGATCTCCGGCGTGCAACCGGCCGACGACCCCGGCCGCGCCCCCACGCCCGGCAGTACGTGCCGTGCCCCAACTCCTCATCGAGCAAAGCGCGTTGTACAAGTCGGCGATCGCCTCCGGCGGCATACCGTCAGGCTCCGTCCAGCGGTTGGTGCCCGCTCCGGCCGAAGGTGCCTCGTCAGCGCACCTGGGACAGTCCGGCCGCGTCGGCCGCCGTGCGCAGGACCTCGCGCAGCATCTCGGGGGTGAGCCGGCCGGTGAAGGTGTTGCGCTGGCTGACGTGGAAGCAGCCGAAGACGTCCAGGTCCCCCAGGGCGATTCGGGTGCCGTGGGCGAAGACGGGGCGGGGCCGGGGCACGGGCCAGCCCGCCTCCGCGAACGCGGGCAGTGCGGCCTGCCAGCCGAAGGCGCCGAGCACGACGGCGGCCCGGAGCGCCGGACGCAGCAGCCTCAGCTCCTGGACCAGCCACGGGCGGCATGCGTCGCGCTCGCCGGGCGTGGGCTTGTTGGCGGGCGGCGCGCAGTGCACGGGCGCGGTGACCCGGACTCCGTACAGTTGCAGACCGTCGTCGGCGCTGACGGACGTCGGCTGCGAGGCCAGCCCCACGTCGTACAGCGCCTGGTAGAGCACATCTCCGGAGCGGTCGCCGGTGAACATGCGGCCTGTGCGGTTGCCACCGTGCGCGGCGGGCGCCAGCCCGATGATCACCAGGCGGGCGTCGACCGGTCCGAAGCCGGGCACCGGCCGCCCCCAGTACGTCCACTCGGCGAACGCGGCCCGCTTGGTCCGTGCCACCTCCTCGCGCCACTCGACCAGCCGGGGACAGGCCCGGCAGCCCGCCACGCGCCGGTCGAGCCGACCGAGCCGGTCAAGCCGGTCGAGGGCACTGCTGTCGTCCATGACGCCACCGTATGCCGGGGCACCCGCGGGAGCGGGGTGGACCGGGGGCGGGATCGACCGGGGAGGAGACAAGGTCGACCTGGGAGCGGAGTGACCTGAGAGCGGAGTGAACCCGGGAAGCGGAGTGACCTGGGAGCGGGGTGACCTGGGAGCGGGGTGACCGGTGACAGGGTGAACCGGGAACGGGGAGCGGCCGGGAACAGGGAGAGGCCGGGAGCAGGGAGAGGCCGGGAGCAGGGCGAACCGTGACACGGGAGGGAGCGGAAGCGCGGCGGCTTCCCGGGTGTCGGCGTGGTTGTGGGCCGGGCGCACTGCGGCGGCTCTCAGGGCCGGAGCAGCCCCCGCCAAAATCCTCCGGCCGTCCCGGCCCAGCGGGTTAAGGTCGGGGCATGGCTTCCGAGGATGCGGACGAGAACGTTCACCGTGACACCGGCGTCCCGGACGGCACCATCCCCGCCCGGGACGCCTGGGACGCCCGGGACACCGGGGACGCCGCGGACTCCGGGCCCGCCGACGCCCAGCCGGCCGGTCCCGGGGCCGCCGCAGCGGCTGCCGCCGAGGCCGCCGGGCCGGGCCAGGGCGAGACCGTACGGATCGACAGCTGGATCTGGGCCGTCCGCCTGATCAAGACCCGCTCCCTGGGCGCCGCCGCCTGCCGTGGCGGGCACGTCCACGTCAACGGCGACCGTGTGAAGCCCGCCCACTCCGTACGCGTCGGCGACGAGGTGCGCCTGCGACACGAGGGCCGGGAACGGGTCGTGATCGTCAAGCGTCTGATCCGCAAGCGCGTCGGCCCTCCGGTGGCCGTCCAGTGCTACATCGACAACTCCCCGCCTCCCCCGCCCCGCGAGGCCGTGGCCCCGGCCGGTCTCCGCGACCGCGGCACCGGCCGCCCCACCAAGCGGGACCGCCGCGAGCTGGAGCGGCTGCGCGGCCCGAGCGGGCTGGGTGGGCCGGGCGGACTCGGCGGGCCGAACGGACTGGGTGGGCCCAACGGACCGGGTGGGCCGGGCGAGCAGGGCGGAGTGGGCAGAACGGGCGGGCCGCAAGGACACGGCGGGCCTGGCAGGCGGCCCCGGAGCCGGTAGACGGCAGGACCTGGCGCGCATCCCACCGCATCCCCGGCTCCGCACCCTCCCGCGAGCAGCACCTGCGCCGTGCGCCGGGCGATCCGGGCGGGGGGACGGCGGTCGGTCCCGGAGGCGGCTGGGGAAGCGGGAGAGGCGGGGCGGCGGTGGTCTCGGACATGAGGGTCTCCTATGGGAAGCGGTCCCGCTTGCTGTCACCGAGGGGGACCGGCCGGGCCCCGGGAACGCATCGCCCCTCAGCCCGCCGGTACCGCTCTCACCCACATCCCGTCCGGAGTCAGATACGCGTCCACCAGAAGTCCCGCTTCCGCCAGTGCCTCCTCGAACTGCTTCTTGGTCAGGGGCCGGGCAAGGAATGTCTGCGTCCAGACCGCGTCCGGGAACACATACTCGGCGCGTACCGAGTGGACCCCGTCGCCGACCGGCTCCGACGACTCGATCCGCACGGTGAAACCGCTCGGATCGACCCGCTCCCTCGGTACGTCGGTGTGATGGTCCTCGCCCTCCCGCTGGATGAGTACACAGCCGCCCTCCGCCACATGACGGGCGCAGGTGCGCAACATGCCCCGGCGCACCTGGAGGTCTCCGTTGTGCACGAGGAACGACGCGAGCATCACCACGTCGAATCTCTCGTCCAGGTCCAGGTCCTCGATCGGGCCGCATATGGTCCGTGCCCCGCGGACGCGGGCGAGCATCTCGGCGGACTCGTCCACCGCCGTGACCGTGAAGCCGCGCTCCAGCAGGGGATGGGTCACGCGGCCCACTCCGCTGCCCAGCTCCAGGATGTGCGCCCCAGCGGGCACGGCTGCGGCGATGACGTCCGGCTCGTCGCCCACCGGTAGCCGCGTGTACAGGTCGACCGCGCAACCGTCCGGGGTGATCGCACCGGGTCCTGTTCCGTCGTGTCCCTCACGCATTTCGACTGTCATGCCCGAACAACGGGCAGCCTCCGCACGCCCGTTCCCACCCGGCCCCGGTTCACCCGTTCGAGTCATTCACCCCACAGCGGGAACCATCCGTGCCCGATGTACCAGTGCCCTCCCGCCCGCAGATGGTCACCGACGGCACGCTCCACGGACGTGCGCCGCGGCAGCTGGGCGACCGGCAGATCGGGGTCGCCGAAGACGAACTGGACGGACTCGGTGTCGGCCGGCTCCGTGTCCTGCCGGGCGGGACGGAACCGCTCCTGGAAGCGGACGATGTTGGACCGGGCGGGAAGGTACTGCTTCAACTGCGGGTCGAGCAGCCAGGAATGGCACAGTACGGCCTCGACGTGCTCCTCGGGGAAGTGCAAAGCGAAGAACCCCCGGGCCAGGTCCAGCGAACGGTCGCAGGCGGACGGCGTCAGCGGACCGTGGAAGTCGGGTATGTGGAGGTTCAGACAGGGCGTGCCCGGTGCCGCGTCCAGGCCGGCCGCCGTGATCACCGGCGCGGTGTGCTGTCCGAGCCGCGCCCGTTCGAACTGGAGCCGTCCGAGTTGGTACAGCTCCCCGCGGAAGTGGTGGGCGAGCCAGCGCGGCGACTGCACACCGGCCCGGCCGTGCCGCCTGCGGTGCACCGCGAGGTGACGGCCCAGGTCGGCCAGGGTGCGCCGGGAGATCTCGGGCGGGATGCCCCGTTCGCGGTGGCGGGCGAGCGTGTGCGGGAGAGCGGCGAGGAAGACGTACACGGCGAAGATGCCGTTCAGTGCGGCCGGGGCGGACGCCAGCAGCTCGCCGAGGCGGGGCGTGCGCTCGGTCTCCCCCTGGTCCCGGAGGAGTTCCTCGACGCACTCCTCGAGGAGCCTCAGCGTGCCCGGGTCACCCGTCACCGTGCGCCGCAGCGCGATCAGTTCGTTGATGTCCTCGTGCGGCACGGCCAGGTCGAGGAGCGTTTCGGGCAGGTCGTCGGCGTCCGGCAGCACGGTGCATCCCCCCTTGGACGAACGTCGTTGGTGCATGCCCTCGATGAAGAGTACGTTGCAGGGAGGAGTGGTGATCCGATGCGTACGGGCAGTGAGCCGGCGACCGCGCGCAGTGCACTGCGGGCGCGGTTGTGGCTGAGTGTGTGGGGGCTGGTCTGGGCGATCTTCGGCACGGCGGCGTTCGCACTGGTCGGGCGCCCCGGCTGGGCGGCCGCCTGCGGGGTGCTGTGGGTGGTGATCACCATCGACATGACCATGATCCTCCGGCATATCCGGCAGGGTCCGCACTATCAGCCGGGCCGGGACGTGCCGCCGTATCGGCCGCCGGACAGCGGTCCGCCCCCTCCGGGGCCGCCGCGGCACCGCCACCCCTGACCCGGCACGGGCTCGCCGTCGGTCAGGAGTCGAAGCGGGCCGCTTTCAGGTACCGCGGGTTGGGGTCGAGCGCGGCGGCCAGCCGGAAGTGGCGTTTGGCCTGGTCGGGGCGGCCCTGGCGTTCGTAGGTGCGGGCGAGCGCGAAGTGGGCGAACGCGTTGTCCGGTTCGCGCTCCAGCACGATCGTGAACTCAAGCTCGGCGGGCCGCAGTTGAGCGGCGGCGAAGAAGGCACGCGCGCGCAGCAGACGGGCCGCGGTGTTCTCGGGGTGGGCGGCGATGACTCCGTCGAGCAGTTTCACCGCGCCCCGCGGATCCCGCGCGTTGAGCAGTTGCTCGGCGGCGCGGAAATCGATGACGTGCGTCTCCGGAGTACGTCCGGTCGAACCGCTGGTCTCGGGCACGGCAGAGTCCTTCCCTCACTGCGAGGGTTCAACGCCCTGACGCGGCCTGCTATTCCGCGCCCGCCGCCGCCCGGCGGGCCGTCCCCCGCTGCCGTCCGGGACGCGTGCCGGCCTGCTGCTACGCTCCGCCGTCGCCCTACGGGCCGCCCTCCGCTGCCGTCCGAGACGCATGCCGGCCTGCTGCTACGCTCCACCGTCGCCCTACGGGCCGCCCTCCGCTGCCGTCCGGGACGCATGTGCCCGGCGCACGAGCTGGTCCCAGACCTCCGCCACGCGCTTGCGCAGCGCGTCCAGGGGTACGTCGTTGTCGATCACGATGTCGGCGATCTCCCGGCGCTGTTCACGGGTCGCCTGAGCCGCCATACGCGCGCGTGCGTCCTGCTCGGTCGTCCCGCGCAGCCGCATGAGCCGGTCGAGCTGGGTCTCGGGGCTCGCGTCGACGACGATCACGAGGTCGTACAGCGGTGCCAGGCGGTTCTCGGTGAGCAGCGGGACGTCGTGGATCACGACGGCGTCGTCGGCCGCGGCGCTCTCCAACTCCTGGGAGCGGGCGCCCACCAGGGGATGCACGATCGCATTGAGGACGGCCAGCTTTCCGGGGTCGGCGAACACGATGGAGCCGAGTCTCGGCCGGTCCAGGCTGCCGTCCGCGGCGAGGACGTCCTGGCCGAAGGACTCCACCACGGCCGCGAGGCCGGGTGTTCCGGGCGCGACGACCTCACGCGCGATGCGGTCGGCGTCGATCAGCACGGCCCCGTGCTCCACGAGCAGCCGTGACACCTCGCTCTTGCCGGCACCGATGCCGCCGGTCAGGCCCACTTTCAGCATGAGCGGAAGCTTAGGCCCTGGCACGGACAGGGCCCTCCCCGGCACCGGCCGGTGCCGTCCGGCCCGGCCGGCCGGTCCCGGGACCGGGGCGGGGCGGGGCGGGGCGGGGCCGGCGGATCCTGCCGGACTGGCGCCCTAGCTGTCGCCCTCCCGCTCCGCCAGGAACCGCTCGAACTCCCGCCCGATCTCGTCGGCCGACGGGATGTCGACCGGTTCGGCGAGCATGTTGCCGCGGGTCTCGGCGCCCGCGGCGGCGTCGTACTGGTGTTCAAGACCCTGGATGAGCGCGGTCAGTTCCTCGTCGCCCTCCTGGATCTGCCGGTCGATCTCCGTCTGCGTGCGGTGTGCGTCGGTGCGCAGGGAGTGCGCGATACCGGGCAGCACCAGGCCGGTGGCGGCCGTGACGGCCTCCAGGACAGTGAGCGCCGCGTCGGGGTACGCGGAGCGGGCGATGTAGTGCGGGACGTGCGCGGCGACACCCAGAACGTCGTGCCCGGCCTCCATCAGGCGGTACTCCAGCAGTGACTCGGCGCTGCCGGGCACCTGGGCCTCGTCGAAGGGGCTGCGGTGGCCGGGGACGAGGTCGGTGCGGTTGCCGTGAGGGGTGAGACCCACGGGGCGCGTGTGCGGGACGCCCATGGGGATGCCGTGGAAGTTCACGGACAGGCGCACGCCGAGCCGCTCCACGATCTGCCTTACGGCCGCGGCGAAGCGCTCCCACTCCACGTCCGGTTCGGGGCCGGACAGCAGCAGGAAGGGCGCCCCCGTCGCGTCCTGGACCAGCCGGACCTCGATGCTGGGTTCCTCGTACTCGGTCCAGCGGTCCCGAGTGAAGGTCAGCAGCGGGCGACGGGCCCGGTAGTCCACGAGCCGGTCGTGGTCGAAGCGCGCCACGACCTGGTGGGGCAGAGAGTCGAGGAGCCGGTCGACGATCTGGTCGCCGGTCTCACCCGCGTCGATGTATCCGTCGAAGTGGTAGAGCATGACAAGTCCGGCCGACTCCTGGGCGAGCGCCATGTCGACGACGGCCAGGCCCTTCGGCTCCCATGCGTACAAACCCTGCGGATCAAGCACTGTGACCGCTCCTCCTCGTGTTCCTCCTTCACAACGTGCCTTGCGGCGCGCGCATTCCCGCGTCGTGCCGCTGATCAGGCCTCTCGTGCCGCGCACCTTGACGCCCCGTCATCCGGTCCGTACCTTCACGAAGATTGGCGTTCACATCCACATACATCGTTCATGTATGGGATTCAGTGTCCGTACGACAGGAGGCCCCCCATGCGCACGCGTACGCTGCTCACCTCCCTGCTCGCCGCGACCACCGCCACCGGCGGCCTGCTCCTCTGCGCGAGCCCGGCCCCGGCCGCCTCGACCATCGAGGTCGGCACCGCGGCCCAGCTCAAGTCCGCGCTCGGCAGCGCCGAGCCGGGAGACACGATCCACCTCGCGGACGGCACGTACACCGGCAACTTCAAGGCGACCGCGCCGGCCACGGCCGGGTCCCGTATCACCCTCACCGGCTCGCCGAAGGCCGTGCTCTCCGCGAGCGGCGGCTACGGCCTGCACCTGAACGGCGCGTCCTACTGGACGGTCAGCGGGCTGACCGTGACCGGCGGTCAGAAGGGCATCGTGATCGACACGGCCGAGGGTGTCGTGGTGGACGGTGTGACGGTGCACGGCCTCGACATGGAGGGCGTGCACTTCCGCGACTCCAGCACGGACGGCGTGATCAGGAGCGCGAGGATCTACGACACCGGGCGCGACGGCCGGGGCATGGGCGAGGGCGTCCACGTGGGGACCGCGAACACGCTGTCCGACAGGAGCGACCGCATCCAGATCCTGGACAACACTATCGGCCCCGGCGTCGGCGGCGAGAACGTGGACATCAAGGAGGGCACGACGGGCGCGCAGATCGTCGGCAACACCTTCGACGGCAGCGGGCTGACCGGCGCCAACTACGACGACTCCTGGGTCGATGTGAAGGGCAACGACGTCCTCGTCCAGGGCAACACCGGGACGAACACCAGCAACGACGGCTACCAGACCCACACCCAGCAGTCCGGCTGGGGCTGCGGCACGGTGTTCAAGAACAACAAGTCGACTTTGACCGGCGCCACCGGCTCGACCCGGCTGGCGATCGACGTCACCGACAACGGCTCCGGCTGCAGGACGACGGTCTACAGCAGCAACACGGTGACGGGCGGCAAGGGCCTGACGAACATTCCGCTCACTCCCTGAGACCGGACACTTCCTGAGACCGGACACTTCCTGAGACCGGACACTTCCTGAGACCGGTCACTTCCTGAGAAGGGACGGGGCGACACCCCGATCGTTTCCCGAAGGGGGCAGGCGTCCCGGTCACTTCCTGCAAAGGACCGGAGCGGCATCCCTGGGGCGACGGGGCGACGCCCCTGGGGCTGCGCGGCAAGCCACCGGCGGCCTGCATCCGAAAAGTGATCGCAAGTCCCGAAAAAAGTCTGAGGGGCCGCACCTCGAAAGGTGCGGCCCCTCAGTCAGCTACTGGCTAAGCCCAGCGGCCCGCGATCAGCTCTGGCCGCCGGCCAGCTTCTCGCGCAGCGCGGCCAGGGCCTCGTCCGAGGCCAGGGCACCGGAGGTGTCCGCACCCTCGGAGGAGTACGAACCGCCACCCGAAGCGGCCGGAGCGGCAGCCTCGCCACCCTCGGCGGCAGCGGCAGCGTCGGCCTCGCGGGACTTGATGACCTGCTGCTGGTGCTGCTCGAAGCGGGTCTGCGCCTCGGCGTACTGGTGCTCCCACGCCTCGCGCTGGGTCTCGTAGCCCTCGAGCCAGTCGTTGGTCTCGGGGTCGAAGCCCTCGGGGTAGATGTAGTTGCCCTGGTCGTCGTAGGACGCGGCCATGCCGTACAGGGTCGGGTCGAACTCGACCGTGGCCGGGTCGGCACCGAAGGCCTCGTTGGCCTGCTTCAGCGAGAGGCTGATGCGACGACGCTCGAGGTCGATGTCGATGACCTTGACGAAGATCTCGTCGTTGACCTGGACGACCTGCTCCGGGATCTCCACGTGGCGCTCGGCCAGCTCGGAGATGTGGACCAGACCCTCGATGCCCTCGTCCACGCGGACGAACGCACCGAACGGAACCAGCTTCGTGACCTTACCGGGCACGACCTGGCCGATCTGGTGGGTGCGGGCGAACTGCTGCCACGGGTCTTCCTGGGTCGCCTTCAGCGACAGGGAGACGCGCTCGCGGTCCATGTCGACGTCGAGGACCTCGACGGTGACCTCCTGGCCGACCTCGACAACCTCGGACGGGTGGTCGATGTGCTTCCAGGACAGCTCGGAGACGTGGACCAGACCGTCGACGCCACCCAGGTCCACGAAGGCACCGAAGTTGACGATCGAGGAGACCACACCGGAGCGGACCTGACCCTTCTGGAGGGTCGTGAGGAACGTCTGGCGGACCTCGGACTGGGTCTGCTCCAGCCAGGCACGGCGGGACAGGACCACGTTGTTGCGGTTCTTGTCCAGCTCGATGATCTTGGCCTCGAGCTCCTTGCCGACGTACGGCTGGAGGTCGCGGACGCGACGCATCTCGACCAGGGAGGCCGGGAGGAAGCCGCGGAGGCCGATGTCGAGGATGAGACCACCCTTGACGACCTCGATGACGGTACCGGTGACGATGCCGTCCTCTTCCTTGATCTTCTCGATGGTGCCCCAGGCACGCTCGTACTGGGCGCGCTTCTTCGAGAGGATCAGGCGGCCTTCCTTGTCCTCCTTCTGAAGGACCAGGGCCTCGATCTCGTCGCCGACCTTGACGACCTCGTTCGGGTCGACGTCGTGCTTGATCGAGAGCTCGCGGCTCGGAATGACACCTTCGGTCTTGTAACCGATGTCGAGCAGGACCTCGTCCCGGTCGACCTTCACGATGACGCCGTCGACGATGTCGCCGTCGTTGAAGTACTTGATCGTCTCGTCGATCGCGGCGAGGAAGGCTTCCTCGTTACCGATGTCGTTGACCGCAACCTGCGGGGTGGTGGCGGTGGTCTCGGTGCTGCTCGTCATGTGGGAAAGGGCTCCGGTACGGACATTGAAGTCGTAGGTACTGCTACGCCGGGAGCCCGTATCGCTCTGAAGAAGCCGGACAGCCAAGGAAGCGCCTCACCAGAAACTGGTGATGGCGCCTCGACAACCGAGGGGACATACAACAGATGCGAGCGCAGCCTGCTACGTCTGAGGTGCGCAGGCCCGCAGCGCAACTTGTAGCATACGGGGGCAGCCGGACAGGGTCAATGCGCGAAGGCGCACACCCGGGGCGGATCGCCGCATACCCGGCACAAGATTCGCCCCAGAAGGCCCCGCAGGGCTGCGGCACCCCTTCCGCGACACACGCCCGGCGGGTTGGACGGAAGAGTACGACGAGGGAGCCGATCATCCAAGAGCCGGAACCGCTCGACCCTGAGGGATTCGAGCCGGAAGCCACCCGACGTGAGGCCGGGGTCGCGGAGAGCACCCGGGCCAACCGTGGCTGGTGGGACCGCAACGCCGACGAGTACCAGACCGAGCACGGCACGTTCCTCGGCGACGACCGCTTCGTGTGGGGCCCGGAGGGCCTGGACGAGGTGGAGGCCGAGCTGCTCGGTCCGCCGGAGGAGCTGAAGGGCAAGGACGTCCTGGAGATCGGCGCGGGCGCGGGGCAGTGCTCGCGCTGGCTGGCCGCCCAGGGCGCCCGCCCGGTGGCGCTGGATGTCTCGCACCGCCAGCTCCAGCACGCCCTGCGCATCGGCGGATCGTTTCCCCTCGTCTGCGCCGACGCCGCCGCGCTGCCCTTCGCGGACGGCTCCTTCGACCTGGCGTGCTCCGCGTACGGGGCGCTGCCGTTCGTGGCCGACCCGCGGCTGGTGCTGCGCGAGGTGGGCCGGGTGCTGCGGCCCGGCGGCCGGTTCGTGTTCTCGGTGACGCACCCGATCCGCTGGGCGTTCCCGGACGAGCCCGGTCCGCAGGGCCTGTCGGTGGCCTCGTCCTACTTCGACCGCACGCCCTATGTGGAGCAGGACGAGGAGGGCCGCGCGGTGTACGTCGAGCACCACAGGACGCTCGGCGACCGCGTCCGGGACGTCGTGGCCTCCGGCTTCCGGCTGGTGGATCTCGTGGAGCCGGAGTGGCCGGCCTGGAACACCGCGGAGTGGGGCGGCTGGTCCCCGCTGCGCGGAAACCTGATCCCGGGTACGGCGATCTTCGTGTGCGAGCGGGACTGACCTCGTCTTCCGCTCCTTCCGCGTACGTGCACGCGCGCGTGCACGTACGCGGAAGGAGCGGAAGGAACCGCGTGACTCGGAAGTTCGTGCACGCCGAAGGAAGTGCGTGCACGCGCGCGTGAAGGGCGTTTTCCCCTCGTACGACGCTGGTTCCCCTCGTACGACACTAGGGGCGTGATCCGTTACGACGCTCTGGACGCGCTCCCCGTGCGCGCCGCCCTGCCCGCACTCGCCGAAGCCCTGGACGCGGACGGCGCCGCCGTCCTGGTGGCGCCGCCCGGCACCGGCAAGACGACGCTGGTGCCGCTGGTGCTCGCGGGACTGGTCGGCGGCGGTCCCGCGCGGCGGGTCGTGGTGGCCGAGCCGCGGCGGATCGCGGCCCGGGCGGCGGCCCGCCGGATGGCGTGGCTGCTGGGCGAGAAGGCCGGCGAGAGCGTCGGGTACACGGTGCGCGGAGAGCGGGTCGTGGGGCGGCACACGCGCGTGGAGGTCGTGACCACCGGTGTGCTGCTGCAGCGGCTGCAGCGGGACCAGGAGCTGGCGGGTGTCGATGCGGTGGTGCTCGACGAGTGCCACGAGCGGCATCTGGACGCCGACACGGCGGCCGCGTTCCTGTGCGACGTGCGGCAGGCGCTGCGGCCGGAGCTGCGGCTGGTGGCCGCGTCGGCGACCACGGACGCGCAGGGCTGGGCGCGGCTGCTGGGCGATGCTCCGGTGGTCGAGGCCGAGGGTGTCTCGCACCCCGTGGAGGTGCTGTGGGCGCCGCCCGTGCGTCCCGCGCGGCCACCGCACGGCATGTGGGTCGATCCTGCACTGCTGGCCCATGTGGCATCGGTGGTGCGGCGGGCGCTGGCCGAGCGGGAGGGTGACGTGCTGTGCTTCCTGCCCGGTACCGGCGAGATCGCACGCGTGGCGGGGCAGCTCGGCGGTCTGGGGGCGGTGGACGTGCTCCAGGTCCACGGGCGGGCGCCGGCCGCCGTGCAGGACGCGGTGCTGGTGCCCGGGCAGCGGCGCCGGGTGGTGCTGGCGACGTCGGTGGCGGAGTCCTCGCTGACGGTGCCCGGGGTGCGGGTGGTGGTCGACTCGGGGCTGGCGCGGGAGCCGCGGGTGGATCACGCGCGCGGGTTGAGCGGGCTGGCGACGGTACGGGCGTCGCGCGCGGCCGGCCGGCAGCGGGCGGGGCGGGCCGGGCGTGAGGCACCGGGTGCGGTGTACCGGTGCTGGGCCGAGGCCGAGGACGGTCGTCTGACGGCGTTCCCGGCGCCGGAGATCAAGGTGGCCGACCTGACCGCGTTCGCCCTTCAGGCGGCCTGCTGGGGAGATCCGGACGCCTCGGGGCTGGCGCTGCTGGATCCGCCGCCCGGTGGGGCGATGGCGGCGGCGCGGGACGTACTGACGGCCGTGGGGGCGGTGGACTCCGCCGGACGGGCGACGGAGCGGGGTGCGCGGCTGGCCCGGCTGGGGTTGCACCCCCGGCTGGGGCGGGCCCTGCTGAGCACTTCCGGTGAGGGCGCCGAGGTCGTCGCTCTGCTGTCGGAGGAGGTGCCGCGGGAGTACGGCGATGATCTCTCCGGCGCTCTGCGGCGTGCCCGGCACGGCGGTGACGCCTACGGCACGCGGTGGCGCGGCGAGGTGCGGCGGCTGCGGGCCGTCTCCTCGGAGCCTGCCCGCCCGGCCGCCGATGGCCGTCGGCCACCGGGAGACGTCCAGACCGGGCCTGGCTCCGGTGACGACAGGATCGTCGGGCTCGTCGCCGCTCTCGCCTTTCCCGAGCGGGTCGCCAGGCTCGACGGCGGGTCGTATCTGATGGTGTCCGGAACGCGGGCCGAGCTGTCCGAGGGGTCGGCCCTGCGCGGGGCGCCGTGGATCGTCGTCGCCGTCGCCGACCGGCCCGGCGGGAAGGGGCACGCGCGCGTGCGGCTTGCGGCGGCCGTGCACGAGGAGGTGGCGCGGGCCGCCGCAGCTCCGCTCCTGGCGGAGCGGGACGAGGTGCACTGGGCCGACGGGGACGTCGTCGCCCGGCGTGTCGAGCGGCTGGGGGCCGTCGAGTTGGCCGTACGGCCCCTGAAGGACCTGGATCCGGGTCTGGTGCGCGGCGCCCTCATCGAGGGGCTGCGGCAGGAGGGGTTCGGGCTGTTGCGGTGGTCGCCGGAGGCGGAGGGGCTGCGGCAGCGGCTGGCGTTCCTGCGCGCGCATCTCGGGGAGCCCTGGCCGGACGTGTCGGACGAGGCGCTGCACGCGCGCGTGGACGAATGGCTGGAACCGGAGCTGGGCCGGGCCAGGCGGCGGGCCGATCTCGGGCGGATCGACGCCGGGCAGGCACTCGCGCGGCTGCTGCCCTGGGCGAGCGGGGAGGCCGCCCGGCTGGAGGAGCTGGCGCCCGAACGGATCACCGTACCCAGTGGGTCCAGAATCCGGATCGACTACGGGGATCCTGAGCGGCCCCTCCTCGCGGTGAAGCTGCAGGAGATGTTCGGGCTGCGGGAGACACCGGCCGTGGCAGGGGTGCCGCTGCTCGTGCATCTCCTGTCCCCCGCCGGGCGGCCCGCCGCCGTCACGGCCGATCTCGCCTCTTTCTGGAGGGACGGTTACAAGGGCGTGCGCGCGGAGCTGCGCGGGCGCTATCCGAAGCATCCCTGGCCAGAGGACCCGGCGACGGCCGAGCCCACGCGGCACACCAATGCGCGGCTCAGGCGCTGACCGGTTCGGGTTCTGCCGCCTCCGTGGGGGCCGGGTCCCCGGGACGGCGGCCACGGGCCTCCAGGTAGAGGGCGAGCGAGAGGAGCAGGAGGGCGAGGATCAGGGAGCCCCAGGGCAGGTACGAGGTGAGCATCAGGACCAGGGTGCGGTTGTGCTTGACGAGGGCGACCGTGTGCTCGATGTAGTCCTCGCGCATCTTCACGTCGCCCGCGAACGCCGTCACCTTGGCCCGGCCCCCGAGCAGGGTGCCTCCGCGCAGCTCCTCCTTGTGCAGTTCCTCGCCGTACACGGGCGCTCCGGTGACCGGTTCGACCCAGAACCTGCGGACCGTGCTGTACCAGCGGGTGGTGCCGGTCCTGGCCACCGACTCGGGGGTGATGCCCTGGACCGGCATGGCCTTCGGGAAGGGAACCCTGGTCCAGGGGATGGTCTGTTCGAAGTAGTAGACCTTCACGCCGCGGAAGGTCCGGGTGCCCTTGTAGTGGATGGGGCTGGTGGTGCGGGTCTGCGCGTCGAAGTACTCGTAGTCGCGCTTCTGGGTCAGGAAGGGCCACTTGAACTCGATGCCGTCCCGCTTGACCGGGTCGCCGTCGACCGCCTCGCCGCTGGCGTGGACGGGATCCTGGCTGTGGGCGTCGAAGATGTAGCGCTCGGGGATCCGGGAGACCATCTTGCCGTCCGGGCCCTGGACGTAGGACAGGCCGTCCCAGACGACCACGGGCCGTCCCGCGGTCTTCTCGATCTTCTTGGCGGCCTCCACATCGCCCTTGAGGGTCTGGACGATGGTGACCTTGGAGACCTTCTTCGCGCGCATGGTGCCGTAGTCGAGGAGGGTGGCGCCCTTGGCCTCCAGGACCATGTCCTGGTACTGGTTCGCGGGGATCCTGGCCAGGCGCGGGAAGGCGTACCAGCGCAGCAACGGTGACAGCGCCGCGAAGAACACGGCGCAGGCGAGCAGGACCAGGCTTGCCTTGCGGCGCATTCCGGCCTCCCTCCCGGACGGGCGCTGCTACGGGTGCGAGGGCACCGTCGTCAGCAGCGGCTTGGGGGACGTCCGGCCCGTCGGCGCGCCCATGGCGGTCATCGCCAGGACCAGGGCGAGCGCGAGGGCGAGACCGGTCGCGGCGGCGATCAGGGCACGCATGCGGGGCCTCCAGGCGGACGGTTCCAATGGTTCCTGATGGTTCGTCAGGCGAGGCGGGCACCGTAGCAACGGGCGGCCGAGATGAGAACAGATTGCGCACACGGACGAGGGCGCCCCCTCCGCGGCGGAGGGGGCGCCCTGTGGCCCTGGGTGTCGTCCGTGCCGTCAGGAGGTCGCGGACGGGCTCGGCGAGGGGTCGGCCGAGGTGTCGGCCGCGGCGACCGTCAGTTCGACGGTGAGGGTCGCGCCGCCGGGGGTGGTGATGCGGAGCAGGAAGGTGCCGGTGGTGTCGTCCGCGTACAGCTTCGGCAGCGTGAGCAGGCCCTTGTCGTCGGTCTGCAGGCCGGTGAGGGTGCGCACGGTCTTGCCGTCGGCGTCCTTGAAGTAGGGGCCCTTGTCGTTCTCGGTGGCATCGTCGGCCGCCTTGATCAGGGTGGCGGTGGCCGCGACCTTGTCCGCGACGGCACCCTTGTACGTCGCCTTCACCTGGACCTGGTCGGCGAACTCGCCGCCCGGGGCGCAGGTCAGCGGGGTGTCGCTGGTGCGGGCGAGGGTGTCGGCGGCGCGTGCGGTGACGGTGGCCGCGTAGTCGACCCCCTTGGTCTTGCGGCCGACGACGGCGGTGGTGATCTTGAAGCTGCCGGTCTTCTCGCCCGCCTGCAGGGCCGGCGCGAGCGCCACGCCCTTGGCGTCGGTGGCGATGGTGGCGATGGTCTCGCCGCCCGCGAAGGTGGCGTCGGTGTCGCCGGTGATGGTGAACCGGATCCTGACCTTGCCGACGGCCTTGCCCGCCTTGGTCTCCGCGCGGGTGCCGATCCGCTGGCCGAAGGTGTCACCGGCCATCGCGGTGAGCTTCGCGGTGCCCGCGTCCTCCAGGTGGTCCACGGTGTCGGAGGGGGTCTGCGGGGGGACCGGCGGCTTCGGCGTCTTTGGAGGCTTCGGCGTCTTGGGGGGCTTCGGCGTCTTCGGGGCGGGGGTCTGCTTGCCGCCGCCCGGCTTGTGCGGGTTCGGCCCGGTATTCGGCGGGTCGGAGGGCTTCGGAGTGCCGTTGTCGCTGCGGTGGGAGGGCACGCCGCCGGTACCGTCGGGCACGGTGTGGGTGCCCTTGCGGTAGTACTCCAGCCAGCTCAGGACCAGGTTCAGGTAGTCCTGCGAGTTGTTGTAGCTGAGGATCGCGCTGTGCAGACCGGCTTCGCCGGACAGGTCCCAGTTGTTGCGGCACAGGTAGTGACCGGCGGCGAGCGCGGCGTCGTAGACGTTGTTGGGGTCCGCCTTGCCGTCCCCGTTGCCGTCGCGGCCGGCCCAGGCCCAGGTGGACGGGATGAACTGCATCGGACCCACGGCCTGGTCATAGCTGCTGTTGCCGTCGTACTCGCCGTGGTCGGTGTCCTTGATGAGCGCGAAGCCGTTGCCGTCGAGCTGCGGGCCGAGAATCCGGCCCAGCGTCGTGCCGTTCGCGTCGACGCGGCCGCCCCGCGCCTGACCCGACTCGACCTTGCCGATGGCGGCGAGGAGCTGCCAGGGCAGGTTGCAGCCCGGCTTGGAGGACCGCAGTTCGGCCTCGGCCCTCTTGTAGGCGTCGAGGACCGTGGCAGGGATTCCGGCCTCGGCCGGACCCCGGGAGACCGGCGTGTTGATGGTGGGCGACGGGCTGGGGTTGGGGCTGTTGAGGGGCGGGAGGTCCGTGTAGTACGGCGAGTTGCCGGTGGCGTTGCCGTCGGAGGCCGCGTCGGGCACGGGGGCGCTGCTGGCGCCGGCCGGCGCCTGTCTGCCGTGGTCCTCGCCGGTCGCTCCCGGAGCCTGGGACGCGGACAGAGCCGCGACCGCCGCTGCGGCCACGGCGGTGGTCGCCGCTCCCTTGCGCAGCCGCCTGCCGAATTGCGCCGCCATAGAGTGAACCCTCCCGTGGACGCGGTGGCGTCCTTCTCCGTCCGAATGCTTCGCCCTGGTGTGACGGTCGACCAGGCGTTCTGGTTGCCCCTGTGCCGTCCTTGTATCCGTGTGACATGCATCCGGCCGTGCGTCCGGGCCGGCAACCCAGGTGACCCTACGACAACTTGCCGTGCATGGGGACCCGTTCATGCCCGGTTTTCACCGATTGGCCAACTTCCGTTGCTCCGGCCGTCCGGGGGCGGCACGCACGCATACTGGACAGACGTGACCACCGGTTCCGGTACGACGCCGGCGATGTGTTCCAGGGGGCCCTGTTGCCGTTCACGCTCAGCCATGCGGCGGCCGTCCTGCCGGCCATCCGGCAGGACGGCCGCGGCCGGGGCCTGCTGGCACCCGCCGTGCTCGTCGCGGGCTCCTTCGCGCCCGACATGACCTATTACGCGGCGAGTGTCCTGCCGGGCGGGATGGAGTTCGGGACGGTCACCCACTCCTTCGCCGGTGTGGTGGGCGTCGACGTGCTCATCTCCTGGGCGCTCGTGGGGCTGTGGCTGCTCGTCCGGGAGCCGCTGGTGGCGCTGCTGCCCCGGGCCGGGCAGGGGCGTCCGGCGGCACTGCTGCGCTGCGGTGCGCCACGCACGCCCGTACGGGCCGCTTCCGTGCTGCGCTGGTACGTCTCCGCGGTGCTCGGCGCGCTGACGCATGCCGTGTGGGACGCGTTCACGCATCACGACCGGTGGGGGTCGCGGCTGGTTCCGGCCCTCCGGCGGAGCCCGGCGGGCATGCCGCTGTACTCGTGGCTGCAGTACGGCACGTCCGCGGTGGCCGCCGTGGTGATCGCCGTGTGGCTGTCAGCTGCGCTGCGGCGGGCGCCTGGCGGTGAGCCGGCGGGGGTGCCCGTGCTGTCCGTACGAGACCGGTGGCGGGCCGTCGCCGTGATCGGCGGCTGCGCCCTGGCGGGGGCGGTGCAGCGGGCGTCGCAGTGGTGGGAGTACCGGGGTGCGAACGCCCGGCCGTGGGATCTGGTGCCCACGCTGTGCTTCGGGGTGGGCACCGGGCTGGTCCTCGGGGTCCTGGTGTACGCCGCCGGGGTCAGGATGTGGCGCCCGGCCCCGGTTCCGGGCGGTCCCGGCGGGGTGGCCGGTGCGGAGCGGGGCCGGCCGGTGGCCCGGTGACGGGAGCCGCGAGGACAGGGGCCACGAAGACGGTGAGGGTGCGCCGCGGACGGGCTCTCGGGATCAGGGTGAGCAGGAGCGCGAGGTAGCCACGGGCCAGGTCCGCCCGGACGCGCCAGTCGGGGGCGGCGCCCCCCGCCCGGGTGGCCCGGGCGGCCCAGGCGGCCCGGGCGGCGAGCCGGCGCCGCAGGCCCGCCATGGCCCTGCGGGCCGTCGTGGCCAGGTCGACGGGGATGCGGGCGGTGCTTGCGTCGGCCGCGAGCGGCGGGACCGGCGAGGCAGGCGTGGCCTGGGCCGAGGCGGTGTCCGCCCACGCCGGCGGGCCGTTGCGTGCCTCGGGCGTCCGGCGGTGGAGCATGCGTATACCCATGCCCGCAGTGTTGCGGCTGCGGGGCTCGGGAGGCGTTCTGGCGGGGGCCACGTGAGTGACACGCCCTCTGGGGGTTCGGCCGGTTCGGGGGTGGGCGCGGGGTGGTGAGCAAGGCCGGGTGGTGGCCGGCGCCCGATGCTGAAGAGCGCTGGGTGGTGACCAGCGGCGGGGGCTGGAGAACGGTGGGGGCTGGAGAACGGCGGGTGCCGGAGAGCGGAGGGTGCCGGAGAGCGGCGGGTGGTGAGGAACGCCCGTTGGTGAAGATCGCTGGGTGGTGAATAACGCCGGGTGGTGCCGTGGGTTCGGCGCCGCCGGGATGTGGGGTGGGGGCGGATCGCCGTCGCGGCGGAGAGGTACGGGCCGGTGTGCGAGGAGCACCTCGGTGCCTGTCCGTGCGCACGGCAGGGCCCGGGGGCGCGGGGTGGGGCGCGGGGTCGGGCGCAGGGTGGTGAAGGGCGTTGTCCCGGGGTGGGACAACGCCCTTCGGCGGGCTGCCGGAGGCTAGTGCGCCGCAGACTCCCAGTCGGGGCCGACGCCCACCGAGACGTCGAGGGGGGCCCTCAGGTGGACCGCGGAGGCCATCTCGCGGCGGACGATCTCCTCGGTGGCCGCACGCTCGCCGGGGGCGATCTCCAGGACGATTTCGTCGTGGACCTGGAGGAGCATGCGGGACTTGAGGTCCGCCTCGCGCAGGGCCCGGTCGACATGGAGCATGGCGATCTTGACGATGTCGGCCGCCGTGCCCTGGATCGGCGCGTTCAGGGCCATCCGCTCGGCCGCCTCGCGGCGCTGGCGGTTGTCGCTGTTGAGGTCGGGGAGGTAGCGGCGGCGCCCGAAGAGCGTCGCCGTGTAGCCCGTGGCCCGCGCCTCGTCGACGGCCCGGCGCAGATAGTCCCGTACGCCGCCGAAACGCTCGAAGTAGGTGTCCATCAGGGCGCGCGCCTCCGCCGCCTCGATGTTCAGCTGCTGGGAGAGACCGAAGGCGGAGAGGCCGTAGGCCAGGCCGTACGACATCGCCTTGATCTTGCGGCGCATCTCCGCGTCCACCGCGTCCCGCCCGACCGAGAAGACCTGCGAGGCGACCGTGGTGTGCAGGTCCTCCCCCGAGGTGAACGCCTCGATCAGGCCCTCGTCCTCGGAGAGGTGGGCCATCACCCGCAGCTCGATCTGGCTGTAGTCGGCGGTCATCAGGGACTCGAAGCCCTCACCGACCACGAAGCCGCGGCGGATCGCCCGGCCCTCGTCGGTGCGGACCGGGATGTTCTGCAGGTTCGGGTCCGTGGAGGACAGGCGGCCGGTCGCGGCCACCGTCTGGTTGAAGGTGGTGTGGATACGGCCGTCGCCGGCGACGGTCTTGATCAGACCCTCGACCGTGACGCGCAGCTTCGCCTGCTCACGGTGGCGGAGCATGATGACCGGCAGTTCGTTGTCGGTCTGGGTGGCGAGCCAGGCCAGGGCGTCGGCATCCGTGGTGTAGCCGGTCTTCGTCTTCTTCGTCTTGGGCAGGGCCAGCTCGCCGAAGAGGACCTCCTGGAGCTGCTTGGGCGAGCCCAGGTTGAACTCGCGGCCGGCGGCGGCGTGCGCCTCCTTCACGGCCTGCTGCACGGCCCCGGCGAACATCTGCTCCATCGCCTCGAGGTGCGCGCGGTCGGCCGCGATGCCGTGGCGCTCCATGCGGGCGAGCAGGGCGGACGTGGGCAGCTCCATGTCCTGCAGGAGATCGGCGGCACCGACCTCCTGGAGGCGGTCCGCAAAGGCATCGCCCAGGTCGAGCACGGCACGGGCCTGGATCATCAGCGCCTCGGCCTCCGCACCGTCGTCCGCGCCGAAGGCCAGCTGGCCGTCGGCCGCGGCGGCGGGGGCCAGCTCGCGGTGCAGGTACTCCAGGGACAGCGCATCCAGGTCGAAGGAGCGGCGGCCCGGCTTGACCAGGTAGGCGGCGAGCGCGGTGTCCATGCCCACGCCCTCGATGCTCCAGCCGTGCTCGGCGAAGACGCGCATGGCGCCCTTGGCGTTGTGGAACACCTTGGGCCGGGCGGCGTCGGCCAGCCAGGCCGCGAACGCGTTCTCGTCGGCCTCGTCCAGCTCGGCGGGGTCGAACCAGGCGGCCGCTCCCCCGGCCGCGGCAAGGGCGACCTCGGCGACCGAGCCGGTACCCAGCGCCCAGGTGCCGACCGTGGCGACACCGAGGGCCCCGGTGCCGTGCTCGGCCAGCCAGGGGGCCAGCTCGCCGCTGCCGAGGATCTCGCCGTCCACTTCCACGCCGTCCGCCGCGACCGGGGCGACCTCGGCCTCCTCGGCGCCCGGGTCGACGGCGTAGAGCCGCTCGCGCAGGGACGGGTTGCGGATCTCCAGGGTGTCCAGGATCATCGCGACGGCCTTGCGGTCGTACGCGGCCCGCTCCAGGTCGGTGACCGTCTTCGGCAGCTCGACCTGGCGCTCCAGCTCGGTGAGGACGCGGTTGAGCTTGACCGACTCCAGGTGGTCGCGGAGGTTCTGCCCGGCCTTGCCCTTGACCTCGTCGACGCGCTCGACCAGCTCGGCGAACGAGCCGAACTGGTTGATCCACTTCGCGGCGGTCTTCTCGCCGACCCCGGGGATGCCGGGCAGGTTGTCGGACGGGTCGCCGCGCAGGGCCGCGAAGTCCGGGTACTGGGTGGGCGTCAATCCGTACTTCTCGAGAACCTTCTCCGGGGTGAAGCGGGTCAGCTCGGAGACGCCCTTCGTCGGGTACAGCACCGTCGTGTTCTCGGTCACCAGCTGGAAGGAGTCGCGGTCGCCGGTGACGATCAGCACCTCGAACCCCTCGGCCTCGGCCTGGGTGGCGAGCGTGGCGATGACGTCGTCCGCCTCGAAGCCCTCGACGGCGAAGCGCGGTGCGTGCATCGCGTCGAGCAGCTCACCGATCAGTTCGACCTGGCCCTTGAACTCGTCCGGGGTCTTGGAGCGGTTCGCCTTGTACTCGGTGAACTGCTCGGAGCGCCAGGTCTTGCGGGAGACGTCGAAGGCCACCGCGAAGTGGGTGGGCGCCTCGTCACGCAGGGTGTTGGCCAGCATCGACGCGAAGCCGTAGATCGCGTTCGTCGGCTGGCCCGTCGCGGTCGTGAAGTTCTCCGCGGGCAGCGCGAAGAACGCGCGGTAGGCCAGCGAGTGCCCGTCCATGAGCATCAGCCGGGGTCGGGTGTCGCCGGGGGTCTTGTCGGTCTTCTTCGATGCTGTCTCTGCCACGCCCCCGATCCTGCCACGGCCCACTGACACTCCGGTGCGGGCGGCTCCGCCCGGGCCGTGGAGCTTCTGCACATGCAGCTCGGCAGAGCGGGCGGTGCGGGCAGTGCAGGCGGTCCGGGCAGTGCGGGCGGTCCGGGAAGAGCGAGCGTTGCGGAACGGGCAGAACCGTGCAGAACGAGCAGAGCAGACGGAACGGGTGGAGTAGGCAGCGCAGGCGGCGCAGGGCTTCAGGAGAACGCGGCCGCGTGGTCGGCGGCGAACCGCGCGAACGTCCGGGCCGGCCTGCCGAGGATCGCCGGCAGGTCCCCGGACAGCCAGGCCGCCTCGCCCGCGGCGATCAGGCTGACCGCGTGGGCGTTCATCGCGGCCGTCGCCTCCGGCACACCCACGCTCATCATCGCCCGCTCGTCCTCCTCTCTCGTGCGCTCGCTGAACACGATCGGACGGTCGAGCACCCGCGCGAGCGCCGCCGCCACGTCGGCATAGGACAGCAGCTCGGACCCGGTGAGCAGGTAGGTCCTCCCGAGGTGCGGGCGGGGCGAAGCGACGATCCGCGCGGCCACGGCCGCCACGTCGCGGGTGTCGACGAAGCCGACCTGCCCGGCACCGGCGGAGGAGCCGAAGCCGCCGGTCGCCGCGATCGCGGGTGCCGGCATGAGGAGGTTCTGCATGTAGAAGTTGTTGCGCAGGACGCCGTCCAGGACGAACTCCTCGCCGGCCTCGACACCACCGAGCGGCAGCAACTCCAGGCCCTGATGGCCAAGCTGCTCGACAGCCACAAGCCGCAGCCGGCCTGACGGCACCTGGTGCCGCGCCCCCGCCCGCACCGGGGAAGAAAGGAGCGGCCACGCTCCGCCCCCTGACAAGGCAGGCCCACCGCTCGTGTGCGTGAAGCCCCGGCAGGGCAGGCTTACCGCTCCTGCCCCTGAAGCCCCGGCAGAGCAGGCCCACCGTGCCCGTCCCTGAAGCCCCGGCAGGACAGGCCCACCTCTCCAGGTCGGCGGCGGCCCCTGCCGGGGTCGGCCCGGCACCCCGGCCTGTCGGTGGCCCGTGGGAGGATCGGGACCGTACTACTCACACGCAGTCGAAGGGGAGCGTGCGATGGCGACGAAGCCGCCCACGGGTGATCCGGTTCAGGACGCGCCGCAGGTCGCGGAGCCGAAGCATGCGGCGGCGGGGCTGCCCGCCATCGGGCACACCCTGCGCATCGCCCAGCAGCAGATGGGTGTGAAGCGCACCGCGCTGACCCTGCTGCGTGTGAACCAGAAGGACGGCTTCGACTGCCCGGGCTGTGCCTGGCCGGAGCCGGACCACCGGCACAAGGCGGAGTTCTGCGAGAACGGCGCCAAGGCGGTGGCCGAGGAGGCCACCCTGCGCCGGGTCACACCCGAGTTCTTCGCCGCGCACTCCGTCGCCGACCTGGCCACCAGGAGCGGCTACTGGCTGGGGCAGCAGGGGCGGCTCACGCACCCCATGTACCTCCCCGAGGGGGCGGAGCACTACGAGCCCCTCAGCTGGGAGCGTGCCTTCGACATCATCGGCGAGGAGATCTCCGCCCTCGGCTCCCCCGACGAGGCCGTCTTCTACACCTCGGGGCGGACCAGCAACGAGGCTGCGTTCCTGTACCAGCTCTTCGCGCGCGAGCTGGGCACCAACAACCTTCCCGACTGCTCGAACATGTGCCACGAGTCGTCCGGCTCGGCGCTCTCCGAGACCATCGGCATCGGCAAGGGCAGCGTCCTGCTGGAGGACCTCTACAAGGCCGACCTGATCATCGTCGCGGGGCAGAACCCGGGGACGAACCATCCGCGCATGCTCTCGGCACTGGAGAAGGCCAAGGCCAACGGCGCGAAGATCATCAGCGTCAACCCGCTGCCCGAAGCCGGCCTGGAGCGGTTCAAGAACCCGCAGACCCCGCAGGGCATGCTCAAGGGCGCCGCGCTCACCGATCTGTTCCTGCAGATCCGCATCGGCGGCGACCAGGCCCTCTTCCGCCTCCTGAACAAGCTGATCCTGGAGACGGACGGCGCGGTCGACGAGGCGTTCGTGCAGGAACACACCCATGGGTACGAGGAGTTCGCCGGCGCCGCGAAGGCCGCCGACTGGGACGAGACGCTCACGGCGACCGGCCTCACGCGCGCGCAGATCGAGGAGACCCTGCGGATGGTGCTCGCCTCCCGGCGGACCATCGTCTGCTGGGCGATGGGCCTGACCCAGCACAAGCACTCCGTCCCGACCATCCGAGAGGTGGTCAACTTCCTGCTGCTGCGCGGCAACATCGGCCGTCCGGGCGCGGGCGTGTGCCCGGTGCGCGGCCACTCCAACGTGCAGGGCGACCGCACGATGGGCATCTTCGAGCGGCCCGCCCCGGCCTTCCTGGACGCGCTGGAGAAGGAGTTCGGGTTCGCGCCGCCGCGCGAGCACGGCTTCGACGTCGTACAGGCGATCCGGGCGCTGCGCGACGGCGCGGCGAAGGTGTTCTTCGCGATGGGCGGCAACTTCGTCGCCGCCTCCCCCGACACGGAGGTCACCGAGGCGGCCATGCGGCGCGCCCGGCTGACCGTGCACGTGTCGACCAAGCTGAACCGCTCGCACGTGGTCACGGGCGCGCGCGCCCTGATCCTGCCGACGCTCGGCCGTACCGAACGCGATCTGCAGGGCAGTGGCGAGCAGTTCGTCACCGTCGAGGACTCCATGGGCATGGTGCACGCCTCGCGCGGGCGCCTCGCGCCGGCGAGCCCGCAGCTGCTGTCCGAGCCGGCGATCGTGTGCCGGCTGGCGCGCCGGGTGCTCGGCACGGACAGCACGGTGCCGTGGGAGGAGTTCGAGAAGGACTACGCGACGATCCGCGACCGTATCGCGCGCGTGATCCCCGGCTTCCAGGACTTCAACGCGCGCGTGGCCCGCCCCGGCGGCTTCACGCTGCCGCACGCCCCGCGCGACGAGCGCCGCTTCCCGACGGCGACCGGCAAGGCGAACTTCACGGCGGCGCCGGTGGAGTTCCCGGAGCTGCCCGAGGGCCGGCTGCTGCTGCAGACGCTGCGCTCGCACGACCAGTACAACACCACGATCTACGGCCTGGACGACCGCTACCGGGGCATCACGAACGGCCGCCGGGTGGTGCTGGTGAACCCGGAGGACGCGCGGGCCCTGGGCATCACCGAGGGGTCGTACGTCGACCTGGTGAGCGAGTGGCGGGACGGCGTGGAGCGCCGGGCGCCGGGCTTCCGCGTCGTGCACTATCCGACGGCCCGGGGCTGTGCGGCGGCCTACTACCCGGAGACCAATGTGCTGGTACCGCTGGACGCCACCGCCGACACCAGCAACACCCCGGCGAGCAAGTCGGTCGTGGTCCGCCTCGAAAGCCGGCAGGACCCCGCGGAGCGCCGTCTGGAACAATCGGCGACCGACTGAGCGTTTGCTCAGCCACCAGACAGCGTACGACGAACGGAGCCGGGCCCATGGGTGAGCAGCAGCAGGTGAAATTCCCGCAGGAGGTCATCGACGAGTACGCCGCGCTCGGCATCGACCTGCCCGCACTGTTCTCGGCGGGCCACCTCGGGGCGCGGATGGGCGTGCAGATCGTGGAGGCCTCGGCGGAGCGGGTCGTCGGGACGATGCCGGTGGAGGGCAACACTCAGCCCTACGGCCTGTTGCACGGGGGCGCCTCCGCGGTGCTGGCGGAGACCCTGGGTTCGGTCGGCTCCATGCTGCACGGCGGCATCTCGAAGATCGCGGTCGGCGTGGACCTGAACTGCACGCATCACCGCGGGGTCCGCTCGGGCCTGGTCACCGGTGTGGCCACGCCCGTGCACCGGGGCCGGTCGACGGCGACGTACGAGATCGTGATCAGTGACGAGGAGGGCCGCCGGGTGTGCAGCGCCCGGCTGACCTGCCTGCTGCGGGACGTACGCGGGGGCGACGAGGCGCACGTCCACCGGACCCACGCCTGACAGTGTCCCGGCGGGGCCGTCGGGCCCCGCCGAGCCGTCACGCCCTGTCGACGGAGCCGCCCGGACGGCGGGATCATTCCTGCCGCAGTCGCCCGCGCGACAGGACCGCTCTCTTTCGCCATCTCCCGGGCGACAAGACCGCTCCCCACCCACGACCGCCCGCGCGACAGGACCGTTCCCTGCCGTGACCGGCCGTTGCGGTGCGGAGCCAGAAGGGGCGGGCAAGCGGCCGTCGCGGCCCATGAGTTGACGGGCCGCCGGGGCCGCCGGGGCGCTCACGCCCAGGGTCGGTGTACGGCGAGCGCCCGGCCCGGACAGCACGCACCACCGCCCCGCACCGCGCGCCCCACACCGCACGCACCACCGCCCCGCACCGCGCGCCCCACACCGCACGCACCACCGCCCCACACCGCGCGCCCCACACCGCACGCCCCGAGCACCACGCCCCGCACGCCCCGCACCCCGCACCCGCGTCGTGCCGCCCCCGCCGCCGCAACCCCCTCGCGGGCGGCACCACTTGGCCGCGCCCCCTTGCAGGGAAATGCGAAGAAGTTCCGAAGCCTGGACTCCCTTTCCTCGGTGTAACTCTACGTAATACGCGTGCAATACACATTCGTGGTTTGACTCCCGGTTCCCACGGCGCGCAACTCCCCTCGGCAGCCCCGAAAGTCGCCCGCAGCAACAGTGGCGCGTAATCACCAAAACCGCCGAGACGCCTGAACAGATCTTGGCGAGTCCTGCAGGTTCTCAGAATGCGGACGGGGCGAATCGGACTGAATTCCTGCTTTCCCCCCACGCTGTACCGCTCTGCATTACCTCGTGTCATAACAAGAGCGTCACAGCCTTGGTCAAGCCCTCCTCCACGTTCCCCACACACGCTTAGAGTCACGGCCAGTCACCGCTCCATCGGGAGTTCGGTACCGGCGCGGCACCCCCCGTCCCCTGAAGAGGGGCGGACGTGCCTGCGGAAAGGATCGATTGTGCGACAGCGTTCTCTGGTGATTCTTACCTCCGTGCTGACCACCGGAGCTCTGACCCTCACCGCATGTGGCTCCCGCGACAAGGACAGCAAGGGCGGCGACAGCGGCAACGTGACGGTCACGATCGGCGTCGACGCCCCGCTGACCGGCCAGAACTCCGCGACGGGCCTCGGCATCCAGTACGGCGCGCAGATCGCCGTCGACGACGCCAACAAGAACAAGACCGTCCCCGGTGTCACCTTCAAGATCAAGGCTCTGGACGACAAGGCGATCCCCGCCACCGGCCAGCAGAACGCCACCCAGCTCGTCTCCGACAAGAGCGTGCTCGGTGTCGTCGGCCCGCTCAACTCCGGTGTGGCCACGCAGATGCAGCAGGTCTTCGCCACGGCCAACCTGGTGCAGATCTCCCCGTCCAACACCGCGCCCGAGCTGACCCAGGGCAAGAACTGGCAGACCAGCAAGTCCCGCCCGTTCAAGACCTACTTCCGCACCGCGACCACCGACGCGCTGCAGGGTGCCTACGCGGCGGACTACGCCTACAACGGCATCCACAAGAAGAAGGCGTTCGTCGTCGACGACAAGCAGACCTACGGCGCGGGCCTCTCCAAGATCTTCAAGGAGCAGTTCGTCAAGCAGGGCGGCAAGATCGCCGGCACCGACCACATCAGCGTGGGGGACCGCGACTTCTCCACCCTGGCCACCAAGATCAAGAACTCGGGCGCCGACCTGCTCTACTACGGCGGCCAGTACGACGAGTCCGAGGTGCTGACCAAGCAGCTCAAGGACGCCGGTGCCAAGATCCCGCTGTTCGGCGGCGACGGCATGTTCACCCCGACCTACATCAAGACCGCCGGCAAGTCCGCCGAGGGCGACCTGGTGACCTCGATCGGCGTTCCTGTCGACACCCTGCCCGCCGCCAAGGAGTTCGTGGCCACCTACAAGGCCAAGAAGTACCCCGGTGACTACGGCACCTACGGCTCCTACGCCTACGACGCCACCACGGCGATCATCAAGGCCGTCGCCTCGGTCGTGAAGGACGGCAAGGTTCCGGACGACGCCCGCGCCAAGGTCGTCGAAGGCGTCCAGAGCAGCTCGTTCGACGGCATCTCCGGCAAGATCGCGTTCGACGAGTACGGCGACACCACGAACAAGCAGCTGACCGTCTACCAGGTCACCAAGGGCGAGTGGAAGTCCGTCAAGAGCGGCGTCGCCAACCCGAAGTAGTCCCAGCCGGACACTCCGCATCACCAGGGCCGCGCGGCGCAGACCACCGTCACCGCGCGGCCCGCCTTCTCCGCCCCCCTTGACTCTCCCCACCACATGGAGGCCATGCGGTGAACACCCTGCCGCAGCAGCTGGCCAACGGGCTGTTCCTCGGCTCGATGTACGGGCTGATCGCCATCGGTTACACGATGGTGTACGGCATCGTCCAGCTCATCAACTTCGCCCACGGCGAGATCTTCATGACCGGAGGTTTCGGCGCCCTCACGGTCTACCTCGTTCTGCCGGACGGCATATCCATGTGGATAGCCCTGCCGGCGATGCTCATCGGCGGCGCGCTGGTGGCCGTCCTCATCGCCGTCGGCGCCGAGCGCTTCGCCTACCGGCCACTGCGCGGCGCGCCACGCCTCGCCCCGCTGATCACCGCGATCGGCCTGTCGCTCGCTCTGCAGCAGGCGGTCTTCAACTGGTACCACGTCGACGGCGACGCCAAGTCCGCCCGGGTCTTCCCGCAGTTGCCGTTCGGCCCGCTGCACATCGGGTCCGTGACCGTGCAGAGCGGTGACGTCTTCCTGATCATCGCCGCCCCGCTGTGCATGGCGGTCCTCGCCTTCTTCGTCCGGCTCTCCCGCACCGGCCGTGCCATGCAGGCCACCGCCCAGGACCCGGACACCGCCCAGCTGATGGGCATCGACACCAACCGCATCATCGTCATCGCCTTCGCGATCGGCGGCTTCTTCGCGGCCGTCGCCGGTGTGTCGTACGGCCTCAAGTACGGTTCCGTCTCCTACGACATGGGCTTCATCGCCGGTCTGAAGGCGTTCACCGCGGCCGTCCTCGGCGGCATCGGCAACATCTACGGCGCCATGCTCGGCGGTCTCGTCCTCGGCGTGGCCGAGGCCATGGCCACCGCCTACATCTCCGACATCCCTGGCATGCAGCAGCTCGGCGGAGGCGGCTGGGCCGCCGTGTGGGCCTTCGTCCTCCTCATCCTCGTACTGCTGTTCAGGCCACAGGGCCTGCTCGGCGAACGCGTCGCGGACAGGGCGTGAGCAGCATGACCGACACCACCACCAAGGCACCGGCCGCGGTCGGCCGCGGGCCTGTCCCGCTGCCGACCGCCGTGGCCCGGCTGCTCATCGCGGTCGGCGCCGTGGGCACCATCGCCAGCACCTTCCTCAGCTGGACCTGGACGCCCGATTTCCCCGGCGACCTGACCGTCTACGGCTACCCGGCGGGCCTGCAGATCCTGGCCCTCGTGGGCGGCGCCCTCACCCTGCTGTTCGGGCTCACCCTGTGGAACGTGAAGGGGCTGCGCTGGCTGAACCCGGCCGACGCCACCTCCCCCGTTCTGCTGACGGCCCTGTCGGCGTTCGCCGTCTGCTGGTTCACCGGCATCGCCATCGCCGTCGACCTCGGCGGCCTGGTCAACCTCGACCCGGGCGCGTACGTGGCCATGCTGGCCTCCGCGCTGCCCGTCGTGGGCGCCCTCGCGCTGCCCCACCCGGCTCCCGGCACCGGTTTCCGCGGCTACCTCACCAAGCCCGAGCAGCCCCGCCCCGGCAAGCTGTCGCCGCTCGCCGAGCGCGGCATCATCACCGCCGGCACCGCCATCGCCCTGGTGGCCTTCACCTACGGCATCGGCATCGACAACGACGCAAGCGAGACCTTCATCGGCTTCCTGCTCCTGTTCGTCTTCGCCGCCTGGGCCCTGATGCACACCGGTCTCGTCGACCGCTTCGCGACGCTCTCCGCCCAGCACAAGGCGTTCGCCTCCTCGCTCGCCTTCGTCGCCGCGGTGATCTTCCCCTTCACCCAGAGCGACGACCACAACGCCAACGTCGGCGTGAACATCCTGATCTTCGCCACCGTCGCCCTCGGCCTGAACATCGTCGTCGGCCTCACCGGTCTGCTCGACCTGGGTTACGTCGCGTTCCTCGGCGTCGGCGCCTACGCGGCCGCCCTGGTCTCCGGCTCGGAGTACTCCCGGTTCTCCGGCGTGCACTTCCCGTTCTGGGCCGCGGCCCTGACCGGCATGGCCGCCTCCCTGGTCTTCGGTGTGCTGATCGGTGCGCCGACCCTGCGGCTGCGCGGCGACTACCTGGCCATCGTCACGCTCGGCTTCGGTGAGATCTTCCGCATCACCGTCAACAACCTCGACGGCGACTCCGGACCGAACATCACCCGCGGCCCCAACGGCATCACCCAGATCCCGGACCTGAACATCTTCGGGTTCAACCTGGGCGAGGCACACGACATCGGCGGGTTCACCCTGGGCCGGTTCGCCAACTACCTGTTCCTGATGCTCATCGTCACGGCGATCGTCGTGCTCGTCTTCACCCGCGCCTCCGACTCCCGTATCGGCCGTTCCTGGATCGCCATCCGCGAGGACGAGACCGCCGCCACCGCCATGGGCATCAACGGCTTCCGCGTCAAGCTGGTCGCCTTCGCCCTCGGCGCCTCCCTCGCGGGCCTCGCCGGCACCGTGATGGCGCACGTCAACTACAGCGTGAACCCGCAGCCGTACCAGTTCGCGGGCGCCGCCCCGCCCAACTCGGCCTTCCTGCTGGCCGCCGTCGTCCTCGGCGGCATGGGCACCGTCAGCGGCCCGCTGCTCGGCGCGAGCGTGCTCTACCTGGTCCCGGAGAAGCTCCAGTTCCTGCAGAACTACGAGCTGTTCGCCTTCGGCATCGCGCTGATCCTGCTGATGCGGTTCCGGCCGGAGGGCATCATCGCCAACCGCCGCCGCCAGCTGGAGTTCCACGAGACCGGCCAGCTCGACGTACCGGCGCAGACGACGCTGACCGACGATCCGGCCGTCACCAAGGCAGGGGCGTGAGAACCATGACGACACCTGTACTCGAGGCCCGTGACGTCACGATGCGCTTCGGCGGTCTGACCGCCGTCCGGTCCGTCGACTTCACGGTCAACAGCGGCGAGATCGTCGGCCTCATCGGCCCGAACGGTGCCGGCAAGACCACTTTCTTCAACTGCCTCACCGGTCTGTACATCCCCACCGAGGGCACGGTCGCCTACCAGGGCAAGGTGCTGCCGCCCAAGCCGCACCTGGTGACGCAGGCGGGCATCGCCCGTACGTTCCAGAACATCCGGCTCTTCGCCAACATGACCGTCCTGGAGAACGTCCTCGTGGGCCGCCACACGCGGACCAAGGAGGGCCTGTGGTCCGCGCTGCTGCGCGGCCCCGGTTTCCGCAAGGCCGAGAAGGAGTCCGAGGCGAAGGCCATGGAACTCCTGGAGTTCGTCGGCCTCGCCGCCAAGCGCGACCACCTGGCGCGCAACCTGCCCTACGGCGAGCAGCGCAAGCTGGAGATCGCCCGGGCACTGGCGAGCGAGCCGGGCCTGCTGCTGCTCGACGAGCCGACGGCCGGCATGAACCCGCAGGAGACCCGGACCACCGAGGAACTGGTCTTCGCCATCCGGGACCGGGGCATCGCCGTCCTCGTCATCGAGCACGACATGCGCTTCATCTTCAACCTGTGCGACCGGGTCGCCGTGCTCGTGCAGGGCGAGAAGCTCGTCGAGGGCACCTCCGACGTCGTCCAGGCCGACGAGCGCGTCGTCGCCGCCTATCTGGGTGAGCCCTTCGAGGGCGATCCCGGAGAGGCGGAGGCCGCCGAGGTCGAGGCCGCCGAGGCAGCGGCCGGGGCGGACACGGCAGCCACCGGACCCGCCGAGACCGACACGGCAGCTTCCGAGGCCGACGCGGCTGCGACCGGCGCGGCTACGGCCGAGGCCGGCGCGGCGGACGCCGAGGGCACGGGGGACGCCGGACCGTCCGGCGAGGAGAGCACCGGGGCGGACAGCACCACCGGCACCACCAAGGGAGAGACCCCGTGACCGCACTGCTGGAGGTCGAGGACCTCAGGGTCGCCTACGGCAAGATCGAGGCCGTCAAGGGCATCTCGTTCAGCGTCGAGGCCGGCCAGGTCGTCACCCTCATCGGCACCAACGGCGCCGGCAAGACGACGACGCTGCGCACACTGTCGGGTCTGCTCAAGCCCGTTTCGGGAAAGATCGTCTTCGACGGCAAGCCGCTCGCGGGCGTCCCGGCGCACAAGATCGTCGCGCTCGGGCTCGCTCACTCCCCCGAGGGTCGGCACATCTTCCCGCGCCTGACCATCACAGAGAACCTCCAGCTCGGCGCCTTCCTCCGCAAGGACAAGGACGGCATCGAGAAGGACATCCAGCGCGCCTACGACCTCTTCCCCATCCTCGGGGAGCGCAGGAAGCAGGCCGCCGGCACCCTCTCGGGCGGTGAGCAGCAGATGCTGGCGATGGGCAGGGCACTGATGTCCCGGCCCAAGCTGCTGATGCTGGACGAGCCCTCGATGGGCCTGTCGCCGATCATGATGCAGAAGATCATGGCCACGATCTCCGAGCTGAAGTCCCAGGGCACGACGATCCTGCTGGTCGAGCAGAACGCCCAGGCGGCGCTCTCGCTCGCCGACCAGGGCCATGTCATGGAGGTCGGCAACGTCGTCCTGTCCGGCACGGGCCAGGATCTGCTGCACGACGAGTCGGTGCGCAAGGCGTACCTCGGCGAGGACTAGACGCTCCGCCGCGGACGCCGTTGCGAGCCGTGGGTCGTCCGCGGCCTGCCGCGCAGTTCACCGCGCTCCTTGTGGGCGACGAGGCCCGCGCCCCTCTTCTCCGGGGCGCGGGCCTCGTCGTTCCGGTGCGGCCGGTGCGTGCCGGTACCGCCGGTGCGTACCTGTACCGCCAGTGCGTACCTGTACCGCCAGTGCGTTCATGCGCGGCCGGTGCGTGCCGGTACCGCCGGTGGATTCATGCGCGGCCGGCTCGTTCAAGTGCGGCCCGGTGCGTTCAAGTGCGGCGTTCAGCCCTTCTTGGCGGCCTTCTTCTCGTCGCTGTCCGCGATGACGGCCTCGGCGACCTGCTGCATCGACATCCGGCGGTCCATCGAGGTCTTCTGGATCCAGCGGAACGCGGCGGGCTCGGTCAGCCCGTACTCGGTCTGCAGGATGGACTTCGCGCGGTCGACCAGCTTGCGGGTCTCCAGCCGCTGGGTGAGGTCGGCGACCTCCTGCTCCAGCTGCTTCAGCTCGGTGAACCGGGAGACGGCCATCTCGATGGCCGGTACGACGTCGCTCTTGCTGAACGGCTTCACCAGATAGGCCATCGCGCCGGCGTCGCGGGCCCGTTCCACCAGGTCACGCTGCGAGAAGGCGGTGAGCATCAGGACCGGGGCGATGGACTCCTCGGCGATCTTCTCGGCCGCGGAGATGCCGTCCAGCTTGGGCATCTTCACATCGAGGATCACCAGGTCCGGCTTGTGCTCCCGGGCCAGCTCCACGGCCTGCTCCCCGTCCCCCGCCTCGCCGACGACGGTGTACCCCTCCTCCTCCAGCATCTCCTTCAGGTCGAGCCGGATCAGGGCCTCGTCCTCGGCGATGACGACACGGGTCGTCAGCGGAGGCACGTGCGACCTGTCGTCGTCGGGCGCGTCTACGGGCTGGGGCGACTCGGCGGTCACGGGGGCTCCTCGTTCGGGGCAGGGGCGCTGCTTACAAGAGCCTACCTAGCTACGGTATGGTGGACGCGCGGAGGGTCGGGGGAAACCTTTGATTCTGCGAGCCCCGGTAGCCCAATTGGCAGCAGGCAACGGATTCAAAACCCGTACAGTGTCGGTTCGAGTCCGACTCGGGGCACTTTTCCTTGGATTCCAAGGTCAGTATTTCTGATGGGCCCCCAGCCGTGAGGGGCCCTTTGCCGTTCCCGGGGACCCTTTACCTCGGGCTGTCGTCCTCGCCGATGTGGTGCACCCGGACCATGTTGGTCGAGCCGGAGACACCGGGCGGGGAACCCGCCGTGATGACCACGACGTCACCCTTCCGGCAGCGGCCGTACTTCAGCAGCAGTTCGTCCACCTGGTCGACCATGGCGTCCGTGGAGTCGACGTGCGGACCGAGGAAGGTCTCCGCGCCCCAGGTCAGGCTGAGCTGGGAGCGGGTGGCCGGCTCCGGGGTGAAGGCCAGCAGCGGAATGGGCGAACGGTAGCGGGACAGCCGCCGGGCCGTGTCTCCCGACTGGGTGAAGGCCACCAGGAACTTCGCGCCGAGGAAGTCACCCATCTCGGCGGCGGCCCGGGCGACCGCGCCGCCCTGGGTGCGCGGCTTGTTCCGCTCGGTCAGCGGCGGCAGGCCCTTGGCGAGGATGTCCTCCTCGGCCGCCTCCACGATCTTCGCCATGGTCCGCACGGTCTCGATCGGGTACTTGCCGACGCTGGTCTCGCCGGAGAGCATCACCGCGTCCGTGCCGTCGATGACCGCATTGGCCACGTCCGAGGCCTCGGCGCGGGTCGGGCGGGAGTTGTCGATCATCGAGTCCAGCATCTGGGTGGCCACGATGACCGGCTTGGCGTTGCGCCGGGCGAGCTTGATGGCGCGCTTCTGCACGATGGGCACCTGCTCCAGCGGCATCTCCACGCCCAGGTCGCCGCGCGCGACCATGATGCCGTCGAAGGAGGCGACGATGTCGTCGATCGCGTCGACGGCCTGCGGCTTCTCGACCTTGGCGATCACCGGGAGGCGGCGGCGCTCCTCGTCCATGATGCGGTGGACGTCCTCGGCGTCCTTGCCGCTGCGGACGAAGGACAGCGCGATGACGTCGAAGCCGGTGCGCAGCGCCCAGCGCAGGTCGTCCTCGTCCTTCTCGGAGAGGGCGGGCACCGAGACGGAGACGCCGGGGAGGTTGAGGCCCTTGTGGTCGGAGATCACACCGCCCTCGACCACCCGGGTGTGCACCCGGGGTCCGTCGACGGCCGTGACCTCCAGGCAGACCTTGCCGTCGTCCACGAGGACGCGCTCACCCGGGGTGACGTCGGCGGCGAGGCCGGCGTAGGTGGTGCCGCACCGGTGGCGGTCGCCCTCGACGCCCTCCTCCACAGTGATCGTGAACGAGTCGCCGCGTTCAAGGAGTACGGGTCCTTCACTGAAACGGCCGAGCCGGATCTTCGGACCTTGAAGGTCGGCGAGGATTCCGACGCTGCGGCCGGTTTCGTCGGCCGCCTTCCGTACGCGCTGGTAACGCTCCTCGTGCTCGGCGTGAGTGCCGTGGCTGAGGTTGAAGCGGGCGACGTCCATTCCCGCCTCGACCAATGCCTTGATCTGGTCGTACGAGTCGGTGGCGGGCCCAAGAGTACAGACGATCTTTGCTCGGCGCATGATTCGAGCCTAGGCCTTACCCGCCGGTAGAGAATCCGGGCTACATGACCACTCAACAACCTTTGCGTAAAGGGTTATTGACAAGTGTTGAATTGTGCGGCGACCCGCTCCTATGAGCGATTCTTTTCGGGCGTCGGTTCCCGGCCCGTGCAATTCACAGCCGCGGCGGCAGCATCGTGAATTGCGCACTGATCTGGGCGGTCACCCGTTGGCGTGCGGGTTCCAGGTCGAGGGGCTCGACCTCCTCCGCCGTGTCGGCCATGCTCATGCGCCGGACGCCCTGCCCGAAGGCCGCCCGTGCGGCCCGCGGGCGCTCGGTGCCGGTGTCCGCCAGTTCGATCAGGGCGGCGACCGAGGTACCCAGGGCCTCGGCGTACTCCCGGGCCCGCTGGACGGCGTCGGCGACCGCCCGCCGCCGGGCCTCGGCATGCACCGGCGAGCCGGGGCGCAGGGACCACCAGGGGCCGTCCACCCGGGTCAGCTCCAAGTCCGCCAGGCGGGTGGTCAGTTCACCGAGGACGGCGAAGTCGGCGAACTCGGCGCCGATCAGGACCCGGCCCTGGTAGCTGCGCACCCGCTCGCCCCGGCCGCGCTCGGTCAGCTCCGGGGTGATGGAGAAGGCCCCGGTGGACAGCTCCTCCACCGCGTCCCCGTAGGACTTCACGAGGTCGAGGACGGCGGCGTTGCGACGGGTGAGGTCGTCGAGCGCGGAGCGCCGGTCGCGGCCGCGGGCGCTCACGGTCACGCCGACCCGGGCGACCTCGGGGTCGACCTCGAGTTCGGCCTCGCCACGGACCACGAGGAGGGGCGCGTCGGGGGTGCCGTACGGGACGGTGGCCGCAGAGGTCATACGCCCCACTGTGTCACGCGCCTCCCGCACCGGCGGCCGGAGTTCGCCCATCCCTCACCGGCGACCGAGGTGTGCCCCCTTCCCTCACCGGCGGCCGGGGTCTGCCCTTCCCGCCTCGGCGGCCGGAGCCTGCGTCCCCGCCTCGGCGGCCGGAGTTCATGCGATCGGTCACCTGATCGCAACCTCATGGACCTGTTGCCGCGCGTCATGCTCAGGTCAGAATCTACGCGCGTCGTTGACCATTCCACGAGGAGATCAAGAGATGCCATTGAACCGCCGGAAGTTCCTGAAGAAGTCCGCCGCGACCGGGGCGGGAGCGGCGATCGCGGGAGCGGCTGCCGCTCCGGCGGCCGAGGCGGCACCGGCGGCGCGGCCCGCCCGGCACGTGAAGCGGTACTCCCTCACCGTCATGGGCACCACCGACCTGCACGGCAACGTCTTCAACTGGGACTACTTCAAGGACGCGGAGTACTCCGACAAGGCGGGCAACGCCATGGGCCTGGCCCGGATCTCGACCCTGGTCGACCAGGTCCGCGAGGAGAAGGGCCGCTGCAACACGCTGCTGCTGGACGCCGGCGACACGATCCAGGGCACCCCGCTGGCGTACTACTACGCCAAGGTCGACCCGATCACCGCCAAGGGCGGCCCGGTGCACCCGATGGCACAGGCGATGAACGCGATCGGGTACGACGCGGCGGCGCTCGGCAACCACGAGTTCAACTACGGCATCGAGACGCTGCGCAAGTTCCAGGACCAGCTGCGCTTCCCGCTGCTCGGCGCCAACGCGGTCGACGCGAGGACGCTCAGGCCGGCCTTCCCGCCCTACGTCATCAAGACGTTCCACGTCCACGGCGCCCCGCCGGTCAAGGTCGCCGTGCTCGGCCTGACCAACCCCGGCATCGCGATCTGGGACAAGGCCTATGTGCAGGGCAGGCTGGCGTTCGAGGGCCTGGAGGAGCAGGCCGCGAAGTGGGTGCCGAAGCTGCGCTCCCTCGGCGCGGACGTGGTCGTCGTCTCGGCGCACTCGGGCACCTCCGGCACGTCCTCGTACGGCGACCAGGTGCCCTATGTGGAGAACGCGGCCGCCAACGTGGCCCGGCAGGTGCCCGGCATCGACGCGATCCTGGTCGGCCACGCACATGTGGAGATCCCGGAGCTGAAGGTCACCAACGAGCGGACGGGCAGGACGGTCGTCCTCTCCGAGCCGCTTTGCTACGCCGAACGGCTGACCCTCTTCGACATCGAGCTGGTGTTCAGCAAGGGCGAGTGGACGGTGGAGTCGGTCTCCGCCTCGCTGCGCAACTCCAACACGGTCGCCGACGACCCGAAGATCACCAGGCTGCTGAAGGACGAGCACGCGAAGGTCGTCGCGTACGTCAACCAGGTGGTGGGCCGCGCGACCGAGACCCTGACCACGGTCGAGGCCCGCTACAAGGACGCTCCGATCATCGACCTGATCACCAAGGTCCAGGAGGACGTGGTCAAGGCCGCGCTGGCCGGCACCCCGTACGCCTCGCTGCCGGTGATCGCGCAGGCCTCGCCGTTCTCCCGGACCTCCGCGATCCCGGCCGGCGACGTGACCGTCCGGGACCTGTCGAGCCTGTACGTGTACGACAACACGCTGGTCGCCAAGCTGCTGACGGGCGCGCAGGTGCGGGCGTACCTGGAGTACTCGGCGGAGTACTACGTCCGGACGGCCGCCGACGCCGCCGTCGACGTGGAGAAGCTGACGAACGAGGGCGGCCGTCCGGACTACAACTACGACTACGTCTCGCGCCTGTCGTACGACATCGACATCGCCCAGCCGGCCGGGTCGCGGATCAAGAACCTCACCTTCCACGGCGCCGCGCTGGACGACACCCAGCAGTTCGTGTTCGCGGTGAACAACTACCGCGCCAACGGCGGCGGAGCCTTCCCGTACGTCGCCTCGGCCAAGGAGCTGTGGTCGGAGTCGACGGAGATCCGCACCCGGATCGCCGAGTGGGTCACCGCCAAGGGCGTCCTGGACCCGAAGGACTTCGCGTCCGCGGACTGGAGGCTGACGCGGAACGGAACGCCGGTGTTCTAGGACCGGCCGGCTCCTTTCCGGCGCTGTCCGCTCGTCACCTTCCCCCGACGAGCGGAGTCAGCGGTGTCGCCTGCCGGGTCTGCGGGACCCGGTGCCCCGGCTCCTGAAGTCCGAACGTGGTGAAAGCCGTTCGGGCGGGCAGCGGATAGGGCTCCTTCCCGGTCAGGGAGTTGAGGATGGTGGCGCTGCGCCAGGCGGCGAGGCCGAGGTCGGGGGCGCCGACGCCGTGGGTGTGCAGCTCGGCGTTCTGGACGTAGACCGATCCGGTGACCGAGGGGTCCAGGACCAGCCGGAACTCGGCGTCGATGCGCGGTCTTTCGCCGCTGTCACGGCGCAGGTAGGGGTCGAGCCCGGCCAGGATGCGGTCGAGGGGGCGCTGGCGGTAGCCGGTGGCGAGGACGACGGCGTCGGTGGTGAGCCGGGAGCGGCTGCCCTGTTCCAGGTGTTCCAGGTGGAGTTCGACCTTGGTGGTGGCGATGCGTCCGGCGGTGCGGACACGGACACCCGGGGTGAGGACGGCCTCGGGCCAGCCGCCGTGCAGGGTGCGCCGGTACAGCTCGTCGTGGATCGCGGCGAGCGTGCCGGCGTCGATGCCCTTGTGCAGCTGTCCCTGGGCGGCGACGAGCCGGTCGCGGACGGGTTCGGCGAGGGCGTGGAAGTAGCGGGTGTAGTCGGGGGTGAAGTGCTCCAGGCCGAGCTTGGAGTACTCCATCGGCGCGAACGCCTCGCTGCGGCCGATCCAGTGCAGTTTCTCGCGGCCCGCGGGGCGGTGCCGCAGCAGGTCGAGAAAGACCTCGGCGCCGGACTGTCCGGAGCCGACGACGGTGACGTGGTCGGCGGCGAGGACGGCGGCACGGTGGTCGAGGTAGTCGGCGGCGTGGACGACCGGGACGCCGGACGCCTCCACGAGGGGCTTGAGGGGGTCGGGCACGTAGGGCGCGGTGCCGACGCCGAGGACGACGTTGCGGCTGAAGGTGCGGCCCGTGGACTCGGCCTCGCCCTCGGCGTCGAGCTGGGTGAAGTCGACCTCGAACACGTCGCGTTCGGGGTTCCAGCGGACGGCGTCGACCTGGTGGCGGAAGCGCAGCCCGGGCAGCTGCTGGGAGACCCAGCGGCAGTAGGCGTCGTACTCGGCGCGATGGATGTGGAAGTGCTCGGCGAAGTAGAAGGAGAAGAGCCGCTCCCGGCCGCGCAGGTAGTTGAGGAAGCTCCAGGGGCTGGTGGGGTCGGCGAGCGTCACCAGGTCGGCGAGGAAGGGCACTTGGATGGTGGCGCCCTCGATGAGCAGGCCGGGGTGCCAGTCGAAGCCGGGGCGCTGTTCGTAGAAGACGGCGTCGAGTTCGGCGAGCGGGTGGGCGAGGGCCGCGAGGGAGAGGTTGCACGGTCCGATGCCGATGCCGACCAGGTCGCGGGGGGAGTCCGGCTCATGGAGTGGGGGGGTGGTCATCTGGAGGTCGTTCCTTCGGGGGTCGTTCCTTCTGGGGCCGTTCCTTGAGGGGCCGTTCCTTCTGCGAGTGCGAGGAGCCGGGCCAGTTCGTCCGGCAGGGTGTGCGGGTTGAGGAGGGTGGCCTTGAGCCAGAGGCGGCCGTCGAGGCGGGCCCGGCCGAGGACGGCCCGGCCCTCGTACAGCAGCCTGCGGCGTACGGCGGCCACGGCGGCGTCGTCCGCCTCGACGGGCCTGAACAGGACCGTGCTGATGGCGGGCCGGTCGTAGAGCTCGAAGCCGGGGTGGTCCTCGACGAGGGCGGCGAAGGCGCGGGCGCGCGCGCAGACCTGGTCGACCAGGGCGCCGAGGCCGCTGCGGCCCAGTGTCTTCAGCGTGACGGCGATCTTGAGGATGTCCGGGCGGCGGGTGGTGCGCAGGGAGCGGTCGAGCAGGTCGGGCAGTCCGGCTTCGGTGTCGTCCCCGGCGTTGAGGTAGTCGGCGTGCTGGTGGAGGACGGCGAGTTCGCGGGGCCGGGCGACGGCGAGCAGGCCGGCGGCGACCGGCTGCCAGCCGAGTTTGTGCAGGTCGAGGGCGACGGTGTGGGCGGCTTCGAGCCCGGCGAGCTTCTCGCGGTGCCGTTCGCTGAAGGCGAGGCCCCCGCCGTAGGCGGCGTCGACGTGCAGACGGGCGCCGTGGGCGGTGCACAGGCCGGCGATCTCCGGGATCGGGTCGATGAGGCCGGCGTCGGTGGTGCCGGCGGTGGCCGCGACCAGTATCGGACCGGAGAGCGTGGTGAGGGCCTCGTGCAGGGCGGCGGGGTCGAGGAGGCCGTTCGGGGAGGGGACGACGACCGGGTCGGGCAGGCCGAGCAGCCAGGCGGCCCGCGGCAGGGAGTGGTGGGCGCCCGCCCCGCAGACCAGTCGGACGCTGCCGCCGTGCGCCTCGCGGGCGAGCAGCAGGGCGAGCTGGTTGGACTCGGTGCCGCCGGTGGTGACCAGGGCGTCGGCGAGGCCGATCTCGTGCGCGAGGGCGCGGGTGACCTCGGCCTCCAGCGCGGAGGCGGCCGGGGCCTGGTCCCAGGAGTCCAGCGAGGGGTTGAGGGCGCTCGCGGCGAGGTCGGCGGCGGTGGCGACGGCGAGCGGCGGGCAGTGCAGGTGGGCCGCGCACAGCGGGTCGGCGGGGTCGGCGGCGCCCTCGGCGAAGAGGTGCACGAGGGTACGCAGGGCGCCGGGGTCGCCGTCCTCCGGCAGCACCTCCCCCAGGACGTCCGCGACGCGTGCGGTGACGCTCGGGGGCCCTCCGGCGGGCAGCGGTCCGCCGCGGGCCAGCCGGCCGGCCGCGAGGGCGTCGAGAACGGTGTCCAGGAGCGGACGGAGGGCTTCTGGGCCGTCCGGTCCTGAGGCGAGGGGCGGCGTACTCATGGGCTCTCCTCCGGGGCGCGGGGGCAAGGTCGACGTCCGTGCGGTTGCCGGCTTGTACGGCGCTCTCTGCACGAGGGTTCGACTACGGGGACGGGAGCTTGCGTACGAGGGTCGTGTACGGGGGCTTCTGTACGGGGACTTCCAGCTTGTACGGGAAGAGGGCCGCGCGTCCGTAAAGCCCAACGACCGGAACCCGAAAGTGGGTACTGCCGTACGGGGAAAACGCGTTGGAGCGTGACGGCCCGCGGCTAACGTCGGTCGGATGGTTGACGCATGGATGATCGAGGTGCCCGGTGAACGGGTGGTGGTGCGTGCGCCCTCTCCCGCGGACGAGGCGCCGCTGCTGACGCTCTTCGAGGAGTGCGAGGACTGGTTCGTGGCGGCGACCGGGCTGCCGTCGGGGCCGGGTGACGTGCAGAGCCTGTTCTACGCGCTGCCCCGGGGTGCGCGCCCCGAGGACAAGGTGCTCCTGGTGCTGGAGCGGGACGGCGTGGTCGCGGGTCTGGTGGACGCCGTCCGGGACCATCCTGAGCCCGGTGCGGTGGCCGTGGGCCTGTTCCTGCTGGCGCCCTGGGCACGTGGGCGGGGTCTCGGGCGCGCGCTGGCCGAGGCCCTGCTGGCCCGGGCCGGGGCCGTGTCCCTGGTCACGGCGACGGTCCCGGCCGGCTGGCACTCCGGTGCGCGCTTCCTGGAGCGGCTCGGTTTCACCCTGGACGCCGCCGCGCCGGCTGCCCCGGGGGCGGGCAACCGGCGGACAGGACCGCGCGAAGGAGCCGTACGACGGGCCGAGTTGCGCCCCGGCGGCTAGGGCGGGCCGGGGCGGCGTCCCTGTTGCCGGGGCGGCGCCCCTGCCGCCGGGGCGGCGTTCCTGTTGCCGGGGCGGCGTTCCTGTTGCCGGGGCGGCGTTCCTGTTGCCGGAGCCGCGTTCCTGTTGCCGGAGCCGCGTTCCTGTTGCCGGAGCCGCGTCCGGGCGGCCACGGCCCGGCACCGCCGTGGCCGGGGCCGCGTCCCGGCGGCTAGCGCTGGGGGCGGAAGTCCTCGGCGTGGTCGTGGGCCCACTGGGCGAAGGTGCGGGCGGGGGCGCCGGTGGCCTTCTCGACCGTGTCGGTGATCTCCGGTGGGACGCCGCGGCTCGCCTCGAAGGTCTGCAGCAGCCGGTCGAGCACGGGCGGCGGCACGTGCGGGAACAGTTCCGCTCCCGCGTCCTGCGGCGGCACCTCGGCGAAGGTCAGCTCCCGGCCCACGGCCCGCCCGATCGCCGCGACCTGGTCGGCGTTGCTGGTCGCCGCGGGGCCGGTCAGCCGGTGCGCGGCGCCCTCGTGGCCGTCGTCCAGCAGGGCGCGCTCGGCGACGGCGGCGATGTCGTCCTCGTGGATGGGTGCGCTCAGCGCGTCCGCGAAGACACCGCGGACGGCGCTCTCGCCGGCGCGGATCTGCGGCGCCCACTGGAGGGCGTTCGTGGCGAACGCGTTGGGCCGCAGGAACGTCCGGGCGAGCCCGCTCTCACGGACCTGCCGCTCGACGTCGGCGTGCATGACGTGGATGGGGTGGGTCTCGTCGGCGCCCTCCTGGATGATCCCGCTGGAGAGCATCACCACGTGCCGCACCCCGTGCTCACGGGCCGCCTCCAGCAGGGCGGCCGTGCCGGCCTGGGCGTAGAGGAAGAGTTTCGTCGCTCCGGCGAACAGGGCGGCGGGCTCGTCCGGGTCGAACCGCACCACCTCCGCCCGCTCGGGCAGGCCGGCCCGCCGCGGGTCGCGGGTCAGCGCCCGCACGGGCGCGCCGGCGGCGAGAAGACGTCCGACAAGGGCACGGCCGACGTTGCCGGTCGCACCGGTCACTACGATCACGGATCTGCCTCCGGGGGCTCGGGCTGATCGTCCTTGGCCCGCTCGAGCCTAGGAGGAGGATCGGCCCGCCGCATCGTCTGCAGGGACCAGCCGTGCCCTACGTCGCCGGTCCTACTCCCCGCGCACCCGCAACACCCGTGCGAGGTCGTCCAGTTCGTCGGCGAGCTTGCGGCGCAGGGCGACGGCCGGGCCGGCCTCGCGCAGACAGGCCTCGCCGAGGGCGAGGTGCTCGGCGTCGACGGCGTACCGCGGGAAGGCCCAGCGGCCGGCGGCGACGGCGATGGCCGGGCCGCGGCGGGCGGCGAGCGCGACGACGTCCTCGTAGTAGCGCGGCACGTACTCCCGGACCAGGTCGGCCTGTTCGGGCTGCCAGAAGCCCCGCGCGGTCGCCGTGAACAGGTAGTTGGACAGGTCGTCGCCGGTGAACATCGCCTCCCAGGCCGTGCGCTTGGCCTCCGGGTCGGGCAGGGCGGCACGGCAGGTGGCGGCACCCTCCTGGCCGGTGGCGGACGGGTCGCGGTCCAGCTCGGCGGCGATGGCGGCCTCGTCGGTGGCGCCGAGCACGGCGAGCCGGCCGAGGACGCGCCAGCGCAGCTCGGGGTCCAGCTCGGGTCCGCCGGGCACCGTGCCGTCGGCGAGCCAGGCGGCGATGGTCTCGGGGTGGGCGGCGACGTCGACGTAGTGCCGTACGGCGATCAGGCGCAGGCCGGGGTTGTCGCCGTCCTCGGTACGGCGCAGCAGGTCGCGGCAGAGGGCGGTGAGGGTGCTGAGGGCGGCCGGGCGGTCCTCGGGGCGCAGATAGCGGTCGGCGACGTAGGCCGAGGCGAAGGCGAGGACGCCCTGGACGAGGGCCAGGTCGGTCTCCAGCGGGAGATGGGCGCGGGCCGTCTCCAGGTAGGCCGCGGGCGGGAGTTCCCCGTCCCGGACGGCGTCCCTGAGTGCGTTCCACACCACCGCGCGGGTGAGCGGGTCGGGCAGCCCGGACAGGCCGGTGCGGATCGCCTCGAAGGAGCCGTCGTCGAAGCGGACCTTGGCGTAGGTCAGGTCGCCGTCGTTGAGCAGGAGCAGCGCGGGGCGCTTGCCGATGGGCTGCGGGGCGGTCTGCGGGACGTCGAGGCCGATGCGTTCGCGCAGGACGAGGCGGCCCTCGTCGGTGAGGTCGCGGTCGTACAGGCCGACGCTGACGCGGTGCGGGCGGCTGCCCGCGCGGTCGACGGTCAGGGTGCAGGCACCGTCGGCCGAGTCGGTCGCCGGGGTGAGAGTGTCCACGCCGGTGGTGCGCAGCCAGGCGTCGGCCCAGGCGTGCACGTCGCGTTCGGTGGCGGCGGCGAGGGAGTCGATGAAGTCGGCGAGGGTCGCGTTGGCGAACTTGTGCCGCTGGAAGTGGATGTTGATGCCGGCGAGGAAGTCCTTCTCGCCGAGCCAGGCCACCAGCTGGCGCAGTGCGGAGGCGCCCTTGGCGTAGGAGATGCCGTCGAAGTTGAGCAGGGCGGCGGCGGTGTCGTCGACGGCCTCGGGGGCGACCGGGTGGGTGGAGGGGCGCTGGTCGGCGTCGTAGCCCCAGGCCTTGCGGGTGACGCCGAACTCGACCCACGGTTCGGTGAAGCGGGTCGCCTCGAGCGTGGTCTGGTAGCCCATGTACTCGGCGAAGGACTCGTTCAGCCAGATGTCGTCCCACCACTTGAGGGTGACGAGGTCGCCGAACCACATGTGGGCCATCTCGTGCGCGATGACCATGGCGCGGGTCTGCCGCTCGGTGTCGGTGACGGCGGAGCGGTAGACGAATTCGTCGCGGAAGGTGACCAGGCCCGGGTTCTCCATGGCGCCCGCGTTGAACTCGGGTACGAACGCCTGGTCGTAGGAGTCGAACGGGTAGGGCTCCTCGAACTTCTCGTGGTAGCGGTCGAAGCACGCGCGCGTGATCTCGAAGATCTCCTCGGTGTCGGCGTCGAGGTGGCGGGCGAGGGAGCGGCGGCAGTGGATGCCGAAGGGCAGGCCGCGGTGCTCGGTGCGCACCGAGTGCCAGGGGCCGGCGGCGACGGCGACGAGGTAGGTGGAGATCAGCGGGGTCGTGGCGGCCTGCCAGCGGCCCTCGCCGAGGTGCTCGGTGATGCCGTTGGCGAGGACGGTCCAGCCTTGCGGCGCGGTGACCGTGAGGTCGAAGACGGCCTTCAGGTCGGGCTGGTCGAAGGCGGCGAAGACCCGCTGGACGTCGTCCAGGAACAGCTGGGTGTAGACGTACGTCTCGCCGTCGGTGGGGTCGGTGAAGCGGTGCATGCCCTCACCGGTGCGGGAGTAGCGCATGACCGCGTCGACGCGCAGCTCGTGCTCGCCGGCGGTGAGGTTCTCGAGCGGCAGCCGGTCATCACGGAAGGACCCCGGGTCGAGGGGCCGGCCGTCGAGGGTGACGGCGCGCAGCTCGGCGGGCTTCAGCTCGACGAACGCGTCCCCGCCGGACCTCGCGGTGAACGTGATCACCGTGCGGGAGTCGAACGTCTCGTCCCCCGTGGTGAGGTCGAGTTCGATGCTGTAGCGGTGAACGTCGAGGAACTGTGCTCGGAGCTGCGCTTCGTCGCGCGTGATGACGGACATGCAGGCCATGCTGCCCGATGGCACCGACAGCGCACAGAGGCGGATCGGTATGCGTCAAATGTCCGCTCCCGCACTCCTCCCTGTCCGGTCCGCCCGCCGGGCCGCCGTCCCTCCGCACCGCCCGGCCCACCCTCGGCCGCCACCCCGCCGGCCGCCGTCCCCCTCCGTACCGTCCGCTTCCGCCGGCCGCCACCCCCCTCCGACCGCCACTCCCGCCGGCCGCCGCCGTGGATCAGCCGGCCGAGGCGGGCTGACCGTTCGCGGTGTCCTCGGCGATGGACTCGTGGTGCCGGATCACCTCGGCGATGATGAAGTTCAGGAACTTCTCGGCGAAGGCCGGGTCGAGCTTGGCGTTCCCGGCGAGGCTGCGCAGCCGCTCGATCTGCTTGGCCTCGCGGGCCGGGTCGGCGGGCGGCAGCTGGTGCAGCGCCTTGAGCCGGCCGACCTGCTGGGTGCACTTGAAGCGCTCGGCGAGCATGTGGACGACCGCCGCGTCGATGTTGTCGATGCTGTCGCGCAGCCGCTCCAGCTCCTGGCGGACCTCGGGGTCGACGTCACCGCTACCGGTGTTGCTGATGGTCATGTGGGCCAACTTTAAGGGGAGCTCAGCGCCCCTTTCATCCCCCGATCAGCATGCGGTCACCCCTGGAGCATCGGAGGGTCGTCCGGATCCGGGATCCGGTCGCTCCAGCCGCCGGGGACGCTGCGCCCCTGCTGGGCGCGGAAGCGGACGGGGGCGAGGCCCACCCGGCGGGTGAACAGGCGGGAGAAGTAGGCCGGGTCGTCGTAGCCGACGCGGCGGGCGACCGCCGCGACGGGCAGTTCGGTGGCGGCGAGGAGTTCCTTGGCGCGGCCCAGGCGGATGCCGAGCAGATAGTCCTTGGGGCTGCATCCGGCGGCGCGGCGGACGGCTCCGCGCAGCTCGGCGGGGGTCATCCCGTGCCGGGCGGCGTGGTCGGCGACGCTCATCGGCCGGCAGGCGTCCCGGGCGAGGGCCTGGAGCACCTGGTCGCCGTCGGGTGCGAGGTCGGCGCGGGCGCGGCGCAGGGCGACGAGCAGCTCGTGGACGGCGGCGCCGGTCTCCACCTCCAGCAGCGGGTTGCCACGGCGGGCGGCGCGGGCGATGCGGGCGACGACCGCGCGGGGTCCTGCCGCGTCCGCGAGGGGGACGACGGGCCGCCCGGGCTCGATGTAGCCGAGTTCGGTGTAGGTCGTGGTGGCGGGTCCGGCGAAGTCGACGAAGCCCTCGTCCCAGCCCGTGCCCGGGTCGGGCCCGTAGTGGTGCGGCACACCGGGGGTGAGCCACAGCAGCGCCGGCCCGGTGACGGTCGTACGGCGGCCGTCGGCGCCCCGGTACCAGCCGCGGCCCGTGCTGATCACGACCGCCACATGGTGGTCGAGGGTGCGGGGGCCGACCGTGGGCAGCGCGCCGTACTGGAGTCCGACGCCGAGGCAGACCAGGCCGAGGCGGTGGTGGGCCGGGCCGGGACTGAAGAACCGCATCCAGGTGTGGTACATCGGCGCTCCTCCCGGCGGCGGCGGACTTTTGTCCAAGCAGCGCCGATCTTCGTCCATGGTGCGCACCTCCGCCAGGGCCGAGGCTTGGCCGCATGAGCGAGTTCACGGTGGGGGAATCCGACTTCCTGCTGGACGGACGACCGGTACGGCTGCTGTCCGGCGCGCTGCACTACTTCCGGGTGCACGAGGGGCACTGGCGGCACCGGCTGGAAATGCTGCGGGCGATGGGCCTCAACTGCGTGGAGACGTACGTCCCGTGGAACCTGCACGAGCCGGGCCCGGGCCGGTACCGTGACGTGCAGGCGGTCGGGCGGTTCCTGGACGCGGTCCGGGCGGCGGGCCTGTGGGCGATCGTGCGGCCGGGCCCGTACATCTGCGCCGAGTGGGAGAACGGCGGGCTGCCGCACTGGGTGACGGGCGAGGCGGGCACGCGCGCGCGTACCCGTGACGAGCGCTTCCTGTTCCGCGTGCGGAGCTGGTTCCGCCGTCTGCTGCCCGAGATCGTGCCCCGGCAGATCGACCACGGCGGCCCGGTGGTCATGGTGCAGGTCGAGAACGAGTACGGCAGCTACGGCTCGGACGCGGACTACCTGGAGCAGCTGGCCGGCCTGCTGCGGGCCGAGGGGGTCACGGTCCCGCTGTTCACCTCGGACGGTCCCGAGGACCACATGCTGACCGGCGGCTCGCTGCCGGGCCTGCTCGCCACGGTGAACTTCGGCTCCCACGCGCGCGCGGCCTTCGAGACCCTGCGCCGGCACCGCCCGCAGGGGCCGCTGATGTGCATGGAGTTCTGGTGCGGCTGGTTCGGCCACTGGGGCGGCGCCCACGTCGTACGGGACCCCGGGGAGGCGGCCGGGACCCTGCGGGAGATCCTGGAGTGCGGGGCCTCGGTGAACGTGTACATGGCGCACGGCGGCACGAGTTTCGCGGGCTGGGCGGGGGCCAACCGGGGCGGCGAGCTGCACGAGGGCCCGCTGGAGCCGGACGTGACCTCCTACGACTACGACGCCCCCGTCGACGAGTACGGCCGCCCCACGGAGAAGTTCTGGCGCTTCCGGGAGGCACTGGCCGGGTACCACCCCGGTCCGCTGCCCGAACCGCCGCCGCCACCTGCTGCGTTGGGAAATCCTACGGACGTGGCGCTGACCGGATGGGCACCCTTGGGTGACGTACTGGAGGCGCTCGGCGGCGAGGAGACCGTCACGCCCGTACCGCCGACGTTCGAGGAACTGGGTGTCTCCCGGGGGCTGGTGCGCTACGAGGTCGGTGTGCCCGGGCCGCGGCAGCCGTACCCGCTGACGGTCCGCGGACTCAGGGATCTCGCGGTGGTGTACGTCGACGGCGAGCGGGCCGGGGTGCTCGGCGAGGACGAACCCCGGCTGAAGGAACCCGTCGCGGGTCCCGCGCGCGTGGAGCTGTGGGTGGAGTCCCTGGGGAGGGTCAACTACGGTCCGCGCTCGGGCGAGGCGAAGGGCATCACCGGGGGCGTCCTGCACGAGCGGCAGTATCTGCACGGGGTACGCGCGCGCGGGCTGGACCTGGACGCCTTCGCGGGCGGTGTGGAGGCGGTGCCGTTCGGTGCGCCGCCCGGGGACGGCGCACCGGGGCTGTACCGGGGCGCCGTCACGGTCCGTGGCGCCGGGGACGCGCGGCTCGAACTGCCGGGCTGGGTGCGCGGCTTCGTCTGGGTGAACGGTTTCGGCCTGGGCCGCTACTGGTCGGTGGGACCGCAGCGCTCCCTGTACGTCCCCGGTCCGGTCCTGCGGGAGGGCGAGAACGAGGTGTGGGTGCTGGAGCTCCGGGAGGCGGGGCCGGGCCGGCGCCCGTCCGCCCCGCGCCTGCTGCCGGTGTGACCCGCGCCGCCTGCCGGTGTGACCCGCATCTGCTGCCGGTGTGACCGCGGCTGCTGCCGGTGTGAGCGGTGGGCCGGGTGTGGTGGTCGTTGCGAGGGGTCCCCGCCGGGCCCTTCCGGAGATCGCACGGGTGCACGACAGGGACGGCCCTCGTGCCCACAGCCGGGATCCGGGCGGCGAAAATCCGCGCACACCCGCATAGAGTGGAAGGGAGTTCCGAGCGTCTTTGGGGGTCGGACGTGGCGAACGGCGGACCGGTCGAGCACGGGTACCCGCATCTGGAGACGGTGCGGGCCGCCATTACCGCGCTGTACAGACGGCTGTCGTACGACACCGTCCAGACCTTCCCGACCAGTGTGGTCCCCGCCGACGTGGCCTTCTGCGACACGGACGACCTGCACCTGGGGGCGCAGCGGGTGGCCCGGGAGATCGTGCGGCACTTCCGGCTGCCGGAGGCCCGGCTGATCGTCGGCTTCCGGGAGATGACCCATGCGGCGAACGTCGAACTCGCAGCGGGCCCCGAGTACTTCGTCGAGCTGAACGACCGTTTCCGCACCCATCGCAGGGACATCGGCGCGGCCCTCGCGCACGAGGTGATGCACGTCTATCTGCACCGGCTCGGCCTCGCCTTCCCCACCACGGCGGAGAACGAGATCCTGACGGACACGGCGACGACCTATCTGGGGGCCGGCTGGCTGCTGCTGGACGCCTACCGTGAGGACCGGGCCTCCTCCCAGAAGCTGGGCTATCTGACCCCGGAGGAGTTCGGCTACGTGCTCGCCAAAAGGGCCCTGCTCTTCCACGAGGATCCCTCCGTGTGGTTCACCAGCCCGCAGGCGTACACGGCCTACGTCGCGGGCATGGCCCGGGCCCGGCAGGACGAGCAGCAGCCGCCGCTGACCGGAGCCGGCTGGACGGGGCGCCGCCGCTACGCCCACGACCGCCGCCGTGCTCCCGGGGTGCAGCCCGCCGGGCCCTACGCCTTCACCGCCGACCCCGGACCCGGCGGGCACCTGCGGGTGTCGTTTCCGTGCCCCACCTGCCACCAGCGGATCAGGGTGCCGGTACGGGGTCGGGTCCGCGCCCGGTGCGGTCTGTGCCGGACGGTACTGGAGTGCGACACCTAGCCCGCACTACCGGCTCCCTCCCGTCGCCGGGCACGTGACATCGTCGGGGCCGGCGAGGTGTTCAGCACGGACGAGCCGGACAAGCTGGACAGCGTGATCCGCTTCCTGCCTTTCATGAGCGGGCGCCGGCCCGCGGCGCCCGCCCGCCCGACCGGCTGGACCGCCTCGCTCCTAGGCCCCGTACACCGCACCCGGCACCTCGGCCGCCGCCAGCAGCTTCAGCGCGGCCTCCCCCGCTCCGGCCGGTGTCCAGCGCTCCCCGTGATCGGTGGTGGGGCCCGGACGCCAGCCCTCCATGACGGTGATCCGGCCGCCCTCCGCCTCGAAGACCCGGCCGGTCACGCCCTCGCTCGCGGCGGATCCGAGCCAGACGACGAGCGGGGAGACGTTCTCGGGGGCCATGGCGTCGAAGCCGGTGGCCGGGGCCGCCATGGTCTCGGCGAAGGTACGTTCCGTCATACGGGTGCGGGCGGCCGGCGCGACGGCGTTGACCCGGACGCCGTAGCGGGCCAGTTCGGCCGCCGCGACGAGGGTCAGCCCGACGATCCCGGCCTTGGCGGCGCTGTAGTTCCCCTGCCCGACCGATCCCAGCAGGCCGGCCCCGCTGCTGGTGTTGACGATCCGGGCCGCCGGTGTGCGCCCGGCCCTGGCCTCGGCCCGCCAGTGCGCGGCGGCGTGCCTGAGCGGCAGGAAGTGGCCCTTGAGGTGGACGCGGAGTACGGCGTCCCAGTCGTCCTCGTCGAGGTTGACGAGCATGCGGTCGCGCAGGAAGCCGGCGTTGTTGACGAGGGTGTCGAGCCGGCCGTAGGTCTCGACGGCCGTCCGGACGAGCGAGGCGGCCCCCTCGGCGGTCGCGATGTCGCCGCCGTGCGCGACGGCTTCGCCGCCCGCCGCCCGGATCTCCGTGACGACGGCCGCCGCCGGGCTGTCGGGGCCCGGCACCCCGTCCAGCCCGACCCCGAGGTCGTTGACGACGACCCGGGCGCCCTCGGCGGCGAAGGCCAGGGCGTGGGCCCGGCCCAGCCCCCGTCCGGCACCCGTGACGACGACCACGCGTCCTGCACAGATTCCACTCATTCCGGGCCTCCTTGCCGGCGGTCTTCTCGATGGGGCTCGCCCACCGCGTCCGGGCGGTGGGATCCCTCGCGGGCGGTCGCGGCGTCGAGGAACGCGGGCCGCTCCCCGCCCCCGTGCACCAGCAGGCTCGCCCCGCTGATGTAGGCAGCCGCGTCGGAGGCGAGGAAGACGGCCGCCGCGCCGACGTCCGCGGGGCCGGCGAGCCGCCCGAGCGGAACGGTGCGGGCGACGGCGTCGAGGCCGTCCGGGCCGCCGTAGTGCAGATGGGACAGCTCGGTGCGGACCATGCCGACGACCAGCGTGTTGACGCGGACCTCCGGCGCCCACTCCACGGCCATGGAAGCGGCCAGGTTCGCCAGGCCCGCCTTGGCGGCTCCGTAGGCGGCCGAGCCGGGCGAGGGGCGGGCGCCGCTCACGCTGCCGATCATCACGACCGAGCCCCGGGTGCGCCTGAGGTGCTCGTAGGCGGCGAGGGAGGCGGTCAGCGGGGTGATCAGGTTCAGTTCGACGACCCGGGCGTGCCGCTCGGCGTCCGCGTCGGCCAGTCGCCGGTACGGGGTGCCGCCGGCGTTGTTGACGAGCACGTCGAGCCGGGGCAGCGCGCTGAAGAAGGCGCGCACCGCGGGCGGGTCGCGCAGGTCGAGGGGGGCGAACTCCACGCCGTCGAGGGGCTGTTCGGGGGGACGGCGGGCGCAGGCCAGCACCTGGGCGCCGGATGCGGCGAAGGCCCGTGCGACACCTGCCCCGACGCCCCGGGTGCCGCCGGTGACGACGACGGTCCTGCCCCGCAGCGCATTGTCCACAGGCCCCGCCGCGCTGCGTGCGGAGTTTTCCACAGGGCCTCCCGCTCGTCTTCGACGACTGCTAGCTTCGAAGCCTCACACCTAACAAATGTTTGGTGGAAAGGCGTTGAGTGCGAAGGTAGCTGATGCGTCCATGGGTGTCTCCACCTCGTCCCCGGAAAAGGGGATTTCCGTCGTCACGACCGACTTCCCGCCGGTGAACGCGCTGCCGGTGAGCGGCTGGTTCGCCCTGGCCGACGCGGTCCGCGCGGCCGGCCGCGACCCCGGCGTGCGCTGTGTGGTGCTGGCCGCGGAGGGGCGCGGGTTCAACGCGGGCGTGGACATCAAGGAGATACAGACGCACGGCGACCGGGCGCTGCTCGGCGCCAACCGGGGCTGCGCGGAGGCCTTCGCGGCGGTGTACGAGTGCGAGACACCGGTGGTCGCGGCGGTGCAGGGCTTCTGTCTGGGCGGCGGCATAGGCCTGGCGGGCAACGCGGACGCGATCGTGGCGAGCGAGGACGCCTCCTTCGGGCTGCCCGAGCTGGACCGCGGCGCCCTGGGCGCGGCGACCCATCTGGCCCGGCTGGTCCCCCGGCATCTGATGCGCGCCCTGTACTACACCTCGCGCACGGCGAGCGCGGCCGAGCTGCACGCCCACGGCTCGGTGTGGCGGGTGGTGCCGCGCACGGAACTGCGCACGGCGGCGCTGGAGCTGGCCCGCGAGATAGCCGCCAAGGACGGCAGGCTGCTGCGTCTGGCCAAGGCGGCCATCAACGGGATCGACCCGGTGGACGTGCGCCGCAGCTACCGCTTCGAGCAGGGCTTCACCTTCGAGGCCGCCCTCAGCGGGGTGGCCGACGAGGTCAGGGACAGGTTCGGGAAGGAGGACGCATAGGTGAGCGACAAGACGATGACCGCCGACGAGGTGGTCTCCCGCCTGCGCAGCGGCATGACCCTCGGCATCGGCGGCTGGGGTTCCCGGCGCAAACCGATGGCTCTGGTCAGGGCCCTGCTCCGGTCCGGGATCAGTGACCTCACGGTCGTCTCGTACGGCGGCCCGGAGGTCGGCATGCTGGCCGCGGCCGGCCGGATCCGCAAGCTGGTCACGGCCTTCGTCACGCTCGATTCCGTCCCGCTCGAACCGCACTACCGGGCGGCACGCGAACGCGGGGACTTCGAACTGACCGAGGTGGACGAGGGGATGTTCCTGTGGGGGCTGCAGGCTGCGGCGAACCGCCTGCCGTTCCTGCCGGTGCGGGCGGGAGTCGGCTCGGACGTGATGCGGGTCAACCCGGGCCTGAGGACGGTCACCTCGCCGTACGAGGACGGGGAGACGTTCGTGGCCATGCCGGCCCTGCGGACGGACGCGGCCCTGGTGCACGTCAACCGCGCCGACCGGCTGGGCAACGGGCAGTACCTGGGCCCGGACCCGTACTTCGACGACCTGTTCTGCGAAGCGGCGGACACGGCCTACGTGTCCTGCGAGCGGCTCGTCGACACGGCCGAGCTGACCAAGGAGTCCGCCCCGCAGTCGCTGCTGCTGAAGCGGCTCGCGGTGACCGGCGTGGTCGAGGCGCCGAACGGCGCGCACTTCACCTCCTGCGCACCGGACTACGGCCGGGACGAGGCGTTCCAGCGGGCGTACGCGTCCACGCCCTGGCCGGAGTTCGCCGAGCGGTTCCTGTCCGGGGACGAGGAGGCGTACCGGTCGGCGGTGCGGGCCTGGCAGAAGGAGCGGGAGCAATGAGCGTCTCTCTTCCTGCGCGATCCGAGTACTGCGTGGTCGCCTGTGCCGACGCCTGGCGCGGCGCCGGGGAGATCCTGGCCAGCCCGATGGGCCTGATCCCCTCGCTGGGGGCACGGCTGGCCCGGCTCACCTTCGCGCCGGACCTTTTGCTGACCGACGGCGAGGCGCTGCTGGTCCGCCCCGACGGCACCCCCGAGGGCTGGCTGCCCTACCGCCTGCATCTGACCCTGGTGGCGGGAGGCCGGCGGCACGTGATGATGGGCGCGAGCCAGATCGACCGCCACGGCAACCAGAACATCTCCTGCATCGGCGACTGGACCCGGCCCGGGCGGCAGCTGCTCGGGGTGCGCGGGGCACCGCTCAACACACTGAACAACCCGACGAGTTACTGGATCCCGAGGCACTCCCGGCGGGTGTTCGTGGAGCGGGTCGACATGGTGTGCGGGGTGGGGTACGACCGGGCGGCGCGGCTGGGGAGCACGGCCCGCTTCCACCGCATCCCCCGGGTCGTCTCCGACCTCGGCGTCTTCGACTTCGCCACCCCCGACCACTCGATGCGGCTGGCCTCCGTGCATCCGGGGGTGGACGTGGAGCAGGTGCGGGAGGCGACGGGCTTCGCACTCGTGGTGCCGGACGAGGTGCCCGTCACCCGGGAGCCCACCGCGGAGGAGCTGCGGCTGATCCGTGAGGAGCTGGATCCGGAGGGGGCACGCGCGCGCGAGGTGCCCGAGGGGGCGAGGGGGTGATGGAGACCGCCCTGACCCGGCTGACCGGGGTCCGCCACCCGGTCGTGCAGACCGGGATGGGCTGGGTGGCCGGCCCGCGGCTGGTCTCGGCGGCGGCGAACGCGGGGGCCCTCGGCATCCTGGCCTCCGCGACGATGTCCCTCGACCTGCTGCGGGATGCGATACGGGAGGTCCGCTCGCGCACGGACGCGCCGTTCGGGGTGAACCTGCGGGCCGACGCGGCCGATGCTCCCGACCGCGTGCAGATCATGCTGGACGAGGGTGTCCGGGTGGCCTCCTTCGCGCTGGCCCCCTCGGCCGAGCTGATCGCCCGGCTCAAGGAGGCCGGTGTGCTGGTCATCCCGTCCGTCGGGGCCCGGCGCCATGCGGAGAAGGTGGCCGCGTGGGGTGCGGACGCGGTGATCGTGCAGGGCGGCGAGGGCGGCGGGCACACCGGCGAGGTGGCGACGTCCGTGCTGCTGCCGCAGGTGGTGGACGCCGTGCGGATACCCGTGGTGGCGGCGGGCGGCTACTTCGACGGGCGGGGCCTGGTCGCGGCGCTGGCGTACGGGGCGGCCGGGGTGGCGATGGGGACGCGGTTCCTGCTCACCTCGGAGTCGACGGTGCCGCAGGCGGTGAAGGCGCGGTACCTGGCAGCGACGGTCCGGGACGTCACGGTCACCCGTGCGGTGGACGGGCTGCCGCACCGGATGCTGCGCACGGAGCTGGTGGACACGCTGGAGCGGTCCGGGCGGATACCGGCCCTGGTCCACGCGGTGCGGCGGGCGGCGGGATTCCGGCGGCTGTCGGGGCTCACCTGGCGGCAGATGGTCCGCGACGGGCTGGCCCTGCGGCACGGCAGGGAACTGTCCTGGAGTCAGGTGCTGCTGGCCGCGAACACGCCGATGCTGCTGAAGTCGGCGATGGTGGACGGCCGTACGGATCTCGGGGTGATGGCGTCCGGGCAGGTCGCCGGGGTGATCAACGACCTGCCGTCGTGCGCCGGGCTGGTGGAGCGGATCGTGAAGGAGGCGGAGGAGGTGCTGGCGACGCTGGAGGGGCTCAGAGACGCTCGATGATCGTCACGTTCGCCTGGCCGCCGCCCTCGCACATCGTCTGGAGGCCGAACCGGCCGCCGGTGCGTTCCAGCTCGTGCAGCAGCGTGGTCATCAGCCGGACGCCGGTCGCGCCGAGCGGATGGCCGAGGGCGATCGCGCCGCCGTTGACGTTGACCTTCTCCGGGTCCGCGCCGGTCTCCTTCAGCCAGGCCAGCACGACCGGGGCAAAGGCCTCGTTGATCTCCACGAGGTCGATGGCGTCGATGGTCAGGCCGGTCTTCTTCAGGGCGTGCGCGGTGGCCGGGATGGGCGCGGAGAGCATGCGGATGGGGTCCTCTCCGCGCACGGAGAGATGGTGGACGCGGGCGCGCGGGCGCAGTCCGTGTTCCGCCACCGCCCGCTCGGAGGCGAGCAGCAGGGCCGCGGCGCCGTCGGAGACCTGGGAGGAGCAGGCCGCGGTGATGGTGCCGCCGTCGAGGACGGGCTTCAGTGCGGCCATCTTCTCCAGGGAGGTGTCCCGGCGCGGGCCCTCGTCCACCGTGACCTCGCCGTAGGGGACGGTCTCGCGCCGGAAGCGGGCCGTGTCGATGGCCCGCAGCGCCCGCCGGTGCGAGCGCAGCGCGAACTCCTCCTGGTCCTGCCGGCTGATCCCCCACTTGGCGGCGATCATCTCGGCGCCGGCGAACTGGTTGACGGGCTGGTCGCCGTAGCGGGCGCGCCAGCCGGTGCTGCCGAGGAAGGGTCCGTCGGTCAGGCCGAGGGGTTCGGCGGCCTGCCGGGAGGCGAAGGCGATGGGGATCTGGGACATGTTCTGCACCCCGCCCGCGACCACCAGGTCCTGGGTGCCGGAGAGCACGGCCTGCGCGGCGAAGTGCACGGCCTGCTGGGAGGAGCCGCACTGCCGGTCGACGGTGACGCCGGGCACCTCCTCGGGCAGCCCCGCGGCCAGCCAGCAGGTGCGGGCGATGTCCCCGGCCTGGGGGCCGACCGCGTCCAGGCAGCCGAAGACGACGTCCTCCACGGCGGCCGGGTCGATCCCGGCCCGCTCCACCAGCGCCTTGAGCACATGGGCGCCCAGGTCGGCCGGGTGGACCCGGCCGAGCCCTCCCCCGCGCCGCCCGACGGGCGTGCGGACCGCTTCGACGATGTAGGCCTCGGCCATGGCGACTCCCTCACAGGAAAGGGGTGTTCAGCGTGATGTCAGGTGCGTACGGCGATCCCGTCCAGCACCATCGACAGGTACTGCCGGGCGATCTCCTCCGGGCTGTGCTGTCCGCCGGGCCGGTACCAGGAGGCCGCGACCCACACCGTGTCCCGGACGAACCGGTAGGTGAGCCGCACGTCCAGGTCGGCGCGGAAGACGCGCTCCGCGACCCCGCGCTCCAGCGTGGACAGCCACGCCTTCTCGAACCGGCGCTGCGAGTCGGCGAGAAAGGCGAAGCGGTCCTGTACGGCCAGCTGTCTGCTCTCCTTCTGGTAGATCGCGACGGCGGCGCGGTGCCGGTCGATCTCCCGGAAGGACTCGGTGACCAGGGCCTGAAGGGTCTCCCTGGGCCCGAGTCCGGAGGCCAGGACGGTGTCGTAGCCGTCCCACAGCTCGTCGAGGAAGGTCCGCAGGATCTCCTCCAGCATCGACTCCTTGGAGTCGAAGTGGTAGTAGAGGCTGCCCGCGAGCATCCCGGCGTGGTCGGCGATGGTCCGGACGGTGGTGGCGTTGTAGCCCTGCTCGGCGAAGACCTCGGCGGCGGTGTCGAGGAGTTCGCTGCGGCGCGCCTGAGCGGCACCGGCCGCGGGCTTCTTCGGGGCGGTCACCTGGGGCTTCTTCTTGGTCGGCACGAACCCATTGTGGTCTGCCCGTCGTCAGGGATGCTGGCTGCTGACGGCGACGACCTCGCCGGTCAGGTACGAGGAGTAACCGGAGGCCAGGAACACGATCACGTTGGCCACCTCCCAGGGCTCGGCGTACCGCCCGAAGGCCTCCCGCCCGGTCAGCTCCTGGAGCAGCTCGGCCGAGGTGACCTTCGCCAGGTGCGGGTGCATGGCGAGGCTGGGCGCCACCGCGTTGACCCGCACCCCGTACGCGGCCGCCTCGATCGCCGCGCACCGGGTCAGCGCCATCACCCCGGCCTTCGCGGCGGCGTAGTGGGCCTGTCCGGCCTGGGCCCGCCAGCCGACCACCGAGGCGTTGTTGACGATCACCCCGCCGCCGGTGTCCCGCATGGCGCGCAGGGCCGCCCGGGTGCAGCGGAAGGTGCCGTTCAGCGTGACGTCGAGGACGCGGGACCACTGCTCGTCGGTCATGTCGACGAGATCCGACGTCCCGCCCAGTCCCGCGTTGTTGACGACGATGTCGAGCCTTCCGTGCTCCCGTACGGCCGCTGCGAACAGCGCCCGCACCTGGGCCTCGTCGGTGACGTCGCAGGGCACCGCGGCCACCGCGCCCGGGAACTCCCCGGCCAGCCGGGCCTCGTGCTCCTTCAGGCGGCGCGTGTGCGCGTCGCTGATCAGCACCCGGGCGCCCTCTTCCAGGAAGCGGCGCGCGGTCGCCCCGCCGATGCCCGCGCCGGCCGCCGCGGTGACGACGGCGGTGCGGTCCTTCAGCAGCCCGTGCCCGGGCACGTACGCCGGAGTCTCGACGCTTGTCATGGGCCCACGCTAATCTACCAAACACTTGTTAGGGAAGGTTGGTGACGGCGACGGTGGACCTGACCCATGCTCCGGCGGACGAGGAGTTCCGTGCCGAGGCCCGCGCCTGGCTGGCGGCGCACGTGCCCCGCACCCCGCTGCCGTCCCTGGAGACGGCGGAGGGATTCGCGGCACACCGCGCCTGGGAGGGCGAACTGGCCGCGGACCGCTGGTCGGTGGTCTCCTGGCCCGAGGAGTACGGCGGACGGGGCGCCGGGCTGCTGAGCTGGCTGGTCTTCGAGGAGGAGTACTGGGCGGCGGACGCGCCGGGCCGGGTCGGCCAGAACGGCATCAGCCTGCTCGCCCCGACCCTCTTCGAGCACGGCACCGAGGAGCAGCGGACGCGCGTGCTGCCGCCGATGGCCCGCGGCGAGGTGGTCTGGGCGCAGGCCTGGTCCGAGCCGGAGGCGGGATCCGACCTGGCCTCGCTCACCTCCAGGGCGGTGCGGACGGACGGCGGCTGGCTGCTGACCGGGCTGAAGACCTGGTCCTCGCGGGCCGCCTTCGCCGACCGGGCCTTCGGCCTGTTCCGCACCGACCCCGCCGCCGCGAAACCGCACCAGGGGCTCACGTACCTCATGTTCGACCTGCGGGCCCCCGGCGTCACCGTCCGCCCGATCGGCCGCCTGGACGGGAAACCGGCCTTCGCGGAGCTGTCCCTGGACGAGGTGTTCGTACCGGACGAGGACGTGATCGGTGAGCCCGGCCGGGGCTGGCGGATCGCGATGTCCACGGCGGGCAACGAACGCGGTCTCACCCTGCGCTCCCCCGGCCGCTTCCTGGCCTCGGCCGCCCGGCTGCGGGAGCTGTGGAAGGCGCAGGGCCGCCCGGAGCACGCCCGTGCCCGGGTGGCCGACGCGCTGATCGGCGCCCGTGCCTACCAGCTGTTCACCTACGCCGCCGCCTGCCGCTTCCTGGACGGCGCCGCGCTCGGCCCGGAGTCCAGCATGAACAAGGTGTTCTGGTCCGAGTACGACCTGTCGCTGCACGAGACGGCGCTCGATCTCCTGGGCGCGGAGGGCGAGTTCGCGGACACGGACTGGGCGCAGGGGTACGTCTTCTCCCTGGCCGGGCCCATCTACGCGGGGACGAACGAGATCCAGCGCGACATCGTCGCCGAGCGTCTGCTCGGCCTGCCGAAGGGACGCCGGTGATGCGCTTCCTCCTCGACACCGAGCAGCGTGACTTCGCCGGCTCGCTGGACGCGATGCTGACGGCGGCAAACACCCCGGCGGTGGTCCGGGACTGGAGCCGCGGCGAGTGTGCGAGCGGCCGTGCGCTGTGGCGCCGTATCGGCGAGGCGGGCGTGTTCGGTCTTGCGGTGCCGGAGGAGTACGGGGGGCTGGGGCCACTTCCGGTGGAGCTCTCCGTGGCCTTCGTGGAGCTGGGCAGGCATGCGGTGCCGGGTCCGCTGGTGGAGACCGTCGCGGCGGCGGTGCTGCTCGGCGAGGGCCCGCACGCCAAGCGGTTCCTGCCCGCTCTCGCGGCGGGCGGGACCATGGCGACCGTGGCGGCGCCGACCGGGTACGCCCTGGACGGCGACGCGGCCACGCTCCACCTCGCCCCGGCCGGCGAGGGCCTGTACCTGGCCCCGGGCCCCGGCCCGGTCCGTCCCTCTCTCGACCCCGCCCGCCGGCTGTGCCCGCTGGCCCGCGGCGGCGAACTCCTGGACCCCGGGCCGCCGAACGCCGGCGCCCTCACCTGGGCCCGCCTCGCCACCGCCGCCCAGGCCCTCGGCGTGGGCCTCGCCCTGCTCGACCGGACGGTCGCACACGTCGGACAGCGCACGCAGTTCGGGGTCCCCGTCGGCTCGTTCCAGGCGGTCAAGCACCGGCTCGCCGACGCGAAGACCGCCCTGGAGTTCGCCCGGCCCCTGCTCTTCGCGGCGGCGCTGTCCCTGCGTCCCGCGGACGTGGCCGCCGCCAAGCTGACGGCGTGCGAGGCGGCGTACGCCACCGCCCGCGCCGCGCTCCAGCTGCACGGCGCGATCGGGTACACCGCGGAGTACGACCTGTCCCTGTGGCTGACCAAGGCCCGCGCCCTGCGCACCGCGTGGGGCACACCCGACGAATGCCGGGACGCGGTCCTCGACGACGCCGGCCAGTGCCGTGACCGCACGGGTTCGCAGGGGTGGCGGTGGAAGCGGTCGGACGGGCGGTGACGTCCGTCCCGAGCGCTGGGGGGCGTGGTGGCCGAGCCGGTGCGGGTGCGCGGACCGACCGATCGAGAAGGGCAGAAGCTGCGGCGGATCGTGCGCCGGGGCAGTACCCGTCCGGTGCGCCGTCGGCGGGCGATGATGCCGCCGGCGTCCGCCTGCGGGGACCGAGCCCCGGTGATCGCCCGGTCGGTCCAGGCCGACGAGGCCACGGTGCGGGAGGCGAACCACCGCGGTTCAACGAGATCCGTCCGGCCTGCCTGGACCCCGAGTGAGCGGGAGGCCGTCCCCGACGACTCGGCGGTGCGCTCCACCCCGGCCCGTGTCTCCCGGGCCGGCCCGATCGAAGCCCACCGCGGCCCGCTGCGACAGATCGTCCTGGACAAGGCGGAATGCGGATGCCGGGTCCGCGGCGCGTGTGACCGCCCGTCCCACGACGACATGCGAGGCGCCCGCGGCGATGGCGGCCCGTGGTGTGCCGGGGCGGGCGTGCTCGCCAGGAGAGTCACCGGGCAGAGCAACCCCCGGGGTGACGATCAAAGCATCGCCGCCCAGCAGTCCCCGCAGGGCCGGGACTTCCTGCGGCGAGGCGATCACGCCGTGGCATCCGGCTTGCCCGGCCAGGCCGGCCAACCGGAGCACCTGGTTCTCAGCGGGAACACCGACACCGATGTCGGCGAGGTCGGAGTCGGTCATGCTGGTGACGACGGTGAGAGCGAGGACGCGAAGCTCCGGGAAGTCGCGGGCCGCGTCCACAGCGGCCGCCATGATGCCCGTGCCTCCCATGCTGTGCACGGTCACCATGGAGACGCCGAGGGCTCCTGCCGCACGCACGGCACCGGCGACGGAGTTCGGGATCTCGAAGAGCTTGAGGTCCAGGAACACTTCCTTGCCCCGGACGACGAGGTGCTTGATGAACTCGGGCCCAGCCGCTGTGAGGAGCTCCAGTCCGACTTTGTAGAAGCGGCACCCGCCGCCCAGCCGATCGACGATGTCTTGAGCGGCCACGCGGTTGTCGCAGTCCAAGGCGACGATGATCTGACTGGTCGGCTCCATCACGTCATTCTGGTCTCCGCCACGCGTACCGCTGCTCCCGGGCCTCCTCCTGCCGGCGGCGCGCTCCGTCGAGCGTGGCCCTGCGACCCGGCGAAGCCGGGCGGTCACGGCACTAGGCGGTCACGATGCCCGCGGCGTGTGCGGCCGTCAGCCAGTGGGGGAACTCGCCGACGAGACGGTCGTACAGCTCGGCGTCGGAGACCCGGCGCGGGTCCCGGCCCGCGTGGAAGAAGCCGGCGTTGTCCACGACGCGCCTGCCGGGCACGGCCAGCTCGTCCAGTTTCCGCAGGAACTCGAACTGCCGGCTGTCCGGGTCGCCGAAGCCGACGAACTGCCAGAACAGCGGCAGCTTCGCCGCCTTGCACAGATAGCGCTCCGCGGCGAGCTTGTTGATCGGACCGCCGTCGGTCTGGAAGACGACCAGCGCGGGGTCGCCGGCGCCGCTGTCCAGGTAGTGGTCGATGACGGCGTCCATCGCAAGGTGGTAGCTCGTTTTGCCCATGTGCCCGAGGCCGGCCGCGATCCGCTCGATCCGGCCCTCGTGCCCGTCCAGGGCGATGTCGGTGACCGCATCGATGTCCGTGGAGAAGAACACCACCGGCACCCGGCCGTCGTCGTCCAGATGCGCGGACAGGCCCAGCACGCGGTCGGCGAGCGCCTGGACGCTGCCGTCCTTGTAGTACGGCTTCATCGAACCCGAGTGGTCGACCACCAGGTACACGGCGGCCCGCAGCCCGTCCAGGCCGTGCTTGCGCAGGCAGACCCCGGCCGTCCGGTACGGCCCGACGAGCGCGGGCGCGGTCTCCTCCACCTTGCGCAGACTGATCGCGGCCATGTCCCACTCCCCCTCGGTTCCGTGTCCCCGGGCCCGAGCGTAGATGATCAGCGATCCGGCGACCGGCCCTGCCGCTCGCTCCCGCCCGGCAGTTCGCTATTTTGTTCGCCGCCGCCCCACCGGCTCGTCCTGTCCCCGTACGTCCCGTACTTCTTCCAGAGGAGCCGGCCGTGGCCGCCGAGTCCGCCGTGACCACCTGCTTTCGTCATCCCCGGGTGGAGTCGTACGTGCGCTGCACCCGCTGCGAGCGCTACATCTGCCCGTCCTGCATGCGCGAGGCGGCGGTCGGCCACCAGTGCGTGGAATGCGTGCGGGAGGGCACACGGTCGGTCCGCCAGGCTCGGACGGCGTTCGGCGGCCGGATCGGCGCGGTGCCGGTGGTGACGTACGTCCTGATCGGGCTCAATGTGCTCGCCTACCTCGCCGAGCTGGCCCGCCCCTCGATCGAGTACCGGTTCGACATGCTCGGCACCGTGCCGGCCGGCTACCTCCCCGAGGGCGTGGCCCACGGTGAGTGGTACCGCCTGCTGACCGGCGCGTTTCTGCATCTGACGCCCGCCGAGGGCACGTTCGGCATCACGCACATCCTGTTCAACATGCTGGCGCTGTGGAACATCGGCCGGGTGGTCGAGGCGCAGCTGGGCCGGGTCCGCTATCTCGCCCTGTACCTGCTGTCGGCGCTCGGCGGCTCGGTGCTGGTGCTGCTGATCGCGCCCGAGACCCGCACGGTCGGCGCGTCCGGTGCCATCTTCGGACTGGGCGCCGCGTACTGGGTCATGAGCCGCCGCCTCGGCCACGACATGCGCCCGGTCAACCAGTACATGGCCGGTCTGCTGCTGTGGCTGGTGGTCTCCGCGTGGGCGACCTCCTGGCAGGGCCATCTCGGCGGGCTGCTGGCGGGCGCGGCCGTGACCCTGGCGTACGCATACGCTCCCCGCGACGGCCGCCGCACCCTGGTCCAGGCGGGCGTGTGCGTGGCCCTGCTGGCGCTGCTGCTGGTCCTCGCCTGGGGCAAGGTGGCGGGTCTCACCGCCTAGCGGGCCCGGACATGCAACGGCGCCTGCCCATCCGTCCGGTCGGGGACTTGGTGGGCAGGCACCGTCTGCGGGGGTCCGGGGGGTGTCCCCCGGACTGGCCCCGCCCGTACGCCTTTGTACGGGACGTCCTTCGGTGACCCGTCAGACCGCCAGGGCGCGGTCCGTCGGGCGTATCGGGGCCGGCAGGTCGCTGGCCCCGGTCAGGTGGCTGTCGACGCCGCGGGCGGCCGAGCGGCCCTCCGCGATCGCCCAGACGATCAGGGACTGGCCACGGCCGGCGTCACCGGCGACGAACACACCGGGCACATTGGTCTGGAAATCGGCGTCGCGGGCGATGTTACCCCGCTCGTCGAGTGCCAGGCCGAACTGCTCGACCAGGCCGTTCTCCCGGTCGGTGCCGGTGAAGCCCATGGCGAGGGTGACCAGCTGGGCCGGGATCTTGCGCTCGGTGCCCGGCTTGGAGGTCAGCTTGCCGTCGACGAACTCGACCTCGGCCAGGTGCAGCCACTGGACGTTGCCGTCCTCGTCGCCCTCGAAGCGGGTGGTGGAGGCGGAGTAGATCCGCTCGCCGCCCTCCTCGTGGGCCGAGGTGACCTTGTAGAGGATCGGGAAGGTCGGCCAGGGCTGGCTGGGCGCATGCCGCTCGTCGTTGGGGCGGGGCATGATCTCCAGCTGGGTGACGGAGGCCGCGCCCTGGCGGTGGGCGGTGCCCACGCAGTCGGCGCCGGTGTCGCCACCGCCGATGACGACGACGTGCTTGCCCTCGGCCGAGATCGGGGCGGTGACGTAGTCGCCCTCCTGGACCTTGTTGGCCAGCGGCAGGTACTCCATCGCCTGGTAGATGCCCTGGAACTCGCGGCCGGGCACCGGCAGGTCGCGGGCGGTCGTCGCGCCGACGGCCAGGACCACGGCGTCGTACCGCTTCTTCAGGTCCGTCGCCTTCAGGTCGCGGCCGATCTCGACGCCGGTGCGGAAGCGGGTGCCCTCGGCGCGCATCTGCTCGATACGGCGGTTGATGTGCCGCTTCTCCATCTTGAACTCGGGGATGCCGTAGCGGAGGAGGCCTCCGATGCGGTCCGCGCGCTCGTAGACGGCGACGGTGTGGCCGGCCCGGGTCAGCTGCTGGGCGGCGGCGAGGCCGGCCGGGCCCGAGCCGATGACCGCGACCGTCTTGCCGGACAGGCGCTCGGGGATCTGCGGGGCGACGTCCCCGCTCTCCCACGCCTTGTCGATGATCGAGACCTCGACGTTCTTGATGGTGACCGGCGACTGGTTGATGCCGAGCACACACGCCGACTCGCAGGGGGCCGGGCAGAGGCGACCGGTGAACTCCGGGAAGTTGTTGGTCGCGTGCAGGCGCTCGTAGGCGGCCGCCCAGTCCTCGCGGTAGGCGTAGTCGTTCCACTCGGGGATCAGGTTCCCCAGCGGACAGCCGTTGTGGCAGAACGGGATGCCGCAGTCCATGCAGCGGCTGGCCTGCTTGCTGATGATCGGCAGCAGGGAGCCGGGGACGTAGACCTCGTTCCAGTCCTTGACGCGCTCGCCGACGGGACGGGACTTGGCGACCTCACGGCCGTGGTTCAGGAAGCCCTTCGGGTCAGCCATTGATCGCCGCCTCCATCATCTTCTCGGTGATCTCGGTCTCGGTGAGACCCGCTCGCTCGGCGGCGTCCTTGGCGGCGAGCACTGCCTTGTACGTGCTGGGGATGATCTTGCTGAACCGCTGCACGGCCGCTTCCCAGTCGGCGAGCAGCTTCCCGGCGACCGTCGAGCCGGTCTCCTCGGCGTGGCGGCGCACCACGTCGTGCAGCCACTGCTCGTCCGCGGTGTCCAGCGCCTCGACGGCGGCCGCGTTGCCGACGTTGACGTTGTCGCGGTCGAGGTCGATCACGTAGGCGATGCCGCCGGACATGCCGGCCGCGAAGTTGCGGCCGGTCGGACCGAGGACGACCGCGTGACCGCCGGTCATGTACTCGCAGCCGTGGTCGCCCACGCCCTCGGAGACGACCAGCGCGCCGGAGTTGCGCACGCAGAACCGCTCACCGGTACGGCCGCGCAGGAACAGCTCGCCGCCGGTGGCGCCGTAGCCGATGGTGTTGCCCGCGATGGTCGAATACTCGGCGAGGTGGTCGGCCGCGCGGTCCGGGCGGACGACGATCCGGCCGCCGGACAGGCCCTTGCCGACGTAGTCGTTGGCGTCGCCCTCCAGGCGCAGCGTGACGCCGCGCGGCAGGAACGCGCCGAAGGACTGGCCGGCCGAGCCGGTGAAGGTGATGTCGACGGTGTCGTCGGGCAGGCCCGCGCCGCCGAACTTCTTCGTCACCTCGTGGCCCAGCATGGTGCCGACCGTGCGGTTGATGTTGCGGATCGCGACCTGGGCGCGCACCGGCTGTGCCTCGGTGGCGTCGGAGGCGGCGAGGGCGTCGGCGGCGAGCTTGATCAGCTCGTTGTCCAGGGCCTTCTCCAGGCCGTGGTCCTGGGTGACGATCTGGTGGCGGACGGCGCCCTCGGGCAGCTCGGGCACGTGCAGGAGCGGCTCCAGGTCCAGGCCCTGCGCCTTCCAGTGGTCGACGGCCCGCGCCACGTCGAGGACGTCGGCATGGCCGACGGCCTCCTCGATGGAGCGGAAGCCCAGCTCGGCCAGCAGCTCGCGGACCTCCTCGGCGATGAACCGGAAGAAGTTCACCACGTGCTCGGCCTTGCCGGCGAAGCGCTCGCGCAGGGTCGGGTTCTGGGTGGCGATGCCGACCGGGCAGGTGTCCAGGTGGCAGACGCGCATCATGATGCAGCCGGAGACGACGAGCGGAGCGGTCGCGAAACCGAACTCCTCGGCGCCCAGCAGCGCGGCGATGACCACGTCACGGCCGGTCTTCAGCTGGCCGTCGGTCTGCACCACGATCCGGTCGCGCAGGCCGTTGAGCAGCAGCGTCTGCTGGGTCTCGGCCAGGCCCAGCTCCCAGGGGCCGCCCGCGTGCTTCAGGGAGGTCAGCGGGGAGGCGCCCGTACCGCCGTCGTGACCGGAGATCAGGACGACGTCCGCGTGCGCCTTGGAGACGCCCGCGGCGACCGTGCCGACGCCGACCTCCGACACCAGCTTCACGTGGATGCGCGCCTGGGGGTTGGCGTTCTTGAGGTCGTGGATCAGCTGGGCCAGATCCTCGATGGAGTAGATGTCGTGGTGCGGCGGCGGGGAGATGAGGCCCACGCCGGGCGTCGAGTGACGCGTCTTGGCGACCCACGGGTAGACCTTGTGGCCGGGCAGCTGGCCGCCCTCGCCGGGCTTGGCGCCCTGGGCCATCTTGATCTGGATGTCGTCCGCGTTGACCAGGTACTCGGAGGTCACGCCGAAGCGGCCGGAGGCGACCTGCTTGATGCTGGAGCGCCGCGCCGGGTCGTACAGGCGGTCCGGGTCCTCGCCGCCCTCACCGGTGTTGGACTTGCCGCCCAGCTGGTTCATGGCGATGGCGAGGGTCTCGTGCGCCTCCTTGGAGATGGAGCCGTACGACATCGCGCCCGTCGAGAACCGCTTGACGATCTCGGAGACCGGCTCGACCTCCTCCAGGGGGATCGGCTGCCGGTCGGAGCTGAAGCCGAACAGGCCGCGCAGCGTCATCAGCCGCTCGGACTGCTCGTTCACGCGCTCGGTGTACTTCTTGAAGATGTCGAAGCGGCCGGTGCGCGTGGAGTGCTGCAGGCGGAAGACCGTCTCCGGGTCGAACAGGTGCGGCTCGCCCTCGCGCCGCCACTGGTACTCGCCGCCGATCTCGAGGGCGCGGTGCGCCGGGGCGATGCCGGAGGCCGGGTAGGCCTTGGCGTGGCGGGCGGCGACCTCCTGGGCGATGACGTCGATGCCGACGCCGCCGATCTTGGTGGTCGTGCCGTTGAAGTACTTCTCCACGAAGGACTCGTCGAGGCCGACGGCTTCGAACACCTGGGCGCCGCGGTAGGAGGCGACGGTGGAGATGCCCATCTTGGACATGACCTTCAGGACGCCCTTGCCGAGGGCGTAGATCAGGTTGCGGATGGCCTTCTCGGACTCGATGTCCGACAGGAAGGTGCCGGCGCGGACCAGGTCCTCGACGGACTCCATCGCCAGGTACGGGTTGACCGCGGCGGCGCCGAAGCCGATCAGCAGGGCGACGTGGTGGACCTCGCGGACGTCGCCGGCCTCGACCAGCAGGCCCACGTGGGTGCGCTGCTTGGTGCGGATGAGGTGGTGGTGGACGGCCGCGGTGAGCAGCAGCGACGGGATCGGCGCGTGCTCGGCGTCGGAGTGACGGTCCGAGAGGACGATCAGGCGGGCGCCGTTCTCGATGGCCGCGTCGGCCTCGGTGCAGATCTCCTCGATGCGCGCGGCGAGGCTCTCGCCGCCGCCGGAGACCCGGTACAGGCCCGACAGGGTCGCGGCCTTGAAGCCGGGCATGTCGCCGTCGGCGTTGATGTGGATGAGCTTGGCCAGCTCGTCGTTGTCGATGACCGGGAAGGGCAGGGTGACCGAGCGGCAGGAGGCGGCCGTCGGCTCCAGCAGGTTGCCCTCGGGGCCCAGCGACGAGCGCAGCGAGGTGACCAGTTCCTCGCGGATCGCGTCCAGCGGCGGGTTGGTGACCTGGGCGAAGAGCTGGGTGAAGTAGTCGAACAGCAGCCGCGGGCGCTCGGAGAGAGCCGCGATCGGCGAGTCCGTGCCCATGGAGCCGATCGGCTCGGCGCCGGCCTTGGCCATCGGCGCGAGGATGACGCGCAGCTCCTCCTCGGTGTAGCCGAAGGTCTGCTGGCGGCGGGTGACCGAGGCGTGGGTGTGGACGATGTGCTCGCGCTCGGGCAGGTCGCCCAGCTCGATCTCGCCGGCCTCCAGCCATTCGGCGTACGGCTGCTCGGCGGCGAGCGACGCCTTGATCTCGTCGTCCTCGATGATGCGGTGCTCGGCGGTGTCGACGAGGAACATGCGGCCGGGCTGCAGGCGGCCCTTGCGGACGACCTTGGCCGGGTCGATGTCGAGGACGCCGACCTCGGAGCCGAGGACGACGAGGCCGTCGTCGGTGACCCAGTAGCGTCCGGGGCGCAGGCCGTTGCGGTCGAGCACGGCGCCGACCCGGATGCCGTCGGTGAAGGTGACGCAGGCCGGGCCGTCCCAGGGCTCCATCATCGTGGAGTGGAACTGGTAGAAGGCACGCCGGGCCGGGTCCATGGAGTCGTGGTTCTCCCACGCCTCGGGGATCATCATCAGCACGGAGTGCGGGAGCGAGCGGCCGCCGAGGTGCAGCAGTTCCAGCACCTCGTCGAAGGAGGCCGAGTCGGAGGCGTCCGGCGTACAGACCGGGAAGATGCGCTCGAGGTTCTGGTCCCCGAACAGGTCGGAGACCAGCTGGGACTCGCGGGCGCGCATCCAGTTGCGGTTGCCCTTGACGGTGTTGATCTCACCGTTGTGGGCGACGAAGCGGTAGGGGTGCGCGAGCGGCCACGACGGGAAGGTGTTCGTGGAGAAGCGCGAGTGGACGAGCGCGACGGCCGAGGCGAAGCGGCGGTCGGACAGGTCCGGGAAGAAGGGCTCCAGCTGGCCGGTGGTCAGCATGCCCTTGTAGACGATCGTGCGGGCGGAGAGGGACGGGAAGTAGACACCGGCCTCCCGCTCGGCGCGCTTGCGCAGCACGAAGGCCCTGCGGTCCAGCGCGATGCCCTCGCTGGCGCCGTCGGTGACGAAGACCTGGCGGAAGACCGGCATGGTGGACCGGGCGGTCGCACCCAGCAGTTCGGGGGCGACGGGAACCTCGCGCCAGCCGAGAACGGTCAGTCCCTCCTCGGACGCGATCGTCTCGATCCGCGAGACGGCGTCCTCGCTCCCGTCCTCCGGCAGGAAGGCGATTCCGACGGCGTAGGAGCCCGCCGCGGGGAGTTCAAATCCGGCCACCTCGCGGAAGAAGGCGTCCGGCACCTGGGAGAGGATGCCCGCGCCGTCGCCGGAGTCCGGCTCGGAGCCGGTGGCGCCGCGGTGCTCAAGGTTGCGCAGAACCGTGAGGGCCTGTTCGACCAGCGCATGGCTCGCATCGCCCGTGAGGGTGGCCACGAAGCCGACGCCGCAGGCGTCGTGCTCGTTGCGGGGGTCGTACATACCCTGCGCAGCAGGGCGAGCATCCATGAAGGACCAGTTCTGGCCATTCGCGGAATGCTGGGACGGCTGGCGCGGCGTACGCATCGGCTCTCCCGTCGTCGTCATGTGGCATGTGGCAAGTGCCGAGGGACGACGTTGGCCCTCTGCGGAGTGCAAAATTTCGTGCAGGTTACATGATGGGGCGGTTCCCGGGAACCGGATACTGCGTTCCAGCATGCGGACGCCGAACGGGTGACAGCAGGTGCTGCGGGGTCATGGCAGCGCCGCACACGGATGGCGGAAAATCGGGGGGACCGAACGGGACGAGATCGATCAGATCGGCGTCCGACGGCCGAGGGGGGGCGGGGGGAGCGGCTTCGCCCGTCCCGCGGTGCGCCGCAGGCGTCATTGCCCACAGCGCTTACGGCTCATGCCCGGTGGTTAAGCATTCGAAACCAGCGAGTAACGGCTGTTTATGCGGCTCAACGCATAAGTAGCAGTCGAACTATCCTACGGCGGTTCCGAACAGGCTGCCCAGGGCGTACGTCACACCGGCCGCCGCACCACCGAGCGCGAGCTGCCTGAGCCCGCTGTACCACCACGTCCGCGCGGTCACCCTGGCCACGACCGCACCACAGCCGAAGAGCCCGGCGAGCGCGAGGAGCAGGGCCGGCCAGAGGGCGGTCGCACCCAGCAGGAACGGCAGGACCGGCAGCAGAGCGCCGAGCGCGAACGAGCCGAAGGACGACACGGCGGCGACCAGCGGCGACGGCAGATCACCGGGGTCGATGCCCAGCTCTTCGCGGGCATGGATCTCAAGGGCCTGCTCGGGGTCCTCGGACAGCTGCCGGGCGACTTCACGGGCCAGTGCGGGCTCCACCCCGCGGGCCACATAGAGTGCGGCGAGCTCGTCCTCCTCGTCCTGCGGGTGCTTGCGCAGTTCGCGCCGCTCGACGTCGAGTTCGGCCTCGACGAGTTCACGCTGGGAGGCGACGGAGGTGTATTCGCCGGCCGCCATGGAGAAGGCGCCGGCGGCGAGCCCCGCGAGCCCGGTGATGACGATCGCCTGGTGACCGACGGAACCGCCGGCCACGCCGGTCATCAGGGCGAGGTTGGAGACCAGGCCGTCCATCGCGCCGAAGACGGCGGGGCGCAGCCAGCCGCCGTTGACGTCGCGGTGCGTGTGGTTGTCGCGGTGCGCCTCGTGCAGCGCCGCCTCGATTTCGATGATGGCCATGCGGGGTCCCCCAGGAAGCTTAGCCAAAGCTAACTTTGGACGAGTTCTACTTTTCGACTACCCCGAATCTACGTCGGCAGCGCCATCGGCGCCAGCAAGGAAAGGCTGGGCTAACCTGCAGGTTCGCCATTGAGCGCTCATCCGTGCAACTTAGTGCTCAGATGCCGTGCGGGTGATGCGGGCCCTGGAGAGGCTCGCGCGGGCCGTGTCCGTGGGACACATCCGCAAAGGGGCCCTCAGGCCCTTGCCGGAAGGAGAGGCCGCCCATGGCACCGACCGCCTGCACTCCCCCGCTCGCGGCGCCCGGGGACGCCGCCGGACTCCGCGAACGGGCACGCGGCGCGCTGCTCGGCCTGGCCGTGGGCGATGCGCTCGGGGCACCCGCGGAGAACCTCAGGCCCTCCGAGATCCGCGCCCGCTGGGGCCGCATCACGGGGTACGTCACCGAGACGCCGTCCGGTACGGACGACACCGAGTACGCGATCTTCTCGGGACTGCTGCTGGCCCGGCACGGCTCGGCGCTCACCCCGGCCCATGTCGAGGCCGCCTGGCACGAGTGGATCGCCGACCGGGCCGAGGGTCCCTTCCGCGGCGCGGGCTTCAGCGAACGCGGCACGCTGGAGAACCTGCGCCGGGGTCTCGCGGCCCCCATCTCCGCACAGCACCGCCACGCCTGGAGCGACGGCCTCGCGATGCGGGCGGCTCCCTTCGGCGTCTTCGCGGCGGGCCGCCCCGCCGAAGCCGCGCGGCTGGTGGCGATCGACGGCTCGGTCAGCCACGAGGGCGAGGGCATCTACGGCGGCCAGGCCGTCGCGGCGGGAGTGGCGGCGGCGATGGCGGGCGCCTCGCCCGCGGTGGTGATCGCCTCGGCCCTCGCCGTCGTCCCCGACGACTCCTGGACGGCCCGCTCCCTGCGCCGCGCGGTGACCGTCGCCCACCGCGGCGAGCGCGCGGTGCGCTGCGCGGTGGTCATCGGCGGCTACCCCTGGACCGACCTGGCGCCCGAGGCGGTCGCCCTCGCCTTCGGCGCGTACGCGGCAGCCGACGGCGACTTCCGGGAGGCCGTCCTCACGGCGGTCAACATGGGCCGCGACGCGGACACGACGGCGGCCGTGGCGGGCGCCCTGTCCGGCGCGACACAGGGCCTCGGCGCGATCCCCCCGGATTGGGCCTCCGCCATCGGCCCGGCCCGCGGCCGCTGCCTGCCGTCCATGGCCGGCCACCACGTCCTGGACGTGGCGGAACTGCTGGTACCGGAGGAGGGCGGGAAGTGGGGGGCGGGAGTGGTGGTGCCGGAGGTGCTGATGCCGCAGGCCACAGCGCCGAAGACGGCGGTGCCCACCACCTCGGCGACCGAACCGCCCACCCCTGACGCACCCGCCACCCCACCGACCGAACCACCCACCCCCCGCACACCCACCACCCCACCAACCGAACCACCCACCACCCGACCGTCCGAACCACCCGCCCGTCACGCACCCGCCACCCCACCGACCGAACCACCCACCCCCCGCACACCCACCACCCCACCGACCGAACCACCCACCCCCCGCACACCCACCACCCCACCAACCGAACCACCCACCACCCGACCGTCCGAACCACCCGCCCGTCACGCACCCGCCACCCCACCGACCGAACCCCGCGACGGGTGGGCTGAGCTTCGAGGGGGCAGGGACCGGCGTCCCCTCGTGGAGGCGGGGAACTCCGGACCGCAGGACAGCGAGCCCGTGTCATGACGCGCCGTGTCGAAGGCCTGCTCCTCGGTCTCGCCGCGGGAGACGCCGCCGGCTGGCCCGCCGCCCGGCACCGGGCCGCCCGTATGCCCGAGTGGACCCGTCGGCTGACCCGCGAGCTGGACACCTTCGCCGAGCACAACGCCACCACCACCCTCCCCGTACCGATCGCGCTCAACCAGCCCCCCGAGCCCCTCCGCCTGGGCCCCTCCGACGACGCCGAGTGGGCGGCGTTCGCCGCGGAGGCGGTCCTGCGGGCCGGCGACGACGACGTACTGGGCGACCTGAGCCGGGACCGCCGCATGCGGGCCGCCATCGACCTCACCTGGACCGCCGTGGCCGCGGAGGTCGCCGCCGCGGCGGACCGCGCCCCCGAGATCGAGTCCGCCGTGCTCCCCCTGCGCGCCCGCATCTCCGTCCGCGCCGGCCTCGGCAATCTGGCCGCGGGCCTGCGCCCGCCCGCCACCGGACACGACAACCCGCACTACTTCGACGACGCGGCCTGCGTCCGCGCCTGCGTCCTTGCGGTGGCCCACCCGGGCGACCCGCAACGCGCCGCCGACCTCGCCGAGTTCGACGCCCGCTACACCCAGGACGGCGACGGCGTGCACGGCGCCCGGGCGATGGCGGCGGCCCTCGCGCTCGCCCTCACCGGAGCCGGCCCGGACACCTGCGTGACGGCCGCGCTCGCCGAACTCCCCGCGGGGACGGAGATCGGCCGCAACACCCGCCACGCACTCGTCCTGGCCGAGGAGAGCGAGTCGGCCTTCGCCCTCGTCCCCCTCCTGGAACACCAGATCGTCGACCACGTCTACAGCTACGGCATCGCCGCCGCCGAGACCGTGCCCGTCGCCCTCGCCCTGGCCACGGCCGCCCGGGGCCGTATCGCCGAGGCCGTCCCCGCCGCCGCCTGTCTGTCCCGGGTCGCGGACTCGGCCCCCGCCCTGGCGGGTGCGCTGACCGGCGCCCTGGGCGGCGGCGCGGCCGTGCCGGCCGCCTGGCGGGACGCCTGCCGCACCCTGTCGGGCTGCGCCCTGCCCCGCCTCACCGGCACCGACCTGGTGGAACTCGCCGGACTCCTGGAAACCGCACAACGGGCCCGACCAGGAGGATGATTCGGGGCATGACGCCCATAGGAGAAGAAAGCAGCGGATCATGTCCGCTGCCGCTCGACAGTCTCGACGGACGGATCACCGCAGCCCTCGTCGGAGCCGCCGTCGGCGATGCGCTCGGCGGTCCCGTCGAGGGCTACTCCCCCGAGCAGATCGCCGACCGGCACGGCGGCCGCGTCCACGGCATCGTCGGTCCCTGGCACGGCGACGCCTGGCGCACCGCCCGCCCCATCGCCCCGTACCACAAGGGCGACGGCCACGTCACCGACGACACGTTGATGAGCCATGCGCTGGTCCGGGTCTACGCCCGCGTCCGCGACCACCTGGACGCGTACGCCGTCGCCGACCACCTGGTGCCGGACCTGATGACCAACCCGCGCTGGATCCCGGAGCTGGAGGCCGAGACGCTGCCGCTGCAGCGCCTCTTCCTCGCCGAGAAGTGGCTCGTCGCGCGGCTTGCCTACGGTCACGTGGACCCGAGGGAGGCGGGCGTCGGCAACATCGTCAACTGCGGCGCGGCGATGTACATGGCCCCCGTCGGACTGGTCAACACGGCCAACCCGGCCGCCGCGTACGCCGAGGCGCTGGACATCGCGGGCGCGCACCAGTCGTCGTACGGCAGGGAGGCGGCCGGCGTCTTCGCCGCGGCCGTCGCCGCCGCCGGTGCGCCGGGCGCGACCCCGGACTCGGTGGTGAGTGCCTGTCTGTCCCTGGCCCGGGACGGCACCCGCGCGGCGATCGAGAAGGTCTGCGAAGTGGCGTGCCGCTACGGCGACTTCGAGTCGGCCCTGGCACCGCTGCGCGCAGCGGTGGCCCCGTACGACACGGTCGGCCCCGACTACCGCGCGCCCTCCCTCGGCGCGCGCCGCCCCTCCCGTCTGCACTCGATCGAGGAACTCCCCGTCGCCCTGGGCATGGTGCTGGTGGCCGGCGGCGACTTCCGCCAGGCGGTCCTGGGCTCGGTCAACTACGGCCGGGACTGCGACTCGATCGCCACGATGGCCGGTGCCGTCACGGGTGCCCTGGGCTCCCCGGTGCCCGAGGAGTGGGCGAAGACGGTGGCGGAGGCGAGCCGCCTGGACCTGTGGGAACCGGCACGCACGCTGACGGAGGTCACCCGGGAGATCTTCGAACGGGACGTGCGCCGCCGGCGCGCACACGAACGGGCCCTCACGCTGCTCGGAGGCCCGCCGTGCTCCGACTGACCTGGGTCCAGCCGGAGGACCTCCTGGGCCACGAGATCCACCAGGCCCGGCTGGACGGCCGGGAACCGTCGAGGATCGAGGCGCGGTGGCGCGCGGCCGGAGGCCTGGACGCTCCGGACCGGGCCGGCGCCTCCCCGACCCGGTCGTCCCGCTATCTGCGGCTCCTGGCGGAGGACCTGCTGGACGAACTCGGCGATCTGCCCAGCGCGTTGGCCGAGGACGAGCCGACGGACCTGGCGCGGATCAGGGCGCTGTGCCCGGAGTGGCCGAAGCCTCCCGCCGGCCCCCGCGCGGCCCCGGGTCCGCTCGCCCTCGAAGCGGCCTGGCTGGGCCGGGCCGCCGGCTGTCTGCTCGGCAAGCCCGTGGAGAAGCTCCCGCTGGACGGCATCCGTGCCCTCGCGCGATCCGCCGGCAACTGGCCCCTGTCCACGTGGTTCACGGCACGGGGCGTCCCCGCGGACCTCCTCGCCCGCCACCCCTGGAACCGCCGCTCGGCCCCGTGCTCCCTCGCCGAGAACATCGACGGGATGCCCGAGGACGACGACCTCGACTACCCCCTGCTCAACCTGCTCCTGCTGCAGCGCCACGGAAGGACCTTCACCACCACCGACGTGGCGAGGCTCTGGCTGGAGGAGCTCCCGCCCGGCCGCTCCTTCACCGCCGAGCGCGTCGCCTTCCGCAACCTCCTCAGCGGCATCGAGCCTCCCTTCACCGCCCGGCACCGCAACCCGTTCCGCGAATGGATCGGCGCCCTGATCCGCGCCGACGTCCACGGCTGGACCAACCCGGGCGACCCCGCGGCCGCCGCCGAGCAGGCGCACCGCGACGCGGTCCTCACCCACACCGCCAACGGCGTCTACGCGGCGATGTTCACGGCTGCCACCCTCGCCGCGGCGGCCACCGGCACCCAGGACATCCACGCCTGCCTGCGCACCGGCCGGGCCGTGGTGCCGCCCCGCTCCCGGCTGGCCGGGGCGATCGACCACGCCCTCCGGCTGGCCGCGCGGCACCGGGACTTCGACGACGTCGTGGACGAACTCCACGCCGCCTACTGCCCCACCCACCACTGGGTCCACGCACTGCCCAACACCGCCCTGATCGTCGCCGCCCTCACCCACGCGGACGGCGACTTCACCGGCTCCGTCTGCCGTGTCGTGTCGGGCGGCCTGGACACCGACTCCAACGGCGCGACCGCGGGCAGCGTCTCCGGCCTCCTGGCGGGCAGCCCGGGCGCGCTCCCCGAGCGCTGGCGGGCTCCGCTGAAGAACCGCCTCGCCACCACCGTCGCCGACTTCGACGGCAGCGGCTTCGACACCCTCGCCCACCTCACCCACCTGGAGGCGATCCGCCCATGACCCACATCGCCGTCCTCGGCAGCACCAACATGGACCTGGTCACCTACGTCACCAAGGCCCCGCAGCGCGGCGAGACCGTGACGGGCCGGGAGTTCCGTACGATCCCCGGCGGCAAGGGCGCCAACCAGGCGATCGCCGCGGCCCATGCCGGCGCCACGGTCTCGATGATCGGTGCCGTCGGCAACGACGCCTTCGGCCTGCGCCTGCGCGACACCCTGGAACACTCGGGCGTGGACACCGACTTCCTGCGCACGGTCGAGGGCCCGTCCGGCACCGCGCACATCGTGGTGGACGACGAGGGCGGCAACTCCATCGTCGTGATCCCCGGTGCCAACGGCACCGTCGACCACCTCGTCCCGGGCGACGAGGGAGTGATCGCCTCCGCCGATGCGCTGCTGCTGCAGCTGGAGATCCCGCTGGCCGCGGTCGTCGCGGGCGCCAAGGCGGCCCGCCGGCACGGCGTGCGGACGGTGCTCACCCCGGCCCCCGCCCAGCCGCTGCCGCCCGAACTCCTCGCCGCGACCGACCTGTTGGTCCCGAACGAGTACGAGGCGGTCACCCTCACCGGCCGCACCGACCCGGGCAAGGCGGCCGCCGCCCTGCTGGAGCTGGTCCCGGAGGTCGTCGTCACGCTCGGCGCGACCGGCAGTCTGTACCTGGCCCGGGGCGCGGAACGACTGGTGGTGCCCGCGCCCCGGGTGAAGGCCGTGGACTCCACCGGCGCGGGCGACACCTTCGTCGGCGCGCTCGCGGTGGCCCTCGCCGAGGAGAAGCCGGTGCGCGAGGCCCTGTCCTGGGCGGCCGCCGCCGCGGCCCTGTCCGTGCAGCGGGAGGGGGCGACGGCGTCGATGCCGTACCGCTCGGAGATCGAGGCGCAGTACACCGCATGAGCACGAACGCGAACACGAGCACGAACTCGAATACGGGCACGAGCAAGGGCAAGGCCACGGACACGGACACGGACACGGACAGGAACGAGGCCACGAGCACGGCCACGCCTGCGACCACGAGTGCGCACCCGGGGATCCGGCCCCTCGACGGCCTGCGGGTCCTCGACCTGGCGACCCTCTTCGCCGGCCCCATGGCCGCCACCCTGCTCGGTGACTTCGGCGCCGAGGTGATCAAGGTGGAACACCCGGACCGGCCCGACCCGTCCCGGGGCCACGGCCCGGCGAAGCAGGGCGTCGGGCTGTGGTGGAAGGTGCTCGGCCGCAACAAGCGCGCCATCACCCTCGACCTGTCCAAGCCCGGTGGCCGCGCCACCCTGCTCCGCCTGGCCGCGACCGCCGACGTGGTGATCGAGAACTTCCGCCCCGGCACCCTGGAGAAGTGGGACCTGGGCTGGGCGGAGCTGTCCACCGCCAACCCGCGGCTGATCCTCGCCCGGGTCACGGCCTTCGGCCAGTTCGGCCCGTATGCGCACCGGCCCGGCTTCGGCACGCTCGCCGAGGCGATGAGCGGTTTCGCGGCCCTCACCGGCGAGCCGGAGGCGCCGCCGACGCTCCCGCCCTTCGGGCTCGCGGACTCCGTCGCGGGCCTGGCGACGGCGTACGCCGTGCTGACGGCCCTGGCCGCCCGTGACCGGACCGGCGCAGGGCAGATCGTGGACATGGCGATCATCGAACCGATCCTCGCCGTGCTCGGCCCCCACCCCACCTGGTACGACCAGCTCGGCCATGTCCAGGAGCGCACCGGCAACCGGTCCGCGAACAACGCCCCGCGCAACACCTATCGCACCGCCGACGGCCTCTGGGTCGCCGTCTCGACCTCCGCACAGTCGGTGGCGGAGCGGGTGATACGGCTGGTGGGGCGCCCGGAGCTGATCGAGGAGCCGTGGTTCGCCACGGGCGCGCAGCGTGCCGCGCACGCCGATGTGCTGGACGAGGCGGTGGGCTCCTGGATCGCGGCCCGTACCCGCGCCGACGTCCTCGCGTCCTTCGAGAAGGCGGAGGCGGCGGTGGCCCCGGTCCAGGACGTACGGGACGTCATGGCAGATCCCCAGTACCAGGCCCTGGACACGGTCACCACCGTCGCCGATCCGGAGCTGGGTCCGCTGCGCATGCAGAACGTCCTCTTCCGGCTGTCCGCCACGCCCGGCGCGATCCGCTGGGCCGGCCGCCCGCACGGCGCCGACACGGACGCGGTACTCACCGAGCTGGGGCTCACCCCGGCCGGCCTGCGGGCCCTGCGCGAGGAGGGTGCGGTATGACGCCGTTCCCGCTCACCTGGCTCTACGTCCCCGGCGACCGGCCGCAGGTGGTGGCCAAGGCACTGGCCGCGGGCGCCGACGTGGTGGTGATCGACCTGGAGGACGCGGTCGCCCCTGACCGCAAGGAGTACGCCCGCGCGGCCACCGCCGAACGCCTCCGCGAACGGCAGCCGGTGCCGGTCCACGTCCGCATCAACGCCCTGGACGGTCCCTGGTCCTCCGGGGACCTCACGACCCTGGCCGCGCTGCCGGGGGTGTCCGGGCTACGGCTGCCGAAGGTGACCTCCGCGAACGAGATCAGGCAGGTCGCCGCAGTCACCCCGCTCCCCCTGTACGCCCTCCTGGAGTCGGCCCTCGGCATCGAGCACGCGTACGCGATCGCCACCGCCCACCCGTCGCTGCGGGGTGTCTCGCTCGGCGAGGCCGATCTACGGGCCGACCTGGGTGTCCGGGCCGACGCGGGCCTCGACTGGCCCCGCTCCCGGGTGGTCGTCGCCGCCCGCGCGGCAGGCCTCGCCCCGCCACCCCAGTCCGTCCACCCCGACATCCGCGACCTGGACGGACTCGCCGCCTCCTGCGCCCACGGCCGCGCCCTCGGCTTCCTGGGCCGTGCGGCGATCCACCCGCGCCAGCTCCCGGTGATCCAGCGGGCGTACCTGCCCACCCCCGCGGAGATCGAGGAAGCGGAAACGATCATCAAGGCAGCGGCGGCGAACGAGGGCGCCCAGGCCCTCCCCGACGGACGCTTCATCGACGCCGCAGTGGTGGCGACGGCCCGGCGAGCCCTGTCCCTGGCACGCCGAAGCGGAGACCCTCGCGCCGCTTCGGCCAGGCCGACCACGCGGCCGGCGCGGAGGGCGTAGGGGCCTCTCCGCCACTTCGGCCCGGAAAACCAAGCGACCGACACGAAGGCGCGAGGATCCGTCCATCGCGCCGGCCCGGACAACCAAGCGACCGACACGAAGGACGCAAGAGTCTCTCCACCACGCCGGCCCGGGCAAGCCGACGGCACGGCAGCCGCAAGGATCTTTCCGCCGCAACGGCCCGGAGAACCCCGTGCGACCGGCGCGGAGGGTGCAGGGGTCTCTCCGCCGCGACGGTGACCGGCCACGACGGCGGTGGCCGGCGCTGCCGGACCACCCGGCCGGCACCGGCCGCCGCCCCCTCGCACCACGCGCCGAGGGCGCCCGGAAGAGATCCGGGCGCCCTCGGCGTGGTCCTGCGGGCTGCGAGTAGTCAGCTCTTCTTGGTCGCGGACTCGGCCTCGCCCTTCGATGAGCCCTCGGACTCGGACTCCGGCTCGGACTCCGAACCGGTCTCCGCCTCCGCCTTGGGGTCGGGCTCGGCACCGGACTTCGGCTCGGGACCGGACTTCGGCTCGGGGGCCGAGGAGTCGGCGGGGCCGGCGGAGTCCGCTGAGTCCTGGGACTCGGGCTCGCTCTCCCCTGCGGACGCCTCGGCGACCGCGGCCGGTTCTACGACCGCTTCCCGGCCCGGCCGCTTCTTCGACGACACCACGATGTACGCCACCGCCAGCAGGAACACCAGCAGCGCGGTCCAGTCGTTGAGGCGGAGGCCCAGGATGTGGTGGGCGTCGTCGACCCGCATGTACTCGATCCAGCCGCGGCCCACGCAGTACGCGGCGACGTAGAGGGCGAACGCCCGGCCATGGCCCAGCTTGAAGCGGCGGTCCGCCCAGATGACGAGGAAGCCGACGCCGATGCACCACAGGGACTCGTACAGGAAGGTCGGGTGGTAGTAGCCCGGCACCCGGCCGCCCTCGGAGGAGGTGATGTGCAGCGCCCAGGGGACATGCGTCTCGCGTCCGTACAGCTCCTGGTTGAACCAGTTGCCCCAGCGGCCGATGGCCTGCGCGAAGGCGATGCCGGGCGCGACGGCGTCGGCGTACGCGGGCATCGGGACGCCCCGGCGCCGCGCACCGATCCACGCACCGAGCGCGCCCAGTGCGATCGCGCCCCAGATGCCCAGGCCGCCCTCCCACACCTTGAAGGCGTCCACCCAGTCACGGCCCTCGCTGAAGTACAGCTCGTAGTCCGTGATCACGTGGTAGAGCCGACCGCCGACGAGGCCGAAGGGGACGGCCCAGACCGCGATGTCGGCGACCGTGCCGGCCCGCCCGCCCCGGGCGATCCAGCGCTTGTTGCCGAGCCAGACGGCGACGAAGACGCCGATGATGATGCAGAAGGCGTAACCGCGCAGCGGAATGGGCCCGAGGTAGAGGACCCCGTGCGACGGGCTGGGAATGTAGGCAAGGTTCATGGCAAGGTCGACGCTACCGTGCCGGGCCGGTGGGGCGGAAAGCAGCCCGGCAACGGGTCCATAACGGGGATGTGAGAATCGCTTACCCCTGGCCGGCCTGCTCCACCATCTGCTTCAGCTTGGCCGGGGTCAGTGTCTGGTCCTGGTAGATGTTCTTGCCGTTGAGCAGGACGGTGGGCGTGCCGCTGAAGCGGCCGGACTTGAAGGCGTCCTGGGATTTGTCCACCCAGCTGTCGTGGGTGCCGCCCTTGACGCACTTCTGGAAGGCGGGCGTGTCGAGCCCCTGCACCTTGCCGGCCAGCTGGATCAGCCTGCCGTTGTCCGCGAAGGCGTCGTCGGTCTCCTTGGGCTGGTTCTCGTACAGCACGTCGTGGTAGTCGCGGAACTTTCCGGCGCTCTGGGCGCAGCCGGCGGCGTTGGCCGCGCGCAGTGAGCCGGTACCGCCGAGGTTGCCGTCGATCAGCCGGACCAGGTGGTACTCGATTCTGAGCTTGCCCGCGTCCTCCAGCTCGTGGAGGGTGGGCCGGTACGCCGTCTCGAAGGCCTGGCAGGCCGGGCAGCGGAAGTCCTCCCAGATCGTGAGCGTCGCCTTGGCGTTGTCCTTGCCGACCGGGATCGCGAGGCTGTCCTTGCCCTGCGCGCCGGAGGGCGCCACGACGGGCCCCGCGCTGCTGCTCTTCTCCTTGCCCGAGTTCGCGGCGACCACGCCGATCACCGCCGCGAGGCCGAGGACACAGACGACGCTCGCGCCGACGATCAGCGTGCGCCGTCGCCTGTCCGCGGCCTTCTGCTTCTCGCGCTCGACCGCCAGCCGCTCACGGGCGGTGCGCTTTCCGTCACGGTTCTTCTCGCTCACACCCCCTGAACGAACCGGGGAGGCGCAGCGCGCCTCCCCGGCCCCAGGTCCACTCGTTCGAGTGACCGATTCTTCCGTTGTGAGCGACTACAAACAGCTACGGACAGTTACGGACACTTCGGGAACGCCCATGGAACGCCGACGGACAACTACGGGCGGTCACGCCTGCCCGCGTACGCCCTTCGCCAGCTCCCCGGCGAGCACGCGCACCGCTTCGATGCCCGAGGCGTGGTCCGGGGCGTCCAGCATCCGCTTCACGAACGCCGAGCCGACGATGACGCCGTCGGCGAAGCCGGCGACCTCGGCGGCCTGGACCGCGTCGGAGACGCCGAGCCCGACGCACACGGGCAGCCCCGTGCCGGTGGCCCGGGTGCGCTCGACCAGGTCCTGGGCCTGCGTGCCCACGGACTCGCGGGTGCCGGTGACGCCCATCAGGGAGGCCGCGTAGACGAAGCCGCTGCCCGCCGCGGTGATCCGGGCGAGCCGCTCGTCCTTGCTGCTGGGCGCGACGACGAAGACGGTCGCGAGGCCGTGCTTGTCGGCGTGCTCCCGCCACAGCGCCGACTCCTGGACCGGCAGGTCGGGCAGGATGCAGCCCGCGCCGCCGGCCTCGGCCAGCTCGGCGGTGAAGCGCTCGACGCCGTAGCGGTCGATGGGGTTCCAGTACGTCATGACGAGCACCGGCTTGCCGGTGGCCCTGTGGGCCTCCTTGACGGTCCGCATGACGTCCGCGATCTTGACCCCGCCACGCAGCGCGATGTCGTCGGCGGTCTGGATGACCGGGCCGTCGAGCACCGGGTCGCTGTGCGGCATGCCCACCTCGACGACGTCGGCGCCGCCGTCGAAGGCGGCCTTGACCGCCTCGATGCCGCCGTCCACGGTCGGGAACCCGGCCGGGAGGTAGGCGATCAGGGCGGAGCGGCCCTCGGCCTTCGCGCCGGCGAGGGTGTCACTCAACAGCCGGATGTTGCCGCTCACTTGGCGTCCCCCTCGATCTCGGCGGTGTCGGCTTCGTTGGCGGCCACCTCGGCGTCGGTGTCGTAGAGGCCGAAGTAGCGCGCCGCGGTGTCCATGTCCTTGTCGCCGCGGCCGGACAGGTTGACGACGATCAGGCCGTCCCTGCCCAGCTCCCGGCCGACTTCCAGGGCGCCGGCGAGGGCGTGGGCGCTCTCGATGGCCGGGATGATGCCCTCGGTCCGCGACAGCAGGCGCAGGGCCTGCATGGCGGCGTCGTCGGTGATCGCGCGGTACTCGCCGCGGCCGCTGTCGCGCAGGTAGGAGTGTTCCGGGCCGACGCCCGGGTAGTCCAGGCCGGCCGAGATGGAGTACGGCTCGGTGATCTGGCCCTCCTCGTCCTGCAGGACGTACGAGCGGGAGCCGTGCAGGATGCCGGGCTCGCCCGCGGTCAGGGTCGCCGCGTGCTCGCCGGTCTCCACACCGTGCCCGGCCGGCTCGCAGCCGATCAGACGGACACCTTCGTCGGGGATGAAGGCGTGGAAGAGGCCGATGGCGTTGGAGCCGCCGCCGACGCAGGCCACGGCCGCGTCGGGAAGCCGCCCGGCGCGCTCCAGCAGCTGTCGCCGCGCCTCGACGCCGATGACCCGGTGGAAGTCGCGGACCATGGCCGGGAAGGGGTGCGGGCCGGCGACCGTACCGAACAGGTAGTGGGTGTGGTCGACGTTCGCCACCCAGTCCCGGAACGCCTCGTTGATGGCGTCCTTGAGCGTGCGGCTGCCGGACTTCACGGCGACGACCTCGGCGCCGAGCATGCGCATGCGGGCCACGTTGAGGGCCTGGCGCTCGGTGTCGACCTCGCCCATGTAGATGGTGCAGTCGAGGCCGAAGAGGGCGCAGGCGGTGGCGGTGGCGACGCCGTGCTGGCCGGCACCGGTCTCCGCGATGACGCGGGTCTTGCCCATGCGCCGGGTGAGCAGGGCCTGGCCGAGAACGTTGTTGATCTTGTGGGAGCCGGTGTGGTTGAGGTCCTCCCGCTTGAGGAAGACACGGGCGCCGCCGGCGTGTTCGGCGAACCTGGGCACCTCGGTGAGGGAGCTGGGCCGGCCGGTGTAGTTCACGAGCAGGTCGTCGAGTTCACGGGCGAACTCGGGGTCGGCCTTCGCCTTGTCGTACTCGACGGCGACCTCGTCCACGGCGGCGACGAGGGCCTCCGGGATGAACTTTCCGCCGAACGCGCCGAAGTAGCCCTCGGCGCTGGGCACCTGGCCGGTGGGGTCGGGAATGAAGAACTCGCTGGGCATACGGATACCTCGCAGGGGCTGGGCCCCGGGTTGCTGGACTTGGGGTACATGACGAAAGGCGCGCGCTGCCCTCACGATGCTTTCCCGCCCGTCCGCCCTTACCGTCGGCAGGGGCGGGAAAGCCCTCCTGGCACGGAGGCTGCCACCGGCGAGCCGCGAAAGCCCGCCGACACGGGGGAAACCGCCGACACAGGCAGGAATCCCTCGCCGCCACGGGCGAACCGCGACCACGAGCCGGAAACCCACGCCGGTACGGGAATCCACGGCCTCCGGCCGGGAAACCTCACCGCCGCAAGGAACCGCCGTCGCGAGCCGGGGAACCTCGCCGCCACGGGAAACCGCGTCCGAAGGCCGGAGACCCTCACCGCCGTCGAAACCCATGGCCACAGGCCGGAAACCCGCACCGCCACGGCAACCCAGGACCACGAGCCGGGATCCCTCGTGAGCACGCAGAATCGCGGCCGCAGGGCGGGAATCCCGCCGAGTGGGGGACCCACCACGGGACCCACGGCTCAAGGCCGGAGGGCCTCGCGAGCCGGGGCCCGTTCACGACGGCCGGTGTCCTCCGTGCCTGCCGGGCGCGGACGGTTCTCCGTGCGTGCCGGGCATGGGCTGTTCGCCGTAGCGGCGTTCAGGTTCCGGCGGCGGAAGGTGGCGGTGCCGGGGTGGCCGCAGGCCCTCGTGGCGTCGGTGCTCCTTGCGGGCGACCGGCGTTCACAGCAGGGGCGGTTCAGCTCACCGCAGGTGACACGCGCGCGCCGTGGCGCCATCGCATGCCGTTGACCTGGCCGGGCTCGTCGCCGATCACATAGCGGACCCGCCGCCCGTGCACCCGTCGCGCGGGGGCACGGCAGCCTCGGGGCCGGCAGCCGCGGGCGAGGCGGGCATAGGGGTCCCGCATCGCCGGGGTGATCGGAAGCATCATCGGGCCCAGCCTACCGGGAGGTCAGCCCCGCCCGTGCCGCAGCGCGGGGTGCTCGGCGGCGGCGACCAGGTCGGAGACGGCGGCCTTCGGGTCGCGCCCGGTGACGAGGGACTCGCCGACCAGGACCGCGTCGGCGCCGGCGTTCGCGTAGGCGATGAGGTCGTGCGGCCCGCGCACGCCGGACTCCGCGATCTTCACGATGCCCTCGGGGATCTCCGGTGCGAGCCGCTCGAACGTACCGCGGTCGACCTCCAGCGTCTTCAGGTTGCGCGCGTTGACGCCGATGATCCGGGCACCCGCGTCCACGGCCCGCTCGACCTCCTCCTCGTCGTGCACCTCGACGAGCGGGGTGAGTCCGATGGACACCGCACGCTCGATCAGCGACTCCAGGGCCGGCTGGTCCAGGGCGGCGACGATCAGCAGCGCGAGGTCGGCGCCGTAGGCACGGGCCTCCCACAGCTGGTACGACGTGACGATGAAGTCCTTGCGCAGGACCGGGATGTCCACACGCGCGCGGACGGCCTCAAGGTCGGCCAGCGAGCCGCCGAAGCGGCGCTGTTCGGTGAGCACGGAGATGACGGCAGCGCCGCCCGCCTCGTAGTCCGCGGCGAGCCCGGCCGGGTCGGCGATCGCGGCCAGCGCGCCCTTGGAGGGGCTGGAGCGCTTGACCTCGCAGATCACCTTGACCCCGTCGCCCTTGAGCGCGGCCACCCCGTCCTTGGCGGCGGGGGCCTTCGCCGCACGCTCCTTGAGCTCGTCGAGGCTGACGCGTGCCTGCCGCTCCGCGAGGTCGGCACGGACTCCGTCGATGATCTCGTCGAGCACACTCACGCGAGCGGCCCCCTTTCAGACGGTTGTTCCTTCGGGTTCTGAAAACCCGTGGTCACTGCGATGGTATCCGCAGGTGCACGAAGGCCCTGCATCCGATCCATTTCGGTCCCACCACCTGGACGCTCCTCGGACGATGACGATCACGGGTGCAGCCAACCGCCGGCCGGAAGGTTCCGGACCACGGTGAAGACCAGCAGCAGCGTGCCGACGGCCCACAGCTGCGCCCGCCCCGGCTCGAACCGCACCGCCGGCCGGCCGCGCACCGCGCGGACCGTCCAGACGACCCACAGCACGGCGAAGCCCAGGTAGGCGGCCACGCCCGCCGCGTTGTCCTGCAGGGCGGTGAGGAAGTCTCCGTGCACGAAGGCGTGCGCGCTGCGCAGTCCGCCGCAGCCCGGGCAGTACAGGCCGGTGAGCCGGTACAGGGGGCACACCGGGTAGTGGCCGGGCACGTTGGGGTCGACGGTGCCGACGTACGCGAAGGCTCCGGCGACGGCCGCGAGCAGCCCTGCGGGGACGGCCAGCCGCCTCCACACGGAGGCGGACGGAACCGCGTGCGGCACGGTCTGCGGGGCCAGGGGTACGGCCGTGGTGCTGTCGGCGTTCACACCGGCATTGTGCCCCCGGGGCCGCCGGTACGCGCGCGAGGGGCGGCCCGCATCCTTTTCGATGCCGGCCGCCCCTCGCGGGAAGCGGTGGTGATCAGCTCTCGGCGCCGGCCGGCTCACGCGTGGCGGCGGGTGCGACGTGCGCGAGGGCGAGCGGCTGCTGCTTCGGCATGCCGAGGCCCATGGCGCGCATGACGGCGCCCACGACGCCGCCGAGGACCACGATCACCATGCCGGCCCAGAAGCCGAGCGGCTGGGCCATCACCATGAAGGCGCCCGCGACGCAGAAACCGATGAAGGCGATGGTGACGCCGGTCCAGGCGGCCGGGGTGTGACCGTGGCTGCTGCCCGCCATGACTTGCTCCTCGTTGCTGTGTACGTGTCGTAGTTCGAGTCGTACGTGTCGTACGGTTCCGAGCCCGCCCGTCACTGTCCGAGCCGGACGCTCTTCGCCCATTGTCCCGTACGCGCACGCGTGCCGGACGCTGGGGTGGCGTCTGGTTCGCCACATCCGGCGACATCCGACCATGTCCGGTGACATGCGGGAGCGTCCGGCGGCATCCGGCCATGTCCGGTATCCGGCAGCGTCCGGTGACACCCGACGGTGTCCGCGGGTCCGACGGCGTCCGGCGGTGTCCGCAGGTTCGGCAGTGTCCGCAGGTCCAGCGGTGTCCGACGGCGTCCGGCAGCGTTCCGGCGGGTACGGCTCCGGCTCAGGCCCCGGTCGGGTCCTCGCCGCGGTCCAGGGCCTTCCAGATCTCCTCGGGACGCTCGGGGTCGACCGGGCGGGCCTTGCGCCGCGGGCGGTCGGCGCCGCGCTCGTAGCGGCCGGACATGGCGGGCCACAGCCGCCCGAAGCGCAGGGCGAGCAGGCCGGCGAGCAGGATCAGGGCGCCGCCGACGGCCGCGACGTACGGCCAGCCGGTGTGGCTGAGGGCGGCGACCGCGGCGGAGGTGTTGCCCGTGGTCTGCGCGGCCTTGTCGTCCAGCGCGGAACCGTCGGAGGCACTGGCGAGCGCCGCGACGACGATGCCCGCGCCGGAGAGCGCGAGCAGTGCGGCGACGGCGAAGCGGCCGGCCTTGCGCACGGCGAAGACGGCGACGAGCGCGGCGAGGCCCACGATGGCGAGGGCCGCGGGGACGCCCGTGACATCGCTGCCCTTGGCGGTCAGCGGAAATGTGCCGCCTGCCACCGAGGCGGTGCCCTCCGCCCAGCGCTGCCGGGTCGCGAGGAGCGTCACGGCAGCGCCCAGCGCACCGCACAGCAGGGCGACGGCGAGGCTCCGGCGGCCGGACCGGGCGGGTGCGGCGGCTTCGGAACGGGGGTGAGGTACGGCAGTCACGTACTCCACTATCGCCTGAACCCCGGGCGAACCGTCACCCGGGGTTCATCACAGAACGGTCAGGCCTTTCCGAGGCGGTTGGCCGTGTGCACCGCGCGCAGCACCGCCGCCGCCTTGTTGCGGCACTCCTGGTCCTCGGCGACCGGGTCGGAGTCGGCGACGATGCCCGCGCCGGCCTGGACGTAGGCCGTGCCGTCCCGGAGCAGGGCCGTGCGGATGGCGATGGCCGTGTCGGAGTCGCCGGCGAAGTCGAGGTAGCCGACGCAGCCGCCGTACAGGCCGCGCCGGGACGGCTCCAGTTCGTCGATGATCTGCATCGCGCGGGGCTTGGGCGCGCCGGAGAGGGTGCCCGCGGGGAAGCACGCGGTCAGCACGTCGAAGGCGGTGCGGCCGTCGGCGACCTTGCCGGTGACGGTCGAGACGATGTGCATGACGTGGGAGTAGCGCTCGACGGACATGAAGTCCACGACCTCCACCGAGCCGGGCCGGCAGACCCGTCCGAGGTCGTTGCGGCCGAGGTCGACCAGCATCAGGTGCTCGGCGCGCTCCTTGGGGTCGGCGAGCAGTTCCTCGGCGAGCGCCTGGTCCTCCTGCGGGGTCGCGCCGCGGTGCCGGGTCCCGGCGATGGGATGGACCATCGCCCGCCCGTCCTCGACCTTCACCAGGGCCTCGGGGGACGAGCCGACGACGTCGAATCCGTCGAAGCGGAACAGGTACATGTACGGCGAGGGGTTGGTCGCCCGCAGGACCCGGTACACGTCCAGTGCGCTCGCCGTGCACGGGGTCTCGAACCGCTGGGACGGCACGACCTGGAAGGCCTCGCCCGCGCGGATGCGCTCCTTGACGTCCTCGACGGCCGCCTGGAAGTCGGGGCCGCCCCACAGGGCGGTGTACTCGGGCAGTTCGGAGGGCGGCAGGACGGCCGGGGGCTGGGCGACCGCCCGGGTCAGGTCGGCCTCCATGGCGTCGAGGCGGGCCACGGCGTCCGCGTACGCCTCGTCCACACCGGTGTCGAGGTCGTTGTGGTTGATCGCGTTGGCGATCAGCAGGACCGAGCCCTCCCAGTGGTCCATCACGGCGAGGTCGCTGGTGAGGAGCATGGTCAGCTCGGGCAGCTTCAGGTCGTCCCGCTCGCCGGGGCCGATCCTCTCCAGGCGGCGGACGATGTCGTAGCCGAGGTAGCCGACCATGCCGCCGGTGAAGGGCGGCATGCCGTCCTGGTGCGGGGTGTGCAGGGCCTGGAGGGTGGCGCGCAGGGCCGCGAGCGGGTCGCCGCCGACGGGGACGCCGACGGGCGGGGTGCCGAGCCAGCGGGCTTCGCCGTCGACGGCGGTCAGCGTGGCGGCCGAGCGCACGCCCACGAAGGAGTAGCGGGACCAGGAGCGGCCGTTCTCCGCGGACTCCAGCAGGAAGGTGCCGGTGCGCTCGGCGGCGAGCTTGCGGTAGAGCGCGACGGGGGTGTCGCCGTCGGCGAGGAGCTTGCGCGTCACCGGGATGACACGCCGGTCGGTGGCGAGCTTGCGGAAGGTCTCGAGGTCCATGGCGGCCGACCTTACTGACCCGCGGCGGCTGCGCCGGAATCCGAGCCGCCGTCGCCGTCCTTGAGCAGGACGTCCTCGTCGAAGCAGGTGCGCGCGCCGGTGTGGCAGGCGGCGCCCGCCTGGTCGACCTTGACCAGCACGGTGTCGGCGTCGCAGTCCAGGGCGACCGATCTGACCCGCTGGACGTGGCCGGAGGTGTCGCCCTTGACCCAGTACTCCTGGCGGCTGCGCGACCAGTAGGTGCAGCGGCCCGAGGTGAGCGTGCGGTGCAGCGCCTCGTCGTCCATCCAGCCGAGCATCAGCACCTCACCGGTGTCGTACTGCTGGGCGATGGCGGGCAGGAGCCCGTCGGCGCTGCGCTTGAGGCGCGCGGCGATCTCGGGGGCGAGGCTGCTGGGCGGGGGCGTGCTGGTCATGGGTGCCATTGTGCCGCGCCCCGCCGACGGCGACGGCCGGTGTCCACTGCGCGGACCCGGCAGGTGGTCGTACGCTGATCACATGTCGACCTTCGCCCAGCGTGAACGGCTTCTGCTCGCCGACCTCTTGGAGACCACCGGTCCGGATGCCCCGACCCTCTGCGAGGGGTGGCGGACCCGTGACCTCGCCGCGCACGTGGTGGTGCGCGAGCGGCGGCCGGACGCCGCCGGGGGCACGCTGATCAAGCCGCTCGCGCCGCGCCTGGAGAAGGTGATGAGCGAGTACACCGCGAAGCCGTACGAGGAGCTGATCCAGCTGATCCGTACCGGCCCGCCGCGTTTCTCGCCCTTCCAGCTCAAGCAGATCGACGAGGCGGCCAACATCGTGGAGTTCTACGTCCACACGGAGGACGTCCGCCGTGCCCAGCCGGACTGGACGCCGCGGGAGCTGGACCCGGTCTTCCAGGAGGCCCTGTGGTCCCGTCTGGAGCGCACCGCCCGGCTGCTGGGCCGGGGGGTGCCGACGGGCCTCGTCCTCAGGCGCCCGGACGGCCAGACGGCCGTCGCCCACCGGGGCGCGCCCGTGGTGACGGTGACGGGTGAGCCGTCGGAGCTGCTGATGTTCGCCTTCGGCCGGCAGAACGCGGCGAAGGTCGGGCTGGAGGGCGACGAGAGCGCGATCTCCACGCTGCACGAGTCGAAGCAGCTGGGCTTCTGAGGGGCGCCTCATGATCAAGGTCGCGATGACCGGTGTGTACGTCGACGACGTGGCGACGGCGCACGCCTTCTACACCGACGTCCTCGGTTTCGAGACCCGCACCCACCTGGACCTGGGCGCCGGCACGCTGTTCGTCACGGTCGGCGCCCCGGGCGGGGCGCAGCAGGACCTCCAGCTGCTGCTGGAGCCCGGCGACGGACCCGTCGCGGAGCCGTACCGCCGGGCCCTGTACGAGGCGGGGATCCCGTGCATCGTCTTCTCGGTGGACGACATCGGGGCGGAGTACGAGCGGCTGCGCGGCCTCGGTGTGCGGTTCACGCACGAGCCGCAGGAGCAGGGGCCGGTGATCGCCGCCGTGCTGGACGACACGGTCGGCAATCTGGTGCAGCTGGCCCAGCCCAAGCGGGCCGACGGCTGACGGGGGAGACGCCCGACGGCCCACAGCTGACGACTGACCGCTGCCGTCCCACAGCTGCCCGGGACGCCCGACGGCCCACGGCTGACGGCTCACGGCTCACGGCTCACGGCTCACGGCTCACGGCTCACGGTTGGCAGCCGACGGCGGCCCACGGTTGGCAGCCGACGGCCGACAGCCGGCCTCACCGCGGCAGCTCGGCCCGGCGCAGGCCCGGGAAGCACAGGACCACGACCCCGCCGAGGCCGCAGACGACCGCGCTGACCACATAGACCGGGCCGAGGCCGAAGGCCCCGATCGCGGCGGCCGCGAAGGGCATGCTCAGCGGGGCGAAGCCGAGGCTGACCAGGCTGGAGACGGCGGTGACACGGCCGAGGTAGGCAGGTTCGGCCTGGGTCTGCAGCAGAGCGGCGCACATGGCGCCGCTGAGCCCGGCGAGCAGTCCGATGAAAAGGGCCACCACGACACCGGCGACGAGGCCCTGGACGAAGGCGAGGGCGCCGATCGCGACGGAGCCCGCGAGGATCGCGTACGCGGCGACCAGCCCGGCGCGCGGCAGCCGCCCGCGGACGGTCAGCAGCAGCGAGGCGGCCCCGGCGCCGACGCCGAACCCGGCGAGCACCCAGCCCATCCCGGAGGCCCCCCAGCCGCGCCGGTCGGCCAGCAGGGTCAGCCCGACGTTGAGGGGGCCGACGAAGCCGAAGTCGCCGAGGGCGATGGCCAGCATCAGCGGGGCCAGGACGCGGTGACCGCGGATGTAGGCCAGCCCGGCCTTCAGGTCGCGCCAGGGGGTCTCCTCCGGTGCGCCGGCCCGGTCGTCCCGGGGCAGCTCCCGGACCCGTACCCGGACCAGCAGCGGCAGTGACACCGCGATGAGCAGTCCGGCGAGCCCGAACGCGGCCGCGGCGCCGCCGACGGCCACGGCGAGACCGCCGAGCGGGGCGCCGACGACGCTCGCGCAGCGGATCGCGAGGCCGCGCATGCCCTGCACCCGGGCGAGCTGCTCCTTGCCGGTGATCCGGGCCGGGAGCGCGCCCACGGCGGGCATGAACACGGCGTCGACGGTGCCGAACACCAGCGCCAGCAGGGCGAGCGGCCACAGCCCGGGGCGGGTGAGGAACAGCAGGGCGGCCACGGCGAACACGGCCGCGCAGCGCACGGCGTCGCTGCCGATGACGACACGGCGCGGGCCCAGCCGGTCGGCGAGCACGCCCCCGCCGAGCATCAGCAGGGCTCTCGGAACCGCGCTGACCGACATCACGACACCGGCCTCGGCGGGGGTGCCCGCCTGGACGGCGGCCCAGGACAGGGCCAGGTAGTAGACGCTGTCGCCCAGCATCGAGGAGGTGTAGGCACCGAGCCAGCGCAGGACGTTGGGGTCGCGGTGGGCAGGGCGGTCGTCGGTGACGGGGGCCGGGGGTATCAGGGTGTCGGTCACAGCAGCAGTCCTTCTCAGACGCGGAACGGGAAGCCGTGCACGTGCAGCGCGACGTGTTCGCGCCCCTCGGTCTCGCCCGCGGCTTCGGCGGACCGGCCCAACTCGTCGTACTTTCTGACCAGGGCGAGCAACTCCGCCCGGAGTTCGCCCAGTTCGGCCGCGGTGAGGCGCATCAGGGACTCGCTGTCGGGCACCGCCGAGGTCCACTCGGCGCTCCACGTGGAGCGCTCGTCGAGGTAGCGGCGGTACAGGTCGGCGCGCTGCTCGTGGAAGAGACGGGTGGCCGCCAGGTGGGCGGCGGCCTTCTCCGGCGCGTCCCGGAAGTCCCCGCCGCGGATGCTCACGCCCTCCGAGGAGGGCTGCCACCAGCGCTCCCGGCCGTCCGCGCCCTGCGATGCGGCCTCCTCGATGAGGCCGTGCTCGGCGAGCTTGCGCAGGTGGTAGCTGACCAGTGACACCGCCTCGTCGACCTGGTCGGCGAGGTGCGAGGCCGTCGCCCGCTCGGCCACGCACAGGGCCCGGTACAGCTTCAGGCGCAGCGGATGGGCGAGGGCCTTGAGCGTGCCGACGTCCGTGACGGGACGGCTTCCCTTGGCTGTCATGTACTCAAGACTAGATAGGAAAGAAAAATTGCACAACATATTTTGCGCAACTTCTCTTTCCTGTCTTTCCGCAAGCAGGCCCCGGCCGCCCGAAGGCAACCGGGGCCCAAGCTCAACAGCGCAGCACCTCAGCCGCTCAGCACCTCAGCCGCTCAGCCGCTCAGCCGCTCAGCCGCTCAGCCGCTCAGCCGCTCAGCGCAGCGTCACCGCACCGGGTGTCCCGCCTCCCGCAGCGCCCGCTTCACCTCGCCGATGCGCAGGTCGCCGAAGTGGAAGACGGAGGCCGCGAGGACCGCGTCCGCGCCCGCCGTGACGGCCGGCGGGAAGTCGGCCAGCCTGCCCGCGCCGCCGGAGGCGATGACCGGGACGGTGACGTGCTTGCGCACGGCCGCGATCATCTCCAGGTCGTAGCCGTCCTTGGTGCCGTCCGCGTCCATGGAGTTCAGCAGGATCTCGCCGGCGCCCAGCTCGGCGGCCCGGTGCGCCCACTCGACGGCGTCGATGCCGGTGCCCCTGCGGCCGCCGTGGGTGGTCACCTCGAACGAACCCGCCTCGGTCCGGCGCGCGTCCACCGAGAGCACCAGCACCTGCCGGCCGAACCGCTCGGCGATCTCGCGGATCAGGTCCGGGCGGGCGATGGCCGCGGTGTTGACGCCCACCTTGTCGGCGCCGGCCCGCAGCAGCTTGTCCACGTCCTCGGCCGTGCGCACCCCGCCGCCGACGGTCAGCGGGATGAACACCTGCTCGGCGGTACGGCGCACCACGTCGTACGTCGTCTCCCGGTTGCCCGAGGACGCGGTGATGTCCAGGAACGTCAACTCGTCGGCGCCCTCGGCGTCGTACACCTTGGCCATCTCGACGGGGTCGCCCGCGTCGCGCAGGTTCTGGAAGTTGACGCCCTTGACGACCCGGCCGTTGTCCACGTCCAGGCAGGGGATGACTCGGACCGCCAGGGTCATGAATCCACGGCTCCTCTGTATGCCTCTAGCTCTACTTCGACCAGGATGCGCGGGTCGACGAAGCCCTCCACGACCAGCAGGGTCGAGATCGGGCGTACGGAGTCGAAGATCTCCTTGTGCGCCCGGCCCACGGCGTCCACATCCCGCACATGGGTCAGGTACATCCGCGTACGGATCACGGATTCGACGCCGAGCCCGAACTCACCGATCGCCTCGACGGCGCCGGCGAACGCGACCTTGGCCTGCTCGTACGGGTCGCCCTCCCCGTACAGCACCCGGCCCTTGAAGGACGTCGTGCCCGCCACCAGCACACGGTCCCCGGCCGCGACGGCCCGTGCGAAGCCGAAACTCTCTTCCCAGGGGCTTCCGCTCTGCACGCGCCGCACGGCTTCGGACGTCATGACACCATGTCCCTTGTCAAGATGTGGCCTCCAGTGCTTCTTCCAGGGTGAACGCCTTGGCGTACAGGGCCTTCCCGACGATGGCGCCCTCGACACCGAGGGGTACCAGCTCGGCGATGGCACGGAGGTCGTCCAGGGACGACACGCCACCCGAGGCCACGACCGGGCGATCCGTCGCCGCGCAGACATTGCGCAGCAGCTCCAGGTTCGGGCCCTGGAGGGTGCCGTCCTTGGCGATGTCGGTGACGACGTAGCGGGCGCAGCCCTCCTTGTCGAGCCGCGCCAGCGTCTCGTAGAGGTCGCCGCCGTCGCGGGTCCAGCCGCGGCCGCGCAGGGTCGTGCCGCGCACGTCCAGGCCGACCGCGATCCTGTCGCCGTGCTCGGCGATGACCTTGGCGACCCACTCGGGGGTCTCCAGGGCGGCGGTGCCGAGGTTCACCCGGGTGCAGCCGGTGGCGAGGGCGGCGGCCAGGGTGGCGTCGTCGCGGATGCCGCCGGACAGCTCCACCTTGATGTCCATCGCCTTGGTGACCTCACCGATCAGGTCCCGGTTGTCGCCGGTGCCGAACGCGGCGTCCAGGTCGACCAGGTGCAGCCACTCGGCGCCCGACCGCTGCCAGGCGAGGGCGGCCTCCAGCGGGGAGCCGTACGAGGTCTCCGTGCCGGACTCGCCGTGCACGAGGCGGACGGCCTGGCCGTCACGGACGTCGACGGCGGGGAGGAGTTCGAGCTTGGCCATGGTCTACAGGGTTCCGATCCAGTTGGTGAGGAGCTGGGCGCCGGCGTCGCCGGACTTCTCGGGGTGGAACTGGGTGGCCCACAGGGCGCCGTTCTCCACGGCCGCCACGAAGGGCTTGCCGTGCGTCGACCAGGTCACCTTGGGGGCCGCGATCACCGGGTTGTGCGCCTCCAGAGTCCAGTCGTGGACCGCGTAGGAGTGCACGAAGTAGAAACGGGCGTCCGCGTCCAGGCCGGCGAACAGCTCCGAGTCGGCGGGGGCCTCGACGGTGTTCCAGCCCATGTGGGGCACGACGTCGGCCTGCAGCGGCTCGACGGTGCCGGGCCACTCGTCCAGGCCCTCGGCCTGGACGCCGTGCTCGATGCCGCGCGCGAACAGGATCTGCATGCCGACGCAGATGCCCATCACCGGGCGCCCGCCGGACAGCCGGCGGTCGACGACCCAGTCCCCGCGGGCCGCGAGCAGCCCCTGCATACAGGCGGCGAAGGCGCCGACGCCCGGGACCAGCAGGCCGTCGGCGTTCATCGCCTTGTCGAAGTCGCGCGTTATCTCGACGTCGGCCCCCACGCGCGCGAGGGCGCGTTCGGCGGAGCGGACGTTGCCGAAGCCGTAGTCGAAGACGACCACCCGCTTGGCGCTCAACTCCACACCTCCAGCCGCATGACGCCCGCGACCAGGCACATGGCCGCGCCGATGGAGAGCAGCACGATGAGGCTCGTGGGCATCTTCTGCTTGGCGAAGGAGATGATGCCGCCGACGAGGAAGAGGCCGACGACGATCAGAAGCGTGGACAGACCGTTCATGGGTTACAGCGCGCCCTTCGTCGACGGGAGGATTCCGGCGGCGCGCGGGTCGCGCTCGCTGGCGTAGCGCAGGGCCCGGGCGAGCGCCTTGAACTGGCACTCCACGATGTGGTGCGCGTTGCGCCCGTAGGGCACGTGCACGTGCAGCGCGATCTGCGCCTGCGCGACGAAGGACTCCAGTATGTGCCGGGTCATCGTCGTGTCGTACTCGCCGATCATCGGCGCCATGTTCTCGGGCTCGGTGTGCACGAGGTAGGGCCGGCCGGACAGGTCGACGGTGACCTGGGCGAGGGACTCGTCCAGCGGGACCGTGCAGTTGCCGAAGCGGTAGATGCCCACCTTGTCGCCGAGGGCCTGCTTGAAGGCGGCGCCGAGCGCGAGGGCGGTGTCCTCGATGGTGTGGTGGGAGTCGATGTGCAGGTCGCCGTCGGTCTTCACGGTCAGGTCGAACAGACCGTGCCGGCCGAGCTGGTCGAGCATGTGGTCGTAGAAGCCGACGCCGGTGGCGATGTCGGTCCTCCCGGTGCCGTCGAGATCGATCTCGACCAGGACCGAGGTCTCCTTGGTGGTGCGCTCGATTCGTCCGACGCGGACATCGCGAGTCATGCCTCAAGCTCCTTCTTCAGTTCCCGTACCGCGTCGAGGAACGCGTCGTTCTCCGCGGGGGTGCCGGCGGACACCCGCAGCCACCCCGGTACGCCGTTGTCCCGGACCAGGACGCCCCGGTCGAGGATCCGCTGCCAGGCCTCGTGGGCGCTGTCGAACCGGCCGAACTGCACGAAGTTCGCGTCGGACTCGATCACGGCGTAACCGGTCGCACGCAGCTCGGCGACCAGCCGGTCCCGCTCCGACTTGAGCTGCTCGACGTACTTCAGCAGCGTGTCGGTGTGCTCCAGGGCGGCCAGGGCGGTCGCCTGGGTGATCGCCGACAGGTGGTACGGCAGCCGTACGAGCTGGACGGCGTCCACGACCGCGGGGTGCGCGGCGAGATAGCCGAGGCGCAGCCCCGCCGCGCCGAACGCCTTCGACATGGTGCGGGAGACGACCAGGTTCGGGCGGCCCTCCAGCAGCGGCAGCAGCGAGTCGCCGTGGCTGAACTCGACGTACGCCTCGTCCACGACCACCATCGACGGTCCGGCCGCCTGGGCGGCGTCGTACAGCGCGAGGACCGTCTCGGGCGGCACCGCGTTGCCCGTGGGGTTGTTGGGGGTGGTGATGAAGACGACGTCCGGGCGGTGCCCGGCGATGGCGCGCTCGGCGGCCGCCGGGTCGATCGCGAAGTCCTCGGTGCGCGGACCGGAGATCCAGCCCGTGCCGGTGCCGCGCGCGATGAGCGCGTGCATCGAGTACGACGGCTCGAAGCCGATGGCCGTGCGGCCCGGTCCGCCGAAGGTCTGCAGCAGCTGCTGGATGACCTCGTTGGAGCCGTTGGCGGCCCAGACGTTCTCGATGCCGAGGGGGTACCCGCCCGTCCTCGTCAGGTACCTGGCCAGCTCGGTGCGCAGCTGGACCGCGTCCCGGTCGGGGTAGCGGTTCAGGTTGCGGGCGGCCTCGCGCACCCGCTCCGCGATCCGCTCGACCAGCGGTTCGGGCAGCGGGTAGGGGTTCTCGTTCGTGTTCAGCCGTACGGGGACGTCCAGCTGGGGCGCGCCGTAGGGGGACTTGCCGCGCAGCTCGTCCCGTACGGGGAGATCGTCGATTCCGAAGCTCACTTGCTCTCAGGCACCTTCCAACCGAACCTCGCCCTGACCGCCGCGCCGTGCGCGGGCAGGTCCTCCGCCTCCGCCAGCGTCACCACATGGTGCGCGACCTCGGCCAGCGCGTCCTTCGTGTAGTCGACGATGTGGATGCCGCGCAGGAAGGACTGCACGGACAGGCCGGAGGAGTGGCAGGCGCAGCCGCCGGTGGGCAGGACGTGGTTGGACCCGGCCGCGTAGTCGCCGAGCGAGACGGGGGCCCAGGGACCGATGAAGATCGCGCCGGCGTTCTTGACCCGGTCGGCGACCCGCGCGGCGTCGGCGGTCTGGATCTCCAGGTGCTCGGCGCCGTACGCGTCGACCACTCGCAGACCCTCCTCGACGCCGTCGACCAGCACGATCGCGGACTGCCTGCCCGCGAGGGCCGGGCGGATCCGGTTCTCGACGTGCTTGGTGGCCGCGACCTGCGGCTCCAGCTCCTTCTCCACCGCCGCGGCCAGCTCGATGGAGTCGGTGACCAGCACGGCCGCGGCGAGCGGGTCGTGCTCGGCCTGGCTGATCAGGTCCGAGGCCACGTGCACCGGGTCGGCGGTGTCGTCCGCGAGGATCGCGATCTCAGTGGGGCCGGCCTCGGCGTCGATGCCGATCCTGCCGGTGAAGAAGCGCTTGGCGGCGGCGACCCAGATGTTGCCGGGGCCCGTGACCATGTTGGCGGGCGGGCAGGACTCGGTGCCGTAGGCGAACATCGCGACGGCGGTGGCGCCGCCGGCCGCGTAGACCTCGTCCACGCCGAGCAGGGCGCATGCGGCGAGGATCGTGGGGTGCGGCAGGCCGCCGAACTCCGCCTGGGGCGGGGAGGCGAGCGCGATCGAGCCGACCCCGGCCTCCTGGGCCGGCACGGCGTTCATGATCACGGACGAGGGGTAGACGGACCGGCCGCCGGGCGCGTAGAGCCCGACCCGCTCGACCGGCACCCACTTCTCGGTCACCGACCCGCCGGGCACGACCTGGGTGGTGTGCGTGGTGCGGCGCTGCTCGCGGTGGACCAGGCGGGCGCGGCGGATGGACTCCTCCAGGGCCGCGCGCACGGCCGGGTCGAGGGCCTCGAGCGCGTCGGTGATCGCCCGGGCCGGGACACGGACGGATTCCAGCCGTACTCCGTCGAACTTCTCCGCGAAGTCGATCAGCGCCGCGTCGCCCCGATGATGCACGGCCTCGCAGATCGGACGCACCTTCTCCAGGGCGGCCTGAACGTCGAAGTCGGCTCGGGGCAGCAGGTCGCGCAGGGCGGGACCCTCGGGAAGGGCGTCGCCGCGCAGATCGATTCGGGAGATCACGGTTCCAATTCTCTCAGACCGGGGTCCGGAGCCGTTCGCGCGTATCAATGGCTGATACAGAACCTGGCCGGAACCCGGAAGATCGCCTTCACCATTAGTGTTCCGGGCGTCACTCAGCGGGCATGAACGGATGTACGAAACACGTGACCCGCGAGTAGCCGGAACAGCCCGTGAGCACGTGCCGCGCAGTGCACGTGACTCGCAGTGAAGCAGCACACGTGACGCGTGGTGGTCGGTACAGCTCGTGGGCGCGTGACGCGTGAGCAGTCGGGAGCGCTCGCGAGCAGTCGAGAAAGAAGGAAGAGCGGTGACCGAGGGTGCCGGCATCCGCGCCGGGGACCTGCCGGACGACCTGACCGCGGCCGAGGCGGGCATGTGGCAGGCCTTCCGCAACGGCAGCGTGTACGACCTGAGCAGCGCAGACGCCGTCGTGGACGATCCGCACGGCGGGCACCCCTGGGGGCCCGAGCGGAGCGTCAGGGCGCGCATCATCTGCTGGCTGCTGCTGGACGGGCCGCCCGCGCTCCCGGGCCGGGTGTCCTCGCTGAAGCTCGTCGGCGTGCGGATCACCGGCACGCTGGACCTTGCGGGCGGCACGGTCGCCCCGTACATGGAGATGCGCGGCTGCCGCTTCGACAACGAGATCCTGCTGCCCGAGGCCCGCTTCACGACCGTACGCCTGGTGGACTGCGCGGTGCCGCGCCTGGAGGCGGCCCGGGTGCACACCGAGGGCGATCTGCACCTGCCGCGCTGCCGGTTCCAGAACGGGGTGCGGCTGACCGACGCGCACATCGGCACCGATCTGCTGCTCAACCAGGCGATCGTCTACCGGGACCGCAGCGGCCGTTCGATCGCCGCGGACGGCATGACCGTGGGCCAGGACCTGCAGGCGGAGCTGCTGGAGTCGCACGGCGAGCTGAGCCTGCGCAGCGCCAAGATCGGGGTCTCGCTGAGCCTGCGCGGCGCGAAACTGGCCAACCCGTACGCGCGCCTCGCCCTGAACGCCCCTCAGCTCACGGTGGAGCGCACCCTGTATCTGACTCCGGCCGGCGTGGGCAATCCGCTGCTGAGCGGGACGACCCCGGCGCGCGGGACCCGGATCCAGCGGTTCGAGTGCCAGGGCGGGCTGCGGCTGGACGACGGGCGGTTCGGGGACGCCGTGGACCTGGAGCGGGCCCGGTTCTCCTTCACCGACGACCAGGAGCTGTCGCTGCGCCGGGTGCAGACGCCCGAGCTGCGCTTCCTCGGGGACCGGCCGCGGCGCGGCAAGGTGGTGCTGTCCGGCGCGCGGGTCGTCAACCTGGTGGACCGCGCGAGCAGCTGGCCGGGCCCGGGCAGCCTGCACATGGGCGGCTTCGCCTACGAGAGCCTGGTCCCGCAGGGCCCCTTCCCGCTGACCCGGCGGCTGGACTGGGTGGCCGCGGCCACCGCGGAGTACAACCCGGAGCCGTACGAGCGGCTGGCCACCGTGCTGCGCGCGGCCGGTGAGGACGAGGACGCCCGCGAGGTGCTGCTCGCCAAGCAGCGCCGGCGCCGTGAGACGCTGCCGCTGGCCGCCAAGTTCTGGGGCTACGTCCAGGACCTGACCGTCGCCTACGGCTACCGGCCGGGCCGGGCGGCGGTGTGGATGGCCGTGTTGTGGGCGGCGGGCACGCTCGCCTTCTCGCACGCCGCACACCCGCCGGTCAACTCGGGCGGGCATCCGTCCTGGAGCCCCGCCCTGTTCACGCTGGACCTCCTGCTGCCGGTGATCGACCTGGGCCAGGTCGGCCAGTGGCAGCTGCGCGGCGGCTGGCAGTGGCTGTCGGCCGCGATGATCATGCTGGGCTGGATCCTGGCGACGACGGTGGCCGCGGGGGCGACCCGGCTGCTGCGGCGGGGCTGACGCCCGGTCGGCCGACAGGTGGCCCACAGGGACCGAACAGTCACCTTTTGCCCGTCCTTGACCATCGGCCGTACAACCTTCCGCGACTTGCCCGGACCCTCTGGCGCACCCACGACCTGCGGTCTTTCAATGGTCGACACCATGGCTCTGCTGCCGGCGTTCCTCCGCCCCACACGGATGACACGACGTGCCTCGCGCCCGGCCGCCCCACCGCCGGCCGGCGACGAGGCCGTCCTCGACGCGCCCGACGAACGCCTCTCCCCCGCGCTGGTCGCGGCCGGCCGGGGCGAGTACGGCGCCGCCTCCGCACTGCTCGCCGCCACCCGCGCGGCGGCCGGGTGGGAGGACCGCGACCGCTGGGCCAAACGGCTCGCCGCCTTCGCCCGCTCACGCCCCGAGTGGTTCGAGCAGTGGCACGCGGCCGACCCCGGCGATCCCGACGTGCTGCTCGTCGGCGCCCAGCTGGCGGTGGACCGCGTCTGGCCCTCGCCGGCCCGCGCCGAGCTGCTGCGCGAGGTGAGCCCGCTGATCACGGCCGCCGCCCGCGCCGACGACCGCGACCCGGTGCCGTGGCGGATCGCACTCGACCACGCACGCGGCTCCCGGGCCGGCCACCGGTACTTCGAGGAGCTGTGGGAGGCGGCGGTCCGGCGCGCCCCGCACCACTACGGCTGTCATGTGGCCGCCCTGCGCTATCTGGGCACCTTCTGGCACGGCTCGCACCGCGAGTGCTTCGACTTCGCCGACCGGGCCGCGCAGGACGCGCCGGACCACTCCCTCGTCCAGGCGCTGCCGGCCCGCGCGGCCCTCGCCTACCTGACCGACGGCTGCGGCCCCCGGGTGCCGCGCGAGCGGCTGGACGCGGCGGCCGACCGGGCGGTCGCGCTCTCGGGCCGGTTCCCCGCGGCCGACCCCTGGCCCGCCGAGGTCCGCAACAAGCTGCTCTACGTCCTGCTGCGACTGGAGCGCTGGGAGGAGGCCCGCGCCCAGCTGCGGCTGATCGGCCCGTACGCCACCTCCTTCCCCTGGGACCGGGTCTCGGAGGACCCCCTGGGCCTGTTCCTGCGGCTGCGCGAGGACCTCCTGAGCGGGACCGGCCGCCCCCGTCCGGACGGCCTGCTGCCCGCTCCGCTGCGGCCGCGCAGCGAGCACCGCGGACACGCCCACGCCGGTGACCATTAGGCTGGGGCGCCGTGACCACCGCTCGTCTCCCCCTCTTCCCGCTGAACTCGGTGCTGTTCCCGGGGCTCGTGCTCCCGCTGAACGTGTTCGAGGAGCGTTATCGCGCCATGATGCGCGAGCTGCTGAAGGCTCCCGAGGACGAGCCGCGCCGATTCGCCGTCGTGGCGATCCGCGACGGCTCCGAGGTGGCGCCCAGCGCTCCGGGCATGCCGGACCCGACCGCACAGCCCGAACGCGGCCCGGCGGCGGGGTTCGGCCCCGAGCCCCTCAAGGCCTTCCAGCAGGTGGGCTGCGTGGCGGACGCGGCGACCATCCGGGAGCGCGCCGACGGCACGTTCGAGGTGCTGGCGACCGGGACGACCCGGGTACGCCTGCTGTCCGTGGACGCGTCGGGCCCGTTCCTGACGGCGGAGCTGGAGGAACTGCCGGAGGAACCCGGCGACGAGGCGGGCGCGCTGGCGGAGGGTGTCCTGCGCGCGTTCCGCCAGTACCAGAAGCGGCTGGCGGGCGCCCGCGAGCGCTCGCTCTCGACCGGCGCGGACCTCCCGGACGAGCCGTCGGTGGTCTCCTACCTGGTGGCGGCGGCGATGGTCCTGGACACACCGACGAAGCAACGGCTGCTGCAGGCGCCGGACACCGCCTCCCGGCTCCGGGACGAGCTGAAACTTCTTCGCGCGGAGACGGCCATCATCCGTAGCCTGCCCTCGTTGCCCGCGTTCGAGCTGACGCGGACGCCGACCAGTCTGAACTGAGCGAACCGAGGCCGACACACCCGATGGCGAAGAAGTCCAAGAAGCAGCAGTCCGGCGGCACGCCCGCGACGGTGGCCTTGACGGCGGCGGGCGTGGACTACACGGTCCACGCCTACGACCACGACCCCTCCCACCCCTCCTACGGCGAGGAGGCGGCGGAGGCGACCGGTGTCTCCCCCGACCGGGTCTTCAAGACCCTGGTGGCCGACGTGGACGGCGCCCTGACGGTGGCGGTGGTCCCGGTCTCCGGCACGCTGGACCTCAAGGCCCTGGCGGCGGCGGTGGGCGGCAAACGGGCCACGATGGCCGACCCCGCCCTCGCCGAACGCACCACCGGCTACGTCCGCGGCGGCATCTCCCCCCTGGGCCAGCGCAAGAAGCTCCCCACGGTCCTGGACGACTCGGCGGGCGCCCACCCCACGATCTGCGTCTCGGCGGGCCGCAGGGGCCTGGAGGTCGAACTGTCCCCCGGGGACCTGACCGACCTGACGTCCGCGGTACTGGCACCGATCGGCAGAACCTGACAGCAGGCCGCACCGACCCGGCCGGCCGGGCGCGGGACAGCCCCGGCCGTCACCGCCGACGAAGCCGGACAGGCACTCGCACGCACCCGCCCCTGGTACCCGTCCCTGGAACCCGACCGAGCCGCACCCGCCCACCTGCCCCTCGGTGCGACCGAGCCGGGCAAGCACGAGCACGCACCCATCCACACGGCCGACCGAGCCGAGGGGGCTACGCCCGGCCCACTCGGCCGACCGAGCCGGGAAGAGCTGCGTCTGACGCACTCGGGCGGCCTAGCCAGGAAAGGGCTACGCCTTGCGCATTCGGCCGACCGAGCCGGGAGGGCCGTGCCTGACGCACTCGGGCGGCCGCGGTGTCGGAGAGTTCCCTGACCCGGCCGACCGGCCGAGGCGTCGAAGAGCCTCCTGACCCCGTCCAGCCGGCCGAGGCGTCGGAGAGTTCCCCGACTCGGCCGGCCCGTCGAGACGTGGAAGGCATGCGTCTGGCTCATGCAGCCGACCGAGTCGGGTGGGTGGGCAAGGGGGGCCAGGGGCGGAGCCCCGGTTACGGCAGCTCGGGGTCCCGGGGGCCGAACAGCGCGGTGAGTCCGAAGTGCACCAGCACCGCAGCAAGCGGCCAAGCCAGCACCGCCCCCTTCGCCCCCAACTTCAACGGCGCCGAAAAGGCAACGCCCTTCCCCACCGCCTTCGCGTGAGCGATCACGTCGGACTGGGGCCCCAGCCACATGCCGACCCGCCACGCCAGCAGCGACCCGAGCAGCCCGCCCAGGCCGAGCGCAACGACCAGCGGCACACCCCCGCGCCGCCGCAGCAGAAACACGACCACCGCACTGACCAGCCCGAAGCCCAGCCCCAGCAGCGTGAACGTCCCGTCCGCCCCGACCGCCTGCTCCCCTTCGCTGTCCTTGAGGTAGACGACCCAGCTCCGGTCGACCACGTCACCCACCAGCGGCACGTGCGGCGCAAGCCAGCTCCACAGCAGCCCGAGCAGCACCCCGCCCAGCGCCAACGCCACCGTGATCACGGCGGCTTCCCGCACTTCGGTCTTCATCCCAGGGCCGTCCTGTTCGTACCAGCCCGCGCCCGGCGCCCCGGCAGGCGGGGCCTGCCGGACCTGGTGCGGGGAGTCGTCGTGCGGCGGCGGAGGCGGAGTCAGCGGTGCGGTCACCCTGACATCGTGCCAGGCCGCGCTGTGCGCCGCGTCACCGGACGGCCGCCCTGCGGTACGCCCAGGTCGCCACGGCGAGCGAGACGACGCCGACACCCGCGCACACTCCCAGGTCGGCAAGGACCACGGCCCAGTCGGGATGTGCCCCGAACGTCCGTGCGTAAGCCTCCACGCCGTAGGTCGACGGCAGCAGATCCCGGGCCAGCCGTACGATCTCCGGCATCCGGTCGGCCGGCAGCACACCCAGCAGCAGCGCCGCCGACATGCCCAGCTGACCGAGCAGCGTGGCCAGCTCGGGCCGCGGTGCGAGCAGCCCGCAGGCCGCCCCCAGCCCGGACAGCGCGGCCCCGGCGAGCGGGATCACGGCCACCAGGATCCACAGGTTGGACAGCGGCAGCCCGAAGAGCACGCAGCCGAAGACGGCGGTCACCAGGGTCCCCGGCACGGTGAAGGAGGCGTACGCCCCCGCCGCGCCCAGCACGACCGCCGCCGGCGGTACCGGCAGCGTGGCGTAGTGGTCGAGCCCTCCGCTGGCCCGCAGCTGCCCGAAGTACTGCGACAGCAGGTTCAGCGCGACATACGCGACGACCAGCACCGACGACCCGGCCACCACGGACTGTGCCTCGCCGCCGCTGTCGACGACGCCCCGCATCATCACGGTGATGCCGACGGACTGGAAGGTGGCCACGAACAGCAGCGGGATGCGGGCCACCCGGGCCCTGGACAGCTGTGCCCGGTAGACGGCCGCCAGCGACGGCCACAGCCGTGCGGGCGGCCCGAGTTCGGCCGCGCCCCGGGCCGCCTGTGGCACGGTCCGGGCACCGCCCGGCAGCACCTCCGCGGGTACGACACTCACGACGACCTGCTCCTCTTCCCTACGGCGGCCTCGCCACCGTCCCACAGGGACCATACGGATTGCACGGGACTCCCGCTCACGCCTTCACCAGCCCCTGCCGTGCCGCGCCGCCCAGCGCCAGGTAGACGTCCTCCAGGCTGGGCGTGGCGAGGGTGAAGTCGTCCAGGGCGGCGAAGGCGGCCCCGCCGGTCACCGTGGCGACGGCGGCCCGGGCCTCCTCGGGCGCGAGCCGCAGCGTCCAGCGGCGCCCGGACTCCACGGCCCGCTCCCGCAGCACGGCGACCTCGGGCACGTCGAGCGGCGCGCGCTCCCGCCACACCAGCTCGACCCGCACCTCGCCGGAGACCTGTTCCTTGAGCCCTGCGGGGGTGTCGCAGGCGATGACCCGGCCCTGGTCCAGGACGGCGACCCGGTCCAGGACGGTCTCGGCCTCGATGACGTTGTGGGTGACCAGCAGCACGGTCGTACCGTGCTCGGCCCGGCGCCGGTCCACGGCTGCCCACACCGCGCGCCGGGCCACCGGGTCCATGCCGGTGGTCGGCTCGTCCAGGACGAGCAGCGGGCGTGCCCCGACGAGGGCGGCGGCGAAGCAGGCGAGCCGCCGCTGTCCCCCGGACAGTTTCTTCAGGGTCCGCCCGGCGATCGGCGTCAGGGCGAGTTCCTCCAGCACGGCGTCCCGCTCGGCCCGTGCCCGGCGTACGTCCAGGCCGCGCAGGCGCCCGGTGGTCTCGGCGGCGAGCGCCACGGTCAGCTCGTCCAGTGCGGAGGACTCCTGGCCGAGGTAGGCGAGGATCCGCGCGGCACGCTCGGGGTGGCGCACGATGTCGTGGCCGAGGATCTCGACGCTGCCCGCGTCGGGGCGCAGCAGTCCGGTGAGCTGCCGTACCAGGGTGGACTTGCCGGCGCCGTTCGGCCCGAGCAGCCCGAAGATCTCCCCGCGGCGCACGTCCAGGGTCACGGCGTCGGTGGCCCGCACCTCGGGGGTGCCCGGCGTCCCGCGCCGTCCCTTGAGGGGCGGGTAGGTCTTGCTGAGCCCGCGCACGCGTACGACCTCGTCATGCCGAAGTGCCTGTGCCGCGCGCGTACTCACAAGGGACGAGACTACGGGGTCCGAACCCTTTACTCGCCTTTGGGGCCTCTTCTCACCCCACCGCCGGGGAGAATCCGCCGCACCGGCCCATCAGGGCCGGCTCACTCCCCGGCGGAGGCCTGCTCCGCTGCCGCCGGCACATCGAACTCGCGCCAGAACCCCGCCCGGATGGCGTAACGATCGTGATCGTCGATCTGGTCGTCCTTGTGGGCCAGCAGCCCGAAGCGGGCGGCGTACCGCAGCAGCTCGCCGTCGATGCGGTGCGGGATGCGGGGATACATCGAGGACAGCCGCTGCAGATGGCTCTGGTCGCCGAGCCGGGACATCCACCGCCGGGCGAAGACCTGACCCACCTCGTACGGGTCGCCGCCGACCGTGGTGATGTCCTCCTCCCGGTCGGCCCACCGCTGCTCGGCGGTGGTCAGCTGGGCCAGGGTCGGCATGGAGGCGACCTCGGGCGACTCGGACACCCCGCCCGGACGGTCCACCCAGCCCTTGTCGGACGACCACCTCAGCGTCGCCGTCGTCGGGTGCTGCACGGCCTGCGCGCCGGGTGCGCGCAGGGCGGCGAGGTCCTTGGGCGTGGGTACGCCCTTGGGCGCGGGCACCCGCTCCTGGGTGCCGTTCTCCGACACGGCGGCCGACTGGTGGGCGCCCTCCTCGGCGGGCCGCTCGGCGGCCGCGGCGAGCGAGGACTCGGGCAGCGGCGCGGAGAGGATCGCCGCGATCTCGGGGCGGGGCGCGGGCGGCGGGGCGCAGACGCCGGTCAGCTCCTTGGCGCGGACGGCCTGGGTGATCCAGGCCCGGTCGAGCACGCGCCGCTCGTCGGCCTCGGCGACCAGGTCCTCGGACTGGTTGTAGTCCCCGTCGGCGGCCTGTACGGCCCACAGGTGGACGGCGACGCCGTGCTCCTTGGCGGCCATCATGCCGGGCAGCAGGTCGCCGTCGCCGGTGACCAGGACGACATCGGAGCAGGCGCGGTTGCGGGCCAGCTCGGTCAGCTCCGCGTGCATGGCGGCGTCGACGCCCTTCTGCGCCCAGCGTCCGTCACTGCGGGTGAGGGCGCCCAGCCGGACGGTGACCCGGGGCATCACCCGCAGCCGGCGGTGCTCCGGCTGGGGTACGCGGTCGGGCGCGCCGTCGAACCAGTAGATGCGCAGCAGGGGCCGCTCGGTCTCCGACTCGGCGCGTTCGCGCAGGGCCTGGATCAGTGCGGCGTGGTCGACGGTGATCCGGGACCGCGAGGGCTCACCGGCGAGGAGGCTGGCGGCGGCACCCAGCAGGTACCCGGCGTCCACCAGGACGATGCAGCGGTCCACGCGACTCACCCTCTTCCCGGGAGGCTTAGCTTCGGACTTCCTTCGAGTCTGCCCGACCGCGCGGGGGTTAACGGCCCGAACTCGATCTTCGGCGTGGCGTTTGCGCCTTTGTCTCGCTCACCCCGCCTGTCACACACGGTAATTATCCGACATGCGACTCATGTCAGCTTATGTGAATCTGGTCCCGGCTCTGGCCCCCAGATCCCCCACAGGAGGCAGATCACCATGGCCAAGAACAAGAACCGCAAGCAGGGTGGCCCGCAGAACCGCGCTTCGCAGGCCGAGCAGGCCCAGGAGCACGCACAGCGGTCGTCCACGGAGGCCCACGAGTCTCCGATGCACGTCCCGGGCAGCCCGTCGGACGTTGCTCGTAAGCAGCAGAAGCGCTTCGGCCACAACTAAAGGGCAGTTGAAGCCCAGGCACACGGAAGGGGCGCACCCTACGAGGGTGCGCCCCTTCCGGCTTCTTCCGCCCGGCCCGCCGGGCAGGACGGGTGTTCCGCCCGGCAGGCCGGGCACGACGGGTGTTCCGCTCAGACCACCTGGCAGGACCGGTGTTCCGCTCAGCCCGCCAGGCAGGACGGGCCCAGCAGCACCTTCAGATCGCCGAAGAGGGCCGGGTCGGGCTTGACCCGGTGCCGGTCCAGGCGCAGCACGGTGGTCTTGCGCGGGCCCTGGAGCTTGATCCGCACCTCGCTGTCGCCCTTGTGGTGGCTGAGGATCTCGCCGAGGCGGCTGACCATCGGCGGGGTGACCCGGGTGGCCGGGATGGTGAGGATCACCGGCGCGTTGGTGCCCGCGTTGGACAGGTCCGGGACCATCAGCTCCATGGCGACGAGCCGGGGCACGTCCTCGCGCTTGTCGAGGCGGCCCTTGACGAACACGACCGCGTCCTCGACCAGTTGGGTGGACACCAGCTGGTAGGTGGCGGGGAAGAACATGCACTCGATGGAGCCGGCGAGGTCCTCGACGGTGGCGATGGCCCAGGCGTTGCCCTGCTTGGTCATCTTGCGCTGCAGGCCCGAGATGATGCCGCCGATGGTGACCACCGCGCCGTCGGCGTGCTCGCCGCCGGTGAGCTGGGAGATGCCCGCGTCGGCCTTGTCGGACAGCACGTGCTCCAGGCCGAAGAGCGGGTGGTCGGAGACGTACAGGCCGAGCATCTCCCGCTCCTGGGCGAGCAGATAGGTCTTGTCCCACTCGTCCTCGGTGAACTGCACGTCGAGTCCGAAGCCGGGCTCGGTGCTCTCCTCCTCGCCCATGCCGCCGAAGAGGTCGAACTGTCCCTCGGCCTCCTTGCGCTTGACCGCGACCACGTTGTCGATCATCGGCTCGTACTGGGCCGTCAGTCCCTTGCGGGTGTGCCCCAGGGTGTCGAAGGCTCCCGCCTTGATCAGCGACTCCGTGGTGCGCTTGTTGCACGCGACCGCCTCGACCTTGTCGAGGTAGTCCGGGAAGGAGGCGTACTTGCCCTTCGCCTTGCGGCTCTTGATGATCGACTCGACCACGTTGGTGCCGACGTTGCGCACGGCTTCGAGGCCGAAGAGGATCACGTCGTCGCCCTGGGCGGCGAAGTTGTGCACCGACTCGTTGACGTTGGGCGGGAGCACCTTGATGCCCATGCGGCGGCACTCGTTGAGATAGATCGCCGACTTGTCCTTGTCGTCCTTGACGGAGGTCAGGAGCGCGGCCATGTACTCGGCGGGGTAGTTCGCCTTCAGGTAGGCGGTCCAGTACGAGACCAGGCCGTACGCGGCGGAGTGGGCCTTGTTGAAGGCGTAGCCGGCGAACGGGACCAGCACGTCCCACAGGGCCTGGATGGCCTCGTCGCTGTAGTCGTTCTTGCGGGCGCCGGCCTGGAAGATGGTGAAGTTCTTCGCCAGTTCCTCCGGCTTCTTCTTGCCCATCACCCGGCGGAGGATGTCGGCCTCGCCGAGCGAGTAGCCCGCGATGATCTGGGCTGCCTTCTGCACCTGCTCCTGGTAGACGATCAGGCCGTAGGTGACCGCCAGGACCTCTTCGAGGGGCTCTGCCAGCTCCTTGTGGATCGGGGTGATCTCCTGGAGCTTGTTCTTGCGCAGCGCGTAGTTGGTGTGCGAGTCCATGCCCATGGGGCCCGGCCGGTAGAGCGCCGACACGGCGGAGATGTCTTCGAAGTTGTCGGGCTTCATCAGGCGCAGCAGCGAGCGCATGGGGCCGCCGTCGAACTGGAAGACGCCGAGGGTGTCGCCGCGCTGGAGCAGTTCGAAGGTCGTCGGATCGTCGAGCGGGAGGCTCAGCAGATCGATGTCGACGCCCTTGTTGGACTTCACCATCTTGACGGCGTCGTCCATGATCGTGAGGTTGCGCAGGCCGAGGAAGTCCATCTTCAGCAGGCCGAGCGACTCGCAGCTCGGGTAGTCCCACTGCGTGATGGTCACGCCGTCGGTGTGCCGCACCCACACCGGGACGTGCTCGGTGATGGTCTCGCTGGACATGATCACGCCGGCCGCGTGCACACCCATCTGCCGGACCAGACCCTCGACGCCCTTGGCGGTGTCGATGACCTTCTTCACGTCCGGCTCGTTCTCGTACATCCCGCGGATCTCGCCCGCCTCGCCGTAGCGCGGGTGCGAGGGGTCGGTGATGCCGTTCAGGTCGATGCCCTTGCCGAGGACGTCGGCGGGCATCGCCTTGGTCAGCCGGTCGCCCATGGCGTACGGGTAGCCCAGCACGCGCGCGGAGTCCTTGATCGCGTTCTTGGCCTTGATCTTGCCGTACGTGCCGATCATGGCGACCTTGTCGGCGCCGTACTTCTCCGTCACGTACCGGATGACCTCGACGCGCCGACGCTCGTCGAAGTCGATGTCGACGTCGGGCATGGAGACGCGCTCGGGGTTGAGGAAGCGCTCGAAGATCAGGCCGTGCGGGATCGGGTCGAGGTCGGTGATGCCCATGGCGTAGGCGACGATCGAACCGGCCGCGGAGCCTCGGCCGGGGCCGACCGCGATGCCGTTGTTCTTGGCCCACATGATGAAGTCGGCGACCACGAGGAAGTAGCCCGGGAACCCCATCTGGATGATGACGTCCATCTCGTACTCGGCCTGCTTCTGGCGGTCCTCGGGGATGCCGCCGGGGAAGCGGCGCTCCATGCCGCGGCGCACCTCCTCCTTGAACCAGGTGACCTCGGTGTAGCCGTCGGGGATGTCGAACTTCGGCATGAGGTTCTTCGCCTCGAACATGCCGGTCGTGTCCACCATCTCGGCGACGAGGAGCGTGTTGGCGCAGCCCTCCTGCCAGGCGTCCGAGGAGTCGATGGCGTACATCTCGTCCGTGGACTTCAGGTAGTAGCCGGTGCCGTCGAACTTGAAGCGGTCCGGGTCGGAGAGGTTCTTGCCGGTCTGGATGCACAGCAGGGCGTCGTGGGCGCCGGCCTCGTGCGCGTAGGTGTAGTGCGAGTCGTTGGTGACCAGCGGGGGAATGCCGAGCTTCTTGCCGATCTCCAGCAGGCCGTCACGGACCCGGTGCTCGATCTCGATGCCGTGGTCCATCAGTTCCAGGAAGTAGCGGTCCTTGCCGAAGATGTCCTGGTAGTCGGCGGCCGCCTTGAGGGCCTCGTCGAAGTGGCCGAGGCGCAGCCGGGTCTGGACCTCGCCGGAGGGGCAGCCGGTGGAGGCGACGATGCCCTCGGACCACTGGGAGATGGTCTCCTTGTCCATCCGGGGCCACTTCTGCAGCCAGCCCTCGGCGTAGGCGTCGGAGGAGAGCCGGAAGATGTTGTGCAGGCCCGTCCTGTTCACGGCCCACATCGTCTTGTGGGTGTAACCACCCGAGCCGGAGACGTCGTCACGCTTCTGGTGCGGCTGGCCCCACTGGATCTTGCGCTTGTTGCGCCGGGACTCAGGGGCGACATATGCCTCGATCCCGATGATCGGGGTGATTCCGGCCTTCTGCGCGGTATGGAAGAAGTCGTACGCCCCGTGCAGGTTGCCGTGGTCGGACATGGCGATGTGCGTCATGCCCATCTCATTGCAGGCGTTGAACATGTCCTTGAGCCGCGCGGCACCGTCCAGCAGCGAGTACTGGGTGTGGACGTGCAGGTGCGTGAAGGGCGGCTTTGACACGGTTTCGGCCTCCAAAGGAAACGTGCGTCGACGATCTTCCGACCGGCTGCGGACCGACTGCGGACAGTCTGGGGGACAGCGTCGAAGTCTATGCCCCGCCACTGACACACGCGGGCGATCCGGACGTACCTTCGTGCGGGAACCGGGCACTCCCGCGTGGCGTCGCCCGTTGGAGACGGCGGAAGCGCCGTACCCCTTCCCACCCGTTTTCCCACCCGTTCTCCCACCCGTTCATGCACCACCCGTCCTGCACCAGGAGGCACCCCGCGATGTCGGTCCCCCAGCTCAACGACGAGCAGCGCGGCGAGGAGATCCTCGCCGTCTTCGACACCGCCTTCGGCCGGCTCCTGGCCGCCGACCCGGCCGCGTTCCGGGTGAAGTTCCGCAAGATGGCGGCCTCGGCGTTCGCGTTCTACCGGGGCACGGCGGCCCTCTTCTACCACGACCTCGACGCCGAGAAGCGCGGCGGCCCGTACCTGGACGACCGCACCTCGCGCGTGTGGATCCACGGCGACCTGCACGCCGAGAACTTCGGCACCTACATGGACTCCAACGGCCGCCTGGTCTTCAACGTCAACGACTTCGACGAGGCCTACGTCGGCCCCTTCACCTGGGACCTCAAGCGGTTCTCCGCCTCCATCGCGCTCATCGGGTACGCCAAGGCGCTCAGTGACGAGCAGATCACCGAGCTGGTGACGGTCTACGCGGCCGCCTACCGCGACCGCATCCACGCCCTGGCCACGGGTGCCAAGAGCGACGAGGTGCCGCCGTTCACGCTGGACACCGCGCAGGGCCCCCTCCTGGACGCGCTGCGTGACGCCCGCTCGCTGACCCGCTTCGAGCTGCTGGAGTCGATGACCGAGATCCGCGAGTTCGAGCGCCGTTTCGCACCGGGCGGCGGCTCCATCGAGCTGGACGCGGCCACCCGCTACAAGGTCCTGGCCGCCTTCGACGGCTACCTGGAGACGCTGCCGGACTCCTCGCTGGCCCGCCCCGACTCGTACCGCGTCAAGGACGTCGTGGGCCGCCGCGGCATCGGCATCGGCTCGGCGGGCCTGCCGTCGTACAACATCCTCCTGGAGGGCCACAGCGACGCCCTGGAGAACGACGTCGTCATCTACATCAAGCAGGCCCAGACCCCTGCCGTCTCCCGGCACATCACCGACCCGGCCATCGCGGAGTACTTCCAGCACGAGGGCCACCGCACGGTGATCTCCCAGCGCGCCCTGCAGGCGCACGCGGACCCGTGGCTGGGCTGGACCGAGCTGGACGGGGCGGGCCAGCTGGTCGCCGAGGTCTCCCCGTACGCGGTCGATCTGGACTGGGGCGACATCGACGACCCGGAGGAGATCGCGGCCGTCGTCGCGGACCTCGGCCGGGCCACGGCCACGATGCACGCGGCGGCGGACGACACCTCCGGCGAGTCCCTGGTGCCGTTCTCCACCGAGCGGGCCATCGACGCGGCGCTCGCGGCCGACGAGGAGGGCTTCGCGCCGCTCCTGGTGGACTTCGCGCACGGTTACGGCGCACGCGCGCGTGCCGACCACCAGATCTTCGTCGACCTGTTCCGCAACGGCCGGATTCCGGGGCTGTAACCTTCGCGCACTCACAGGCACCCTTTAGGGGTCCCTTAACCACGTACGTGACACACTCTCCTTTCGCTATGGACATCTCCGGGACCCAGCTCAGAGCCGTGCGCGCGGCGCTGTTCACGGCTGTCGTCGTGACGCTCGGCACCGCGTCGCACGTGCTGCTGTCCCGGGCCCCGCTGCCGGTCGCGACCGTGGCCGCGGTCACCGCCGGTGTCTTCGCCGGCGCGTACGCGCTGGCGGGCCGCGAGCGCGGCTTCGGGCGGATCGCGGCCCTGCTGATCCCGCTGGAGCTGGCCGCGGACACCGTGTTCACCACCGGCCAGCACGCCTGCTACGGCAGGGCGGGCGGCCCGGTCGCAGGCCCCCTGCGCGCGGTCGGACTCGACGTGCTGTGCCAGGGCGGTGCCGTGGGCACCCCGCTGGCCCAGGTGACCGGTGCCCGCGGCCGTCCCGAGGCGCTGCTCGCGCACGCCAGCCCGGCCGCGGCCTGGCTGCTGCTCGCCGTGCACATCGGTGTGGGGCTGCTGGCCGCCGCCTGGCTGCGCCGGGGTGAGCGGGCGCTGGCCCAGCTGCTGCGTGCGGTCGCCGCCACGGGCTTCCGGCCGCTCCTGCTGGCGGTGGCCGCCGGCACCGTACGGCTGTCCCCGGCGCATCGTCTGCCGCGTCCGGCCCCTCGGCCTGCCGCGGCCCGCGATCTGCTTCTCGTGCACTCCCTGGGACGGCGGGGACCGCCGTGCTCAACGGCGTTCGCCTGAGCACGACCAGTCCCCCACACGTATCCCGCGTACGACGTGTGCGCGTCCCACATGGAGATCACCGACATGAGCAAGCGAAACAGCCAGGCGTCGAAGACGGCGGCCCGGGAGCGGCTGCGCGCGGAGCGCGAGCGCCAGGCCAAGCGCGACAAGGCCAGGCGGCAGATCGTCGTGGCCGCCTCGGTCGTGGCCGTACTGGCCGCCGCCGGCGGCATCGGCTACGCCGTCGTCCAGATGAACAAGCCCAGCTACTGGGAAGGCCTGAAGGACGCCAAGGTCGTCGCCCCGGCCAACACCACGGGCGCCAAGGGCACCACCGTCGTCATCGGCAAGGACACGGCCAAGAAGACCCTCAAGGTCTACGAGGACCCGCGCTGCCCGGTCTGCTCCGAGTTCGAGCAGAGCGTCGGCACGACCGTGAAGAAGGACATCGACGACGGCAAGTTCAAGATCCAGTTCGTCGGTGCCACGTTCATCGACAACCACGACAACGGCGTGGGCTCCAAGAACGCGCTGAGCGCGCTGGGCGCCGCGCTCAACGTCAGCCCCGAGGCGTTCCTGGAGTACAAGAGCGCGCTCTACTCGGCGAAGTTCCACCCGGACGAGACGACCGACACGTTCAAGGACGACTCCTACCTCATCAAGGTCGCCGACACGGTCCCCGCGCTGAAGAGCAACACGAAGTTCCAGGACGCGGTCAAGAAGGGCACCTACGACGCCTGGGCGATGGCCATGTCGAAGACCTTCGACGACAACAAGGACGGCGTGACGGGCACCCCGAGCTTCGTCATGGACGGCAAGAAGCTCGTCGCCGACAGCAAGGGGAACCCGCCCATGTCGGTCGCCGACTTCAACAGGGTGGTGGACGCGGCCCTGAAGGGCTGATTTTCCGTCAGATACTGAGCACCGCGTGAAGAGCGGGCGAACTTTCGAAGTTCGCCCGCTCTTACGCATACCAATCGGTAGAACCGCTCAGTAACCTGATCGGCCGTGACCAGTCGATACAGATCATTTTCGGCCTCCGAGGGCACCAAGTCCCTCTCGCCCCGCCGCCGCACGGTCGTCAAGGCCGCGGCGGCGACTGCTGTTCTGGCCGGCCCGCTCGCCGCCGCCCTTCCCGCGCGCGCTGCCGGCCAGGCTCCCGCCTTCCTGCACGGTGTCGCCTCCGGCGACCCGCTGCCCGACGGCATCCTGCTGTGGACCCGGGTGACCCCCACCGCGGAGGCGACACCGGGTTCCGGTCTCGGACCCGACACCCAGGTGAGCTGGGTCGTCGCCACGGACAAGGCGCTGACGAACGTCGTCAGCAAGGGCTCCACGACCGCCACGGCCGCCTCCGACCACACCGTGAAGGCCGACATCCGCGGTCTGGCCCCGGCCACCGACTACTGGTTCCGCTTCTCGTCCGGCGGCACCGACTCCCCGGTGGCGCGCACCCGCACCGCGCCGGCGGCGGACGCCGCCGTGTCCGGCCTGCGCTTCGGCGTGGTCTCCTGCGCCAACTGGGAGGGCGGCTACTTCTCCGCCTACCGCCACCTCGCGGCCCGCAGCGACCTGGACGCCTGGCTGCACCTCGGCGACTACATCTACGAGTACAAGTCCGGCGAGTACGCGGCCCGGGGGACGGTCGTGCGTCCGCACGAGCCGGCGAACGAGATCATCACGCTCACCGACTACCGGATCCGGCACGCGAAGTACAAGACCGACCCGGACCTGCAGGCGCTGCACGTGAAGGCGCCGGTCATCGCTATCTGGGACGACCACGAGTTCGCCGACAACGCCTGGTCGGGCGGTGCGGTCAACCACACCGAGGGCGCCGAAGGCACCTGGACGGCCCGGCAGGCCGCCGCCAAGCAGGCCTACTTCGAGTGGATGCCGGTCCGTCCCGCGATCGCCGGCACCACCTACCGGCGGCTGCGCTTCGGCAAGCTCGCCGACCTGTCCCTGCTGGACCTGCGTTCCTTCCGCTCCCAGCAGGCCTCCACGGCCAGCGGCTCGGTGGACGACCCGAACCGTACGATCACCGGCCGGGCCCAGCTCGACTGGCTGAAGGCCGGGCTGAAGGCCTCCGACACCAAGTGGCGGCTGGTCGGCAACTCGGTGATGATCTCGCCGTTCGTCATCGGCTCCCTCACCGCCGACCTGTTCAAGCCGCTCGCCAAGCTGATGGGCCTGCCCCAGGACGGCATAGGCGTCAACACCGACCAGTGGGACGGCTACACAGACGACCGCCGAGAGCTGCTGGACCACCTGCGCTCCAACGCCATCGGCAACACCGTCTTCCTGACCGGTGACATCCACATGGCATGGGCCAACGACGTCCCGGTGGACGCGGGCACCTACCCGCTGTCGGCCTCGGCGGCCACCGAGTTCGTGGTGACCTCGGTGACCTCCGACAACCTCGACGACATCGTGAAGGTCCCCGAGGGCACCGTCTCCGCGATCGCCTCGCCGGTCATCAGGGCGGCCAACCGGCACGTCCACTGGGTGGACACCGACCGCCACGGCTACGGCGTCCTGGACATCACCGCCGACCGCGCGCAGATGGACTACTACGTGCTGTCCGACCGCACGAACGCCAACGCGACCTCCAGCTGGGAGCGTTCGTACCGCACCCGCAGCGGCACGCAGAAGATCGAGCGCACCTACGACCCGGTGTAACCGCTACCCCAGCCCGCCGAGGCCGTCGAGGAAGCCGAGGGCCACCCGCCAGGTGGCCTCGGCGGCCTCCCGGTCGTAGTCCGGCAGTTCGGGGTCGGTGTAGAGGTGACCGGCGCCCGCGTACCGGTAGACCTCCACATCGGCGCCCGCCCGGCCCATCTGGAGATACCAGGCGTTCAGCCAGTCGTCCGTCTCGAACGGGTCCGGCTCGGCCACGTGCAGCTGCACCGGCAGGTCGTCGGCCCGCGTGTTCGGCGCGATGTCCGAGGTTCCGTGCAGGAGGAGCAGGCCGCGTGCCTTCTCGTCACCGAGGGCCAGCGTCTGCGCGATGGAGGCACCGAGCGAGAATCCCGCGTAGACGAGCCCCCGCTCCGAGTAGGGCGCCGCCGCCAGCACCGCCCGCTTCAGCAGCTCCTCCTTGCCGATCCCGTCCTTGAACTCCATGCCCTCCTCGACCGTGTCGAAGGTGCGCCCCTCGAAGAGATCCGGCGTCCACACCTCGTGGCCCGCCGCACGCAGCCGGTCTGCGGCCTCGCGCACCGCCGACCTGAGCCCGTAGGCCGAGTGAAAAAGCATGATGTTCATGAAGCCATGGTGCCAGCCGGGTGCGCTGCCGACTCACCGCGCCCGTACCCCGGTGCGCCGGGAACACACAGGTTCATGACCCTGCCGGACCGGTTAGGCGCGGAGACATGGAGAACGTACTCCGCCCCCTGCTCGTGATCGGCGGCTCGGTGCTGCTCACCCTGGCCATCGGCTGGGCCACCGACCGGTTGCTGCGCAAGGCCGACGAACGAAACCCCGAGACCCCGCTGTGGGACCTGCTGCGGCGCGGCCGCGTCCCGTATCAGCTCGTCCTGTGCGCCGCCATGCTCCGGGGCTCCTACGACCAGGCGAAGCTGCTGGAGCGGCACCAGGTCGGCGTGGGCCGGGCCCTGACGCTCGTACTGATCGGGTCCGCCGCCTGGCTGGTGATCCGGATCGCCTCGGCGATCGTCGAGACCTCCTACAGCCGCTACGCACGCGCCAACCGGGACGCCGCCCGGGTGCGCCGGGTCCGCACCCAGGTGGAACTGATCATGCGGGTGGTCTCCGCGATCGTCATCGTGATGGCGAGCGCGTCGATGCTGCTGACGTTCCCGGCGATGCGCGCGGCCGGTGCCTCGCTGCTGGCCTCCGCGGGTATCGTCGGTATCGTGGCGGGCGTCGCCGCCCAGTCGACCCTGTCGAACATGTTCGCCGGGCTGCAGATCGCCTTCGGCGACATGGTGCGCATCGGCGACACCGTGGTGGTGGACGGCGAGTGGGGCACGGTCGAAGAGATCACGCTGACCTTCCTGACGGTTCGGACCTGGGACGAGCGCCGGATCACGATGCCTGTGTCGTACTTCACCTCCAAACCCTTCGAGAACTGGTCGCGGGGCACCCCGCAGATGACGGGCACGGTCTTCTGGCATCTGGACCACAGCGCTCCGATCGAGGCGATGCGCGACAAGCTCCGCGACATCCTGCGCCAGTGCCCGGACTGGGACGGCCGCAGCTACGGTCTGCACGTGACGGACACGACCCCGAACACCATCCAGGTGCGCGCCCTGGCGACGGCGAAGGACGCGGACGGCATCTGGACGGTCCGGGTCACCGTCCGCGAGCAGATGATCACCTGGCTGACCGCGGAACACCCCCACGCCCTGCCCCGCGTCAACACCGCGGACGCGGTCCCGCCGCCGTCAGTGCCCACGCTCGGCACCGCCGTTGACCTGGATGATCTGCGAGGTGACGTGTCCGGCGCCGGGTGAGGCCAGCCAGTGCAGGGTGGCGGCCACGTCCCCCGGCGTCCCGGCCCGCCCGGTCGAGGTTTCCGCGATGAGCCGCTCCTGGCGTGCCGCGTCCATCGCGTCGCCGAAGAATTCGGTGTCCTCGATGTATCCGGGTGCCACCACGTTCACGGTGATGCCGCGCGGGCCGAGCTCGCGGGCCAGGTCATGGGCGTACGGGTGCAGCCCCGCCTTGGCCGCCGCGTACGCGCTGCTGCCCGAACCCCGGTAGGCGGCGATGGAACTGAGGAAGAGCACCCGGCCGCCGGGCTCGGCGAGCCGGCCCTTCAGGGCCTCGGTGAGGAGAGCGGCGGTCAGGACGTTCAGCCGGAAGTTGACCGTCCAGTGGTGGTACACCCGGTCGAGTGGGTCCTCGCTGCCGGCCGGGGGCTCCAGGTGCCCGGCACCGCCCGCGCTGTGCACGAGCACGTCCACGGTGCCGAGCTCCTCGGCGACGAACCGGGCGACGCGGCGCACGTCACCGGGCTCGGTCAGATCCGCCGCACAGGTGAGCGCCCCGGGCACCCCGGACTTCTCCAGCACCTCCGCGCGGCGCCCGAGCAGCAGCACCCGGTCCCCGTCCGCCGCGAAGGCCTGCGCCGTCACGAGCCCGATGCCCGTACCTCCACCACTGATCACAATGTTGCGAGTCATGATCCGAGCGTACGGACCGCCGCCGGCACAGGCCTCCGGATATCCACAGCCCCGACCCATTCGTACGACAGGTGTCCGGATACGGCCGGCGCACAGCACAGCACAGCACCACACAGCACCGCATCGCATCGCAGCGCCGCGGTCGGTCAGCGCAGGCTGCGCACATCGAGATGCCTGAGCACCCGGTCCACGACCTCGGGATCCGCCCCCGATTCGCTCCGTGCGGACAGCACCTCGTGCCGCGCCGCGCTGAGCATCTCGCTCTGGATCCGCCGCACCCGCTTCAGCCTCCGCGCTCTTTGGTGGTGCGCCTCCCGCCGCTCCTCCTCACCCATGTCCGGGCTGATCCGGATCCCGATGTCGAAGGCCCGCCGCAGCATCTGCTCCTGCAGCTCTTCCGGCAGCTCCTCCACCTGCTCGATCTCCCGCAGCCTCCGCTTCGCCGCCTTCGCCGCCCGTCGCGCCAGCTCCTTCTCGAACTCCTTCTCCCGCTCCGAGTCGGCGCGCACCCCGAGCCGCTTCACCAGCCAGGGCAGCGTCAGGCCCTGCAGCACCAGCGTGGCGACGATCACCCCGAAGGCGATGAACACGATCTCGTCGCGGTCGGGAAAGGGAGACCCGTCGTCGGTCCTCAGCGGAATCGCGAGCGCCAGCGCCACCGAGGCCACCCCGCGCATCCCGGACCACCACATCACGACGGTCTCCCGCCAGCTCATCGGGATCTCCTCGTCATAGTCCCGCCGGGCGTGCAGCCGCTTGGTCAGCCAGGTCGCGGGCATCAGCCACAACAGCCGGACGAGGACGACGACCCCGACGGTCATGGCCGCCCACCCGAGCAGCTCGCCCCAGCGCCCGGACGCCGTCCTGATCGCGTTGTGCAGTTCGAGGCCGATCAGCCCGAAGGCGACACCGGTGACGAGGGTGTCGACGATGTCCCAGAAGGCGTACCCGGCCAGCCTGGTCATCACGTCGTCGGCGTCGGTGGCGTACTCGGCGAGGAAGAGGGCCGTGGTGAGCACGGCGAGCACCCCGGACCCGTGCAGTTCCTCCGCGAGCACGTAGGAGGCGTAGGGCACCAGCAGGGTCAGCCCGATCTGCAGGGTCGCGTCGCCGAGCAGGTCCATCAGCTTGTTCGCGCCCCAGCCCAGCACCAGCCCGACGACGAGCGCGACCACGGCGGACAGGACCAGGTCCAGCCCGGCGCGCCACGCGGAGAACTCCCCGCTCACCGCGGCGGCGATCGCCACGTGGTACAGCACGATGGCCGTGACGTCGTTGAAGAGCCCCTCGCCCTCCAGGATCGACACCAGCCGTCGGGGCAGTCCGAGCTGCCCGGCGACGGCGGTGGCGGCGACCGGGTCGGGCGGGGCGATCAGCGCACCCAGCGCCACGGCGGCGGCGACCGGCAGTCCGGGCACGATCGCGTGGGCTACGGCCGCCACGCACAGCGTCGTCACGAAGACCAGGGCGACGGCCAGCAGGAAGATCGGCCGTCTGTTCGCGGCGAACTGCCGCCACGAGGTCCGCCGTACGGCGGCGTAGAGCAGCGGTGGCAGCAGTCCGGGGAGGATCAGCTCGGGCGGGATGTCCACGTCGGGCACGAAGTCGGCCACTGCCAGGAACCCGCCGAGCACGGTCATCAGCACCGGCGCCGGCAGTCCCAACCGGTCCCCCACCGGCACACTCACCAGGGCCCCGAGCAGCACCACGAACAACAGAGCCAACTGATCCAAGGCCGGCGCTCCGGGAGTCGACGATCACACGGCAGACCCCCAGCCTGCCACGGCCCCCGCCGCCAGCCGCTGCGGCGCCCTCGGCGGCAGGGCGCGCCGCAGTGCCTACAGGGCGCGCCGCATCGCCCGGTGCGGGATCCCGGCGTCCGGGAACTCCGGGCCGTACGTCTCGTACCCGAGCCGTTCGTAGAAGCCCAGGGCCTGGGTCTGCGCGTGCAGGTCCACCGCCGTCAGGCCACGGGCGCGTGCCGCGTCCTCGATGGCCCGCACCAGGGCCACGCCGACGCCCAGTCCTCGCGCCGCGCGGGTCACGGCGAGCCGGCCCAGGGAGCCCACACCGGCGTCCGCGCCGGTCTTCGCCACGGCCGCCTCGCCGTGCAGCAGCCGTCCGGTGCCGAGCGGCACACCGTCCTCGCGGACCGCCAGCACATGCACGGCGACGGCGTCGTAGGCGTCGTACTCGATGTCCTGCGGGACACCCTGTTCGACGACGAAGACCTCCTTGCGCACCGCGAAGCAGGCCTCACGGTCGGCGGGGTCCTCGGCGGTCCGGACGGCGTACGGCGTGCTCACGCGTACGTCTCCTCGCGCACCTGCTCCAGAGCCTGCTGCAGGTCCTCCGGGTAACCGCACTCGAACTCCACCCACTGCCCGTCCCCGGGGTGCTCGAAGCCGAGCCGTACGGCGTGCAGCCACTGCCGGGTCAGGCGCAGCCGCTTGGCGAGGGTCGGGTCGGCGCCGTAGGTCAGATCGCCGACACAGGGGTGGCGGTGGGCGGACATGTGGACGCGGATCTGGTGGGTGCGCCCGGTCTCCAGCTTCACGTCCAGCAGGGACGCGGCGCGGAAGGCCTCGATGAGGTCGTAGTGGGTCACCGAGGGCTTGCCCTCGGCCGTGACCGCCCACTTGTAGTCGTGCTGCGGGTGCCGGCCGATCGGGGCGTCGATCGTGCCGCTCGTCGGGTCCGGGTGGCCCTGGACGAGGGTGTGGTAGCGCTTGTCGACCGTGCGCTCCTTGAACTGGCGCTTGAGCGACGTGTACGCGTACTCGGACTTGGCGACCACCATCAGGCCCGAGGTGCCGACGTCGAGGCGGTGCACGATGCCCTGGCGCTCGGCGGCGCCGGAGGTGGAGATCCGGTACCCGGCGGCGGCGAGACCGCCGATCACGGTCGGCCCCGACCAGCCCGGCGAGGGGTGCGCGGCCACGCCGACCGGCTTGACGATGACGACCACGTCATCGTCGTCGTGCACGATCTCCATGCCCTCGACCGGCTCGGCGACCACCTGTACGGGCGCGGGCGCCTGCGGCATCTCGACCTCGAGCCAGGCCCCGCCGTGCACCCGCTCGGACTTGCCGACCACCGTGCCGTCGACCTGCACCTTGCCTGCCCCGGCCAGCTCGGCCGCCTTGGTACGGGAGAAGCCGAACATGCGGGAGATGGCGGCGTCGACGCGCTCGCCCTCCAGGCCGTCGGGCACGGGCAGGGTACGGATCTCGGGAATCGTGCTCACCCGTCGAGTATGCCGGACGGGTCCGACAGCCTCGTACGAGAGCTGTCCCGGACGGGTCCAACAGTCCCGTACGGGAGCTGTCCCGGACGGATCCGGCAGTCCCGTACGAGAGCCCGGCGGCCTCAGTCCCTGTGGGGACGGGGACGGTGGCCTCAGTCCTTGCGGACGTGCCGTCAGTCCTTGTGGACGGTGCCGTCCGGGTCCAGGCCGCGGAAGGAGAGCAGCACGATCAGGATGCCGCCGCACACGATCGCCGAGTCGGCCAGGTTGAACACCGCGAAGCCCTTGGGCGCGATGAAGTCCACGACCTCGCCCTCGAAGATCCCGGGGGCCCGGAAGATCCGGTCGGTGAGGTTGCCCAGCGCGCCGCCGAGCAGCAGGCCGAGCGCGATCGCCCAGGGAAAGCTGTAGAGCTTGCGGGCCAGACGGATGATCACCACGATCACGGCGGCCGCGATCAGTGTGAAGATGATGGTGAAGGCCGCGCCGAAGCCGAAGGCCGCGCCCGGGTTGCGGATGGCGTTCAGCTCCAGCAGGTCCCCGACCAGCTGGATCGGCGCGTGGTGCTCCAGCTTCGCGACCACGAGCATCTTGCTGACCAGGTCGAGGGCGTAGGCGAACGCGGCCACCGCGAACAGCACGGCGATCCGGCGCCCGCGCCCGGTCAGCCGCTGCGCCGGCGCCTCTTGCGCGCGGGAGCCGGACGCACCGGACCCGGCGGGCGCCGCCGTCTGCTCGCCGCTGTCGTCCGGGGTGTCCGGCGTACCGATGATGCGCTCCGCCTCTGCCACGTGAGTCCCTCAACCTAGATGCCTGACTGAGGACGAGACTACGGCACGCCTGTGCGGACCCCGGAGCTCAGGAGCGGCGCTCCTGCTTCTGCTTGCACTCCACACAGAGGGTGGCCCTCGGGAACGCCTGCATGCGGGCCTTGCCGATGGGGTTGCCGCAGTTCTCGCACAGGCCGTAGGTGCCCGCGTCGAGCCGCTCCAGCGCGCGCTCGGTCTGGATCAGCATCTCGCGCGCGTTGGCCGCCAGCGCCATCTCGTGCTCGCGCGTGATGTTCTTGGTTCCGGTGTCGGCCTCGTCGTCACCGGCGCCGTCCCCGGAGTCCCGCATCAGGCCCACGAGGGACTTCTCGGAGGAACTGATCTCGGTCCTCAGGCGCAGCGCCTCGGCCGTCAGCTCCGCGCGGGCCTCCGCGACCTCTTCCGGGGTCCAGGGGTCCTCACCGGGGCGCACCGCCAGCTCGCCGGGCTCCACCGCGGCGCCGCGCGCCTTGGGAACGGCGGTCTGCTCCGCCGTGGCCGTGCCAGGAGTTTTCTTCGCAACCACTGTCGTGGCTCCCGTCTGCTTCGCGGCCCGTGCCGCGCCCGCTTTCTTGGCCGTGCTCTTCTCGGCCGCCCCCGTGGAGACGTCCCCGGCGGCCGTCCTGCGCGTGCCGGCTTTCCTCCCGCCCGCCGCCTTCGCGGCCGTCTGCCCGGCGGCCGCCTTCTTCGCCACCGCCTCCTTCGCTGCACCCTCCCCCGCGACCGCCTTCTTCGCACCCGCCTTTTCGGCGGTGGCCTTCTTGGCAGTCGTCTCCTTGGTGCTCGCCTTCCTGGCCGGTTTCTCGGCGGCCGTCGCCTTCACGGCAGCCTTCTTGCCTGCCGTCTTCACGGACGCCGTCTTCGAGGGGGCGCTCTTCCCTGCGGTCACCTTCTCGGCCACCGATTTCTCGGGTGCCGCCTTCTCGGCTGCTGCTTTCACGGCTGTCTTCCCGACTGCCGCCCTTTTCGATGCTGCCTTCCTGGCCGGTGCTTTCTCGGCCGGTGTCTTCTCGGCCGCTGTTTTCTCGGCCGGCTCCTTCTCAGTGGCGGTCTGCCTGGCCGCGGCCTTCTTCACGGCCGTCACCTTCTTCACGGCATCGTGTGCGTTCTTCCTGCCGCCGGCTCTTCTGGCCTCGCCACCTGAGGCAGCCGTACCGCCGGAGACGGTCGCGCCCCTGGTGCGGCCGGTCGCCGGCTGCTGTACGGCGGTCTTCTTCGCCACCATGGCCGCGACCCCTTCACATATTGTGATCTTGCACGCGAATCGTGCTGGGACGATAAATCGACTTGAGTCCCGCGGCAACGGGGCACGCCGCCCGATTCGCGGTCCCCGCGCCCCCCGCGCAGCGGACCTGCATGCGTTGTGCCCAGCTCCCCGCCGGGTAATCCGCCGGGCCGGACGTCCCGGGACGCGAGCGCCCGCCCCCTCGCCATTCGGGTCACCCGGCGCCGTCGCGCACGGACCGCCCGCACGCCGGAGAAAAGCGGTCGGCCGCTGTCCGCGAGGAGCCGTACACTGGGCGGAGCGAAAGGCGTGGATGGGGACGAGTAGCGGCGTACGCAGCCCAGAGCGACCCGGGGACGGTGTGAGCCCGGGGGCGAGCGCGACGTGAAGATCACCCCGGAGCCGCCGGAAGAAAGCCGTGGAGGACCTGCCACGGCCGGTAGAGCCGGCTTCGCGACCCCAATGAGGGGGCTCACCGGCGTGTACGGCGCGGCGGAGGGCCAAGGAGGGTGGTACCGCGGGAGCGCGCCGCACACGGCGTAGACAGGAACGAAGGCTCTCGTCCCTCCGACGGAAGGCAGCAAGTCCGTTGGAGGATGCTCGCAGATGACAGCGCCGACGTACCGCCAGGTGCCCGCCCAGGTCGACCTGCCCGCGCTTGAGCACGCCGTGCTCGACTTCTGGCGCGACCAGAAGATCTTCGCCAAGACCCTGGAGCAGTCCGAGGGCCGCCCGGAGTGGGTGTTCTACGAGGGCCCGCCCACCGCCAACGGCATGCCCGGCGCCCACCACATCGAGGCGCGCGTCTTCAAGGACGTCTTCCCCCGCTTCCGCACCATGCGCGGCCACCACGTGGCCCGCAAGGCCGGCTGGGACTGTCACGGCCTGCCGGTGGAACTGGCCGTCGAGAAGGAGCTGGGCTTCTCCGGCAAGCAGGACATCGAGGCGTACGGCATCGCCGAGTTCAACGCCAAGTGCCGCGAGTCGGTGACCCGGCACACCGATGCCTTCGCCGCGCTGACGACCCGCATGGGCTACTGGGTCGACCTGGACGACGCCTACCGGACCATGGACCCCGAGTACGTGGAGTCGGTCTGGTGGTCGCTGAAGGAGATCTTCACCAAGGACCTGCTGGTCCAGGACCACCGCGTCGCCCCCTGGTGCCCCCGCTGCGGCACCGGCCTGTCCGACCATGAGCTGGCCCAGGGCTACGAGACGGTCGTGGACCCGTCCGTGTACGTCCGTTTCCCGCTCACCTCCGGTCCGCTGGCCGGGCAGGCCGCGCTCCTGGTGTGGACGACGACCCCCTGGACCCTGGTGTCCAACACGGCGGTCGCCGCGCACCCGGAGGTCACCTACGTCGTCCTGACGAAGGGCGCGGAGAACCCCGAGAAGCTCGTCGTCGCCGAGCCGCTGGTCGCCAAGGCGCTCGGCGAGGGCTGGGAGCCCACCGGCCAGAGCTTCACGGGCGCCGAGATGGAGCGCTGGACGTATCAACGTCCGTTCGAGCTCGTGGAGTTCCCGGAGCCCGCCCACTACGTGGTGAACGCGGAGTACGTCACCACCGAGGACGGTACGGGTCTGGTCCACCAGTCCCCGGCCTTCGGTGAGGACGACCTCCGGGTCTGCCGCGCGTACGGCCTGCCCGTGGTCAACCCGGTCCGCCCGGACGGCACCTTCGAGGAGGACGTCCCGCTGGTCGGCGGCGTCTTCTTCAAGAAGGCGGACGAAAAGCTCACCGAGGACCTCCAGCAGCGCGGCCTCCTCTTCAAGCACATCCCGTACGAGCACAGCTACCCGCACTGCTGGCGCTGCCACACCGCGCTGCTCTACTACGCACAGCCCTCCTGGTACATCCGCACCACGGCGATCAAGGACCGCCTGATCCAGGAGAACGAGAAGACCAACTGGTTCCCGGACACGGTCAAGCACGGCCGCTTCGGCGACTGGCTGAACAACAACATCGACTGGGCGCTGTCCCGCAACCGCTACTGGGGCACCCCGCTGCCGATCTGGCGCTGCGAGGACGACCACCTCACCTGCGTCGGCTCCCGCGCGGAGCTGACCGAGCTGACCGGCACCGACCAGTCGGGCCTCGACCCGCACCGCCCGTACATCGACGAGGTCACCTTCGCCTGCCGTCACGACGGCTGCGCCAAGACGGCCACGCGCGTGCCGGAGGTCATCGACGCCTGGTACGACTCGGGCTCGATGCCGTTCGCGCAGTGGGGCTACCCGCACAAGAACAAGGAGCTGTTCGAGAGCCGCTACCCGGCGCAGTTCATCTCCGAGGCCATCGACCAGACGCGAGGGTGGTTCTACACCCTCATGGCGGTCGGCACCCTCGTCTTCGACAAGTCGTCGTACGAGAACGTCGTCTGCCTCGGCCACATCCTCGCCGAGGACGGCCGCAAGATGTCCAAGCACCTGGGCAACACCCTGGACCCGATCCCGCTCATGGACCAGCACGGCGCGGACGCGGTGCGCTGGTTCATGGCGGCCGGCGGTTCGCCGTGGGCGGCGCGCCGGGTGGGCCACGGCACCATCCAGGAGGTCGTGCGCAAGACGCTGCTGACGTACTGGAACACGGTCGCCTTCCAGGCGCTGTACGCCCGCACGTCGGACTGGGCGCCGAGCGCGGCGGACCCGGCCCCGGCCGAGAGGCCCGTTCTCGACCGCTGGCTCCTTTCCGAGCTGCACGCGCTCACCGACCAGGTGACGCAGGCGCTGGAGGCGTACGACACCCAGCGCGCCGGCAAGCTGCTGTCCGCGTTCGTCGACGACCTGTCCAACTGGTACGTCCGCCGCTCGCGCCGCCGCTTCTGGCAGGGCGACAAGGCCGCGCTGCGCACGCTGCACGAGGTGCTGGAGACGGTCACCAAGCTGATGGCCCCGATCACCCCGTTCATCACCGAGCGGGTGTGGCAGGACCTGGTCGTGCCGGTGTCCCCCGGCGTCCCGGACTCGGTCCACCTGGCCTCCTGGCCCGAGGCCGACCTGTCGGCGATCGACCCGGAGCTGTCCAGGCAGATGGTCCTGGTCCGCCGGCTGGTGGAGCTGGGCCGCGCCACGCGCGCGGAGTCGGGCGTCAAGACGCGCCAGCCGCTGTCCCGGGCCCTCGTCGCCGCCGCCGGCTTCGAGGCGCTCGACCCCGAGCTGCACATCCAGATCACGGAGGAGCTGAACGTCTCCGGCCTGGCGTCCCTGTCCGAGGTCGGCGGCTCCCTGGTGGACACGACGGCGAAGGCCAACTTCCGCGCCCTGGGCAAGCGGTTCGGCAAGCGGGTGCAGGACGTGGCCAAGGCCATCGCGAACGCCGACGCGGCCGCGCTGTCCCTCGCCCTGCGTGAGGGCACGGCGTCCGTGGAGGTCGACGGCGAGACGGTCGCCCTCGCCCCGGACGAGGTGATCATCACCGAGACCCCGCGCGAGGGCTGGTCGGTCGCCTCGGACTCCGGTGCCACGGTCGCGCTGGACCTGGAGATCACGGAGGAGCTGCGGCAGGCGGGCCTGGCCCGTGACGCGATCCGGCTGATCCAGGAGGCCCGCAAGAACAGCGGCCTGGACGTCGCCGACCGGATCGCGCTGCGCTGGACCTCCACGGACGCGGCCGTCGTCGCGGCCCTGGCCGAGCACGCCGGACTGATCGCCGAGGAAGTCCTGTCGACGGACTTCGGCCAGGGCGAGGCGGACGACACCTACGGCGAGCCGTTCACGGACGAGGGCCTGTCCCTCACGTTCCGGCTGCGCAAGGCGTAAGCGGCACCAGCCCGGGAAGGGCCCGGTTCCCCCAGGGGAGCCGGGCCCTTCCCCGTTTCCGGCGGCCTTCCGACAAGTCAGTTCGAAGGGTCCGGCCCCGGCGATGCCGACGGGGGGCGGTCCGGCGGTCGGCGCACCGTTCGGCCGCCTCGGCGGGGTCGTCCGCGTCGCCGGGATCCTGGTACGGCATGTCGATCTCGCAGTCGGCGGATGCCCGCCCAGGCCTCCCACCGCCGGATCGGCTCGGGTGTCCGGCCGCCCCGGGGGACCGTCCGTTCCGTCAGGGCGGTCACGCCATGGCACCTGGGTCGACATCCTCGTCAACACGCGTAAAAAGGGCGGGACCCCGGACCGAAGTCCGGGGTCCCGCCCTGAACGCTGCCGACGCCGTTGTCGTACTAGTGTCCGCGGCCCGTCAGTTGTCGTCCTCGTCGATCAGGAACCCACGCATCGGCGAGGGAGCCTGGCCCATCGGGGACGGACCCTGCGGACGGACCGGAGCCATGGGCTGGGTCATCGCCGGGGTCATCTGCTGCTGACCGCCGTAGGACGGAGCGGACGGCGCGGGAGACCCACCCATCGTCTGGTTGCCGCCGTAGGACGGGCTGCTCGCACCGGCCGGAGCCATGGACGGCGCCGGGGACGGCGGGAGCGAGGCGGTGGCCGGGGTGCGCGGCGGCGCCAGGGAGTCGTCGGCCTGCGTCTCCAGCTGGCGCAGCTGGGACTCCAGGTACGACTTCAGGCGCGTGCGGTACTCGCGCTCGAAGCCGCGCAGGTCCTCGACCTTGCGCTCCAGCGTGGCGCGCGCGGACTCCAGGGAGCCCATGGCCACGCGGTGCTTCTCCTGCGCGTCCCGCTCCAGGGCGTCGGCCTTGGCACGAGCGTCGCGCTCCAGACCCTCGGCGCGGCTGCGGGCCTCGCCGACGATCTTGTTGGCCTCGGAGCGGGCCTCGGCGATCGCCTGGTCGGCGGTCTGCTGGGCCAGCGAGAGGACTCGGGCGGCGCTGTCGCCACCAGGGCCCTGACCGGGCATGCCCGGGCCGCCCATCGGGCCACCCATGGGACCGCTCATCTGCTGCTGCATGGGCGGCTGACCGCCCATGGGGCCCTGACCCATCGGACCCTGACCCATCGGACCCTGGCCCATCGGACCCTGGCCCATCGGACCGGGACCCTGCGGGCCGCCCTGACCGCCGGGGCCGGCGGGCAGCTGCGGAGCGCCGCTGGGCAGCTGGGGCGGACCACCCATGGGGCCACCCATCTGCTGCTGCGGCGGGCCCGATATGCCGGCGGGCACCGGCGCGCCGGGACCTCGCATCCCCTGCTGGGGAATGCCCTGCTGCTGGTCCTGTTCCGGAGGCTTGCGCATGTTCTGCTGGTTCTGGGCAGCAGCGCGCGTGGCCGCGGCCAGCTTGGCGCGCAGGTCCTCGTTCTCACGGAGCAGACGGGTCAGTTCGGCTTCGACCTCGTCGAGGAAGGCATCGACCTCGTCCTCGTCATAGCCTTCTCGGAGGCGGACGGTCGTGAACTGCTTGTTCCGCACGTCCTCGGGGGTCAACGGCATCTCTTCACCTCAACGTAGTCATCGGCAGTCGGCAAGACCGTATCGTCCACTCTCATCACACGAAGCTCCGCGCGACGGAGATGAGGATGTAGACGATGATCATCAGTACGAAGAAGGACAGGTCGAGCGCCACGCCCCCGAGACGCAGCGGCGGAATGAACCGCCGCAGAAGCTTCAGCGGTGGATCGGTGACAGTGTAGGTGGCCTCCAGGACGACCACCATCGCCTTGCCGGGTTGCCACGAGCGGGCGAACTGGAAGACATAGTCCATGACCAACCGGAAGATGAGCACGACGAGGAACACCATCAGCGCGATGTAGATCACCTGCGCGAACACGCTCATGGCCTGGACTTCCCTCTCCCCTGTTCCATGCTTCCTACCGGTGGTACGTCTCAGCTCTGGTTGAAGAACCCGCCCTCTGCGATGCGGGCCTTGTCCTCCGCCGTGACATCGACGTTAGCAGGAGACAACAGAAACACCTTCTGCGTCACCCGCTCGATGCTGCCGTGAAGACCAAACACCAAACCGGCCGCAAAGTCGACAAGTCGCTTCGCGTCTGTGTCATCCATCTCAGTCAGATTCATGATCACCGGGGTGCCCTCACGGAAGTGTTCCCCGATGGTACGGGCTTCGTTGTAGGTCCGCGGGTGAAGCGTGGTGATCCGGTACGGCTCTCGTTCGGACACAACCTTGGGCATGATCACCGGCGCGTTCTTCTCCAGGGACTGGCGTTCTTGTGTGATGGATGCCACGGGCGCGATCCGCGCCGGACGTCCGGATTCCGCGGCGAGCGAAGTCGAACGGGCCACCGATTCGCGCGGCGCGGGCGGTTGCACGATTCGCACCTCTTCGTCCCTTTGGGACTGGTGTGCACTGTGCGACTGGTGTGACGATTCATTCCGTCGGTGGTCCCGCTCGGGCTCCGGGTCCAGCTCGGGCTCGAAATCGTCATCGGGGTCGAATCCGCGGCCGTCGTACCCATCGTCCTCCACGAGGCCGAGGTAGACCGCCATCTTGCGCATCGCGCCGGCCATGCTCTGAGTCCTCCGCTCTGTGGTGGATCGACTGACTAATGCCAAGTGCCCGCGATCCACGAGGTCGTTGCGCCCGCCTTCACGGGCACTGACCATATTTTCTGCTGTGGTCCGACTTCTTGGCGACGTTACCCGAGCCTGGGGCGGACTCCGAGTACCGCGGTACCGACGCGCACATGTGTCGCTCCGGCAGCCACGGCCTGTTCGAGGTCCGCACTCATCCCTGCCGACACCATGGTTGCAGCCGGATGAGCCCGGCGCAGGTCGGTCGACAAATCCATGAGCCGCCCGAATGCCGCCTGTTCGCGTCCCGCGTACTCTCCGGTGAGCGGGGCGACGGTCATCAGCCCGTCGAGCCGCAGTCCCGGGGCCCGGGCCACGAGGTCGGCCAACTCTTCGATTCCCGCGGGCGCGACGCCACCGCGCTCGCCCCGCCCGCTCGCGCCGGCGTCGAGCGCGACCTGGAGCAGACAGCCCAGCTCGCGCTCCGCCCGCACGGCCTCCTTCGACAGCGCCGTGACGAGTCGATCGCGGTCCACGGACTGCACGACATTCGCGTAACCGACCACGGAACGCACTTTGTTGGTCTGCAATTGACCGACAAAATGCCATGAGAGGGGCAGATCCGCGCAGGCGGCCGCCTTCGGGGCGGCGTCCTGGTCGCGGTTCTCGGCGACATGGCGCACACCGAGCTCCGACAGAATCCGCACATCGCTCGCCGGGTAGGTCTTGGTGACCACGATCAGGGTCACCTCCTCCCGCCCGCGCCCGGCGGCCGCACAAGCGGCGGCGATGCGCTGCTCCACTTTCGCCAGATTTGCGGCGAGTTCGGTCTTACGGTCCGTCATGCCCCATCAGTCCAGCCAGACATAGCCTGCGAGACGCCCCGTGGTGCGGTCGCGGCGGTACGAGAAGTGGTCTCCGGACTCCAGCGTGCACACCGGCGAGTGCGCCCGGTCACACACCCCGAGCCGGTCGAGCTGCGCGTGCACTCCGGCGCTCACGTCCACCGCGGGTGTGCCCCAGCTCGTTTCGGCGTGCGCCGCCGGCTCGACGGCGGCCACCTCGGCGCGCAGCTGCTCCGGCACCTCGTAGCAACGGCCGCACACGGAGGGTCCGGTGCGGGCCACGATCCGTGCGGGTTCGGCACCCAGCGACTGCATCGCGTCGATCGCGGCGGGCACGATCCCCTTGACCATGCCGGGCCGCCCGGCGTGGGCCGCGGCGACCACCCCGGCGACCGGGTCGGCCAGCAGGACCGGCACACAGTCGGCGGTCAGGACGGCAAGGGCGAGGCCGCGGGCCGCGGTCACCAGGCCGTCCACCTCCGGAGTGAGCCGCGTCGTCCACGGCCCCTCGACCTCGGCCACGTCGTTGCCGTGGACCTGGTTCATCCAGACCACCCGGGCCGGGTCCAGGCCGAGAGACCCGGCGGCCAGATCCCGGTTGGAGCGCACCGCGGCGGGATCGTCCCCGACCGCTCCGCCGAGGTTGAGCTCCTCATACGGAGCGGCGCTCACCCCGCCCCACCGGTCGGTGAAGGCGAAGTGCGCGCCGCTCACGCTCTCGCGCTGTCCTATCACTTCAGGAAGTCCGGCACGTCCAGCTCCTCGGCCGCGCTGTCCGAGTAGGTCCGCGGCGCCGGCGGGACCGGCGGGGCGACCGGGATGTCGGCCGCCGGCTCGGGCGCCGCCTCCGGCTCCTCCTTCGGGGTCACGCTGCCGAGCGACCCGAAGGACGGGCGGCTCTCCGGCTGCCGGGCCGGAGCGGGCTCCTCGCGGCGTGCCGGGGTCGACGAGGGCGAACTCGAGGTCGAGCCGAGGACGTTGTCCCGGCGGGCCGGCGGCTGGCCGCCGTCGAAGCCGGCCGCGATCACGGTGACCCGGACCTCGTCGCCGAGGGCGTCGTCGATGACCGCGCCGAAGATGATGTTGGCCTCGGGGTGGGCGGCCTCGCTGACCAGCTGGGCGGCCTCGTTGATCTCGAAGAGACCGAGGTCCGAGCCGCCGGAGATGGACAGCAGCACACCCCGGGCGCCGTCGATGGACGCCTCCAGCAGCGGCGAGGAGATGGCCATCTCGGCCGCGGCCACGGCGCGGTCGTCGCCGCGGGCCGAGCCGATGCCCATCAGGGCCGACCCGGCCTCGGACATGACCGACTTGACGTCGGCGAAGTCGAGGTTGATCAGGCCGGGGGTGGTGATGAGGTCGGTGATGCCCTGAACGCCGGAGAGCAGGACCTGGTCGGCCGACTTGAAGGCGTCCAGGACCGAGACCTGGCGGTCCGAGATGGACAGCAGCCGGTCGTTCGGGATGACGATGAGGGTGTCGACCTCTTCGCGCAGCTCGGCGATGCCGTCCTCGGCCTGGTTCGCACGGCGCCGTCCCTCGAAGGTGAACGGGCGCGTGACCACGCCGATGGTGAGGGCACCGAGCGAGCGTGCGATGTTGGCCACGACGGGCGCGCCGCCGGTGCCGGTGCCGCCGCCTTCACCGGCCGTCACGAAGACCATGTCGGCCCCCTTGAGGACCTCCTCGATCTCCTCGCGGTGGTCCTCGGCGGCCTTGCGGCCGACGGCCGGGTTGGCGCCGGCCCCGAGTCCACGGGTGAGTTCGCGGCCGACGTCGAGCTTGACGTCGGCGTCGCTCATCAACAGCGCCTGTGCGTCCGTGTTGATGGCAATGAACTCGACGCCCTTGAGACCGACCTCGATCATCCGGTTGATGGCATTGACACCACCGCCGCCGACACCGATGACCTTGATGACTGCGAGGTAGTTCTGCGGTGCTGCCACGTCGAAGGCCTCTCGCCTCGAATTACGTTGTCGCCGCCGAGCGGTTCCCCGCGCCGGGACGACGGATGCCGAATGGGACGGTCCGAACGCCGACCCGAACCCTAACCCTGAAGTTTAGGGTTACCAGTGTGTCTGTTCCCTGGAGTCTTCTGAACAGGACACTAAGTCGACAAGTGGCGCCCGTTCAACGAACACGCCGAACCTCCCGTTTTTCTTTTCACCCTATGTGATCAGCCGTAGCAGTGCCCAACCAGGGTGCTGGCCTGCGCTGATGTGCGTCAACTCCCCGCTGACGCAGGGGCGGTGGGGACGCTGACGTCGAAGTGCCGGGCGCCGGGAGCTGCTTTCATGAGAGCTGTGAGAGCCCGTGCCTTGGCGCGGCCGCTCTCCCCGCTACCCCATGCCACCGTCCGGCCGCCGCCCAACTCCAGCGAGATGTCGTCGTAGGAACGGACTTGGAGGCTCCGCGTCTCCTGGGCGACCGCGGCCGGCAGTTCACCGGCGACCCGGACCGCCTCGCGCACCAGCCGGTCGGTGCCGAAACGCCGGAAGCTCGCGGCGCCGGAGCCCTTCCGGGACGCGGTCAATTCCAGCAACGGAACTCCTTTCGGTGCCTGCGAAACCGTAGCGAAACGGACACCTTTGTCATCGACTTCGACAAAGTTCCCGGCTTTTCGGGCCAGCAGCACCGGAGTGCGTTCGGTCACTTTCAGGCCGATTCCGTGGGGCCAGGCACGGACGACGTCAACAGTGTCGATTCGGGGCAATTTCCGGCGAAGTCGGGCTTCGATGGCGCCCGTATCGACGGAAATCAGCGGCTCTCCGAGCGGTACGGAGGCAACCTCGCGGACCTCGGCGGGGGTCAGCACGAGCGTCCCGGAGACCGAGACATGCTGCACGCGCAGCCACTGGGAGCCGTACAGCACCCAGACGGAGCCGCCGCCGAGGAGCGCGAGGGTGATCACCAGAATGACGATCATACGAAGGCGGGCTTTCCTCAACCTCCGTGCGGGCGGCGGGCCGGACGACTCGTGCTGACGGTCACCGCGCTCGGCGGTCGTCGGTCCGGCCACGCTCACTGCCCTTTCGTCATACGGTCCTAACGGCGCGAGGCGATGGCCTCGTACACCATGCCGACGAGCAGGTCGTCGGCGTCCCGGCGGCCGAACTCACCGGCCGCGCGGGACATCTCGTACAGCCGGTGCGGATCGGCGAGCACGGGCAAGACGTTCTGCTGCACCCACTCGGGCGTGAGTTCCGCGTCGTCGACCAGGAGCCCGCCACCGGCCTTGACCACCGGCTGGGCGTTCAGCCGCTGTTCGCCGTTGCCGATGGGCAGCGGAACGTAGGCGGCCGGGAGTCCGACGGCGGAGAGTTCGGCGACGGTCATCGCGCCCGCGCGGCAGAGCATCATGTCGGCCGCGGCGTACGCGAGGTCCATCCGGTCCAGATAACCTACCGGGATGTAGGGGGGCATTCCCGGCATCTGATGCACTTGCGGCAGTTCGTTCTTCGGGCCGACCGCGTGCAGGATCTGGATTCCGGCCTGCTGGAGCCACGGGGCGACCTGCTGGACCACCTCGTTGAGGCGGCGGGCACCCTGGGAGCCGCCGGAGACGAGCAGCGTGGGCAGGTTCGGGTCGAGGCCGAAGCGGGCGCGGGCCTCGGGGCGGGCGGCGGCGCGGTCCAGGGTGGCGATGGCGCGGCGCAGCGGGATGCCGATGTAGCGGGCGTCACGCAGCTTGCTGTCCGGGGTGGAGACGGCGACCCGGGCCGCGTACCGCGAGCCGATCTTGTTGGCCAGGCCGGGCCGCGCGTTGGCCTCGTGGATCACGATGGGCACACCGAGGCGCTTGGCGGCCAGATAGCCGGGCAGCGCGACATAGCCGCCGAAGCCGACCACCGCGTCGGCCTTGGTGCGCTCCAGGATCTGCTCCGCCGCCTTGATCGTGCCGCGCAGCCGGCCCGGGACGGTGATCAGCTCGGGCGTGGGCTTGCGGGGCAGCGGCACCGCGGGGATCAGCGCCAGCTCGTAGCCGCGCTCCGGAACGAGCCGGGTCTCAAGGCCCCGCTCCGTGCCCAGGGCCGTGATCCCCACGGTCGGGTCCTGCCTGCGCAGGGCGTCCGCGAGGGCGAGCGCGGGCTCGATGTGGCCGGCGGTCCCCCCACCAGCGAGTACGACATGCACCGAAATTCACCGCTCTCCGGACGAGCGCGCCGCCGAGGCACGCCGTCGCATCGTGTTCCATCTCCGAGGCCCCCGCTCAGCACCGGGGCCTCCCGCCCGCTTTCTACCAAAGCGAGGTTGCCGCATCGCAAGCGCCGCCCGCGCACCGGGCTCGTCGCGCGCGAAGGCGATCAGCAGTCCGATGGCGAACATGGTCGGCAGCAGGGCGGACCCTCCGTAGGAGAACAGCGGGAGGGGGACGCCGGCGATCGGCAGCAGTCCGAGCACCGCACCGATGTTGATCACTGCCTGAGCGGTGATCCAGGTGGTCACGCCTCCCGCGGCATACCTCACGAAGGGGTCCTCCGTGCGTCCGGCCACGCGGATACCCGCATAGCCTAGAGCCGCGAACAGGGCGAGTACCGACAGCGTCCCCGCCAGGCCCAGTTCCTCACCGGTGACGGCGAAGATGAAGTCGGTGTGGGCTTCGGGGAGTTGTCCCCATTTTTCCACACTCGCGCCAAGGCCGGAGCCGAAGAGCCCGCCGGAGGCCAGGGCATAGATGCCGTGCACGGCCTGCCAGCAGTCGGCGACCCCGGATTTGGGCTCGGTGGCGCCGATGCAGGCGAGCCGGGCCATCCGGTTGGGGCTGGTCTTGATGAGGAGCACCCCGATCGCGCCGGCGATCGACAGCACCCCGGCGAACAGCCGGGTGGGCGCGCCCGCGAGCCACAGCAGGCCGAAGAGGATCGCGGTGAGGATGATCGCGGTGCCCATGTCGCCGCCCAGCATGATCAGCCCGAGCAGCAGGAAGGCGACCGGGACCAGCGGCACCAGCATGTGCTTCCACTGGGTCAGCAGCTTCTTCTCCTGCTTGCGGGCGATCAGGTCGGCGCCCCACAGCACCAGGGCGAGCTTGCCGAACTCGCTGGGCTGGATCTGGAAGGAGCCGCCCAGGGAGATCCAGTTCTGGTTGCCGTTGACCGCCATCCCTATCCCCGGCACCTGCACCAGGGCCATCAGGAAGACGGCACCGGCGAGGATCGGGTAGGCGAGCGCCCGGTGCAGCTTGACCGGCATGCGGGAGGCGACGAACAGCAGTGCGCCGCCGATGACCGCCGCCAGGAACTGCTTGCGGAAGAAGTACGACCCGGGCAGCGACAGCTGCAGCGCGGTGATCTGGGAGGCCGAGTAGACCATCACCAGGCCCAGCACGGTGATCAGCACGCTGCCGCCGACGATCAGGTAGTAGGCGGTGAGCGGGCGGTCCCAGGCCTTGCGCGCGCGCAGGTAGAACCGCAGCAGGGAGCTCTCGCGCGACGGCCGGGAGAGAGCGGGGCGCCGGGCCGCCCGTTGCACGGGCGGCCGGCCGGTGCGGCTACCGGGCATCAACGCCTCCACTGAACGTCAACCGTCGCACGCGTCCCTCCCAAGATCCGCCCGGCAGGCGGCCGGGGTCAGGCGTCGAGTTCGCGGACCGCCGCCGCGAACGCGTCACCGCGCTGGTTGTAGTTGGTGAACATGTCCATGGAGGCGCAGGCCGGGGCCAGCAGCACCGTGTCGCCGGGCTGAGCGAGCCGCTTCGCCTCCGTCACCGCCTGGAGCATCGCCCCAGTGTCGGTCCGTTCGAGGTCGACGACGGGTACTTCCGGGGCGTGTCGCGCAAGGGCCTCGCGGATCAGAGCGCGATCGGCGCCGATCAGGACGGCACCGCGCAGCCGCCGTGCCGACTTGGCGACCAGCTCGTCGAAGGCGGCGCCCTTCGCCAGACCGCCCGCAATCCATACGATCTGCTCATATGACGCCAACGAGGCTTCCGCCGCGTGCGTGTTGGTCGCCTTGGAGTCGTCCACGTACGCCACCCCGTCGACGTCGGCGACGTGTGCGATGCGGTGGGCGTCGGGACGAAAGGCCCGCAGCCCGTCGCGCACGGCCGTGGCGGGCACTCCGAAGGCCCGTGCGAGGGCCGCGGCGGCCAGGGCGTTGGCGATGTTGTGCGGGGCCGGCGGGTTGACGTCGGCGACCTCGGCCAGCTCCTGCGCGTTCTTGTGCCGGCCCTCGACGAAGGCGCGGTCGACCAGGATGCCGTCCACGACGCCGAGTTGGGAGGGACCCGGGGTACCGAGGGTGAAACCGATCGCCCGGCAGCCCTCCTCGACGTCGGCCTCGCGCACCAGGTCCTCGGTGAGCTTGTCGGCCGTGTTGTAGACACAGGCGACCCGATTGCCCTCGTAGACACGGCCCTTGTCGGCCGCGTAGGCCTCCATGGAGCCGTGCCAGTCGAGGTGGTCGGGCGCGAGGTTGAGGACGACGGCGGAGTCGGCGCGCAGCGAGGGCGCCCAGTGGAGCTGGTAGCTGGACAGCTCCACGGCGAGCACGTCGTAGCGCTCCTCGCCGAGGACCGCGTCCAGCAGGGAGACGCCGATGTTGCCGACGGCGGCCGTGCGCAGCCCCGCGGCCTTCAGGATCGACGTCAGCATCTGGACGGTGGTGGTCTTGCCGTTGGTGCCCGTCACGGCCAGCCAGGGGGCCGCGTCGGGGCCGCGCAGCCGCCAGGCCAGCTCCACATCGCCCCAGACGGGCACGCCCGCCTCCGCCGCCGCCAGGAACAGCGGCTTGTCGGGCTTCCAGCCCGGCGCGGTGACGATCAGCTCGGTGCCTTCCGGCAGGGAAGCCCCGTCGCCGAGGCGCACGGTGATGCCGAGCGCCTCCAGTGCGGCGGCCTGCTCACGCGCGCGTGCGTCGTCGCCGTCGTTGACGACCGTGACGATCGCCCCGCGCGCGTGCAGCACCTTCGCCGCCGGGACGCCCGAGACGCCGAGTCCCGCGACGGTGACGTGCTTGCCCTGGAACTCAGAAGACCCTGACGGCACCGAGGAGGTCACTTTTCTGCTGCCCACCCTGCGTAGAAGAGGCCCAGACCGACGATGACACAGATGCCCTGAATGATCCAGAACCGGACCACCACCAGGACCTCGGACCAGCCCTTGAGTTCGAAGTGGTGCTGCAGTGGCGCCATGCGGAAGACGCGCTTTCCGGTGAGCCGGAAGGAGCCGACCTGGATGACGACCGACATGGTGATGAGGACGAACAGGCCGCCCATGATGGCGACCAGCAGCTCCGTGCGGGAGAGGATGGCCAGGCCCGTGAGGACACCGCCGAGCGCGAGCGAGCCGGTGTCGCCCATGAAGATCTTGGCCGGCGAGGTGTTCCACCACAGGAAGCCCAGGCAGGCGCCCATCAGCGCGGAGGCGACCACGGCGAGGTCGAGCGGGTCGCGCACCTCGTAGCAGGCGGCCGGGTTGGTCAGCGTCTGCGCGTTGGCGCAGGACTCCTGGAACTGCCAGACGCCGATGAACGTGTAGGCGCCGAAGACGAGCACGGAGGCACCGGTGGCCAGGCCGTCCAGACCGTCGGTGAGGTTCACGCCGTTCGACATCGCGAGGATCATGAACAGCGCCCAGATCACGAACAGCACCGGGCCGATCGACCAGCCGAAGTCCGTGATGAACGACAGCTTGGTGGAGGCCGGGGTGTTGCCGCGCGAGTCGGAGAACATCAGCGACAGCACCGCGAAGGCGATGCCGACGATGAGCTGGCCGGCCATCTTCGCCTTGGCCCGCAGGCCCAGCGAACGCCGCTTGACGATCTTGATGTAGTCGTCCAGGAAGCCGACCAGACCCATGCCGACCATCAGGCCGAGCACCAGCAGCCCGGAGAACGTCGGCGGCTTGCCGGTGATCACCTTGCTCAGGAAGTAGGCGGCGACCGTCGCCAGGATGAAGGCGATGCCGCCCATGGTCGGCGTACCGCGCTTGCTCGCGTGCTCGCGCGGTCCGTCGTCACGGATGTACTGGCCGTAGCCCTTGCGGGCGAGCAGCTTGATCAGCAGCGGGGTGCCGACCAGCGTCAGAAAGAGGCCGATGACTCCCGAGAACAGGATCTGGTTCATCATCGGGCGGCAACCTCACCCTCGGCGCCGGTCTCGACCAGCGCCTGCGCGACGCTTTCGAGCCCCACCGAACGGGACGCCTTCACGAGTACGACGTCACCCGGGCGCAACTCGCTGCGCAACAGGTCGACCGCCGCCTGTGCGTCGGACACGTGCACCGACTCCTCACCCCACGAACCCTCGTTATATGCGCCCAGTTGCAGCCAGGAGGCCTCAGTCCCCCCGACCGCGACGAGCTTGCTGACGTTGAGCCGGACGGCGAGCCGCCCGACGGCGTCGTGCTCGGCGAGCGCCTCGTCCCCCAGCTCGGCCATCTTGCCGAGCACCGCCCACGTGCGGCGCCCCTTGCCCATGGCCGCGAGCGCCTTGAGGGCGGCCCGCATGGACTCGGGGTTGGCGTTGTAGGCGTCGTTGACGATGGTCACGCCGTCCGGGCGCTCCGTGACCTCCATGCGCCAGCGGGAGAGGGAGCCCGCCTCGGAGAGCGCGAGGGCGATCTCGTCTGCGGACATGCCCAGCTCATGGGCGACGGCGGCCGCGGCGAGCGCGTTCGACACGTGGTGCTCACCGTACAGGCGCATGGTCACATCGCTTGCACCGGAGGGTGTGCGAAGTCTGAAGACGGGCTGTCCACTGTCCGTGAGTCGCACGTTCTCGGCCCGTACGTCCGCTTCGGCCGACTCTCCGAAAAGGACCACCTTCGCCTTGGTACGGGGGGCCATGGCGCGGACCAGCGGGTCGTCGGCGTTGAGGACGGCGGCGCCGTCCTCCGGAAGACCTTCGATGATCTCGCCCTTGGCCTGGGCGATCTGCTCCCGGCCGCCGAACTCGCCGATGTGGGCGGTGCCGACGTTGAGGACGAGGCCGATCTTCGGCGGCGTCAGGTCGGTGAGGTAGCTGATGTGGCCGATGCCGCGGGCGCCCATCTCCAGCACGAGGAACTTGGTCTCCTCGGTGGCGGACAGGGCCGTCAGCGGCAGGCCGATCTCGTTGTTGAACGAGCCCGGCGTGAACACCGTGGGCGCCTTGTGCCGGAGCACCTGGGCGATCAGGTCCTTGGTGCTGGTCTTGCCGGCCGAGCCGGTCAGGGCGACGAGGGTCGCGCCGAGCCGGCGTACGACGTGCCGGGCGAGGGCGCCGAGGGCGCTCTGGACGTCCTCGACGACGATCGCGGGCACGCCGACGGGCCGGGAGGCCAGCACGGCCACCGCACCGGCCTCGACGACCGCCTGGGCGTAGTCGTGGCCGTCGACGCGCTCGCCGACGAACGCGGCGAAGAGGCTGCCTTGCCGGACCTCGCGGGAGTCCCGGACGACCGGTCCGGTGACCTGGACGGACGGATCCGGTATGTCGTGCGTCTGCCCGCCGACGACTGCTGCGATCTCGGCGAGGGAGAGGGCGATCACAAGTTCATCCCTGGGTCTTCTGGATAGCTTCGCGAAGCACTTGGCGGTCGTCGAAGGGACGGACCACACCGGCGATGTCCTGGCCCTGCTCGTGGCCCTTGCCCGCGACCAGCACGGTGTCGCCGGGGGCGGCGCGGCCCACGGCGGCGGCGATCGCGGCGGCCCGGTCCTCGAAGAGCAGCACCTCGCCGCGCTCGTGCGCGGGCACCGAGGCCGCGCCCTGGAGCATGGTCGCGAGAATCGCGAGGGGGTCCTCGGAGCGGGGGTTGTCGGAGGTCAGTACGGCCGTGTCGGAGAGCCGGGCCACGGCGGCGCCCATCGGGGCGCGCTTGCTCCGGTCGCGGTCGCCGCCGCAGCCGAGGACGACGTGCACCCGGCCCTTGGTGACCTTGCGCAGCGCCTTGAGCACCGATTCGACCGCGTCGGTCTTGTGGGCGTAGTCGACGACCGCGAGATACGGCTGCCCGGCGTCCACGCGCTCCAGACGGCCGGGGACGCCCGGTACGGCGGCGATGCCGTCGGCGGCGGCCTGCGGGTCGAGCCCGGCCGCGGCGAGGGCGACGACGGCGGCGAGGGTGTTCGCCACGTTGAAGGGGCCCGGCAGCGGCGCCCTGGCGTGGATGCGCTCGCCCTGGGGGCCGACGACGGTGAACGTCGAGTCCATGGAGCCGACCTGGACGTCCTCGGCGCGCCAGTCGGCGTCGGGGTGGCCCTCGGCGGAGAAGGTGACGACCGGGACGGTGGCCTCCTCGGCGAGCCGGCGGCCGTACTCGTCGTCGGCGTTGACCACACCGAGTTTGCTGCGTTGCGGCGTGAAGAGCTGCGCCTTGGCCCGGAAGTAGTCCTCCATGTCGGAGTGGAACTCCATGTGTTCCGGGCTGAGGTTGGTGAACACGGCGATGTCGAAGACGCAGCCGTCGACCCGGCCGAGGACCAGGGCGTGGCTGGAGACCTCCATGGCGACCGCCTCGACGCCGCGTTCGCGCATGACGGCGAACAGCGCCTGCAGGTCGGTGGCCTCGGGGGTGGTGCGCTCGGACTTGATCCGCTCCTCGCCGATGCGCATCTCGACGGTGCCGATGAGTCCGGTGGCGCGGGCGGTCTTCAGACCGCCCTCGACCAGATACGCGGTGGTGGTCTTGCCGGAGGTGCCGGTGATGCCGATCTGGAGCAGGTCGCTGCCGGGGCGACCGTAGATCGTCGCCGCCAGTTCGCCCATCCGCGCGCGCGGGTCGTCCACGACCAGGACCGGCAGTCCGGTCGCGGCGGCGCGCTCCGCGCCGGCCGGGTCGGTCAGCACGGCGACCGCGCCGAGGCCCGCGGCCTGGGTGACGAAGTCGGCGCCGTGCAGGCGGGCCCCCGGGAGGGCGGCGTACAGGTCACCGGGACGGACGGCGCGCGAGTCGTGGGTGATCCCCGTGATCCCGGCGGTGCTGTCCGGTGCGGCGGCACCCAGCTGATCGGCCAGTTCCGCGAGGGGTGTGGCGGAGGTGTGGACCGGTCGCGGCGGCCCCGGATATGTCACGGAAGCGCCCTTCTGGGTGGTTTGGGACTGATCAGCGTGTGGCACGGCGGTGAGCGTACCGGGCGCAGCCGCTCCGGAGCTAAAAGAGGGGTTCGGGCCGCCCTGGTTCCCGGGGGAGGGGGTGATCGTTGTCACGAGTCGGTTCCTGGTGCTCTTTTCGAGGTGCGGGGGCTGATCAGGGCTTGTAGGTGACGGGCAGGTTCGCGGGCTTCGCCCCGGTCGGCGGGACCTGGAGGGTCTTCAGGGCGAACTCCATCACCTGCTTGTAGATGGGTCCACAGATCTGGCCGCCGTAGTAGCTGCCGGAGGTGGCGTTCTGGATCGCGCAGTAGACCGTGATCCGCGGGTTGTCCGCGGGTGCGAATCCGGCGAACGACGAGGTGTAGCCCCGGTACCTTCCGGTGGCCGGATCCACGCGGTTGGCGGTGCCGGTCTTTCCCGCGACCCGGTACCCGGGGATGCGGGCCTTGATGCCGGTCCCCTGTTCGTCGTCCACGACGGACTCCAGCATCTGGGCGAGCGTCCTGGCGGTCTTCTCGCTGACCACACGGCTCTTCTTCGGCTGCGGGGCAGGGGTGAAGCGCCGGTCGGCACCCTCGGTGCCGCGCACCAGGGTCGGCTCGACGCGGACCCCGCCGTTGGCGATCGTGGAGTACACGGACGCGGCCTGCATGGCGCTGACGGAGAAGCCCTGGCCGAACGGGATCGTGTACTGCTGCGACGTCGACCACTTGCCGGCGGGCGCGAGGATGCCCCTGGTCTCGCCGGGGAAGCCGAGGCCGGTGGGGCTGCCGATGCCGAACTTCTGCAGGTACGAGTAGAGGACGTTGTTGGCCTGCGACTGGGTCCTGCCGAGCTGGCCGGTGGCGAGGATGGTGCCGATGTTGCTGGACTTGGCGAGCACGCCGTTGAGCGTGAGGTACCAGGTGTCGTGGTCGACGTCGTCCTGGAAGAGCCGGTCGCCGCGGTGCAGCCGGTTCGGTACGACGACATGGGTGAGCGGGGTGGCCGCGTTCCGCTCCAGCACGGCCGCCATCGACATCACCTTGGCGGTGGAGCCGGGCTCGTAGGCGTCCTGGACGGCCGCGTTGCCCATGGCCTCCCCGTCGGCCTTCGCCAGGTCGTTCGGGTCGAAGCCGGGCGAGTTGGCCATGGCCAGGATCTCGCCGGTGCGGGTGTCCTGGACGATGACGTAGCCGCGGTCCGCCCGGGACTTCTTCACCTGCTCGGAGATGGCGTTCTGGGCGGCCCACTGGATGTCGCGGTCGAGGGTCAGCTCGACGTCGGAGCCGGGTACGGCGGGGGTCTGCGTCGACCCCACCGTGGGCACCTCGCGGCCGCCGGACTGGGCGTAGCGGATCTTGCCGTCCTTGCCGGACAGCTGCTTGTCCAGCTCCTGCTCGATGCCGCCGCCGCCCCGGCCGTCGGCGTTGACCCAGCCCAGTATTCCGGCGGCGAGGTCCCCGTTGGGGTACACGCGCTGGCTGCTGGGGTCGGCGAAGACGCCGGCGAGCACGTTGGCCGTGCTCTTGTCGGTCTCGGCCTTCTTGGCGAGCGCGGCCCTCAGGTCCTTGATCTGCTTCCAGACCTGCGGGGTCTGACGGGTGGCGAGCCTGGTGTAGCGCGACAGCTTGTTCTCGGGCCTGAGCTTCTTGACGATCGTGGCCTGGTCCTGGCCGAGGATCGGCGCGAGCAGCGCGGCGGCCTGCTCGGGGCCGTCGCCGATCTTCAGCTGCTTGGCGGTGAACATCGTCGGGTCGGCCGTGATGTCGTACGCGTTCTCGCTGATCGCGAGGGCCACGCCGTTGCGGTCGGTGATCCCGCCGCGCTCGGCGGCAATGGTGTGCACCACGTACCGGTTCTGCTGGGCCTTGGCGGCGTATGCGCTGGCGTCGACGGCCTGGACCTGGAGCAGCCGTACGACGAAGGCGAGCATCACCAGGGTGAGCGCGAGGCCGACCAGGCGCAGCCGGGGGCGTGGGCGGCCGAGCCGGAGGGGCGGCGGGGGCATGGGCCGGGCCCCGCTCGGCCGGCGGACCGGACGGGCGCCGGGCCCGGGCTGCCGCCGGTCGGCTCCCCGCGGCCGGGGAGGCTTCGCGGGGCCGGGCACACGGCGGCGCGGCGGTTCCCTGTCGGACACTTCCGTCACCTGCCGGGGGTCGGGGTGGACGCGGGCTGGAGGGTGGAGAGCGGCGCCACCGTGTCTGCCGGGGCGGTCTCCGGAGCCGGGGCCGCGGGGGTGGGCGTGGGCACGGGCCGGCTGGGCGTGGCCGAGGGGGTCGCCGAAGCGCCGGCGGCCGGGGCGATCGTCTCGGGGGCGACCGGGGCGGTGAGGGCGGCGGGCTCGGGGCTCGCGGCGCCGGGCACCCCCTTGACGGAGCCGCCGGGGCCGAGGAAGGCCGGGTCGCCGCCGGGAACCATGCCCAGTTCGCGGGCACGGCGCTGGAGGGCGTCGGGAGACGAGTAGGCGTCGATGTCCCGCTGGAGGGCCTGTTCCTCGTCGGTGAGGCTCTTCGTCCGCTTCTGCAGGGCGTCGAGTTTGAACGAGCCTTCGCTGAGCGCGGAGTTCAGCACCAGCAGCCCGATGAGGCCGCCGCCGAGCAGCAGGACGACCAGGAGGACGAACGGGGTGCGGCCCGCGCGGGCGCGGCCGACCGGGATGAGCCGGACGAGCCGGGCGGCCCTCCCCCTCAGTGCGGGTTTCCTACTCACTGGCCCTCCGCCGGGTCGGACCAGCCGCCGCCACGGACGATCCGGTGCCACCGGCCCTCCAGCGGGTCCGGAAACCCAACCGACCCCGATTCGCTCACTCGGCGTCCTCCCTGATGCGCTCGGCGCCGCGCAGCCGGGCCGGGGCGGCCCTGCGGTTCTCGGCGACCTCTTCCTCGGTGGGAAGTTCGGCACCGCGCGTGAGCAGCTTGAGTCGCGGCTGGTAGCGCTCGGGCACGACCGGCAGCCCGGGCGGGGCGGTGGACGCGGCGCCGGCCGCGAACACCTGCTTGACCAGCCGGTCCTCCAGCGAGTGGTACGACAGCACGGCGACGCGGCCGCCGACGTCGAGGGCCTTCACGGCGGCCGGGATCGCCCGCTCCAGGACCGACAGCTCGCCGTTGACCTCGATGCGCAGCGCCTGGAAGGTGCGCTTGGCCGGGTTGCCGCCGGTGCGCTTGGCGGCCTGCGGCAGCGCGTCCCTGATCAGCTCGACGAGCCGCGCGCTGTTGCTGAACGGCTCCTTCTCACGCTCGCGGACGATCGCGGAGACGATCCGCTTGGCCTGCTTCTCCTCGCCGTACGCGCGCAGGATGCGCACCAGCTCTCCCGGCGGATAGGTGTTGAGGACCTCGGCCGCACTGATGCCGGCCGTCTGGTCCATGCGCATGTCCAGGGGGGCGTCCTGGGCGTAGGCGAAGCCGCGGTCGGCCTCGTCGAGCTGCATGGAGGAGACCCCGAGGTCGAACAGGACGCCCTGCACGCGCGGGAGGCCGAGACGGTGCAGCACGTCGGGCAGTTCGTCGTACACGGCGTGCACGAGGGTGGCGCGCTCGCCGAAGGGAGCGAGCCGCTCGCCGGACAGCCGCAGCGCCTCCTTGTCCCGGTCGAGGCCGATCAGCCGCGCCTCGGGGAAGCGGGTCAGCAGCGCCTCGCTGTGGCCGCCGAGGCCGAGGGTGCAGTCGACGACCACCGCTCCCGGCCGCTCCAGGGCGGGTGCCAGCAGATCCAGGCACCGCTGGAGCATCACCGGGACGTGTCGACTCTGGCTCAAGGGGGCCTCTCAGGTCCGGCGGGCCGTACGCACCGCCGGGTCCCCGCCCGCTCTGTGAAGGGGAGGCCTGCCGGCGCCGGAAGCGTCAGCCGACCGGGAGCGGGAGGAGGCCGAGCCGTACGTACGCGCCGCGCACGTGGGGAGACGGTCCGGGCGGGTGCCGGGATCTCCAGGGGTTTCACCAGCAGGGAGAGCCACGTCTCCCGCTTCGCGTCACTTTAGTCCACCGTGTCGCGCGGTCAATCAACCGGCCTGCGCGTCGCGTACCGCATCCCGGCCGGGGCCGCAAATGGAGCGGATTCACCCGCACGGCCCCTGTTTGCCCTCCCTGTGGGTTAGCTCACAACAAGCCGCGATGACGTTCTTTGTCCCCTCTCACAGCAGGCCGGGGCCGGAGGTGACCAGTAACGTCATGAGTATGACGACTTCCGCAGCAGTTCCCACTGGATCCGAAGGCGCCATAACCAGCGACGGCACCGTGACGGACCGCCTGGTGGAGGCCAACCGGCAGTACGCCACTGCCTTCACCGATCCCGGCATGGACGCCCGTCCCGTCCTGCACGTGGCCGTGGTGGCCTGCATGGACGCCCGGCTCGACCTGCACGCCGCGCTCGGCCTGGAGCTCGGCGACTGCCACACCATCCGCAACGCGGGCGGTGTGGTCACCGACGACGTCATCCGCTCCCTGACCATCAGCCAGCACAAGCTCGGCACCCGCAGCATCGTCCTCATCCACCACACCGGCTGCGGCCTGGAGTCCCTCACCGAGGACTTCCGCACCGAACTGGAGATGGAGGTCGGCCAGCGCCCCGCGTGGGCGGTGGAGTCCTTCCGGGACGTCGACCAGGACGTGCGCCAGTCCATGCAGCGGGTGCGCACCTCGCCGTTCCTGCTGCACACCGACGACGTGCGCGGCTTCGTCTTCGATGTGCGCACCGGCCTGCTGCGCGAGGTGGATCCGGCCTGAGCCCGGCCCGCCCGGGCGCACCGGCCTGCCCCGGACACCCCCGCCGTCCGCACGCAATCCGCCACCCGGGATCGAAAACGGTGGTCGAAATGGCCGTAAGACCGACATCGTGCGGGCAGTTGTCCACAGTCGAGTGACACGAATCGGTAACGGCAGCAAGAATGCGGGGTGTGGCGTCGCGCGGAACCTTTTCCGCGCGGTGCCCGTGTTTCGGGGTGGGCCGGTTTCGCATCGCAGAGCGTCGGCCCGAGTAAGAACGGGCCGAGGAGGGCCGGGTGACGACCTATGACGATCGAGCGAGCCTCACTGATCTGACCGCCACTGTGGAGCGTGTCCGCAGTTCGGTGGAGGGTGTGATCGAGGGCAAGCCCGAGGTCGTACGGCTTTCGCTGACCGTACTGCTCGCCGAGGGACACCTGTTGATCGAGGACGTCCCCGGGGTGGGCAAGACGATGCTCGCCAAGGCGCTGGCGCGGTCCATCGACTGCTCGGTGCGGCGCATCCAGTTCACGCCGGACCTGCTGCCCTCGGACATCACCGGGGTGTCCATCTGGGACCAGCAGCGCCGCGACTTCGAGTTCAAGCCGGGCGCCATCTTCGCGCAGATCGTGATCGGCGACGAGATCAACCGCGCCTCGCCCAAGACCCAGTCCGCGCTGCTGGAGTCCATGGAGGAGCGCCAGGTCACCATCGACGGGCAGACCTACGAACTGCCCAGTCCCTTCATGGTGGTGGCCACGCAGAACCCGGTCGAGATGGAGGGCACCTACCCGCTGCCCGAGGCCCAGCGCGACCGCTTCATGGCCCGTGTCTCCGTCGGCTATCCGAGTGTCGAGGCCGAGTTGCAGATGCTGGACGTGCACGGCGGGGTCTCCCCGCTGGAGGACCTCCAGCCGGTGGCGCACGCGCACGAGATCGTGAAGCTGATCGAGGCGGTGCGCGGTGTGCACGTCTCGGAGGCGGTGCGGCGGTACGCGGTCGAGCTGGTCGCGGCCACCCGCAACCACTCCGAGCTCAGACTCGGCGCCTCCCCGCGCGCGACGCTGCATCTGCTGCGCGCGTCCAAGGCGGCCGCCGCCCTCGCCGGCCGGGACTACGCGCTGCCGGACGACGTCCAGGCACTCGCCGTCGCCGTCCTCGCCCACCGGCTGCTGCCCACCGCCCAGGCCCAGCTCAACCGCCGTACGGCCGAGCAGGTGGTGCTGGAGATCCTGCACCACACCCCGGTGCCCGCCGCTCCGCAGCAGCAGAGCGGCTTCGGCGGCCTGGGCCGGGCCATTCCGGCCTATCCCCAGCAGCCCCCGCGGAGTCTGTGATGAGCGCCGGGGGGACGGGCCGGGCGGATGCCGAGAGCGGGGAGGCGGGCGGGATCCGTACGGCCCTGGAGGGGCTCACCACCCGCGGGCGTTCCTTCCTGGCCGCCGGGATCGCGGCCGCGGTCTGCGCCTATGTGCTGGGCCAGAGCGATCTGCTGCGGGTCGGCCTGCTGCTGGCCGTGCTGCCCCTGCTCTGCGCGACAGTGCTGTACCGCACGCGCTACCGGGTGGCGGGCAACCGCCGGCTCTCCCCCGCCCGCGTGCCCGCCGGCAGCGAGGCCCGGGTGCACCTGCGCATGGACAACGTCTCCCGGCTGCCCACCGGCCTGCTGATGCTCCAGGACCGGGTGCCCTACGTCCTCGGGCCGCGGCCCCGCTTCGTGCTGGACCGGGTGGAGCCGGGCGGCCGCCGCGAGGTGTCCTACCGGGTCCGCTCGGACCTGCGGGGCCGCTACCCGCTGGGCCCGCTGCAGCTGCGGCTGACCGACCCGTTCGGGATGTGCGAACTGACCCGGTCCTTCTCCACGTTCGACACCCTGACGGTCATCCCGCGCGTGGACCCGCTGGCGCCGGTCCGCTTCAGCGGCGAGGCCAAGGGCTACGGCGACGGACGGCAGCGCTCGCTGGCCCTGGCTGGCGAGGACGACGTGATCCCGCGCGGGTACCGCTACGGCGACGACCTGCGCCGGGTCCACTGGCGTTCCACCGCGCGCTACGGCGAGCTGATGGTGCGGCGCGAGGAGCAGCCGCGGCGCTCCCGCTGCACGGTCCTGCTGGACACCCGGGGCATCGGCTACGAGGGCGCGGGACCGGACTCGGCCTTCGAGTGGGCCGTCTCCGGCACCGCGTCGGTCCTGGTGCACATGCTCGAACGGGGCTTCTCGGTGCGCCTGCTGACGGACAACGGCAGCTCGGTGCCCGGCGAGGGCGCTGACGGCTTCGCGGGCGCCGGGCAGGCGACGGCGGACGCGGCCGGGCTGATGATGGACACCCTCGCGGTGATCGACCACTCCGACGGCACCGGCCTGTCCCGGGCGTACGACATGCTGCGCGGCGGGAGCGAGGGGCTACTGGTCGCCTTCCTGGGCGATCTCGACGAGGAACAGGCCGCGGTGGTGGCCAGGATGCGCCAGCGCAGCGGCGGCGCGGTCGCGTTCGTGCTGGACCCCGACACCTGGGTGCGCGAGCCGGCCGGTGCCCCCGGCCCGGGCGACCGGCACGAGGAACGGCTGCGCATGCTGCGCGAAGCGGGCTGGACGGCGCTGAGCGTGCCGCGCGGCGCCGCGCTGAACGATCTGTGGCGGCGGGCGGACCGGGAACGCTCGGGGCTGGCCGCCGTGAGCGGGGAGGCGCTGGGATGAGCGGGCGGGCACGACTGGCCCTGTGTGCCGCCGCGGCCACGCTGATGGCCGCGTGCGCACTGCTGCCCCTGGTCGACCAGCCCACGTGGCTGCTGCAGACCTTCCTGCTGGTCGCCGTGCAGACCGGAGTGGGCGCGGCTGCCCGGCGGGTGCCGCTGGCGCGGCCGCTGACCGTGGCGGCGCAGGCCCTCGTCTCACTGATGCTGCTGACCCTGGCCTTCGCCCGGCAGCAGGCGCTCGCCGGGCTCGTCCCCGGCCCGGACGCCTTCCGGCACTTCGCCGACCTGCTCCAGCAGGGTTCGAACGACGTCAGCCAGTACGCGATACCGGCACCCCTCACCGACGGCATCAAACTGATGCTGATCGGCGGGGTCCTGGTGATCGGCCTGCTGGTGGACGCCCTCGCGGTGACGTTCCGCAGCGCGGCCCCGGCCGGTCTGCCGCTGCTCGCGCTGTACTCGGTGGCGGCCGGGCTGGCCAACGGCGGCGCCGACTGGCTGTGGTTCCTGGCCGCGGCGGCCGGCTATCTGATGCTGCTGCTCGCCGAGGGCCGGGACCGGCTTGCGCAGTGGGGCCGTGTCTTCGGCGGCGTGTCCCGCGTCCCGGGCGACCCGGAGGGCGGCGCGGTGGCCCCGGTGCGCACCGGACGCCGGATCGGCGCGGTCGCCCTCGGTGTCGCCCTGGTGGTGCCGCTCGCCCTGCCGGCGATGCAGGGCGGCCTGCTGGACGCCGCAGGGACGGGGGTCGGCGCGGGCAAGGGGAGCGGCGGCACGATCTCCGCGGTCAATCCCCTGGTGTCGCTGCGCGACAGCCTGAACGTGGACAACGACCACCAGGTGCTGTCCCTGAAGACCGGTGCCGGCGACCTCTCGGACATGTACCTGCGGATCGTGTCCCTGGACGACTTCGACGGCACGACCTGGAAGCCGGCCCAGCGGCACATCGTCGGCGTGCCGGACCGGTTCCCGACGCCGACCGGACTGAGCACGCGCGTCAAGAGGACCACCGTGACGTCGACGATCACGGCGGCGGACTGGTACGCGCAGGACTGGCTGCCGATGCCGTACCCGCCGAGCAAGGTGAGGATCAGCGGCAACTGGCGCTACGAGCCGGTCGGCATGACGCTCGTCGGCGACCACGGCCAGAACACACGCGGCGAGACCTACCGGGTGACCAGCCTGGACGTGCAGCCGACCGCCGGGCAACTGGCCGACGCGCCGCAGCCGCCGGCGGCCCTGAAGCGCGAGTACACCAAGGTGCCGTCCCAGCTGCCGGAGGTGGTGGCCCGGACCGCCAAGGAGATCACCGCGGGTTCGGCCAGCCACTACGACGAGGCGGTCAAGCTCCAGGACTACTTCGCCGTGAACGGTGGGTTCCAGTACGACACCCGGGTGGAGATCGGCCACGGCCCGGACGCGATCGCGAACTTCCTGAAGAAGAAGCAGGGTTTCTGTGTCCACTTCTCCTTCGCGATGGCCGCGATGGCCCGCACCCTCGGCATCCCCGCCCGGGTGGCGGTGGGCTTCGCACCCGGTACCCCGCAGGCGGACGGCACGGTCTCGGTGACCCTGAAGGACGCGCACGCCTGGCCCGAGCTGTACTTCGAGGGCGTGGGCTGGACCCGCTTCGAGCCGACACCGACCCGGGGCACCACACCGTCGTACACCCAGTCGGTCACGCCCGGCAGTTCGCAGCCGGACGACGCCCTGCCCTCGCACGGATCGTCCACGGCGCCCTCGGCGGTCCCCTCGCCGAGCGACAGCTGCACGGCCCAGCTGCACAAGCTCGACGCGTGCGACAGCCCGTCCGCGGCGGTGGCCGTGCACGGCGGTGGCGGGGACACCTGGCGCGGGCTGTGGTACGTGCTGATCGGGCTCGGGGCCCTGGCCCTCCTGGCGGTTCCGCTGTCGCCCCTGCTGTGGCGGGAGCGCATGCGGTCCCTGCGGCTCGGCGCGCACGCGCGGACCGAGGAGGGCGCGGCGGCGCACACGCTGTCGGCCTGGCAGGAACTGACCGACAGCGCCTGGGACGTCGGCATCCTGCCGGACGAGTCGCAGACCCCGCGCAGGGCGGCGGCCCGGATCGTCGTGATGGGCCATCTCGACGCGACGGCCGGTGCCGCGGTGCACCGGGTGGCGGACGCGGTGGAACAGGTCCTGTACGCGCCCCGGCCGCGTCCGGTGGCGGGCCTGGCCGAGGACGTGCGGCAGGTGATCGCCGCGCTGAACGGCTCGGTGAGCGGACGGACCCGGCTGCGGGCGCGGTTCGCGCCGCGCTCGGCCGCCCGGGTGCTGTGGGCGGGGTCGGCCCGGTGGGCGGAGCTCAGGGCCCGTGCGGTGGCGGCGCGGCCGACGCTGCGCCGGCCTTCGGGACAGCGGGGCTGAGGCCTCGGCCGGGACAGGACATGTGTGAGGGGTGACCACCCGTCGGTGGTCACCCCTCACGCATGTCTGCTGTTGTCCGCTCGGACCGCGTCACGCCGGACCGTCGTACGGTCGGGCTGCCGTCCGGTCCGACCTTCGTGCGGTCAGTGGCCCTGCTCGTCCCGGCGGCGCTGCCAGCGCTGCTCGATCCGGTCCATCACGGAGCGCTTGGGCCGTGCCTGGCGGCGCGGGGCGCCCGCGGCGGGCTGCTCACCCGGCTTGGGGGCCTTCCGCCAGCCCGTGACGGCGAGCACGGCACAGCCGAGCATGACGAGGAAACCCACCACGCTGACCCAGATCTGCTGCGCGACCATACCGGCCATGAGGAGCGCGATACCCACGAGGAAGCCCGCGGCCGCCTGGTAGACCCGCCGACGGGTGTACGTCCGCAGCCCGTTTCCCTCAAGCGCCGACGCGAACTTGGGATCTTCGGCGTACAGCGCTCGCTCCATTTGCTCGAGCATGCGCTGCTCGTGCTCCGAGAGCGGCACGGAGTCCTCCTCATCGTGCAGTCGCCGGGGCGACCCGGGGGGTCCCTTCAGGATAGGCAGGGAATCGCCCCCGTGAAACCCGCCCCTCTACGCCAATTGGCCAACCGGAATCCGCCATGACGTCCCGGCTCGCTGAGGCTTCCATTCCCCGGCGGCCGACCCGTCATGCCGGACGGTATACCTCGATCATACGGCGCAAACCGCTCGATCGGGCGTCTTGTGGCGTACTCCATCTGCCGCCGAGCGCCTGATCAGCGGCGGGTGCCGCAGAGGCGCTCAGGCCTCCGCGGCCCCCGGCGTCTCACCGAGCACATGGAGCTGGGTGGCGACGGAATGGAACGCCGGCAACTCGGCGGCGGCGGCCTCCAGCTTCAGCAGGGCGTCGAGGGCGCCGGGCTCGGTGTCCACCAGGACGCCGGGCACGAGGTCGGCGAAGACCCGTACGCCGTGCACCGCGCCGATCGTCAGACCCGCGCCCTCGACCAGCTCGGTGAGCTGCTCGGCGGTGAACCGGCGCGGCATCGGGTCCCCGGCGCCCCAGCGGCCCTGCGGATCCTCCAGGGCCTGCTTGGCCTCCTTGAAGTGACCGGCCAGGGCGCGGGCGACGACGGCACCGCCGAGCCCCGCGGCGAGCAGGCTGAGGACGCCCTCGGCACGCAGCGCGGCCACCGCGTTGCGGACGCCCTCGGCGGGCTCGTCGACGTATTCCAGGACACCGTGGCACAGCACCGCGTCGTAGCCGCCGCGCTCGACCACGTCGAACAGGCCGTGGGCGTCGCCCTGGACGCCCTTGACCCGGTCGGCGACGCCGGCCTCGGCGGCGCGGCGCTCCAGCGCGAACAGGGCGTTCGGGCTGGGGTCGACGACGGTGACACGGTGGCCGAGGCGGGCGACGGGCACGGCGAAGTTGCCGCTGCCGCCTCCGGTGTCGAGCACGTCCAGCGACTCACGCCCCGTCGCCTTGATCCGGCGGTCGAGGGCATCCTGGAGGACCTCCCAGACCACGGCGGTACGGAGGGAGGCGCGGGGCCGGGAGGGATCGGAGCGCAGCGACGTCGGTTGCGGGCGGTGGTGGTCGACGGGCGGGCGCATCGGGTCCGACACGGCAGTTGACTCCTCGGCGCGGCACCGCCTCTGCCCGGCGGCGCGAACGGGGTGCCTCCCCGGCCCGGGTACGGGAGGAAGGAAGGCTTCAGGCGCCTTCCACCCTATTGCCTCCGGTGCCGTACCCGGTCACCGCGGCGGGCTACGGCCTCGTGCGTCTCGCACGGCGGACCGTCCGAGGTCAGCCCGCGTCCGGCAGGTCGCCGCGGGTGCCCGGGGGATCCTGCTCGTCGGCGTCCTGGCGGGGCTGGGGCAGGACGGGCTGGAGCACCAGCATCCGCTCGACGATCCGGAGGAACATCGCCACGTCGCGTATCAGGTCGTCGGCGTCCCGCTGTCCGGCGGCGCCGTCGATGCCGGCCTCGGCACGGGCGCGGCGGGCGGCGCCGGAGGCGAAGAGGGCGCTCCACTCGGTCAGTTCGGGGGCGATCTCGGGGAGGACCTCCCAGGCGCTGCGGATGCGGGCCCGGCGGCGGGGGGAGGGATCGGGGCGGCCCCGGGCGGCGAGGACGGCGGCGGCGGTGCGCAGGGCGGCGAGGTGGGCGGTCGCGTAGCGCTCGTTGGGTGTTTCCAGGACGGCGGCCTCTTCGAGGCCGGCCCGGGCCTGGGCGAGCAGGTGGAGGGCGGCGGGCGGGGCCGTGGCCCGGCGGAGCACGGGGTGCACATCGCTCGCGGGGCCGGTCAGTGAGGGGGCAGGGCCGGTGGCGCGGCGCCGGTGGGCGGCGGCTGCGGAAGAACTGGCCATGACGAACCTCCTGTCGTCTGGGTGACGGCACGGGTGCCGTATGTGCCCATCGTGCGGTATGGCACTGACAATCCGTTCTGACCTGGGACTTTGCTTCGCTCGTAGGTTCGGGCGTATTTTTGCACTGACCAGTCAGTTCAAATAATGGCAAGCAGGCAGGGGAGCTTGTGGACGGCGCGCACGTCACGGCCGAGGGTCTCGGGCTCAAGGGGCCACGGGGGTGGGCCTTCAGCGAGACCAGCTTCGACGCGGAGCCCGGTTCGCTGATCGCGATCGAGGGACCGTCCGGATCCGGCCGCACGAGTCTGCTGCTCGCGCTCACGGGACGGATGAAGCCCACCGCGGGAGCGGCCACCGTGGGCGGCTTCGCGCTCCCCCGGCACATGGCGGCCGTGCGCCGCATCGGCGCCGTGGCCAACGTGGCCGGGGTCACCGACCTGGAACCGGCCCTCACCGTCGGGGAGCACCTGCGCGAACGGGCGCTGCTGCAGCACAGGTTCGGCGGCTCCCTGCGCGAGCTGCTGCGGCCCCGCCCGCAGCGCACCCATGAGGCACGGCTGCGCGTCGACGCGGCCCTGGCCGCCGCCGGACTCGACCCGGAGACGCTCCCCAAGGGCTCCCGGACGGCCGTACGCGACCTGGAGCGGCTGGAGGAGCTGCGCCTGTCCATCGCGCTGGCCCTGCTCGGCCGGCCCGGGCTGCTCGGGGTCGACGACGTCGACCTGAAGCTCTCGGACGCCGAGCGCGCGGAGGTCTGGGACCTGCTGCGGTCCCTCACGCGCGCGGGGACGACGGTCGTGGCCGTGTGCCGCACCGCGCCCGAAGACTGCGTCCGCGTCACCACCCGCTCCGCCCGCCCCGCCCGGCGGAGCGCCGAGAAGACCGACGCCGAGAACGGCACCGAGACCGACGGCAATTCCGGCGGTGCATCGAGCGGTACATCCGGCGGTACATCCGGCGGTACATCCGGCGGTACATCCGGCGGTACATCCGGCGGTACATCCGGCGGTACATCCGGCGGCGGGAACGTAGCCGGAACCGACGACGACGCCGGCAGCAGGACCGACGGCGAGAACGACGCCAGGAACGACCAGAAGGAGGAGGCCGATGCGCTCGCCGAGCCTGGCCGTGCTTGAGCTGAGGCGCTTCGGGCGGGGCAGGCTGCCGCGTGCTGCCCTGGTCGCGCTCCTCGTGCTGCCCCTGCTCTACGGCGCCCTGTACCTGTGGTCGTTCTGGGACCCGTACGGGCGGCTGGACCGCATTCCGGTGGCCCTGGTGAACGACGACAAGGGCGCCACGGCCGACGGGAAGAGGATCACGGCGGGGGACGACCTCGTCGACGGGCTGCGCGACAGCCGGACCTTCGAGTGGCACGAGGTCAGCGACGCCGAGGCCCGCCGGGGCGTCGAGGACGGCACCTACTACCTGTCGCTGTCCATGCCGTCCGACTTCAGCGAGCGGATCGCCTCCAGCTCGGGCGGCTCCCCCGAGACGAGCGCCCTGCGGGTGCGCACGAACGACGCGAACAACTACATCGTCGGCCAGATCTCGCGGACGGTCTTCAACGAGGTCCGTACGGCCGCGTCCGGCAAGGCGTCCCGGACCTTCCTGGACAAGATCTTCATCTCCTTCTCCGGCATCCACGACAAGACCGTGACGGCGGCCAAGGGCGCCGACCGGCTCAAGGGCGGCATCGGGAAGGCGAAGAAGGGCTCCAAGGACCTCGCGGACGGCCTGCAGGACGCCAAGAGCGGCAGCGGCAGGCTGGCCAAGGGGCTGAAGAAGCTCGACACGGGCGCGGGTGACCTGGAGGACGGCTCCCAGCGGGTCGCGGACGGCACCCGGACGCTCGCGGCCAACGTCAACGGCGCCTACGGCAAGGCCGGTCCGTTCCTCAAGGACAACGAGAAGACCATCGGGGACACGGCCCGGCTGGTCGCCGACTCGGCCAAGACGGTCGGGCACAACCTCGACGTCCTGGTGAAGCTCGCGCCGGGGGCCGCCCGCACGGCCCATGCGTCCTCGGCCGTCCTGGACGAGGTCTACCGGACCCGCTGCGAGAGCGCGACCATCCCGGACCCGGTCTGCCCGGACCTGAAGAAGGCCAGGCAGGCGGCCGTCGACGTGGCCACCGTCGCCGACGACCTGAACACCCTGATCGCCGACCAGAACGGCGACCTGAAGACGATGCGGGACAACCTCGGCACGCTCCGGAAGCAGGCCCAGGCCCTCTCCGACCGCGCACCGCACCTCTACGAGGACGTGGACGACGCCGTCAAGAAGATCAACAAGCTGAACGACGGCGCGGCCCGGGTCGCCGCGGGCGCGAAGAGGCTGCACTCGGGGCTGGGCACCGCTCTGACGGGCTCGGCCACGCTGGACAAGGGCATCGGCACCGCCGCGTCGGGCGCCGAGACCCTCAACGGCGGCATGTACAAGCTGGTCGACGGCTCCGGGAAGCTCGCCGGCGGTCTGCACGACGGTGCGAAGAAGATCCCGGACTACGACAAGCAGGACCGCGACCGGCGCACCGGCGTGATGGCCGACCCGGTCCAGCTCGCCTCCCACGACCTGCACAAGGCGCCGAACTACGGCACCGGATTCGCCCCGTACTTCATCCCGCTGTCGCTGTGGGTGGGCGCAATGGTGGCGTACATGCTGATCGCGCCGCTCAACCGGCGTGCTCTCGCGGCCGGTTCGCCGGCCTGGCGGATCGCGCTGGCCGGCTGGCTGCCGGTGGCCGCCGTGGGCGTGCTGCAGACGGCCGCGCTGATGTCCGTGCTGCACTGGGCGATCGGCCTGCAGATGACGCGGGCGGCCGGCACGGTCGGCTTCCTGTTCCTGGTGGCGGCGTGCTTCGCGGCGATCGTGCAGTGGCTGAACGCCCGCTTCGGTGCGGCCGGCCGGATCCTGGTCCTGGCGCTGCTGATGCTCCAGCTGACCTCGGCGGGCGGCACGTACCCCGTGCAGACCAGCCCGGGCTTCTTCAACGCCATCCATCCGTTCCTGCCGATGAGCTACGTCGTGGCCGCCCTGCGCCGGCTGATCACGGGCGGCGGGCTCGGCCCGGTGTGGCAGGCGTGCGCCGTGCTGGCCGCGTTCACCGCGGGCGCCCTCGCGCTCACCGCGCTCGCGGCCCGGCGCCGCCAGGTGTGGACGCTGGACCGGCTGCACCCCGAGCTGACCCTGTGATCCCCAAGAAGGCCCTGCACACGCGCGTACCTGTGACAATCAGGGCCATGGAAAGCAGCAGCGCCACGTCCGGCGGCAGCACGCGCCGCGAGGCAACCCGGCAGAAGCTCTACGAAGCGGCCGTCACACTCATCGCCGAACAGGGCTTCTCGGCCACCACGGTGGACGAGATCGCCGAGCGGGCCGGGGTCGCGAAGGGCACGGTCTACTACAACTTCGCGAGCAAGTCGGTCCTCTTCGAGGAGCTGCTGCGGCACGGCGTGGGCCTCCTCACCGCCTCCCTGCGCGAGGCGGCCGAGCGGACCGCGGCCGAGGGCGGCAGCAAGGTGGACGCCCTGGACGCGATGGTCCGCGCGGGGCTGGTCTTCATCGACCGCTATCCGGCGTTCACCCAGCTGTACGTGGCCGAGCTGTGGCGCACCAACCGCGCCTGGCAGTCGACGCTGATGGTGGTCCGGCAGGAGGCCGTGGCCGTGGTCGAGGGGGTGCTGCGCGAGGGCGTGGCGGCCGGCGAGTTCAGCGAGGAGATCGACGTCCAGCTGACCGCGGCGGCGCTGGTGGGCATGGTCCTGGTGGCCGCGCTGGACTGGAAGTCATTCCAGCCGGAGCGCTCGCTGGACGACGTCCACGCGGCCCTGTCCCGGCTGCTCCAGGGACGCGTGAGCGGACGGGTCTGAGCACCCGGGGAACACGAGGAAGGCGCCGGTCCGCTGCCGGACCGGCGCCTTCCTGCTCCCCCGTCCTCCCGTACTTCCCCGTACGGTTCTTCCCCCGATGGTCCCCCGTGGTGGTCTGCCCCGGGTCCCCCGTGCCTCGCCTCCGCCGACGGATCGGCGGAAGGAGCGGCCAGGGCACGGGCACCGTTCCGCCGCCCCGTGCCGGCGGTACCGGTCCGCGCCCCTTGCCGTGTCCCCACTCTCTCGTGGACACGGAGTGCGGCCCATCCGCGCGCGTACTCATCTCGCCGTCTGAGTACGGATACTCAGGTGGGTGCGCGCGTGCCCGCGACGCGGGCTCGCCGCGTGGCTACGATCGCGTCCGTGTCAGTACTCCCCCTGGTCTTCACCAGCGGCTGGGCCAGCGGCATCAACGCCTACGCGGTGGTGCTGCTGCTCGGCCTGTTCGGCCTGACGGGGGTGAGCGACGAGGTCCCGCAGACCCTGCAGCGCCCGGAGGTGCTGATCGTGGCGGGCGTGCTCTTCCTGTGCGAGGCGGTCGCCGACAAGATCCCGTACGTCGACTCGGCGTGGGACACCGTGCACACCGTCGTGCGGCCGCTCGCGGGCGCCTGGGTCGGGGCGCTGCTGGCAGGGCACAGCGGCTCGCTGTCGGACGTGGCCGCCGGGCTGGTCGGCGGTTCGACCGCGCTGGCCAGTCACACCGTGAAGGCCGGGACGCGGATGGCGGTCAACACCTCGCCCGAACCGTTCAGCAACATCGCCCTGAGCTTCGCCGAGGATCTCGGGGTGGGCGGCATCGTCGCGTTCGCGATGTTCCATCCGGAGGCGGCGGCGGCCGTCGCGGCGGTGCTGCTCGTCTCGGGGCTCGTGGTGCTGGTGTTCCTCGTCTCCCGCATCCGGCGCTTCCTGCGTCGCCGGGCCCAGCGCCGGGAGGAGCGGCGGCTGGCCTCGCGGATGTCCGGGCCGCCGGGCTGAGCGTCCACGGGCCGCCCGTGGACCGGGCTGTCGGTGGCGGTCGATAAAGTCGCAGACATGGCACGGATTGCGGTGATCGGCGCCGGCATGGGCGCGATGGCGGCCGCTGCCCGGCTGGCCGTCGCGGGCCACCGGGTGACGGTGTACGAGCGTACGGAGACATATGGCGGTGCGGTGCGCCGCTTCGAGCGGGACGGGTTCGCCTTCGACACCGGCCCCGGGCTGCTGACGCTGCCCGCGGTCTATCGCGACCTGTTCATCAAGACCGGCAAGGAGCCGCTGGAGGACCGCGTCGAGCTGGTCCAGGTGGACCCGGCCGCACGGCACGTCTTCGCGGACGGCACGGAGGTGTCCCTGCCCAACGCCTCGCGTGCGGGTGTCGTCGCGGCCCTGGACGAGGCGCTGGGTGCGGGGGCCGGGCAGCGCTGGGGCGACTTCCTGGTGCGGGCCCGCGAGGCATGGGACCGCACGCGCCGGCCCCTGCTGGAGGAACCCCTGTGGCCGAACTGGCAGGTGCTGGCCGAGCGGGAGCCCTATCCGGCCGTCCCGCACAAGCGCCTGCTGCGCACGCGCCGGGCGGGCACGCCGGCCGAGATCGGTGCGTGGGAGCTGCGGGACGAGCGTCTGACGGCCCTCCTGGAGAGCCATGTGCTCGCCCACGGCCTGGATCCCCGGACCGCTCCGGCGAGCGCCGCCGTGCTGCCGTACATGGAGCACGCCTTCGGCACCTGGTATGTGCGCGGCGGCATCCGGGAGTTGGCGCGCGCGGTGTACGAGCGGTGTGTGCAGCGCAGGGTCGAGTTCGTCTTCGGCGCCGAGGTCACCCGGATCGTGGAGAAGGACGGCCGGGCGGCGGGGGTGGAGCTTGCCGGGGGCACCGCTGCCGGCTCCGGGGCGGGGACGGTGGCCGAGGCGGACCATGTCGTGGCGGACGTGGACCCGGCGCGGCTGCGGGCCCTGACGGAGCACCCGCTGGACGAGGAGGGTGATGCGCGGCACGACCCCGTCTCACCCCCGCCCGGGCGGTTCAGTGTTCTGCTGGCCCTGCGGGGCGGGCGCGAGGACCGGGCCGTCCATCGCACGGTGGTCCACGCCCCCGATCCCGACACGGAGCTGGACCTCCTGGTCTCACCCGGCGGCGACAGGCCCGTGTGTCCCACGGTGACCGTCCTGCGCCCCGACGACCCGGCGCTCAGACCGGACGGCGCACACGAGTCCGTGGTGCTGTCCGCCGTGGTGTCGACCGAGGCCGGCTGGGAGGACGCGGACACGGTCCGGCGCTACACGGACTTCCTCCTGGAGGCCGCCGGATCCGCCGTACCCGGACTGCGGGAGCGCCTGCTGTGGCACGAGGTGCGCACACCCGGCGACACGGAGGGCGCCACGGGCGCCCGCTCCGGGGCCGTGCCCGCTCCCGCTGTCGCCGCCGGCCGGGGCCGCTATCTGCACCCGGCGAACAGCACCCGGCTGCCCGGTCTGTACCGAGTGGGCGGCTGGTCGCACCCCGGCGGCGGACTCTCCCATGCCGGCATGTCGGGTGCGCTGGTGGCCGGGCTGATCGTGGAGGGCCCGGACTTCCGCGGCTCGCAGTGAGCCCGCGGCTCGCGGTGAGCGCGGCGGAGTTTCAGAAACGGTACTGCTCGTCGTACCCGGCGCCCGGCTGCGGCTGCTGCCCGTTGCCCTGGTACGGGTACGGCTGCTCCTGGGGGAGTTCGCCGCCGTAGGTCTCGTCGGTGCGCTGCTGCGGGACCCACACCCCGCCGGACGGCGTCTCGCCGTAGCCGCCGGTGGCGTAGGGGTCCTGGCCGTAGCCCTGCTGGCCGTACTGCTGGTCGTAGCCGGTGCCGTAGGAGGCGCCGCCGTAGGACTGGGAGCCGATGTACGGGTCGGAGTAGTTCGCGTACTGCTGCTGGCCGCCGGTCTCGTAGCCGTAGCCCTGCTGGCCGTAGCCCGAGTAGTCGTAGGCGTAGGTCTGGTCGGGGCCCGGGGCGGCGGACGCGTAGGTCGGGTTCTGGGGCTGGGCGGCGGACGCGTGGGCGGGGTCGCCGTAGACGCCGTAGGAGCCCGTGTCGTCGGGCAGGGGCTGGGGCTCGTAGACGGCGGTGCTCTCGGCAGCGGTGGGCTCGGGCGAGCGGGCGGGGGTGAAGACGTCGTCGCGGTCGTACTCGTCGTCACCGTAGGCGGGCTGCTCACCGCCGTAGCCGGCGTCCCGGTCGCCGGTGCCCTCGGCGGCCTCCAGGTCGGAGACCTCCAGGGTCGGGTCCTGGCGGTCGGCCCGGCCGCGGCGGCGCTTGCTGGAGCCGCCCCCGGCCCCGGGCTCGGGCCGCTTGACCGCCCAGCCGGCGGCGAAGCCGCGGCGGAAGGAGAGCGTGACGTAGGTCTGGCCGATCGCGAAGGCGATCGCGCCCAGACCGATGACGACGACGGACGGCATCAGCACGCCCACCACGACGCCGAGGAAGCCCGCGAACGCGAGCAGGCGCCAGCGCAGCCGCGCCTTGTACTGCAGCAGCACCTCGCCGAGCAGCCACAGTGCGACGACGCCGAACGCGATGTAGAGGACCGTCCAGCCCATGTACGCCCCTCTCCCAGTAACCGCTACGCAGTGTGTCGTACGGCGGTGCGGCCGGTCTAGGCCTGCGGGGGATGGTGCAGGCCCAGGTTCTCGTAGATTTCCAGGGTCGCCGTGGAGTTGTTGAGCGTGATGAAGTGCAGTCCTGGCACTCCCTCTGCCAGCAGCCGCGCGCAGAACTCCGTGGCGAACTCGATGCCAATGGAGCGTACCGCCGCCGGATCGTCCTTCGCTGTGAGGATCCGCTCTTTCAGGGCGTCAGGGAACAGCGCGGTGCTGAGCCTGGGCAGCCGCTCCAGCATCTTCACGCTGGTGACGGGCAGGATCTCGGGGATGACGGGAGTGTCGCAGCCCGCGGCCTCGACGCGGTCGCGCAGCCGCAGATACGAATCCGGCTGGAAGAACATCTGAGTGATGGCGTAGTCGGCGCCCGCACGGCACTTGGCCACGAAGTGCGCGACGTCGGTGTCCCAGTCGGCCGAGCGCGGGTGCATCTCCGGGAAGGCGGCCACGCCCACGCAGAAGTCGCCCGACTCCTTGATGAGCCGGACCAGTTCGGCCGCGTAGGTGAGCCCGCTCGGATGCGCCACCCACTCGCCCATCGGATCGCCGGGCGGATCGCCGCGCACGGCGAGCATGTTGCGGATCCCCGCGTCGGCGTACTGGCCGATGATGTTGCGCAGTTCGGCGATGGAGTGGTCGACCGCGGTGAGGTGGGCGACCGGTGTGAGCGTCGTGTCGACGACGATCTGCTGGGTCTCCTTGACCGTCGTCGTGCGCGTGGAGCCGCCGGCACCGTAGGTGACGGAGACGAAGTCGGGGGCCATCGCCTCGACCCTGCGCAGCGCGTTCCACAGGTTCCGCTCACCCTTGGGGGTCTTCGGCGCATAGAACTCGAACGAGTACGTCGTCTTGCCGGTGCCGAGCATGTCACGCACGGTGCGCGCGCGATCAGTCCTGGTGGATGCGGTTCCGAGGGCCATACCGGCAGGTTAGCCAGGGGTGGGCGGTCCCCCAACCGGATGCCGGATATTTGCCCGAATTGTCGCTCTCCTGTCCATCCCTTGGACAGAAATCCGGACACCGGCCGGAACGGAACCCCCTGGACAGCCCCTATGGCCTGGACAGCCCTACAGCTGCCGCAGGCGCTTCGCGAACTCCGCCGCGGCGGCTCCGGGGTCCTCCGCCTCGGTGATCGCGCGGACCACGACCACCCGGCGGGCACCGGCGTCCAGCACCTCGTCCAGGTTGCCGAGGTCGATGCCGCCGATGGCGAACCACGGGCGGTCGGTGCCCAGGGCGGCGGTGTACCGCACCAGGTCGAGGCCGGGCGCGTGGCGGCCGGGCTTGGTGGGGGTGGGCCAGCAGGGTCCGGTGCAGAAGTAGTCCACACCCTCCTGGGAGGCGGCCGCGGCGGCCTCGGAGTCGGCGTGGGTCGAACGGCCGATCAGGACGTCGTCACCGAGGACGGCCCGGGCCGCGGGGACCGGGAGGTCGCCCTGGCCCAGATGGAGGACGTCGGCGCGGGCGGCGTGGGCGACATCGGCCCGGTCGTTGACCGCGAGCAGCTTGCCGTGCCGGGCGCAGGCGTCGGCGAACACCGTCAGGTGCTCCAGTTCCTCGGCGGCCTCCATGCCCTTGTCGCGCAGCTGGACGATGTCGACACCGCCGGCCAGGACCGCGTCCAGGAACTCGGCGAGGTCGCCCTGCCGTCTGCGGGCGTCCGTGCAGAGGTAGAGGCGGGCGCCGGCGAGCCTGCTGCGGGCGGTGTCGGACATGGGCGGATCCCCCCGTGGTCGGTGTTTCTGGGCGTGCGAGGAGGGTGGCGTACGGACCGTCGCCTGTACGCCACCCGTGGTGCGGGGCGCGTACGGGTCCTGGCCGGTACGCCACCCTTGGTGCGGGTCGGTTCAGACGGCGAGCGCCTGGGCGCGGCGCTTCACCTCCGTGCCGCGATTCTCGCTCAGGGCCTGCGCGGGGGTGCCGGGCAGGGTCGGGTCGGGGGTGAAGAGCCACTCGAGCATCTCTTCGTCCGAGAAGCCGTCGTCCCGCAGGAGCGTCAGGGTCCCGGACAGGCCCTTGACCACCTTGTCCCCGTCGATGAAGGCGGCGGGGACGTGCAGCGCCCGGTTCTCACCACGGCGTACGGCGATGAGCTGGCCGTCCTTGACCAGCTGCCGTACACGCGTCACCTCGACGCCGAGCTGTTCGGCGATGTCGGGGACGGTGAGCCAGGCGGGCACGAGAGCATCGATCTTTGCGTCAATCTCGGTCACGGAATCTAGCCTGCCATCCACCACCGACAGTCGGAAGTCAGGCCGGTCCACCTGGGAGGACGTGCCTAACCGACGGCGGCGTCCTTCAGGGGCCGTGACGGGTCGGTCAGCGCCTCGGGATCCAGGCGGCGGGCCGCCTCGATCAGCCGCCGCCCCTGGGCCAGATCGCGCGGCCTGCCCACGGCCAGCAGGGCCACCAGCCGGTCCTCGCGCAGCCAGCACACGCTCCAGGCCGGGCCGGCCGGGTCGCCGCGCCACACCAGCCGGTCGGCCGCGGGGTGGTGTCCGGCGTACTGGACGAACCGGCCGAACTGCTCGGACCAGAAGTACGGCACCGGGTCGTAGACCGCGGGGGTCTCGCCCAGGATGTTCGCGGCCACCGTCCGCGGCCCCTGCAGCGCGTTGTCCCAGTGGTGGACCAGCAGCCGGGCGCCGTAGCGGGCCGAGGGGAAGGAGGCGCAGTCACCGACCGCGTACACGTCCTCGGCGGAGGTGCGCAGACGGTCGTCGGCCACCACTTCGCCGTGCGCGCCCAGCTCGATGCCGGAGCCGGCCAGCCAGGCGGTGGCCGGACGCGCGCCGATGCCGACCACGACGGCGCCCGCTGGCAGCCGCGTGCCGTCGGCGAGCACCACGGTGCCGGGTTCGATGCGCTCCACGCGCGCGTGGGTGCGCAGCTCGGCGCCGCTGTCGGCGTACCAGGCGGTCATGGGGGCGGCGACCTCGGCGGGCAGCGCGCCGGCCAGCGGCCGGTCGGCGGCCTCGACGACGGTCACCGCGCAGCCCGCCTCCCGGGCGGCCGTGGCGAACTCGGCGCCGATCCAGCCGGCGCCGACCACCACGATGTCGTGCTGCCGGGTGAGCACCGGCCGCAGCCGCTCGGCGTCGTCCAGGGTGCGCAGCAGGTGCACGCCGGGCACGCCCTCGGTGCCCGGCAGCCGGATCGGTTCTGCGCCGGTGGCGAGGACGAGGACGTCGTACGGCACGGGCCCGGCCTCGGTGTCCAGCTCGTGGTCGCCGGGGCGCACGCCCAGCGCCGCGCAGCCGAGCCGCAGTTCGATGCCGAGCGACTCGAAGTCGATGTCGAAGGCGGAGCCCTCGGAGGTGCCGAGCAGCACGGCCTTGGACAGCGGTGGCCGGTCGTAGGGCTGGTGCGGCTCGGCGCCGATCAGGGTCACGGTGTCCGTGCAGCCCTGTTCCCGCAGGGCCACCGCGGTCTGCACGCCCGCCATGCCCGCGCCGACGACGACCACGCGCCGTCCCTGTGCCGTGCCCTGCTGTGGTGTCTGCTCGCTCACCCGATCACCATAGACAACTGACAAAACGTCAGTCAGCGGGCGTGCTCCGTGACCTGTTCCACAACACTCGTACCGCTGCCGGGCCGCGACTCCCACTCCCAGGTCTCCGCCAGCCGCACCCGGCCGTCGGGCAGTTCCACGACCGTCGACACGCAGTGCCCCGAGGACGTGGTCCCGTCGTGCGTGAGCTGCACGTACCGGAAGTCCAGCCGGTCGCCCTCCCGGGTGCCGACCAGATGGCCGCGTACGACGTCGCCGCCCGCGTAGTCGGCCCAGATCGCGCCGTCCTTCTCGTGGTACGCGAACCGGGTGCGCGCACCCACCTGACCTGGGGCCTGGTCCGCCACGGGGGCCAGGATCAGTCCGTCGAGCGAGCGGGTCATGGGCAAGGGCTCCCTTACGGGTGACGAGCGCCGCGGGCTAGGGTGGCCACCGTACAAGCACTCGCGGGAGCCCGGACGCACCGGGCTGAGAGGGAGGCTGGCGGCCTCCGACCGTACGAACCTGATCCGGGTCATGCCGGCGAAGGGAGGGGCTGGACGCCCATGTCTTCACCTACGTCCGACGTCCTCGTCATCGGGGGCGGGATCATCGGCCTGGTCACGGCCTGGCGGGCCGCTCAGCGGGGACTCGCCACGGCCGTGGCGGACCCCGAGCCCGGCGGCGGGGCCGCACAGGTCGCGGCGGGGATGCTGGCCGCGGTCACCGAACTGCACTACGGCGAGGAGACACTGCTCGCCCTCAATCTGGAGTCGGCCCGCCGCTATCCGGACTTCGCGGCCGAGCTGACCGAGCTGACCGGCCACGACCTCGGGTACCGCCGCTGCGGCACGCTCGCCGTCGCGCTGGACGCCGACGACCGCGCCCATCTGCGCGACCTGCACGACCTGCAGCGGCGCTCGGGCCTGGAGGCGGAGTGGCTGTCCGGGCGGGAGTGCCGGCGCCTGGAGCCGATGCTCGCGCCCGGGGTGCGCGGCGGGCTGCGGGTCGACGGCGACCACCAGATCGATCCGCGGCGGCTGGCGTCGGCCCTGCTGGCCGCGTGCGAGCGGGCCGGGGTGGTGTTCCACCGGTCGTGGGCCGAGCGGCTCGACGTGGTGGGCGACCGCGCCGTGGGCGTCACCACGGCGGACGGCGCCCGCCTGGGCGCGGGGCAGGTCGTGCTCGCGGGCGGGAGCCTCAGCGGCCGCCTCGCGGGCGTCCCGGACGCCGTACTTCCGCCGGTGCGGCCGGTGAAGGGGCAGGTGCTGCGGCTGACCGTGCCCCGGCAGTACGCGCCGTTCCTGAGCCGTACCGTGCGGGCCGTGGTGCGCGGCAGCCATGTCTACCTGGTGCCCCGGGAGAACGGCGAACTGGTCGTCGGCGCGACCAGCGAGGAGCTGGGCTGGGACACCACGGTGACCGCGGGGGGCGTGTACGAGCTGCTGCGCGACGCCCATGAGCTGGTGCCGGGCATCACCGAGCTGCCCCTGACCGAGACCCGGGCGGGCCTGCGCCCGGGCTCCCCCGACAACGCGCCGCTGCTCGGCCCGTCCGGCCTGGACGGGCTGCTGCTGGCCACCGGGCACTACCGCAACGGCGTGCTGCTCACCCCGGTCACCGGGGACGTCATGGCGGAGCTGCTGGCCGGCGGCGCGCTGCCGCAGGAAGCCCGTCCGTTCGCGCCGGGGCGCTTTCGCGCCGCACCCCTGCAGCAGACCGCACTCATGGAGCAGCCCGTATGAACATCACCGTCTCCGTCAACGGGGAGCACCGGCGGATCGCCCCGGACACCGCGCTGGACGTCCTGGTCAGGACCCTCACCGTGGCGCCCTCCGGAGTGGCGGCCGCCCTCAACGAAACCGTCGTCCCGCGCGCGCAGTGGCCGCTGACGTCCCTCTCCGAGGGAGACCGCGTGGAGATCCTCACCGCAGTGCAAGGAGGCTGACCATGGCCGACGATCCCTTCGTCCTGGGCGGTGTGCCCTTCGGCTCCCGGCTGATCATGGGTACCGGCGGTGCGCCGAGCCTGGACGTCCTGGAGCGGGCGCTGGTCGCCTCCGGTACCGAGCTGACCACGGTGGCGATGCGGCGGGTCAATCCCGAGGTGCACGGCTCGGTGCTGTCGGTACTGGAGAAGCTGGGCATCCGGGTGCTGCCGAACACGGCGGGCTGCTTCACCGCCGGGGAGGCCGTGCTGACCGCCCGGCTGGCCCGGGAGGCGCTCGGCACGGACCTGATCAAGCTGGAGGTCATCGCCGACGAGCGGACCCTGCTGCCGGATCCGGTGGAGCTGCTGGACGCGGCGGAGACGCTGGTCGACGACGGGTTCACGGTGCTTCCGTACACCAACGACGACCCCGTGCTCGCCCGGAAGCTGGAGGACGTGGGCTGTGCGGCGGTGATGCCGCTGGGCTCGCCGATCGGCTCCGGGCTCGGGATCCGCAATCCGCACAACTTCCAGTTGATCGTGGAGCACGCGCGCGTGCCGGTGATTCTGGACGCCGGTGCCGGTACGGCCTCGGACGTGGCGCTGGCGATGGAGCTGGGGTGTGCGGGCGTCATGCTCGCCTCCGCCGTCACCCGGGCGCAGGAGCCCGAGACGATGGCCGCCGCCATGAAGCACGCGGTGGAGGCCGGACGGCTGGCCCGGCTGGCCGGGCGGATCCCGCGCCGGCACTTCGCGGAGGCCTCCTCCCCCACGGAGGGACGCGCGCACCTGGATCCGGAGCGCCCCGCTTTCTAGCGGGCGTACCGCGAGTCTCCGGGGGCGTACCACGAGGGTCACAGCTCTGCTGCATTCCGTCCCCGGAACGGCCCGACGGGCGGGACTGTCGGTCGCCCCTCGTACACTCGCCTGCGTGGATACGACCCTTCAGGACCCCCTCGTCGGGCAGGTGCTCGACGGCAGGTATCGCGTCGAGGCGCGGATCGCGGTCGGCGGGATGGCCACGGTCTACCGGGCCCTGGACACCCGCCTGGACCGGATTCTCGCGCTCAAGGTGATGCATCCGGCGCTGGCGGCCGACGGGTCGTTCGTGGAGCGCTTCATCCGGGAGGCCAAGTCGGTCGCCCGGCTCGCCCACCCCAACGTGGTGCAGGTCTTCGACCAGGGCACCGACGGGTCGTACGTGTACCTGGCGATGGAGTACGTCGCCGGGTGCACCCTGCGGGACGTGCTGCGCGAGCGGGGCGCCCTGCAGCCGCGGGCCGCGCTGGACATCCTGGAGCCCGTGCTGGCCGCGCTCGGCGCCGCGCACCGGGCCGGGTTCGTGCACCGGGACATGAAGCCCGAGAACGTGCTGATAGGGGACGACGGGCGGGTCAAGGTCGCCGACTTCGGCCTGGTGCGGTCCGTGGACACCGTGACCAGCACGACCGGCACCGTGCTCGGGACCGTGTCCTATCTCGCGCCCGAGCAGATCGAGCAGGGCACCGCCGACCCGCGCGTCGACGTCTACGCCTGCGGTGTCGTGCTCTACGAGATGCTGACCGGCGGCAAGCCGCACTCCGGTGACTCCCCCGCCCAGGTGCTCTACAAGCACATCCACGAGGACGTGCCGCCGCCCTCGGCCCTGGTGCCGGGGCTGCCCTGCGAACTGGACGAGCTGGTCGCCGCGGCCACCGCGCGCACCCCGGACGTACGGCCGCACGACGCGGCGGCGCTGCTCGGCCAGGTGCTGCGGGCGCGTGCCGAGCTGAGCGCAGGGCAGCTGGACGCCCTGCCGCCGCAGGCGCTGTCCGCGGAGCACGACAACGCCGGGGACCGTACGAGCGTCATACCGCGCTCGCTCACCGTGCCCCGGCCGCTGCCCGTGAACGAGGACGACGAGGTTCCCGCGGCGGACGTCCGGCACACCAGCCGGCTGGAGAGCCCCCCGGCGCCCGCGCGGCGGCGGCTGTCGCGGCCCCGGCGCGGACTCGTCACGGTCGTCGCCGCGATCCTGGTGGTCTTCGGCGTGGGCGCCGGCGTCTGGTACATCAGCTCCGGGCAGTTCACCAAGGTCCCACAGGTGCTGGCCAGGACCGAGGACCAGGCGAGGGCGCGGCTGACGGCGGCGGGGCTCGACGTCAAGCGGGTCAGGCTCGAATACAGCGACACGGTCGAGCGCGGCGCGGTCATCAGCACCGACCCGGCGGCCGGGGCCCGGATCCGGAGCAACGACTCCGTGACGCTCGTCGTCTCCCGGGGCCCCGAGACGGTGAAGGTGCCGGACCTGTCCGGCGTCCCGCTGGGGCAGGCGCAGAAGAAGCTGAAGGCGGCCGGCCTCGAGCCGGGCATGGTCAACCGGGCGTTCAGCGACAGTGTCGACAAGGGCTCGGTGATCAGCACCGACCCGGAGGCCGGCATCAAGCGGCACGCGGGCTCGGCGATCGCGTTCCTGGTCAGCAAGGGCAATCCGATCGACGTCCCGGACGTCACCGGGGACGACCTGGACGACGCCAAGCAGGAGCTGGAGGACGCCGGCCTGAAGGTGACCATCTCCACGGAGCAGATCAACTCCGAGTACGACAAGGGTCAGGTGGCCCGCCAGAGCCCCGCGGGCGACGGCCAGGCCGCCGAGGGCGACACGGTGACCCTGACGCTGTCCAAGGGCCCGGAGATGGCCGAGGTGCCGGACGTGGTCGGGGCGGGCGTGGACGATGCGAAGAAGCTGCTGAAGGCCTCCGGCTTCGAGGTGAAGGAGGACCGGGGGCTGCTCGGGCTCTTCGGTGACACCGTGAAGCGGCAGTCGGTGGAGGGCGGCGAGATGGCGCCCAAGGGGTCGACGATAACGATCACCATCCGGTGACCGGGGGCGGTGCGCAGCGTGACACCCTGAACGGGTGAGCATCGAGCAGTCCCCCGCCCTCTCCGGCAGCCCCGGACCGGCCTCCGGCGGCCCCGGAGCGGGCCCCGCGAACCCCGGATCGGGCCCCGGCAGCCCCGCATCGGGCGCTGCCGGCCACGGATCGGCCCCCGCCCGCCCCGGAGCCGGGCCTTCCCGCAACCCCGTCGGCGGTCACGTCCCCGTGGCCGGCGGTCTGCACTCCGTGGGCCTGTCCTACGCCCGTGATCTCAAGGCCGAGACCGTGCAGGTCTTCGTGGCCAACCCGCGGGGCTGGGCGACCCCGGCCGGCAATCCACGGCAGGACGAGGAGTTCCGGGCGGCCTGCGCGGCGGAGTCGATCCCGGCGTATGTGCACGCCCCCTATCTGATCAACTTCGGCTCGCACACCGAGGCGACCGTGGAGAAGTCGGTGGAGTCGCTGCGGCACTCGCTGCGCCGCGGGCGGGAGATCGGCGCGCTGGGTGTCGTCGTGCACACGGGCAGCGCGACGGGCGGGCGGGAGCGGTCCGTGGCGCTGCGGCAGGTGCGGGAGCGCCTGTTGCCGCTGCTGGACGAGCTGACCCACGACGACGACCCGTTCCTGCTGCTGGAGTCGACCGCCGGGCAGGGGGCCTCGCTGTGTTCGCGCACCTGGGACTTCGGACCGTACTTCGAGGCGCTGGACGCCCACCCGAAGCTGGGTGTGTGCCTGGACACCTGCCACATCTTCGCCGCGGGGCACGACCTGAGCGGCCCCCACGGCATGCACCAGACCCTGGACCTGCTGGTCGGCACCGTCGGCGAGGGGCGGCTGAAGCTGATCCACGCCAACGACTCCAAGGACGTGGCCGGCGCGCACAAGGACCGGCACGAGAACATCGGCGCCGGCCACATCGGCGAGGACCCCTTCCGGGCGCTCATGACCCACCCTGCGACGGAGGGCGTCCCGCTGGTCATCGAGACGCCCGGCGGCAAGGAGGGCCACACGGCGGACGTGGAGCGGCTGAAGAAACTGCGCGACGGATAGCCCTCGGGGAATACCCCTTGGGGGCATGCGGTGGTGCACCGGTGCCACCGCTGAGCGGTCAGAGCTCGGGGCCGTCTCCCAGCTCCTCCTGGTAGGAGTAGCGCTGCTCCTTCCAGGGGTCGCCGATGTTGTGGTAGCCGCGCTCCTCCCAGAAGCCACGGCGGTCGGCCGTCATGTACTCCACGCCACGGACCCACTTGGGCCCCTTCCAGGCGTACAGGTGGGGGACGATCAGGCGCGCCGGAAAGCCGTGCTCGGCGGTGAGGAGTTCGCCGTCCTTGTGGGTGGCGAAGACGGCACGGTCGGAGGCGAAGTCCGCGAGGCGCAGATTCGAGCTGAATCCGTACTCCGCCCACACCATCACATGAGTGACGTCGGGTGCCGGCGGGGCCAGGTCGAGGATCGTCCGGGCGGGCACGCCGCCCCACTCGGCGCCGACCATGCTGAACTTCGTCACACAGTGCAGATCGGCCACCACGGTGGTGTACGGCAGCGCCGTGAACTCCTCGTGGCTCCAGGTGTGCTTGTCACCGTCGGCGGTGGTGCCGAAGACCCGGAACTCCCAGCGTTCGGGCCGGAACTTCGGTACGGGCCCGTAGTGCGTGACCGGCCAGCCGCGCTGGAGTCGCTGTCCCGGCGGAAGCTCGAACCCTGCCACTGCCCCAGACTCGCGCTCCACCGGATGACCCATGTATCCATCCTGACAGACCTGGGGCCGTGCCCTTGACCACCCATTTACAAACCGGACAACTAGTGTCAAGTCAGGACACACTTACTAAGTACGCACTTACTGGACGATCTTCCTCGCCGGTGCAATCATGCCGCCGCACACCTCACCCGTCCCTCCGTGTGGAAGGAGCCGCTGCGATGCAGGGCGACCCCGAGGTCATCGAGTTCCTCAACGAGCAGCTCACCGGCGAGCTGACCGCGATCAACCAGTACTTCCTGCACGCCAAGATGCAGGAGAACTTCGGCTGGACGAAGCTCGCCAAGTACACGCGGCACGAGTCGTTCGACGAGATGAAGCACGCCGAGGTGCTCACCGACCGGATCCTGTTCCTGGAGGGGCTGCCCAACTACCAGCGGCTGTTCCATGTGCGGGTGGGACAGAGCGTCAAGGAGATGTTCGAGGCCGACCGGCAGATCGAGGTGGAGGCGATCGACCGGCTCAAGCGGGGCATCAAGGTGATGCGCGAGAAGGGCGACATCACGTCCGCGAACATCTTCGAGGACATCCTCGCCGACGAGGAGCACCACATCGACTACCTCGACACCCAGCTGGAGCTGGTGGAGAAGCTCGGCGAGGCGCTCTACCTCTCGCAGATCATCGAACAGCCGGAGAGCTAGGGCACCGGCCCGGCGGACCGCTAGGCGGCCTCGTCCAGACCGACGGGGCCGGACAGCTCGGTCAGCACCGGCTTGCCCTGGTCGGCCAGCTCACGGCGCGGGCAGGCGCCACGACCGAGGATCGCCTGGATCCGGCGGACGCACGAGCCGCAGTCGGTGCCGGCCTTGCAGGCGGAGGCGATCTGGCGGGGAGTGCAGGCGCCGTCCTCCGCGTGCTGCACGACCTGCGCCTCGGTGACGCCGAAGCAGCTGCAGACGTACACGCGGATTCACCTCCCGACGGGGTTGCTCTCTCGACTGCCATCCCGTTGATCGGTGAGGCAAACCTAACCTTACCCATCGCTCGGGCAGCGCAAAAGTGGAGTGGGGCGCGGATCGTATGTGATCCGCGCCCCACTTCATGGTCCGGTAATAGGCGAACCGGTCACTGGTCCCTGTACATCTCGGCGACCAGGAACGCCAGGTCCAGCGACTGGCTGCGGTTCAGCCGCGGGTCGCAGGCCGTCTCGTAGCGCTGGTGCAGGTCGTCGACGAAGATCTCGTCGCCGCCGCCCACGCACTCGGTGACGTCGTCGCCGGTCAGCTCCACGTGGATGCCGCCCGGGTGGGTGCCGAGCGCCTTGTGGACCTCGAAGAAGCCCTTGACCTCGTCCAGCACGTCGTCGAAGCGGCGGGTCTTGTGCCCGGAGGCCGCCTCGAAGGTGTTGCCGTGCATGGGGTCGGTCACCCAGGCCACCGTCGCACCGGACGCCGTGACCTTCTCCACCAGCTCGGGGAGCTTGTCGCGGATCTTGTCGGCGCCCATGCGGACGATGAAGGTCAGCCGGCCCGGCTCGCGCTCGGGGTCGAGGCGGTCGATGTACTGCAGCGCCTCCTCGGCCGTGGTGGTCGGGCCGAGCTTGATCCCGATCGGGTTGCTGATCCGGGACGCGAACTCGATGTGCGCCCCGTCCAGCTGCCGGGTGCGCTCACCGATCCACACCATGTGCCCGGAGACGTCGTAGAGCTTGCCGGTGCGCGAGTCGACCCGGGTCAGGGCCGACTCGTAGTCGAGCAGCAGCCCCTCGTGGGAGGAGAAGAACTCGACGGTCTTGAACTCCTCCGGGTCGGTGCCGCAGGCCCGCATGAAGTTCAGCGCGTTGTCGATCTCCCGCGCGAGCTGCTCGTAGCGCTGCCCGGACGGGGACGACTTCACGAAGTCCTGGTTCCAGGCGTGCACCTGGCGCAGGTCGGCGTAGCCGCCGGTGGTGAAGGCGCGCACCAGGTTCAGCGTGGACGCGGAGGCGTGGTACATCCGCTTCAGGCGCTCGGGGTCCGGGATGCGGGCGGCCTCGGTGAAGTCGAAGCCGTTGACCGAGTCGCCGCGGTAGGTCGGCAGGGTCACGCCGTCGCGGGTCTCGGTCGGCTTGGAGCGCGGCTTGGAGTACTGCCCCGCGATGCGGCCCACCTTCACCACGGGCACGGAGGCCGCGTAGGTGAGGACGGCACCCATCTGGAGCAGCGTCTTGAGCTTGTTGCGGATGTGGTCCGCGGACACCGCGTCGAAGGCCTCGGCGCAGTCGCCGCCCTGGAGGAGGAACGCCTCTCCCTTGGCGACGGCCGCCATCCGGGCGCGCAGCTGGTCGCACTCGCCCGCGAAGACGAGCGGCGGATACGACTCGAGGTCCGCGATCACTGCGCGCAGAGCCTCGGCGTCGGGGTACTCGGGCTGCTGCGCCGCGGGCAGGTTTCGCCAGGTGTTGCCAGCGCTCGGGCTGGTCTTAGCGTTCACGGTCACCTCGTAAACATTACGGGGTCGTGTCCCATGGTTTTTGTCTGGCTCGAAAGGTGAGACGAAGTGTTTGCTCCATGGACATCGGGCCCGTGCGGTAGGGTTCCTCCCATGTTCGCGCTTTCGACCCAGAACTGGTGGTGGACCGCTCATCCGGCGGCCCACTGACTAGCGCGTACGCAAGACTTCGCGAAGGCCGCCCGAGGGGCGGCCTTCGGCGTTTCCGGGGTCGTTCCTCACCGGCATCGATCGATCACACCATCGATCACACCGTCGACGGACCCGGAAGAGGAACCATGGACCTGGCACAGCTGCTGCACGACCCCCGCCCCTTCGCCCTGCTCCGCCGTCGCACTCCGGGCCGCGACGAGCACACGGTGGAGGTGCTGATCGGCCCCGTCACTCCCCGTGAGCGCCTCGCCGACCTGCCCGAGGAGGGCCTCGCGCTCGTCCCGTTCCGGCAGATCCGCGAGCGCGGCTTCGACGTCCGCGACGACGGCACCCCGCTGCTCGTGCTGACGCCCGAGGAGTCCTGCGAGATCCCGCTCGCCGACGCCCTGCGCTCGCTGCCCGGCCACGAGGTGCGGGTCGAGGGCGGGGGCTTCGACATCGGCGACGAGGAGTACGGCGAGATCGTCGGGCGGGTGCTGCGCGAGGAGATCGGCCGGGGCGAGGGCGCGAACTTCGTGATCCGGCGGACGTACGAGGGCCGGATCCCCGGGTTCGGCCGGGCGGACGCGCTGGCGCTGTTCCGGCGGCTGCTGGAGGGCGAGCGGGGCGCGTACTGGACGTTCGTGGTGCACACCGGGGACCGGACGCTGGTGGGGGCCAGTCCCGAGGTGCACGTCCGGATGTCCGGCGGCACGGTCGTCATGAACCCGATCAGCGGGACGTACCGCTATCCGGCCGGCGGGCCGACGCCGGAGCATCTGCTGGACTTCCTCGCCGACGGCAAGGAGATCGAGGAGCTGTCCATGGTCGTCGACGAGGAACTGAAGATGATGTGCACCGTCGGCGACATGGGCGGGGTGGTCGTCGGGCCGCGTCTGAAGGAGATGGCGCATCTCGCCCACACCGAGTACGAGCTGCGCGGGAAGTCCTCCCTGGATGTGCGGGAGGTGCTGCGGGAGACCATGTTCGCGGCGACGGTCACCGGGTCGCCGGTGCAGAACGCGTGCCGGGTGATCGAGCGGCACGAGCCCCTCGGACGGGACGGCGCGGGCCGGGGCTACTACGCGGGCGCGCTGGCCCTGCTGGGCCGGTACGCCGGGGACGGGCGGGAGGGAGCGGGCGCCCAGACCCTCGACTCCCCCATCCTGATCCGCACCGCCGACATCCTGGCCGACGGCCGGCTGCGCGTCCCGGTCGGTGCGACCCTCGTGCGCGGTTCGGACCCCGCGGGCGAGGTGGCGGAGACCCACGCGAAGGCGGCGGGGGTCCTGGCGGCCCTCGGTGTGGGGCCGTCCCGGCCGCGCGAGGAGGTGGCGCCGGCCCGGCTGGCCGACGACCCCCGGGTGCGGGCCGCGCTGGACGGGCGCCGCGCCTCGCTGGCGCCGTTCTGGCTGCGGATGCAGGAGCGGTCCGCGTCCCTGGAAGGCCATGCCCTCGTCGTCGACGCCGAGGACACCTTCACGGCGATGCTGGCGCACGTGCTGCGCTCGGGCGGCCTGGAGGTGGCCGTCCGGCGGTACGACGAGCCCGGGCTGCGGGAGGCCGTGCTCGCGCACGAGGGGCCGGTGGTGCTCGGGCCGGGGCCGGGTGACCCCTCGGATCTCGCCGACCCGAAGATGCGGCTGCTGCGGTCGCTGACCGCCGAGGTGCTCCGGGAGCACCGGTACGGCGTGCTCGGAGTCTGCCTCGGACACGAGCTGATCGCCGCCGAGCTGGGTCTGGAGATCGTCCGCAAGCAGGTCCCGTACCAGGGGGCGCAGACCACGATCGACCTGTTCGGGCGGCCGGAGACGGTCGGTTTCTACAACAGCTTCGTGGCCCGCTGCGACGAGGAGGCGGCGCGGGAGCTGGCCGCGCACGGCATCGAGGTGAGCCGGGCAAAGAGCGGGGAGGTGCACGCGGTCCGGGGCCCCGGGTTCAGCGGGGTGCAGTTCCATCCGGAGTCGGTGCTGAGCCTGAACGGGGCCGACGTCGTACGGGAACTCGTCGCCCGGCTGGCCGGGGGCCGCCGCCCCGAGGCTCCCGCTTCGGCCTGAACGGTTCCGCCCTCGGCGCCGGACCGGCTGGTCGCCGGCCGGCGCCGAGGGCGAGCCCCCTGCTGGCCCCGGTCCGGCTCAGCCGAAGAACACCCCGACCTCCTCGTACAGCTTCGGGTCCACGGTCTTCAGCCTGGCCGTGGCCTCCGCGATCGGGACGCGGACGATGTCGGTGCCGCGCAGGGCGACCATCTTGCCGAAGTCGCCGTCCCGGACGCAGTCGATGGCGTGCAGGCCGAAGCGGGTGGCGAGCCAGCGGTCGAAGGCGCTCGGGGTCCCGCCGCGCTGGATGTGCCCGAGGACCGTGGTGCGGGCCTCCTTGCCGGTGCGCCTCTCGATCTCCTTGGCCAGCCACTCGCCGACCCCGGACAGCCGGACGTGCCCGAAGGAGTCGAGCGACCCGTCCTTGAGGACCATCTCGCCGTCCTTCGGCATGGCACCCTCGGCGACGACCACGATGGGCGCGTACGACGCCTTGAAGCGGGAGGTGATCCAGGCGCACACCTGGTCGAGGTCGAAGCGCTGTTCCGGGATGAGGATGACGTTGGCGCCGCCGGCCAGGCCGGAGTGGAGGGCGATCCAGCCGGCGTGGCGGCCCATCACCTCGCAGACCAGGACCCGCATATGGGACTCGGCGGTGGTGTGCAGCCGGTCGATGGCCTCGGTGGCGATGCCCACGGCGGTGTCGAAGCCGAAGGTGTAGTCGGTGGCGGACAGGTCGTTGTCGATGGTCTTGGGCACGCCGACGCAGGGCACGCCGTACTCGTCGGAGAGCCGCGCCGCGACACCGAGGGTGTCCTCGCCGCCGATCGCGATGAGGGCCTCGACCTCCAGTTTGGACAGGTTCTCCTTGATGCGGCGGATGCCGTTCTCCTGCTTGAGGGGGTTGGTGCGCGAGGAGCCGAGGATGGTGCCGCCGCGGGGCAGGATGCCGCGCACCGCGGGGATGTCGAGGCGGACGGTGTCGCCCTCGAGCGGTCCGCGCCAGCCGTCCCGGTAGCCGACGAAGGCGTACCCGTACTCCTGCACGCCCTTGCGGACGATGCCCCGGATGACGGCGTTGAGCCCGGGGCAGTCGCCGCCTCCGGTCAGTACTCCGACCCGCATGGAAATGTCCCTTCGCCGCGGTTGCCTGACGCCCAGTCACGGTAATGGTGATGCGCGTCACACAGGGAGAGGCGGGAAGGGTGATTCCGGTGAATTGTCAGGAGCCCGCTTGACCAGGCGGTTTCACGCGTCGTCGAGCCCGCGCTCGATCGCGTAGCGCACCAGCTCCACCCTGTTGTGCAGCTGCAGCTTGCCGAGGGTGTTCTGGACGTGGTTCTGGACGGTGCGGTGGGAGATGACGAGACGTTCGGCGATCTGCTTGTAGCTCAGGCCCTTGGCCACCAGCCGCAGCACCTCCGTCTCCCGTTCGGTCAGCCGGGGCGCCCCCGGTGCGTCGGCGTCCGGGGCGGGCGCGGGCTCGGAGGCCAGGCGCCGGTACTCGCCGAGGACCAGCCCGGCCAGGCCCGGTGTGAACACCGGGTCGCCCACGGCGGTACGGCGCACCGCGTCGAGCAGTTCCTCGGTCGACGCCGACTTCAGCAGGTAGCCGGTCGCGCCGGACTTCACCGCCTCCAGGACATCGGCGTGCTCGCCGCTCGCGGACAGGACGAGGACGCGCAGGGCGGGATTGTGGCCGACCAGCTCCTTGCACACCTGGACGCCGGGCTTGGCGGGCAGATTGAGGTCCAGGACGATGACGTCCGGTGCGGCGGCCTTGGCGCGGCGCACCGCCTGCTCGCCGTCGCCGGCGGTGGCGACCACCGCGAAGCCGGACTCGGCCAGGTCCCGGGCGACCGCGTCGCGCCACATGGGGTGGTCGTCGACCACCATGACCTTGATCGGGTCCTGCTGCTGTGTCATCGCTGCTCCGCCTTCCCCCGCGCCCGCTCGGCGCCCTTCGGTACCTTCAACTCGACTTCCGTGCCCTGCCCGGGGACGGAGATCAGCTCGGCGCTGCCGCCCAGGTCGCGCAGGCGCCCCCGGATCGAGAGGGCCACGCCGAGCCGGCCCTCTCCCTCGGCCTGGGCGAGCCGGCCCTCGGGAATGCCGGGGCCGTCGTCCCGGACGGTGACGACGATCTCGTCGGCCTCGTCCTCGACCAGGATCCAGGCCCGGGCGTCCGGGCCGGCGTGCCTGCGCACATTGTCCAGGGCGGCCCCGGCCGCCGCGGCCAGCTCCCGCGCAGCCGCCCGCGGCAGCGGCACCGGGGCGCCGGGCTCGGCGAGGCTCACCCGGGCGCCGGCATAGGGGGCGAGCAGGGTGCGCACGTCGACGGGGCCGTTGTCGTCCGGTTCCTCGACCGCGCGGACGACGGCCCCGTCGGCCGTGTCCTCCGAGACCCGGGAGACGGGCAGCAGACCGCCGGAGACCAGCGTGCGCAGCGCCACCTCCTGCTCCCCCGCCATGCGCCCCAGCTCGGCCGCCTCGCCGCCGATGACCGCGCCGCGCCGCTGCACCATCGCCAGCACCTGGAGCACGCTGTCGTGGATGTCCCGGGCCAGCCGCTCCCGCTCCCGGGTCGCGGCCTCGATCTCCAGGGCGCGGGCGAGGGTCCGCTCGGAGGCGCGGGCGACCTCCACGACGTAGCCGATGGCCACGGAGGCGATCCAGACCAGCAGGACGGCGTGGATCGTCGCCCGGCTCGGGGCGCCGCGCTGGACGACGTTGGCGATGGCGACCGGCGTCGAGGCCAGCACCGCCCAGCGCCAGCCGCCCTTGAGCGCGAAGCCGAGGACCACACCGGCCGTCCATATCGACGGCAGCGTCGGAGTGCCCGCCACGATGTGCGCGTGGGAGGCGGCGACCGGCGTGAGAAGGATGCCGGTGAGCCCGATGGCCAGGTCGACGGCGAGGAAGCGCCGGGTGCAGTGCGCGGCGCTCGCGACCTTGGGCAGCGTGGCCAGGGTCCACACGAAGAGGACGGCGTAGTAGCCGACCGCGACCCAGGGGTGTGCGTACTTGCCGAACCGGAAGACGAACAGGCCGATCGCGTACAGCATCGTCAGCACGCGGTATCCGGCGAGCGCACGCCACATCGGCTGCTCGACGGACATCCTCATGACGCGCTCGCGCTTGGGCATGGCCCCCCGTCCCCCGATCCCCCGGTCCCGCTGCTAGACCTCGGCCTTCTTGTCCGCCTCCTTGGCGGCCTTCTCCGCTTCCTTGACCGCCTTCGCCGCGTCCGCGATCTGCCGCTTGGCCGCGGTCGCGTACATGTCGACGTACTCCTGGCCGGAGAGCTTCATGATCTCGTACATGACCTCGTCGGTCACCGCGCGCAGCACGAACCGGTCGTGCTCCATGCCCTGGTAGCGGCTGAAGTCCAGGGGCTTGCCGATGCGGATGCCGGGGCGCATCAGCTTCGGCATGACCTTGCCGGGCGGCTGGATCTTCTCGGTGTCGATCATCGCGACGGGGATGACCGGCGCGCCGGTGGCGAGCGCCACACGCGCGAGGCCGCCGGGCTTGCCCCGGTACAGGCGGCCGTCGGGCGAGCGGGTGCCCTCCGGGTAGATCCCGAACAGCTCGCCGCGCTCCAGCACCTCTATGCCGCTCTTGATCGCCGCCTCGCCGGCGCCGCGCGCCCCGGAGCGGTCCACCGGGAGCTGTCCGACGCCCTTGAAGAAGGCCGCGGTGAGGCGGCCCTTGACGCCGGGGGTGGTGAAGTACTCGGCCTTCGCGATGAAGGTGACCTTGCGGTCGAGCACCGCGGGCAGAAAGAACGAGTCCGAGAAGGACAGGTGATTGCTCGCCAGGATGGCGGGACCTTCGGCCGGGATGTTCTCCATGCCCTCCACCCAGGGCCTGAAGGCGACCTTCAGCGGCCCCCCGATGGCAACCTTCATCGTGCCGTACATCACCCGCGTGCCTCCTGTTTCCGTCGGTCAGACCTTAACCCGGAGTGCCGTCAATGACCCCGACGACCCTGGTCGGTGTCAGTGCGGTCGCGTACGGTGAACCACATCCGCCCGTTCTGCACGCATCTCAGGAACAGGAGTCCCGAAGGTGCCGGTTCTTCCCGGAGCCGAGCCGTACCGCCATGAGGGCGGGGAGGTGGGAGTCCTCCTCTGTCACGGCTTCACCGGCTCGCCCCAGTCGCTGCGCCCCTGGGCGGAGCACCACGCGGCCCACGGCCTGACCGTGTCGCTGCCCCTGCTGCCCGGTCACGGCACCCGCTGGGAGGACATGCAGCTCACGGGCTGGCAGGACTGGTACGCGGAGGTGGACCGCGAGCTGCGGCGGCTGGGCGACCGCTGCTCCCGGGTGTTCGTCGCGGGCCTGTCGATGGGCGGGGCGCTGGCGCTGCGGCTGGCCGCCAAGGAGGGCGAGCGGATCACGGGCGCGGTGCTCGTCAACCCGGCGAACCGGGTGCACGGCCTGTCGGCGTACGCCCTTCCGGTGGCCCGGCACCTCGTGCGGACGACGAAGGGCATCGCCAGCGACATCGCCAAGGGTGGTCCGGCGGAGCTGGGTTACGACCGGGTGCCACTGCACGCCGCGCACTCCCTACGGGTGTTCCTGCGCCGGCTGGACGGCGAGCTGCCCCAGGTCACCCAGCCGTTGCTGCTGCTGCGCAGCGCCCAGGACCATGTGGTCCCGGCGGCCGACCCGGCGCGGGTGCTGAGCCGGGTGTCCTCCGTGGACGTAACGGAGATCGTGCTGGAACAGAGTTACCACGTGGCGACGTTGGACCACGATGCGGACCGGATCTTCGAGGAGAGCCTCGCCTTCATCGGCCGGCTCGCACCCAGTGTCGGCAAGGAAGGGACGGCCGCAGTTGGCTGAGCACGACTCCGACCGCGAGGATCGCGAGCCGGACGAGAGGGGAGTGCCCTTCGACGAGGAGGCCGCCTGGCGGGCCATCGTCGCGGGGTACGGCGACGAGCCGGTGGACCCGCCGGGCACCAAGCCCTTCAAGTCGGTGGAGGACCTCGCGCTGCTCGAGAAGGACTCCCCGGGTGAAGGCGCCGAGGGCGCCGAGGGTTCCGGCGAACCGCGGCCCGCGCGGCCGCTCGGCAGCTCGGTCTCGTTCGCGCCGGGCATCGGCCCGCGCGACCACACCGCGCCGCAGCCGTCCGAGGACGACTACGACGAGGACGACGAGGGCCACTTCGTGCCGCCCGAGCCGCCACCGCTGCCGATGGCCGACACGACCGCCAAGTTCGCCTGGCTCGGGGTCGTCGGCGGCCCGATCCTGCTGCTGCTCGCCGTGCTGCTGGGCTGGGAGATGACCTGGTGGCTGACGACGCTCGGTGTCGGCGGGTTCCTCGGCGGGTTCGCGACGCTGGTGACCCGGATGCGGACCGACGACGACGACGGCGATCCGGGACGCGGGGCGGTGGTCTGACGCGCGCCACAACGGCCCGACGCACGTCGCGACGCCACGGGCCACGAGCCACGACGGGCTGCAGGCTACGAGCTACGACGGGCTGCGGGCTGCGGGCTGCGGGCTGCAGCGGCCTGACGCGCCACGACGGCCGGATGCGCGTTCCGGCTTTCTGACGTGCGCCAGGACGGCCGGACGCGCGTTCCCGCGGTGCGACGTGCGCCACGACGGCCGGACGCGAACTCGTTCCGGCGGTCCGACCAGGGCTAGGACGCCGGGATCCTGAGGGCGGCCAGGACCGGGAGGTGGTCCGTGGCCGCCCTGAGGTCTGCCTCGGTGATCCCCGGCTGGTCCAGGGGCACACCGCAGCCGAGCACCTCGATGCCCTCCGTGGCGAAGACGGCGTCGATGCGCTGGTGCGGTCCGGCGGGGGTCGAGGTGAACTCACCGCCCCAGGCGGCGGTGGCCCGGCCGTCCTGGAGGGCGGCGGCGAGACGCCGGAAGGCGGGGCCGTCGGGGCGCTCGTTGAGATCACCGCCCGCGACGGCGTGCTCCACCCCCATCGCGGCGAGCCGGTCGAGGAGCAGGCCGGCCTGCTCGTAGCGCTCCTTCTGCTGCAGGCTCAGGTGGCAGCTGACCACGCCCAGACGGGCCGCGCCGAAGCGGACCACGGCCGTGGCGAGACCGCGCCGGTGCAGCCCGGGGGTGAGCGGCAGGAGCAGGTCTTCCGTCCGCTCGACGGTGGCTCGCAGGCCGCACAGGATCGCCGGGCCCGCTGCCGTCGCGCCTCCGGTGAGAATGACCTGGTCCGAGGCCGCCGCGAGCCGGGCGAGCTTCTTGCGCCACCGGAAGAAACGGGGGGCTTCCTGGACCAGGACCAGGTCGGGAGCGCAGGCGGTGATCACCCGCGCCAGGGCGTCGGTGTCGTCGCGCATCGAGCGGATGTTGTAGCTCAGGACGCGGATGACAGCTGAACCATCCGGCTCTGTGCGGGAGTTGGGGAGCGGCGCCATGTGGATCAATGTACGCCCAATGCGTCGGGGCGCGGGGTACGTGCGCGACAGCCGGTCGATCGTGGCCGGTCGCCCAGTACCCCGCGCCCCTGTGCGGTCGAGGTGGCCCCTCACATGATCGGGTCGGGCTCCCTCGCCAGGTCCGCCGCCCCTACCAGGCCCGCCTTGTTGCCGAGCTGGGCTGCGATCACATCGGCGACCGGGCGCCAGTTGCCGCCGACCAGCCAGCGCTTGTAGGACTTGCGGATCGGGTCCAGGACCAGTTCGCCCTCGTCGGAGAGGCCGCCGCCGACGATGAAGGCCGAGGGGTCGAAGAGGGAGGCCAGGTCGGCGAGGCCGGCGCCGGCCCAGCGGGCCAGCTCGCGGTAGGAGTCGACGGCGACCGGGTCGCCCTGGCGGGCGGCCATGGAGATGTGCTTGCCCTCGATGCCGTCCGGGGTGCCGTCGCCCAGGCCGAGCAGGATCTCCGCGTGCTCGGGGGTGGCGTTGGCGCGCTGCTTGGCGTAGCGGACCAGGGCGCGCCCTGAGGCGTACTGCTCCCAGCAGCCCTGCGAGCCGCAGCCGCACAGCAGACCGTCCGGGACCATCCGGATGTGGCCGAACTCGGCGGCCACGCCGAAGTGGCCGCGGCGCAGCTTGTTGCCGATGATGATGCCGCCGCCGAGGCCGGTGCCGAGGGTGATGCAGATGACGTTGCGGTGGCCCTTGCCCGCGCCGAATTTGTACTCGCCCCAGGCGGCGGCGTTGGCGTCGTTCTCGACCACGACCGGGAGGCCGACGCGGGCCTGGACCTTCTCCTTCAGCGGCTCCTGGCGCCAGTCGATGTTGGGCGCGAAGTACACCGTGGAGCGCTGCCGGTTCACGTATCCGGCCGCACCGATGCCCACGCCGACGATCTCGTGCCCGGCGCGCGCGCCCTCGACGGCGGAGGCGATGGCGTCCACGATCGCCTCGGGCGTACCCGGGGTCGGCACCTTGTGGGTCGAGAGGATGTTGCCTTCCTCATCGACCACGCCGGCCGCGATCTTCGTGCCGCCGATGTCGACGCCGATGGTGAGTCCCATGAATCCCTCAGTTTCGGTCGAGCCCCGCTACGGCCAACCGTACCCGAGGCCCCGTCTGGCGAGGGCTTCAGTCCAGGTCGATGCGTTCGCCCGGGCCGGTGCCCTCGTCCCGGTCGGGACGGTCGGGCCAGTCGTCCTTCCGGTCGGTCGCGCCGGTGGTCCAGCGGCGCTCCTGGGCCTGGACGGCGGAGCGGTAGGCGGCCAGCAGCTCGGTACCGGCCGCGGCGAGGTGGTCGAAGACCTCCGGGTTGCGCTCCATGACGGGTTCGACCGCGGCCTTCGCCTGCTGGACGACCTGGCGCACCACCTGCTGGGCGGCGGGTCCGGCCACGGCCCCGAGGAGCGGGGACTGGAGGCCGGACAGTCTGTCGGCCACCGTGTCCACGAATTTGCGCAGTTCCTCGGCGGCGGAGCCCGGGGGCGGGCCCTGCTCGGCGCGGCGGCGGGCCTTCTCGGCGGCGAGGTCCTCGGCACAGGCCGTGGCCCAGGCGTCGGCGTCGGTCGCCCGCTGCTCGGTCTCCTCGACGGGGTCGGATGCGGGGCGCTCTTCGCTCATGGCGGACTCCTGACTACGGTTCGCCCCTACGACGTTACCCGAATAGGCGTACGGCGTTCATCGTCCGCCACCGGGCCACAGGGCGGGGTCGGGGGCGAACCGGACACGCAGCTCGCCCTCCCGCAGCCCCGCGCCGGCGACGGTGCAGCGGCGCAGGGCGGACGGCAGGGGAACGATCCGACGGAACGGGCCCGCGGTGATCACGAGTTCGTCGCCGCGCCGGATCAGGTCCAGGTCCTCCCGTATCGCGCCGGGCAGCGGGATGTGCCAGACCAGCACGCCGTCCTCGGCGAGCCGGTCGGCCACGGGCCACTCGACCGGGGCGGGCGCGGGGTTGACGGCGGGCACGGCGAGCGCGGCGAGGTCGTCGCTGCCGTGCGGGTCATGGCCGAGGTGCGGGACGGGGCGGGCGTCGTACTGCTCCCTCCAGTCGGCCAGGGCCTTGCGCTGCTGGGCGAGGAGTCCGGCGAGCCAGGCGTCGGGGGCGGTCTCGGGCAGGACGCGGTTGGCGATCAGAACCTCGGTGCGCAGGGCGCGCAGGGCGAGGCCGAGGGCCGCGGTGCGGACGGCGTCGGCGCCGGCGGGGCCGGGTTCGGCGACCAGGCGCACGGAGGTGTGCCGGTCGGTGAGGACCGACTCGACGGCGGCCAGCTCGACGTCCCAGCGGCCCGCGGTCTCGTAGAGCCAGTCGGCGGGCATGGGGATGCCGGCCAGGCGGCCGAGGACCGGGCGCAGGGCGCGGGCCGCCTGCCGCTCGGGCGGGAGCAGGCGGCGCAGATAGCGGCGCATCTCCTCGGGGAGGGCGAGGAGGGCGAGGGCCTGCGGGAGCGGCGGGAGGTCGGCGACGAGGAGGTCGTAGCGCTCGGAGAGGGCGGCGTCCCTCAGGGCGCGCAGGAAGGACAGTTCCTCGGCACCGGGCAGCGGGGTGACTTCCTCGGCGTCCAGGCGGGCGGCGCCGAGGAGGTCCAGGACGTTGGCCGCGCGGGTCTGGAAGGCGGTGAGGTCCTGCCGGAAGCGTTCCGTGGCGTCGGGGCGCCAGGCGGTGAGGCGCGGGGCGACTTCGGTCGGGGTCGGTCCTGTTCCGGTGCCCAGTGCCACGCCCAGGGTGTCGGTGTGATCGGCGCTGAGCAGGAGCGTGCGGGTGCCTTCGGCCGCGGCACGCTGTGCGGTGGCGGCGGCGATGGTCGTACGACCGCTGCCGCCCGGGCCCGTGATCAGGATGGTGCGCATGAGGGTGAACGGTAGTGGAGGGCGGGGTACGGCGGTGCGGCGCTGCAGCCGGCCGGGGGTCCGCCGCGGCGCGGGGTGCGGCAGTGCCGGGGTGGCACCCGGTGCCCGGCCGGGGGCCGGCCCGCGCACCCCGGTGCCGTCAGGTCGCCGCCCGCGCCCACCCGTGCCGCCCCGGCGGCACGACCGCCCGCGGGTCGGGAGGTCCATTGCCCGTGCGTCACAAGAAGGACTGCTCGTGCGTCACGAGAACGACAGCCCGTGCGTCACGAGAACGACGGCCCGCAGATCACGGAACCCGACCACGCGAGGATCACGGCGCCCCCACTGCCCACGGTCGCAGGACCGACCACCCGCCGCCGCGAGTCCGCGGGAGCCGGTCGGTCCACCGGTCGGGCCGGGCAGCCGGTCGGGCGGGGAGCCGATGGGCGGGCGGGGAAGGGGTCAGCTTCCCGACTCCACCCTCTTCTTCAGGCCCGCGAGTGCCCGGTCGATGATGACCTTCTCCGCCTTGCGCTTGATCATGCCGAGCATGGGGATCTTCACGTCGACGGTCAGCTGGTAGGTGACCTCGGTGCCGCCCGCACCGGCCGGCTTCAGGAGGTAGGAGCCGTCCAGGGAACGCAGCATCTGGGACTTCACCAGGGTCCAGGAGACCTCGTTCTCACCGGCCCAGGTGTACGCCAGTGTCTGGTCGTCCTTGATGGCGCCGGCGTCCATGACGAGCCGGACCTGCTCGGCGCGGCCCCGCTGGTCGGTCGCCAGCACCTCCGCCTCCTTGACCTCGCCGGTCCAGTCCGGGTAGCGGGCGAAGTCGGCGATCACCGCCATGACATCGGCCGGAGCCGCCTCGATCGTGATGCTCGAACTGGTGTGTTCCGCCATCGCCGTGGCTCCTCCAGATACGGACCGAAGAGAGTCTGCGTGCGCCGGGTGCGCACGTCTGTGCAGCGTGAAGGCTACCGCGCCGCCGACCTGGCGCCTTCACCGCGCCCACCCTGGCCTTCCCCGTTATGTTTTCCGCGGTCCTGCAAGAGGACCGCTGGCCTCCGGGCCCGGCATGGCTGTGTCCCTCCGCTCGTCCCGTCCCGGGGTTCTCACCATTCGAGCGTCCAGGGCGTGCCCGTACCGGCGAAGTGCCCCACGTTCACGCACTCGGTCGCCCCGATCCGCATCCGGCGCGCCAGCGGCTGGTGGACATGGCCGAAGAGGGAGTAACGCGGTCTGGTGCGGCGGATCGCGTCCAGCAACGCCCGGCTGCCCCGCTCGAAGCGGCGCGCGACCGTGTCGTAGACCAGCTCCGGAACCTCCGGCGGAATGTGGGTGCACAGCACGTCGACCTCGCCGACCGCCTCGATCTTCGCGGCGTACTCCTCGTCGTCGATCTCGTACGGGGTGCGCATCGGGGTGCGCAGGCCGCCGCCCACGAAGCCGAAGGTCCAGCCGCCGATCTCGATCCGCTCCCCGTCCAGCACCGTGGTGCCGGGTCCCGCGTACTCGCTCCACAGGGGCGGCATGTCGACATTGCCGTAGGTGGCGTACGTCGGTGTCGGGAAGGCGGCGAACATCTCGGCGTACTGTTTGCGCACCGCCCTCTCGATCGCGGAGGCCCGCTCGGAGCCGATGCCGGCCCACAGCCGGGCGCCGAAGGCACGCGCCTCCTCGAAGCGGCGGGCGGTGCGCAGTTCGACGATGCGGTCGGCGTTCTCCTCGCCGAACAGGTCGGGGAAGATCCCGCGCGAGTGGTCGGCGTAGTCGAGGAAGAGGACGAGGTCGCCCAGACAGATCAGGGCGTCCGCACCTTCGCCGGCCCGGGCCAGGTCACGGGCGTTGCCGTGCACGTCGCTGACCACGTGGACACGTGTCCTTCGGTTACCGGAGCGTGTGGGTGCCATGGTGATCAAGGGTAGGCGTGTGGGGTGTGCGTGAACAGTGGCAGCCCGGGCTGCGGTTACTCGCCGGTCGCTTAGGCCGTGGACTACTGTGCGCGAAGGAACGCCATCCCGTGTGACGCAGCGAACATCTCGTCGGCACCCCCTGTCGTAGAAGCCATACCGGCGGGTAACGTCCGGGCAGTCCAGTCGTGCTCTGGGTTTCAACCAAGCGTGAACCTCCAGAGCACTTGCCCGAGCCTTGGACCGCACCGTCGCATCACACAGTGTCGTGGCGCCGGCGCCCTATGAGGAGCAGCAGTCTTGCGCGAGTTCAGCCTTCCGGCTTTGTACGAGGTCCCCGCGGACGGCAACCTGACCGACATCGTCCGCAGAAACGCCGCGCAGCATCCCGACGTCGCCGTCATCGCCCGCAAGGTGGCCGGCGTCTGGCAGGACGTGACGGCCAGGGCGTTCCTGACCGAGGTGCACACCGCCGCCAAGGGCCTCATCGCCGCGGGGGTGCAGCCGGGCGACCGGGTCGGCCTGATGTCCCGGACGCGCTACGAGTGGACGCTCCTCGACTTCGCGATCTGGTGCGCGGGCGCGGTCACCGTGCCGGTGTACGAGACCAGCTCGCCGGAGCAGGTGCAGTGGATCCTGTCCGACTCGGGCGCGACGGCGTGCATCGTGGAGCAGGCTCCCCACGCGGCCGCCGTGGACTCGGTGCGCGAGACGCTGCCCGCGCTGAAGCACGTCTGGCAGATCGACGCCGGGGGCGTGGAGGAACTGGCCCGGCTCGGGCAGGACGTCGCGGACGCGACCGTGGAGGAGCGCTCCTCGCTCGCCCGGGCCGACGACCCGGCGACCATCGTCTACACGAGCGGTACGACCGGCCGCCCCAAGGGCTGCGTCCTGACGCACCGCAGCTTCTTCGCGGAGTGCGGGAACATCGTCGAGCGGCTGCGGCCGCTGTTCCGCACCGGTGAGTGCTCCGTCCTCCTCTTCCTCCCGCTGGCGCACGTCTTCGGACGGCTGGTGCAGATCGCGCCGATGATGGCGCCGATCAAGCTCGGCTGCGTCCCGGACATCAAGAACCTCACGGACGAGCTGGCCGCCTTCCGGCCGACGCTGATCCTCGGTGTGCCGCGCGTCTTCGAGAAGGTCTACAACACGGCGCGCGCCAAGGCGCAGGCGGACGGCAAGGGCGCGATCTTCGACAAGGCCGCGGACACCGCGATCGCCTACAGCAGGGCACTGGACACCCCGTCGGGCGCGCCCCTGGGCCTGAAGATCAAGCACAAGGTGTTCGACAAGCTGGTCTACAGCAAGCTGCGCGCGGTCCTCGGCGGCCGGGGCGAGTACGCGATCTCCGGCGGTGCCCCCCTCGGCGAGCGGCTCGGTCACTTCTTCCGGGGCATCGGCTTCACGGTGCTGGAGGGCTACGGCCTGACCGAGTCCTGCGCGGCGACCGCGTTCAACCCCTGGGACCGGCAGAAGATCGGCACGGTCGGGCAGCCGCTGCCGGGTTCGGTGGTGCGGATAGCGGACGACGGCGAGGTGCTGCTGCACGGCGAGCACCTGTTCAAGGAGTACTGGAACAACCCGGGCGCGACGGCGGAGGCGCTGGCCGACGGCTGGTTCCACACGGGTGACATCGGCACCCTCGACGAGGACGGCTACCTCAGGATCACCGGCCGCAAGAAGGAGATCATCGTCACCGCGGGCGGCAAGAACGTGGCCCCGGCCGTGATCGAGGACCGGATCCGGGCGCACGCGCTGGTCGCGGAGTGCATGGTGGTGGGCGACGGGCGGCCGTTCGTGGGCGCGCTCGTCACCGTCGACGAGGAGTTCCTGGGCCATTGGGCCGAGGAGCACGGCAAGCCGGCGGGCTCCACCGCGGCGTCGCTGCGCGAGGACCCGGATCTGCAGGCGGCGATCCAGGCGGCGGTCGACGACGGCAACGCCGCGGTGTCGAAGGCGGAATCGGTGCGGAAGTTCCGCATTCTGTCCTCCCAGTTCTCGGAGGAGTCGGGCCACCTCACCCCGTCGCTGAAGCTCAAGCGGAACGTGGTGGCGAAGGACTACGCGGACGAGATCGAGGCGATCTACGCGAAGTAGTCACCTTTCTGCCGATGGTTCCGGCAGGGCGTCATGGCGCGGTGTCCTCGGCGAGGACCCGCGCCATCGTGCGTTCGGCGAGCGCGGTGATGGTGACGAACGGGTTCACGCCGAGCGAGCCGGGCACCAGCGAGCCGTCGGTGATGTAGAGCCTGGAATAGCCCTTCACCCGGCCGTAGTCGTCGGTCGCCTTCCCCAGGACGCAGCCGCCCAGGGGGTGGTAGGTGAAGTCGTCCGCGAAGACCTTGCTGGCCGAGCCGAAGAGGTCGTACCGGTAGATGGTCAGGTTGGCCGCGTTGATCCGGTCGAAGAGCTTCTTGGCCATGGCGACCGACACGGCGCTCTGGGCGGGGTTCCAGTCGAGCTTCACCGCGCCGGAGGAGGAGTCGTACGAGAACGACGCCCGCTCGGGGTTCTTGGTGATCGCCAGGTAGAGGCTGATCCAGTGCTCGAACCCCATGGGCAGCGGGGCGATCTCGGCGAAGACCGGGTTGTCGGCGTTGGCCCAGTCGTCGATGCCCAGGACGGGCATGGTCGCCTGGTTGGCGCCGACGGTGTCCCAGACGTGGTTGGCGCGGCCGAGCATGGTGTTGCCGTTGGTGCCCCAGCCCGCGCCCACACCGGAGTTCAGGTCGGGCAGGGTGCCGGTGTCCCGGGCGCGGACGAGGAGTTCGGTGGTGCCGACGCTGCCGCCGCCGAGGAAGAGGTATGTGCAGCTGTACTGCTTGGTCTCCACGACCGCGCCGGTGGCGTCGATGCGGTCGGCGGTCAGGATGTACGACCCGTCGCTCGCCCTGGTGACCGCCTTGACCTTCTCCAGGGTGTGGATCGTGACGTTGCCGGTGCCGAGGGCGGCGGCCAGGTAGGTCTTGTCGAGGCTGCGCTTGCCGTAGTTGTTGCCGTAGATGACCTCGCCGGCGAGCGCGGACCTGGTGGCGGTCCCGGCGGCCTCGCGCTGCATGTAGCCGAAGTCGTAGACGTTCGGCACGAAGGTGGTCTTCAGGCCGGCGTTGGCGGCGGCCTTGCGGGAGGTGCGGGCGAACCGGTACCACTCCGTGGACTCGAACCAGGCCGGGTCGACGGAGTTGACGCCGAGCATGGCGCGGGCGCGCGGGAAGTAGGTGCCGTACATGTCGTCGGCGTCCACGGTCGGGAACTGCTCGGCGAAGTAGGACTTCACCGGGGTGACCGCCATGCCGCCGTTGACCAGGGAGCCGCCGCCGACGCCGCGGCCGACGTACACGGACATGTGGTCGTAGTGGACGCGGTCGAGGACTCCGGGGTAGGGGCTGATGTCCTTGTTGACGAGGTCCAGCCACAGGAAGGTGGCGAGCGGGGCCTCCGTGCGGGTGCGGAACCACATGGAGCGCTGGTCGGGGGCGCTGGTGGAGCAGAACACCTTGCCGTCGCTTCCTGCGGTGTTCCACAGGCGGCCCATCTCCACGACGAGGGTGCGGATGCCGGCCTGGCCGAGACGGAGGGCGGCCACGGCGCCGCCGTAGCCGGAACCGACCACGATGGCCGGGGAGTTGTCGACGGGGGCCGGTTCGGCTGCCTGGGCGGACTGCAGGCCGATGCGGGTGAGACCGGCCGTGGCGGCGGTCTGGAGGGCGATCATGCCCAGGATGTGACGTCTAGTCAGCTGATGCTGCGTCAGTTTTGCTGTCATGTGCGCAGCATGTGCGGATTCCGCGGTTCCGCCAAGGGGCTGCGCCGGGTGGAGGGCGCCAATTGTGGGAACGGGTGCGGTCGTCGGGCGACTGCGGGTAGTTCGCGACCGGTCGCGCAGTTCCCCGCGCCCCTTTGCGGCGCCTGCCCCTGAGCGGCACCGTGAATCGCGCTGGGGCGCCTGTCCCTGAGCGGCACCGTGGGTCGCGCTGGAGCGCCCGCCCTGCGCGTCGGAGCGCCTGCCCCTGAGCGGCACCCGGCACCGTGGGTCGCGTTGGGACGCCTGGGCTAGAGGAGCTTCTTGAGTTGTTCGGCGAGCAGGTCCCAGCGCCAGCGTTCCTCGACCCACTGCCGTCCCCGCTCCCCCATGCGGCGGCGCAGCTCGGCATCGCCCAGCAGGGCCACGATCCGCTCGGCCGCCTCCGCCGGCTCGCCGCCGCGGACGACCCAGCCGGTCTCCCCGTCGAGCACCGCGTCGGGGGCGCCGCCGGAGTCCCCCGCGACGACCGGCAGCCCGGTCGCGGAGGCCTCCAGGTAGACGATCCCGAGGCCCTCGACGTCGAGGCCGCCGCGGCGGGTGCGGCACGGCATGGCGAAGACGTCCCCGGCGCCGTAGTGCGCGGGCAGCTCGGACCAGGGCACGGCGCCGGTGAAGCGGACCGAGGCCTCGACGCCGGTCTCCCGGGCCAGCCGGCGCAGGTCCTGCTCGTAGGGTCCGCCGCCGACGACGAGCAGGACGGCGTCCGGCTCGGCGGCCAGGATGCGGGGCATGGCCCGGATGAGCGTGTCCTGGCCCTTGCGCGGCACCAGCCGCGAGACGCACACGACGACCGGCCGCTCGGTGAGCCCGAGTCGCGCCCGCACCTCGTCGCCGCCCGAACCGGGGTGGAAGGTCTTCTCGTCCACCCCCGGCGGCAGCTGCACCATGCGCCCGGCCGCGTCCGGTGTGAGCGCGGTCGCGATCCGGGAGCGGGTGTACTCGCCGAGATAGGTGATCGTGTCCGTGGACTCCCCGATGCGGCGCAGCAGCTGCCGGGCCGCGGGCAGCTGGGCCCAGCCGGCCTCGTGCCCGTGGGTGGTCGCCACCAGCCGCCGGGCGCCGGCCCGGCGCAGCGCGGGCGCCATCAGACCGAGCGGCGCGGCCGCCCCGAACCAGACCGAGGTGCAGCCGTGCTCGCGCAGCAGTCCGGCCGCGCGACGGGTCGCGGCCGGCGTGGGCAGCAGCATGGTCGTACGGTCGCGTACGACGGTGAAGGGCTGCTCGGCGTCGAAGGCGGCCGTGGCCTCGATACCTTCCCGGCTGTGCTTCCAGGTGGACGCGTACACGACGAGCCGCCCGGGGTCCAGCCGGAGGGCCATGTTGTGCAGGAACGCCTGGATGCCGCCCGGCCGGGGCGGGAAGTCGTTGGTCACGATCAGCGTCTTGTGCATCGCCGCCGACCCTACCGGCCCGGACCCTCGTCCACCTCCCACCCGACCGGGCCGGCCGAACAGCGGAGCGGTAGCCTCGGCGGTACTTCCCGGCCCGGCGACTCCGGCGGGCGGCGGGGGCCGTGTTTCATGGCAGTTCCATGGCATCGGTGAAGGACCGTGGGGGAGCATGGCCCCCGGAGCCAGGGCAGCCGGACGGACAGGGGCGCGGGTGTACAGGACGAGTGGGAAACCGGCGCTGCTCCTGGCCTCCTGGTGTGCCACCCGGCTGGTGCTGCTCCTCCTCGTCTTCAGGGTGCTCGCCTTCCCCGGTGTGGACGTCACCGGCGACGTGTCGGTGATCTACCAGGGCTGGTACGACGTGCTGCGCCACGGAACGTTTCCGCTGAGCGACGTGACCTGGCAGTACCCGCCCGCCGCCGCCCTCGCGATCCTCTCCCCGGCCGTCCTGCCGTTCCTGAGCTATCCGCACGCCTTCTTCGTGCTGGCGTGCCTCGCCGACCTGGCCGTGGTGTCCCTGCTGCTGTACACGGGGGTGCGGCCCGGCCGGTCGCTGCGCGGGGCCTGGACCTGGGTCGCGGGCGTACCGCTGCTCGGCCCGACGGCGTACGCCCGCTACGACCTGATGGTGACCGCCGTGGCCGTGGCGGCGCTGCTCGCCGGGACGCGGCACCCTCGTGTGCTGGGTGCGCTGGCGGCCTTCGGGGCGCTGCTGAAGGTGTGGCCGGCGCTGCTCCTGGTCGGTGCCGTGCGGCGGCGGGCGTGGGCGGCGGCCGCGGTGACCGCGAGCGGGATCGCCGCGCTGTTCGCGGTGACCATGCCCGGCGCGTTCGCCTTCCTCACCTTCCAGCGGGACCGGGGCACCGAGGTGGAGTCGCTGGGCGGTCTGGTCTTCCATGTGGCCCGGCACTTCGGCTGGCACGGCGCGGTACTGCTGAACTACGGGTCCATCGAGTTCCTCGGCCCGTACGTCGGGCTGGTCAGCGGCGCCGCGATGGCGCTGACCGGGGCGGCCTTCGGCTGGCTGGTGCTGTGGCGGGTGCGGGCGGTCCGGTTCGCTCCGCACACGCTCGCCGACGCGGCCTTCACGGCGGTGCTGCTGTTCACGGTCACCAGCCGGGTGATCAGCCCCCAGTACCTGGTGTGGCTGGTCGGCACGGCCGCCGTCTGCCTGTGCTTCCGGGCGAGCCGGATGGGTGCACCCGCCGTGCTGGTGCTCGCCGCGACCCTGCTGACGGTGATGGAGTTCCCGATCGGCTTCGTACACGTGGTCACGAGCGACCTGTACGGCGTCACGCTGCTGCTGCTCCGCAACGGGCTGCTGGCCGCCGCCGCGCTCCTGGCGGCCCGGCGGCTGTGGCGGTCCACGGTCCCCGCGGCGACCGTGTCCCCGCTGCCCCCTCAGGCGACCCGCGCGAAGGAGCCCTTCGCCTCCTGACGCGCCGCCCGCCGCAGCAGCACCGCCACGGCCGCGCACTGCAGGGCCATCGCGAGCGCCAGCGCCAGGCAGACACCGGGCAGGCCGAGGCCGGACAGGGCGTGGGCCAGGGGGAGCTGGACGGCGGTGCCGAGCAAGGTGACCCGGAGCAGCGCCGGTGCTCCGCCGCCGCCCTCGAAGACCCCGCCGAGCGCGATGAAACAGGCCGTCAGCAGCAGGTAGGGGCCGATGCAGCGCAGGAACAGCACGCCCTGGCGGGCGGCTTCGGGCCCGGCGCCGAAGGCGGCCATGGTCCAGGGGGCGGTGGCGGCGAACAGGACCGCGGCGCCCAGGCCGAGGGCACCGGAGACGAGCACCGCTTGCCGCCCGATGGCCCGGCGCGCGTCCTGCCCCGTGCCCCGGGTGTGCGCGGTGTGGATCGCGGCGGCCTGCCGTACCGAGTAGAAGGCCATCGTGGCGACGTACAGGACCTTGTACGCGATCGCGTAGCCGGCCACCGCCGGTACACCGAGCCGCGCCACGATCGCCACCAGCGCCAGCGCCCCGCCCTGGCGCACGGTGAAGTCGGCGGACATCGGCAGGCCGGTGGTCAGGGTGCGGCGCAGCGCGGCGGGCATCGGCTCGGCGGGGCGGGCCCGCGCGGCCGAGCGCAGCAGGGCGCCCTGGCCGAGGGCGCGCAGGCCCACGGCCAGGGCCGCGCAGCGGCACAGCACGGTGGAGGCGGCGGCGCCCCGAACGCCGTAGCGGTGGATCAGGACGGGGTCGCAGAGCAGGATCAGCCCGTTGGCCAGCAGGGCGAGCCGCATGGGGGTGCGGGTGTCGCCGGTGCCCTTGAGGATGCCGTCGACGAGCTGCTGGGCGAAGAAGACGGTCATGCCCGGCAGGGAGATCGCGAAGTAGGCGGTCGCGAGGTGCAGGGCGGCCTGCCCGTCACCGCCGAGGACCAGCCGGGCCAGCGGCTCGCGCAGCAGCAGCCCGCCCGCCACGACCACCGGTGTGACCAGCCCGCACAGCACCCCGCCCGCGCGCACCGCGGCCCGCACGGCGCCGGGGTCGCCGGCTCCCCGGGCGTGCGCGACCAGCACGGTCGTACCGGACGCGAAGACCAGCGCGAGGCCCAGCAGCACGTTCTCGGTGTTGGTCGCCACGGCCACGGCGGCCACGGCGGAGCCGCCGAGCCGGGAGACCCAGACGGTGTTGATGACCCCGGAGGCGGCCGAAGCGAGGAGCGAGAAGTAGACGGGGTGGGCGAGCGAGACGAGCCGGGTGCGGTGAGCGTTCACAGGAGCCTCTCTGGCGAGTCGCCTTACTGACCACTTCGACTACCTCGAATCGAGGTACATCGATAAGAGGTAGCATGGCGGTCGGACCCGCTGCAAGGAGGATTTCGCGTGCTGGAGCTGTCGATCCTGGGGTTCCTCGCCGAGAAGCCCCTGCACGGCTACGAGCTGAAGGAGCGCATCACCGCGCTGAGCGGTCATGTCCGCCCGGTCAGCGACGGCGCCCTCTACCCGGCCATCAACCGGCTCGTCGCCTCGGGCAGGCTCGACCAGCGCACCGAGGAGGGCGCGGGCGCCGCGCCGCGACGGGTGCTGTCCCTCACCGGGCAGGGCCGCGCGGATCTGCTGGAGCGGCTGCGCCGTCCCAAGCAGGCCGAGATCACCGACCACGTCCGCTTCAACACGGTCCTGGCCTTCCTGCGCCATCTGCCCGACCCGGCCGAGCAGGCCGCGGTGCTGCGCCGCCGCCTGGACTTCCTGGAGACCCCGGCGAGCTTCTTCTACCGGGACGGTGAACCGGTGCGTGCGGAGGAGGCCGGGGACCTCTTCCGGCAGGGCATGCTGCGGGTCGCCCGGGCCACCGGGGCGGCGGAGCGGGAGTGGCTGCGCGAGGCCATCGGGGTGCTCGGTCAGGCGAGCTGAGCGCGCACGTACGCGCGCCACCGGGCGGTGAACGCCTCGGGCGTCGTGCCGAGCACCTTCTTCATCGCCTCCTCGGGCGCGCCCGCCCGCTTCGCGCGGTCGCCGACGGCCCGGTAGAAGGCGTCGAGCCGGGCCGCGCCCCAGCGGTCGGCGATCATCCGGCAGGCCAGCCAGCCGCCCTCGTAGGCCTGCGCGAGCCGGGCCGGGTCGCTGCTGAAGCGGAAGTCCCCGTCGGCGGGGAGAGCCGTCGGCGTCCGGCCGTCCTGGACCGCCCGGGCGAGTTCCGGCGCGGCCTCGGACGGCGTGCGGCCGGTGCCGAGGTAGCCGATCCAGTCGGCGTAGCCCTCGGAGAGCCACAGCGGGGTGGCGGCGGTGGTGTGCGCGCGGGTGGCCACATGGGTGGTCTCGTGGGTGATCACGACCTGTTTGCCGACGCTGCCGAGCATGCCGTACGCCTCCGGGTTGACCACCACCCGGTCCGCCGGTGCCGTACCGGATCCGCCCGCCTCGCCGGTGGTGACCGCGGCGATGCCCCGGTAGTCGGCGGCGGGCGAGCCCAGCAGGCCCGCCATGCCCTCCAGCGTCCGCGGGACCAGGACGACGACCCGGCGGGTCCAGTCCGTGCCCCAGGCGCCGGAGACGGCCGGGACGGCCCGGTCGGCCAGCCGGGCGTAGCCGCGCAGTTCGCCGAGGCTGCGGCCGGTCCCGAGGACCAGGCTGTGCGTGCCCTTGACGGCGGTCACCGTGCCCTGGTCCCACAGCTGCTGACCGGCCCGGCGCGCGGGTCTGTCGGAGGTGACGTACCACTTGCCGTCGGCGGTGCGGCCGAGGGCCAGGGTGCGGCGGACGCTGACCGGGGCCCGGTCGTAGCCGGCGACGCGGTAGCGCAGTTCGGCGTCGGCGGTGGCGCCCGGGCCGCCGTCGTGCAGACCGGTCACCCGGTAGGTCCAGGAGGCCAGCGGGAGCGCGCGCAGCCTGGCGTACTCGCTCCGGGTGCCCGTCGCGCCGTAGGCCCCCTCGTCGTGGCCGAGCAGGGCCGCCGACCGCCGGTCGAGCACCCGCTGCACCTGGGCCCGCTCGGCGTCGGCCGCCGTCGGCCCGCCGCAGCCGGACAGCGGCGCTGCGAGCAGCAGACACAGCCCCGCCGCCGCGGTGCGCCAGAGCCCCCGCGTCCGTCTGCGATCAGCCATTTCCCGATCGTACGGTGCGGCGCGGGGCGTCAGGGCCGGGTGACCGAGGAGACCGGCATCATCCCGACCGGGTCGTAGCGCACCGGTGCCCCCGGGTAGGGCGCGTGGACGACCTGGCCGTTGCCGACGTACATCCCCACATGGCTGGCGTCGGAGCGGTAGACGACCAGGTCGCCGGGGCGCGCCTGGGAGAGCGGGACCTGCCGGCCGGCGTACCGCTGCTCCTGCGAGGTGCGCGGCAGATGGACCCCGGCCTGCGCGTACGACCACTGCATCAGGCCCGAGCAGTCGAAGCCGGAGGGTCCGCTGGCGCCCCACACATAGGGGCGGCCGAGGGCGGAGAGGGCGGCGGCGACGGCGGCCGAGGCCCGGGAGTCGGGGGCGACGGCGCCGACGCCGGACAGGTCGGGCAGGCCGGGCAGGTCGGAGCGGTCGGAGCGGGAGGCCCGGTCGTAGGCGGCGCGCTCGGTGGCGGGCAGCGAGTTGAGCAGCCGCCGGGCCCTGGCGAGCTTCTGCTCGACGGACCGCTTGTGCGCGGCGACCGCCTTGCGGCTCTGCTCCAGGGCGGCGAGCTTCCCGGCCGCCGCTTCGCGCTCCTGGGAGAGCTCGCGCATCGCGGCGCGCAACTCGCGCAGCCGACCGGCCTGCTGGGCGCCGATGCGGTCGAGGGTGGCGGCCTTGTCGAGGTAGTCGTCGGGGTCGTCGGAGAAGAGCAGGGCGACGGCCGGGTCGATGCCGCCGGAGCGGTACTGGGCCCCGGCCAGCGAACCGAGCTGCTCGCGCAGGGTGTTGATGCGCTGCTGCTGCCGGGCGATGTGGTCCTGGGCGTCCCTGACCTCGCGGCGCAGCGTGCCGGCGCGCTCGTCGGCCTTGTCGTAGGCCTGGGTCGCCTTCTCGGCCTCCGCGTAGAGGCGGTCCACCTCGGCACGGGTGCCCCCGTGCGGCGCCGGTGCGGCTTGGGCGGGTACGGCACCGAGTGCGGCGGCCGCGGCGGCGAGCGCGCACAGGGCGGCACCGGCGCCCCGGTCGGACCCGGACGGTGCAAGGCGGCGATGGGACCCCACGGCAGTCCTTCTGCTGGCGGACAAGAGACGGCTTCCCCGGCGCTGGGGACGGGGAGACCCCTGCGCCGGGGAAACGCGCCAGACAGTAGCCGTGCCGGAGGCCGGCGGCCAAAGACCGCGGTGGCCGCACAAACGTGACGCCCCGCCCCTGACGCAGGTCATGGGCGGGGCGTGGAGTCAGGTTCGGTTCACGGGATTCGCCCGTTCGGGCGTCACCTCGTCCTGACGTGGGGACGGATCAGACCCGGACACCGAACTGGAAGGGCATGTCGGCCATGGCCTCGTAGCGGACCACGGCGCCGGTGTGCGGGGCGTGCAGCACCTGGCCGTTGCCGGCGTAGAGGCCGACGTGGTGCAGGTCGCCGTAGAAGAAGACCAGGTCGCCGACCTGCAGATCGCCGGCGGAGCTGATCCGGGTGCCGATGTTCGCCTGGGCCTCGGAGGTGCGCGGTATGGAGACGCCGGCCTGGGCGTAGGCCCAGGAGGTCAGGCCCGAGCAGTCGAAGGAGGAGGGGCCGGTGGCGCCGTAGACGTAGGGCTTGCCTATCTGGCTCTGGGCGGCGGAGAAGGCAGCCCCGGCGCGCCCGGAGGCGGGCGGGGTGTCGCCGAGGTGCACACGCTCGCTGGAGGAGCGGTCGGCGCGCTGCTGCTGGGCGGCGAGATCCGCCTTCTCCTTGGCGGTCAGGCTGTTGAGGATCTTCTGCGCCTCGGCGAGCTTGCCCTGGACTTCCTTCTTCTTGTTGCCCAGCTCCGTGCGGGTGGAGGCGAGGTCCTTGAGCTTCTCGGTGGCCTCGGCGCGCTCCTGGGCGAGTTCGCGCTGTTTGTCCTGGATCTTCTTCAGGGACTCGACCTGCTGGCTGCTCAACTGGTCGAGCGTGGAGGCCTTGTCGAGGAAGTCGTCCGGGTTGGAGGACAGGAAGAGCTGGACCGAGGAATCGATGCCACCGGAGCGGTACTGGGCGGTCGCCAGTGAACCGAGGCCGTCGCGCAGCTTGTTCAGCTCCTGCTGACCGCGGGCCACATTGTCCTGGATGGTCGATATTTCCTTTTGCAGCTTCTGCTGCTTCTCCTTGGCCCCGTTGTACTTCTCGGTGGCCTGCTCCGCCTGCTCGTAGAGCTTGTCGACCTTCGCCTTGACCTGGTCCTTGCTGAGCTTCTCGCTCGGTGCGGCGTTGGCGGCGTTCGCGCTCAGCGCGACGGCAGCGGCTGCTGCGGTGGTCAGCACGGTGACACGCGTGCGGCTCTGCTGCTTGGGTCGACGGTGGGACGCCACGGAGGACGAACTCCTTCTTGTGAGTGTTCACCCGTTCGGAGGTTCGAGCCCAGACCCTAGTGACCCAGTTGTGATCAGTTCAAATCCTGACGCCAAAAAACACCGTCACGCAATGCATTCTTTGCACATAACGCACGTGCAGTGATGCTCGATTGACGCTACGTTGCGTGACGGTTCGGTCAATTCGGGCATTGCATATGCGCGTTGCACCTTCAGGACAGTCGCTTCAGAAGTACCGCAGAGGCGACCGGTCGGGCACCCGCCCTGGCGACCCCGTCGGCCACCTCCCGGTCGGTCGAGGCGACGATGACCGGACGGCCCGGCGGCTCCGCGCGCACGAGCTGGCGGATCAGCTCGTCCGCCGTGACCCCCGGCTTGGAGAACAGCACCCGCACCCCGCGCGGCGGCGCGAGCAGCACCGGCGCGGCGAGTTCGGCGCCGTCGAAGACACAGGTCACCTCGGCACCGGTCTGCGCGGCGAGCGCCGAGAGCTGGCCCAGGAGCCGCAGCCGCTGCTTCTCCAGCGGCATCTGCGGATAGCCGGTCTTGGTGACGTTGTAGCCGTCGACCACCAGGTGCGCCTGCGGCAGCGCGAGCAACTGGTCCAGGATCGCGGGGTCGTTCTCGGACAGCGCCCGGGCCGCGATGTCCTTCGGGGTCATCCGTCCCGGTTCGACCGCGTCCACGGTCTCGGCCGGGCGCACGGAGACCGGCGGCAGCGCGAGCTCCCGGCGCAGCCCCTGGGTGGCGTCCAGCAGGGTGTCGAGGAGCAGCCGTACCCGCATGTCCTCGACGCTGCGGCCCTCGCGGGCCGCCCTGCGGGCAGCCTCCAGCGCGGCCTCGGCCTCGCCCAGGCGGGCCTTGAGCCGCCGGGACTCGCTCTCGGCGGCCGACACCTGCGTCTGCCCCTCGGCGCGCACGGCCTCGATCTCGGCGTGCACCTTGCGCAGCGCGGCCTCCCCGCGCTTGACGTCGCTGAGCGCGGCGCGCAGTTTCCGGTGAAGCGATTCCGCTTCCCGCTTCGCCGAATCCAGCTCGCCGCGCAGCCGTTCGGTCTCCGCCCGGGTCTGCTCCCGGGCCTGGACGAGTTCCGCGCGCAGCCGCTCCAGTTCGGCCCGGCTCTCCTCGTCGGCCCGCTCGGCGTCGGCACGCTGGGCCTCCTCGCCGGCCGCGGTGACCAGCTTCACCCAGCCCGCGGGGCGCAGTACGTAGGCCGCGGCCGCCACGTCGAGCGGATCCGCGGCCGGGGGCGGCGAGCCGGAGTCGAGGGCGCCGGAGAGCTCCGGCTGCACCTCTCTGAACTTCTCCCCGATCCGCTGCCGGAACAGCGGATCGTTCTCCAGCGCTGCCGCCATCGCGTTCCCGGCGAACTTGGCGCGCCTGCTCGGAGTGAACCGGGCGTACTGCCTGAGCTGGGCGGGCAGTTCCGCCACGGTCAGTCCGCCGAAGCCGTCCGAGACGATCTGCACGACGCGCCGGCGCACGCCGTCGGGCAGCGGACGGTCAAGCACCTCAGCGGTGCCGTCGCCCGGCCCCCCGCCTGCGGTCTCCACCATCCGTCACACCCCAATACCTGTACGGGGCCCGCTCCGTTCAGGAGCCGGCGCCCGGCCTGTCCACGAGTTCCACCTGGTCCGCCGCGTTGCACCAGCGGCAGCGGACGGAGTCGATGGTCTCACTGACCACCTCGCGCTCCTCGACCGTCGGCTCGCCCGCCAGGTCGAGGTGGACGTACTCGACCACCTTCGACGAGCGGGTCACATCGAAGCGGGTGAGGTTGCCGCAGAGAGTGCAGCGCCATCGCGTCGTGGCGGTCGGCAGGGGAACCGTCATCGTGGCTGTTCGCTTCCTTGCTCGGGTCGGTCCGCGCCGCTCCCCGACGCGTGTGGCTCGTAACCCTACGGCCTGGCGGCTGCTCGCCGCCCGTCTGTCTGCGGCGGCGAGGCGGTCTGTCGGCTTGCGTCCCGTTACGTCATGCTCTGTAGTCATGATCAACACCTGGAGCACGGCGGCCCACGGCACACTCAGGGCGCTCAGGGCGGTCCGGGACTCCTCCGCACCGATGACGTACGGCCTCATCGTCCTGTGCTGTCTGATCTTCGCGCTGGGCCCGGCCTCGGGGCTGGCTCCGGTGTACGGCTCCGGGGAGGCGCTGGCGGCCGCGCAGCGCGCGTACTTCCGGCACTGGGGGGTGGTCCCGGCCGAGCTGTTCGACAAGCCCGCCCGCGAGGCACTGACCCCGGCCACCGCCCTGTTCGTGCACGGCAGCTGGGTGCATCTGCTCGGCAACATGCTCTTCCTCTTCGTCTTCGGGGTGATGACCGAGGAACGGATGGGCCGGGTGGAGTTCACCCTCTTCTACATCGGCTGCGGCTACCTGGCCCTGCTCGGCTACGCGGCCGCCAACAGCGCCTCCGAGCAGTCGCTGGTGGGCGCCTCCGGGGCGATCTCGGCGGTCCTCGGTGCGTTCCTGTACCTGTTCCCCCACGCCCGTGTCACCAGTCTCCTCCCCTTCCTGTTCTTCCTGCCGATGCGGTTCCCCGCCTGGGTCGTACTGCCCTTCTGGGCCGCCCTGCAGTGGCTCGCGGCGGGCCGGGCGGGCCAGGGGCCCGGGGTGGCGTACCTCGCCCACCTGGTGGGCTTCTGCGTGGGCTTCGGCTACGCGTGGGCGCGCTACGGAAGGAAGCGGGGGCCGACGGGCCGCCCCGCAACGGCGGTGGTGGGAGACGTACGGGCGACTAGAGTGAAGTCCGCACCGGTTCCGGCACCCGAGGGAGAGAACCCGTCGTGATCACCGCGATCGTCCTGATCAAGACCAGCGTGGACCGGATCCCCGAGATCGCGGAGCAGATCGCCTCGCTGGAGTCCGTCAGCGAGGTCTTCTCCGTCACCGGCACGTACGACCTGATCGCCATGGTCCGGGTACGGCAGCACGAGGATCTGGCCGACGTGATCCCGGGGCACATCAGCAAGATCCCCGGTGTCGAGGCCACGGACACGCACGTCGCCTTCCGCACGTACTCGCAGCACGACCTGGAGGCGGCGTTCTCCATCGGGCTGGACAACTGATCGTCCGAAGACCGCCCGGGCGTCCGCAGGGCGCGGTCCGTGCGCGACCGGGGCCGTCCGTGGCCTGTCGCGCGGTTCCCCGCGCCCCTTCTCGTCCTCGGGCCGGCCTCACACGGCCGGGACGCAGCGGCCGTCCTCCGTGCGGTACTGCCACTTGGCGCCGTCCGCGACCAGTTCCCGTACGGCGCCCACGAACCGCTCGACGTGCTCGTCCGGGGTGCCCGCGCCGAAGCTGACCCGGATGGCGTTCAGGGACTTCTCGCCGGGCGCGGCCTCGGGGGCGCCGCACTCGCCCTGGGCCCCGGGGCCGGAGCCCAGCAGGGTGCGCACCAGCGGGTGGGCGCAGAAGAGGCCGTCGCGGACGCCGATGCCGTACTCGGCGGAGAGCGCGGCGGCGAAGTGGGAGCTGTTCCAGCCGTCCACCACGAAGCTGATCACGCCGACGCGCGGTGCCTCGTCGCCGAAGAGGGAGAGGATCCTGACCTCGGGGACCGTGGCCAGGCCCTCGCGGACCCGGGAGATCAGGTGCTGCTCGCGGGCGACGAGGGTCTCGAAACCGGCTTCCGTGAGCGCCTTGCAGGCGGAGGCGATGGAGTAGGCGCCGATGACGTTCGGGGAGCCGGCCTCGTGGCGGGCCGCCGTCTCGTGCCACTCCACGGCCACTCCCCCGTCCTCGCGCCGGGTGACCTTGCGGCTGGCGCCGCCGCCCGCGAGGTACGGCTCGGCCGCGACCAGCCAGTCGGCGCGGCCGGCCAGGACGCCGGAGCCGAAGGGCGCGTAGAGCTTGTGGCCGGAGAAGGCGACCCAGTCCACGTCCAGGTCCTGGAGCGACACCGGGTGGTGCGGGGCCAGCTGGGCGGCGTCCAGGACGATCCGGGCACCGTGCGCGTGGGCGGCGGCGGCCAGCTCGCGCACGGGCCACAGCTCGCCGGTGACGTTGGAGGCGCCGGTGACGCAGACCAGGGCCGGGCCGTGGGGTGCGCGGTCGGCCAGCGCCCGCTCCAGGGTCCGGACGGCCTGCTCGGGGGTGCGCGGGGCGTCGAGGAAGGTGACGCGGGCGTCCTGCCAGGGCAGCAGGGAGGCGTGGTGCTCGGTCTCGAAGACGAAGACCTGGCAGTCGGCGGGGAGCGCGCGGGCGAGCAGGTTCAGGGAGTCCGTGGTCGACCGGGTGAAGATCACCTGGTCGGCCGCGCGGCAGTCGAGGAACTCGGCGACCGTCCTGCGGGCGTTCTCGAAGAGGTCGGTGGAGAGCTGCGAGAGGTAGCCGGCGCCGCGGTGGACGCTGCCGTAGTACGGCGCGTAGGCCGCCACGTCGTCCCAGACGCGCTGGAGGGCGGGGGCGCTGGCCGCGTAGTCGAGCGCGGCGTAGGTGACTTCGCCGCCCGTCACGAGCGGGACGGTGACATCCCGGCCCAGAACGGGCAGGGGCTGCGAGGTGTCGCGGCAGACGGACTGATCGGCGGCAGCGGTGAAGACGGACATGGCGAACTCCCGTGAGAGGCAAGGGCGAACCGCCGTGCGAGCGGACGTGGCTCAAGCACGGAGGCGGGTGAAAAGGGGGATGCGGAGGCGGGGCTCTACGCCCTATCGCATTCGCTTGCTCACGGAAGGCTCCCTCGAGGACCAGGACCCCTGGTGTACGAGGGGTCCGCGCTTGCCGTAGACCTCGCTGCCTACGACCTGGTCTTCACCCGGGGCACCCCGCCACGGACGGAGGGTTGCCGGACAGCCGGCCGGGGCCTCTTGGCTGTCACTCATGACCTGATCAGGAAAGTAGTCGAGCTGATCGCCGCCGCGCAACTTCTGTCCGGATTCCGGGATGCGGATCCTGGGCATCCGCCGCGGCGGCGACCGTCCCCACCGGTGCCGCTACCGGTTGCTGGCGGCGACCCAGCGCTCCAGTGCCCGCTTGGCCGCGCCCGAGTCGATCGCCTCGGCCGCCTCGGCCATGCCGGAGCGGAGCTGCTCGGCCAGCGGCGCCCGCGTCGGCCGCAGCGCGACGAGCGCGGCCGCGGAGTTCAGCAGTACCGCGTCCCGGACGGGCCCCTTCTCCCCGTCCAGCACGCGCCGCGCCACCTCGGCGTTGTACGACGCGTCGGCGCCGCGCAGGGCCTCCACGGGCACCAGGTCGAGGCCGACGTCCCGCGGGTCGAAGCTCTCCTCGGTGACCTTGCCGTCCCGGACCACCCACACCCGGGAGGTGGACGTGGTGGTCAGCTCGTCCAGGCCGTCGTCCCCGCGGAAGACCAGGGCGGAGTTGCCGCGCTCGGCGAGGACCCCGGCCACGATCGGCGCCATGCGCGGGTCGGCGACCCCGACGGCCTGGGCCCGCACCTTGGCCGGATTGGTGAGCGGACCGAGGACATTGAAGGTCGTACGGATCCCCAGCTGGCCGCGCGCGGGGGCGACGAACCGCAGCGACGGGTGGAACTTCACCGCGAAGCAGATCGTGATGCCGGCCTCTTCGGCGACCTCGGCGACCCGCTGCGGGGTCAGGTTCAGATTGATGCCGAGCTTCTCCAGGACGTCGGAGGACCCGGAGGCGGAGGACGCGGCGCGGTTGCCGTGCTTGACCACCTTCGCCCCGGTGCCGGCGACCACGATCGACGACATCGTGGAGATGTTCACCGTCTTGGCGCCGTCGCCGCCGGTGCCGACGATGTCGACGGCCGGCCCCGGCACCTCGATCACATTGGCGTGCTCGTACATGGTCCGCACGAGACCGGTGATCTCCTCCACCGTCTCGCCCTTGGACCGCAGGGCCACCATGAACCCGGCGATCTGCGCGTCGGTCGCCTCCCCGCGCATGATCAGGTCCATCGCCCAGGCCGTGTCGTCGGCGGACAGGTCCCGGCCGTCCAGCAGCCCGTTCAGCAGGGCGGGCCAGGAACGGCCCGCCGCGGTGTCGCCTCCAGCGGGGGTCACAGCGCTCATCAGCCGCTCCTGTGTGTCGTGGCAGAACAGTGTGATCCCACCCTATCCAGCCCGGGACAGGGCGAAGGGCCCCGTCCGGAAGCCGGACGGGGCCCTTCAGCGTGGCGTGGCGACGCGGGGATCAGTGGTGGCCGTGGCCGCTCGTGATCTCCTTGTACTCCTCGGCAGTGGGCTTCGGGATCTGGTTGTCCTCGCCGTAGTAGGCGTTGCTGAGCTTGGCGCGCAGCTTCTCGGACCCCTTCACCTTCCGCTCGACACCGTTCTCGTCGACCGTCGGGCCGATCTCGGCCGGCTCGTACTGGTGGTGCGCCGTGAGGGTGTGCAGCTGCTCCTGGCTGAGCGACTCGTGCACCTCGATGAACTCACCGTGCGGCAGGCGCTTGATGATGCCGGTCTCACGACCGTGCAGCACCTTGTCGCGGTCGCGGCGCTGCAGGCCGAGGCAGATCCGCTTGGTGATGAGGAACGCGATGACCGGTCCGGCGAAGAAGAAGATCCGGACGAACCAGGTCACGTCGTTGATCGACAGGTGGAAGTGGGTGGCGATGAGGTCGTTGCCACCACCGACCAGGCCGATCATGTACACCGTGACCCAGGCCGCGCCGAACGCGGTACGGGTCGGGGCGTTGCGCGGGCGGTCCAGGATGTGGTGCTCGCTCTTGTCGCCGGTGACCCAGGACTCGATGAACGGGTAGAGCGCGATCACGCCCAGGACCAGGCCGAAGAGCACCAGCGGGATGAACACGCCCAGGACGAGCGTGTGACCCCAGAAGTTGATCTCCCAGCCCGGCATGTAGCGGACCAGACCCTCGGCGAAGCCCATGTACCAGTCGGGCTGGGCGCCGGTGGACACCTGGTCGGGACGGTAGGGACCCATGGCCCAGATCGGGTTGATCTGGGTCACCGCGGCGATGGCCGCGATCACACCGAAGACCAGGAAGAAGAAGCCGCCCGCCTTGGCCATGTACACCGGCAGCAGCGGCATGCCGACGACGTTCTTCTCGCTCTTTCCGGGACCCGCGAACTGCGTGTGCTTGTGGTAGAAGACCAGGATCAGGTGGCCCACCATCAGGCCGAGCATGATGCCCGGCAGCAGCAGGATGTGGATCGAGTAGAACCGGGCGACGAAGTCGTGGCCGGGGAACTGCCCGCCGAAGAGGAAGTACGAGATGTACGTGCCGACGATCGGCATGGACAGGATCGCGCCCTCGGTGAAGCGGACACCGGTGCCGGAGAGCAGGTCGTCCGGGAGCGAGTAACCGGTGAAGCCGGTGAACATGCCGAGGACGAACAGCAGGAAGCCGAACAGCCAGTTGATCTCACGCGGCTTGCGGAACGCGCCGGTGAAGAACACGCGCATCATGTGCACGAACATGCCGGCGAGGAAGATCAGCGCGGCCCAGTGGTGGATCTGCCGGATGAGCAGGCCACCGCGCACGTCGAAGGAGATGTGCAGGGTCGAGTTGAACGCCTCGGACATCAGCTGTCCCTGGAGCGGGACGTAGCTGCCGTGGTACTCCACCTCGTTCATCGACGGGTGGAAGAACAGCGTCAGATACACACCGGTCAGGATGATGATGAGGAAGCTGTACATGCAGACTTCGCCCAACATGAACGACCAGTGGTCGGGGAAGATCTTGCGCATGTTGGACTTGGCCAGGGAGTAGATCCCGAGCCGGCCGTCCGCCCAGTCGGCGATCCGCTCGCCGGCCGGTGCCTTCCCGCGGGAGCGGCCCGCCGCGCCGTCGGCAGACGGATTCGTTTCGTTCGCTGCAGTACTCATCCGCGCTCCCAGAATGCAGGACCGACGGGCTCCTCGAAGTCGCCGAGCGCCTGGAGGTAACCCTCGTCGTTCACGCCGATGCGGAGCTGCGGCAGGGCGTGACCGGCGGGACCGAAGATCACTCGGGCACCGTCGGAGAGGTCGAAGGTGGACTGGTGGCACGGGCACAGCACGTGGTGCGTCTGCTGCTCGTACAGGGAGATCGGGCAGCCGACGTGGGTGCAGATCTTCGAGAACGCGACGATGCCCTCGTGCGACCACTGGAGCTCGCGCTTGTCCTTGATGTTGTCCGGCTGCAGCCGGATGATCATCAGGGCCGCCTTGGCGATCTCGTTCTGGAACTCCTCGTCGGTCTCCTCCAGGCCCTCGGGCTTGGCGAAGGTCAGCGAACCGACGGCGACGTCCTCGGGACGCAGCGGCTGGTTCGTGTTCATGTTGACGAGCAGCTTGCCCTTGGCCCACAGCGTGTGGCGCAGCGAGGTGCCGGGCAGCGGACCGAGGTCGCGCAGCAGCATGACGCCGGAGAGCGGCACCAGGGCCAGCGCGCCGAACATCGTGTTGCGGATCAGCTTGCGGCGGCCGAGCGCCGACTCCTTGGCGCCCTGCTTGAAGTCCGCGTGCACCTGCGCACGGACCTCGGGAGAGGCCGCGATGGCGTGACGCTCGGCGGCGACCTCGACGTCGGACATCAGGGTGCGGGCCCAGTGGACCGCGCCCGCGCCGATGCAGAACAGCGCCGTACCCAGGGTCAGACCGAGCGCGAAGTTCAGCGCGCTGATGTGTCCGAGCGGGAAGACGAAGATCGACTTGTCGTGCGGGATCGACACGTACGAGGCGATGAAGCCGACGGTGGCCAGCATCGACACCGTGAACAGCAGGGCGACGACGCGCTCGGACCGCTTGGCGGCCCGCTCGTCGATGTCCTGGATCCGGTGCTCGTGAGGCGGCAGCCCCGGGTCCGCGAACGGGTTCTCCTCGTCCGCGACGCTCACGGCGCCGTGCGCGTGGCCCTGCTCAGCGGGCAGGTTCTCTTCTGGAATGTCTTGGCTACTCATGACTTCTTGGCCTTTGCGGTCCGAGCGGCGACCCAGACGGCTACCGCGATCAGGGCACCGAGGCCGAAGATCCACGCGAACAGGCCTTCACTGACCGGCCCGATGCCGCCCAGATCCATTCCGCCCGGCTGCTCCGTCTCGCTGCCGTTGATCGCGTGCAGGTACGCGATGATGTCCTTCTTGTTCTTCTCCGACAGCGTGGTGTCGGGGAAGGACGGCATGTTCTGCGGGCCCGTCTGCATGGCCTCGTAGATGTGCTTCGGGTCGACGCCGGTCAGGTCCGGTGCGAACTTGCCCTTGGTGAGGGCACCACCCTTGCCGGTGAAGTTGTGGCACTGGGCGCAGTTGGTGCGGAAGAGTTCGCCACCCTTGCCGATGTCCGCGCCGTCCGGGCCGTACTGCTGCTTCGTCGGCACCTCGGGACCGGCGCCCAGCGACGCGACGTACGCGGCGAGCTGGTTGATCTGGTCCTGGGTGTAGATGTTCTTCTTCTTCACGACCTGCGGGCCCTGCGAGGTGGCGGCCGGCATACGGCCGGTACCCACCTGGAAGTCCACGGCCGCAGCGCCGACGCCGATCAGGCTCGGGCCGTCCGAGGAACCCTGGCCACCGATGCCGTGGCAGCTGGCGCAGCCGACCTCGTAGAGCTTCTTGCCCTCCTGGATCTTCAGGGACTGGGAGGTTTCATCGGCCTGCGCCTTGCTCGCGGGCGCGAACGCGGCGTACAGCCCCCCAGTGGCCGCCAGCGCGAGGAGTAGGACGACGACCGCCGCCAGCGGATGGCGTCGTCGTGCGGAGAGCTTTTTCACGGATTACCCCGGTGTCAGGATCTTCTGCGTCGATGCTTGTGGAATTGCGGGAACGGTCCCGGCTACTTGATCAGGTAGATCGTGGCGAAGAGGCCGATCCAGACCACATCGACGAAGTGCCAGTAGTAGGACACGACGATGGCCGCGGTCGCCTGCTCGTGAGTGAACCGCTTGGCCGCGTAGGTGCGGCCGAGAACGAACAGGAAGGCGATGAGGCCGCCCGTCACGTGCATGCCGTGGAAGCCGGTGGTCAGGTAGAACACCGAGCCGTACGGGTCGGAGGACAGGGAGATCCCGTCCTTCTTCACCAGCTCCGTGTACTCGTAGATCTGACCGCCGATGAAGATCGCACCCATGATGAAGGTGAGGATGAACCAGCCACGGAGCTTCTTCACGTCCCCGCGCTCGGCCGCGAACACGCCGAGCTGGCAGGTGAGCGAGGAGAGCACCAGGATCGTGGTGTTCGTCGCGGAGAAGGGCACATTGAGCGCCTCGGCCATGTGCTTCCAGTGCGCCGGACCCGTCACCGATCGCAGGGTGAAGTACATCGCGAAGAGGGCCGCGAAGAACATCAGCTCGGAACTCAGCCAGATGATGGTTCCGACGCTGGTGAGGTTCGGCCGGTTGACCGACGGGTGCGCGTGCCCGGTTTCTACTGTCGTTGCTGTCGCCACGACCGACATTATGTCGGTCGCTTATCCCGCCCTCACTCCGGGGGGTGCCGTTCGGAGTGTTGCTGCCCGCCGAACCGGTGTTGACGTGGTGTTCATGGGAGTAACATCCGCCCCAAACGGCCCTGTCCGTACGACGCCGACGTCCCGGAGGAAGCATGCAGCCGACCGCTACGGTGCTGGTGTACAGCGACGACTCCAACACACGGGAACAGGTGCGGCTGGCCTCCGGCCGCAGGCCGGCTCCCGATGTGCCCCTGGTCGAGTTCGTGGAGTGTGCGACTCCTGAGGCGGTCGTGCGGGAGTTGGCCGAGGGGGGCATCGATGTGTGCGTGCTCGACGGTGAGGCCGTGCCCATGGGGGGCATGGGGGTGTGCCGGCAGATCAAGGACGAGGTGTTCAATTGCCCGCCTGTGCTGCTGTTGATGGGGCGGCCCCAGGACGCGTGGCTGGCTACGTGGAGCCGTGCCGACGCCGCTGTGACGCTGCCGGTGGACCCTGTTGAGTTCGCCGCTGCCCTGGCCTCCCTGCTCCGTCAGAAGCGCTTGCTGAGCGCCTAGAGGGGCGGGGCACGGGGATCGTGCGCGGCCGCGGCCCGGTGGGGCCGTCCGCGCGGTTCCCCGCGCCCCTTCCCGGGTGCGCGTCCCGTCAGGCGCTCACAGGGCCGTCGGCTGCAGGCGCAGGGCGTCCTGGGGTGCGGGGCCGTCCGGGGTGCCGTTCACCAGGGCGCTGCCGGTACGCCACTTCTTCCAGTCGACGTTCCAGTCGCCGAAGCCGTTGCCGAAGGGTTCCATCGGGTCGCCGTTGGAGTTGACGACCCTGACGAGGTCGCCCTCGTGGATGTGCTCGAAGAACCATTCGGCGTTGCCGGTGCTCATGCCCGTGCAGCCGTGGCTGACGTTCGCGGAGCCCTGTGAGCCCACGGACCAGGGCGCGGCGTGGACGTACTCGCCGGACCAGGTCACCCGGGTGGCGTAGTAGACCGGCAGGTCGTAGGAGTCCGCGCTGCCCTCGGCGATGCCGACGGTGGTGCCGCGCATCCGTACGAAGTACTGCTTGGCCAGGACGACCTTGACGCCGTTGCGGGTCTCGAAGCCGGGTTTGCCCGTGGTGACGGGGATCTGATTGATCTGCTGGCCGTTCTGGTAGAACGTCAGCTGGTGGGCGGCGGCGTCCGTGACGGCCTCGATGCGGTCGCCGATGGTGATCTTCAGGGCCTTGGACTTGCCGCCCCACAGACGGTCGCTGATCTTGACTCCGTCCAGGTTGCTGTGCACCTGGATCGTGGCGTGCGCGGGCCAGTACTCCTTGGGGCGGTAGTGGAGTTCCTTGTCGCTGACCCAGTACCAGGAGCCCTGCACGGCCGGTGCGGAGTCCACCCTCAGGGCCCGCTCCACGACGGCCCGCTGCGCCTTGTCCTTGACCGGCTGGTCCAGTTGGGCGGTGATGGGCTGTCCGACGCCGTACTGGCCCGCGTCGGGCCCGAAGGTGACGTTCAGGCGCTTCTGGGTGGTCGGCTTGCTGGTGTCGAAGGTGAGGGTCTTGCGGCCGGGCGCACCGTCGTCGTCCTCCGTGCTCACCCTGACCGTGTAGTGGGCGTTGGCGGCCAGCGGGGAGGTGCTGTGCCAGCGACTCCCGTCGGCGGCGAGTTCGCCCGCCACATAGCGTCCTGTGGAGTCCTGGGCGGTGACGTCGGTGATCCGGTCGTCATCGCTGTTGGCGGTGACCTCCAGCGGCTTGTCCGGGTCGACCGGCTTGCCCTCATCGGTGGAGCCGCTGAAGGAGATCTGGTCCGCTGCGTCGTACGGCTTGGCCGACAGGGGGTTGCCGTCCGAACCGCAGCCGATGACGCCCGCGCCGAGGGCGGTCACCAGCAAGGCACAGCTGACGACGGTGCGGGTCCGCGGAGTGTGGTTCATACGATCACGCTATGAGGTGGAGAGCGTACTGGCGCGGCACGTAACTCGTACGAGGGACGGACACTCCGGCAAAAGGAGGAGCCCGGACCTCCTTGCGGAGTGTCCGGGCTCCCGATGCGTTCGGTGCGTGCTACTGGGTGCGGTTCTCACCGCGGTAGTACTCGAACACCCAGCCGAACAGGCCGATCATGATGATCGGTGCCGAGAAGTACAGCAGCCACCAGCCGACCGCGACACCGAGGAAGGCCAGCGCGCCGCCGACGCCCAGGGCGAGCGGCTGCCAGCTGTGCGGGCTGAAGAAGCCCAGCTCGCCCGCGTCGTCCGCGACGTCGGCCTCCTTGTCGTCCTGCGCGCCCGCGTCGACCCGCCGGGCGGTGAAGCCCAGGTAGAAGCCGATCATGACGCTCAGGCCGAAGGCCAGGAAGAGTGCAGTGGTACCGGCCGGCTCCTTCGACCACACGCCATACACGATGGCCATGATCAGGATGAAGACGCTCAGCCAGATGAACATCCGACCCTGGATCTTCACTTGCCGGCCTCCTTGCTGCCCGCAATGGCGGCGCCGTGACCGGCGTGCTCAAGCTGCTCGAGGGCGGCGATCTCGGGGTGGTGCAGGTCGAACGCCGGGGATTCGCTGCGGATCCGCGGCAGGGTGAGGAAGTTGTGCCGGGGCGGCGGGCAGGAGGTCGCCCACTCCAGCGAACGGCCGTAGCCCCACGGGTCGTCCACGCCGACCGGCTTGCCGTACTTGGCCGTCTTCCACACGTTGTAGAGGAACGGCAGGATCGACAGGCCGAGCAGGAAGGAGCTGATGGACGAGATCGTGTTCAGCGTGGTGAAGCCGTCGGCCGCCAGGTAGTCGGCGTAACGACGCGGCATGCCCTCGGCGCCCAGCCAGTGCTGGACCAGGAAGGTGCCGTGGAAGCCGACGAACAGCGTCCAGAAGGTGATCTTGCCGAGGCGCTCGTCCAGCATCTTGCCGGTCATCTTCGGCCACCAGAAGTGGAAGCCGGAGAACATGGCGAAGACGACCGTGCCGAAGACCACGTAGTGGAAGTGGGCCACCACGAAGTACGAGTCGGAAACGTGGAAGTCCATCGGGGGCGAGGCCAGGATGACACCGGTCAGACCACCGAACGTGAAGGTGATCAGGAAGCCGGTGGCCCAGAGCATCGGCGTCTCGAAGGACAGCGAGCCCTTCCACATGGTGCCGATCCAGTTGAAGAACTTCACGCCGGTCGGTACGGCGATCAGGAACGTCATGAAGGAGAAGAACGGCAGCAGCACACCGCCGGTGACGTACATGTGGTGGGCCCACACCGTCACGGACAGACCGGCGATCGCGATGGTGGCCGCGATCAGACCCATGTAGCCGAACATCGGCTTGCGGGAGAAGACCGGGATGACCTCGGAGATGATGCCGAAGAACGGCAGCGCGATGATGTACACCTCTGGATGGCCGAAGAACCAGAAGAGGTGTTGCCAGAGCAATGCTCCGCCGTTGGCCGCATCGAAGACATGCGCCCCGAATTTCCGATCCGCCTCCAGCGCGAACAGCGCGGCGGCGAGGACGGGGAAGGCGAGCAGGACCAGGACGGCGGTCAGCAGCACGTTCCACACGAAGATCGGCATGCGGAACATGGTCATGCCCGGGGCACGCATGCAGATGATCGTGGTGATGAAGTTGACCGCACCGAGGATGGTGCCGAAGCCGGAGAAGGCCAGACCCATGATCCACATGTCGGCGCCGATGCCCGGCGAGCGGACCGCGTCCGACAGCGGGGAGTAGGCGAACCAGCCGAAGTCGGCCGCGCCCTGCGGGGTGAGGAAGCCGCCGACGGCGATGCTCGAGCCGAACAGGTACAGCCAGTAGGCGAACATGTTCAGCCGCGGGAACGCCACGTCGGGCGCGCCGATCTGCAGCGGCATGATCCAGTTCGTGAAACCGGCGAACAGCGGCGTCGCGAACATCAGCAGCATGATCGTGCCGTGCATCGTGAACGCCTGGTTGAACTGCTCGTTCGACATGATCTGCAGGCCCGGACGGGCCAGCTCGGCGCGCATGAGCAGCGCCATCACGCCGCCGATCAGGAAGAACGCGAACGACGTGACGAGGTACAGCGTTCCGATCGTCTTGTGGTCGGTGGTCGTCAGCCACTTCACCACGACATTGCCGGGCTGCTTGCGCCTGACCGGCAGCTCGTTCTCGTACGAGTCCTCAGCTGCCGCGGCACCCTGGGGTTCATTGAGGATGCTCACAGGTTGTTCGTCTCCCGGTTCTTCTCGTGCGGCGTCTGCGCGATGCCGGCGGGAATGTAACCGGTCTGCCCCTTCTTCGCGAGGTCCTTGAGGTGCTGCTCGTAGCGCTCCGGGGAGACGACCTTCACGTTGAACAGCATCCGGGAGTGGTCGACGCCGCAGAGCTCGGCGCACTTGCCCCTGAAGGTGCCCTGCTGGTTGGGGGTCACCTGGAAGGCGTTGGTGTGGCCCGGAATGACGTCCTGCTTCATCAGGAACGGCAGCACCCAGAAGGAGTGGATGACGTCACGCGAGGTGAGGACGAAGCGGACCGTCTTGCCTTCGGGGAGCCAGAGCGTCGGCCCCGGGTTGCCGGTCTGCGGGTTCCGCGTGCCGGGCGTACCGACGTCGTAGACACCGCCGGCGTTCGCCGGGAAGTCCTTCTTGAACCGGTCCGGAATGGCGTCCAGGTTCTTGTCGGTCTTCGCGTTGCCGGTGACACCGGGAACGCTCTCGACGTAGTTGAAGCCCCAGCTCCACTGGAAACCGACCACGTTGACCGTGAGGTCGGGCTTCTTGGAGAGGTCCAGGAGCTTCGACTCGTCCCGGGCTGTGAAGTAGAACAGCACCGAGACGATGATGAGCGGGACCACCGTGTACAGGGCCTCGATCGGCATGTTGTACCGAGTCTGCGGAGGAACCTCGACCTTGGTGCGGCTGCGCCGGTGGAACATGGCGCTCCACAGGATCAGGCCCCACACCAGCACGCCGACGGCGAGCGCGGCAGCCCAGGAGCCCTGCCACAGGGAGAGGATCCGCGGAGCCTCTTCCGTGGTCGGGGTGGGCATACCAAGGCGGGGGAAGTCCTTGTATGTGCAACCGGTAGCGGTCGCCAGGACCAGGCCCGCGGTCAGTGCCTGCAGCAGCTTCCGCCGCATCGGGCGCCGCGGCGAGCGGTCGGAGCCGTTGGGACTCACGTAGCGCCTTCCCGAGAGTCTCGCCCGCGCGGTCGGCTGCGGCCTTCTCGCTGGTCGGTCGCCGCCCTGCGTCGGGCAGGGGTTTGGATGTTTATGCGGACCAAACCCTAGCCGACGCTCTCCAGGGGTTCGCGGGGAGGGTGCCATACGCGCCGCCGGTCCCTCCTTAAGGGTGGGATTGAGCGCCCAATAGCTCGGGTTGTCGCGGTTTGACGTGCGGGGGCGAGGGGCGTTGTGGCTGGTCGCGACGCCCCTCGCGCCCCTTGGAGCCGGCTGCTCCGGCGAAGATTTACCGTTGCTGTGTGTCCTACTTCGACGCCGCTTCCGCCGCCCCCCTCCACCCCGTGGCCCGTCAGGCCCTGTTGGCTTCCCTGGACGAAGGGTGGGCCGATCCCGCCCGGCTGTACCGGGAAGGGCGCAGGGCCCGGATCCTGCTCGACGCGGCACGCGAGGCGGTTGCGGAGCTTGTGGGGTGCCGGGCCGACGAGTTGGTCTTCACTCCGTCCGGCACCCAGGCCGTGCACCGGGGGACGGCCGGGGCCCTGTCCGGGCGGAGGCGGACCGGGCGCCACCTGATCGTGTCAGCCGTCGAACACTCCTCGGTACTCCATTCGGCGGAGGCGTTCGAGGCGGGCGGCGGGGAGGTCACGCGCGTGGCCGTGAACCGGGCCGGAACCGTGGACCCCTCGGACTACACCGCCGCGCTCCGGCAGGACACCGCGCTGGCCTGCCTGCAGTCGGCCAACCACGAGGTGGGGACCGTGCAGCCGGTGGCGGAGGTGGCCGAGGTGTGCCGGGCCGCCGGGGTGCCCGTGCTGGTGGACGCCGCGCAGTCGCTCGGGTGGGGTCCGGTCGAGGGTGACTGGTCGCTGCTGGCGGCGAGCGCCCACAAGTGGGGCGGGCCGCCCGGGGTGGGGCTGCTCGTCGTACGCAAGGGTGTGCGTTTCGCGGCGCAAGGGCCCGCGGACGAGCGGGAATCGGGGCGGGCGCCCGGCTTCGAGAACCTCCCGGCGATCGTCGCGGCCGCGGCCTCGCTGCGGGCGGTGCGCGCCGAGGCGGCCCAGGAGGCGGTACGGCTGCGGGAGCTGACGGAGCGGATCCGGGTGCGGGTGCCCCGGCTGGTGCCGGATGTGGAGGTGGTGGGCGATGCCGAGCGTCGGCTGCCCGGGATCGTCACCTTCTCCTGTCTCTACGCCGACGGAGAGGCCCTGCTGCACGAGTTGGACCGGGAGGGCTTCTCCGTCTCGTCCGGCTCGTCGTGCACCAGCAGCACCCTGACGCCCAGCCATGTGCTGAAGGCGATGGGCGTGCTGAGCGAGGGGAACGTACGGGTGTCGCTGCCGCCCGGGACGGCCGAGGAGGACGTGGAGCGGTTCCTGCGGGTGCTGCCGGGGGCGGTTGCGGGGGTGCGCGAGAAGCTGGGGGCACCGGCTCCCGCGACCGCGGTCCGGGCGGAGGAACTGGTCGTCGACTCCCTCGGCAAGCGGTGCCCGATCCCGGTCATCGAACTGGCCAAGGTCTTCGGGGAGGTGCCGGTGGGGGGCACGGTCCGGGTGCTCTCGGACGACGAGGCGGCCCGGCTGGACATCCCGGCGTGGTGCGATATGCGGGGACAGGAGTACCTGGGCGAGGAGCCGGCCGAGCGGGGTACGGCGTACCTGGTCCGCAGGGTGAGCTGAGACGGGAGCCGGGGGCCCGGGCCCCCGAAGGGGCGCCGGAAACCGGGCGGCCGAAGGGGCGCCGGAAACCGGGCGGCCGAAGGGGCGCGGGGAACCGGGCGGCCGGCTCCCACGCGCCTACACCCGACGGCGGTGCTCAGCCCAGGTGGGCCTGCACCTCTTCGGCCGCCTCGGCGCCGTACGCCTTGCCGAACCGGTCCATGAAGTGCCCCCGGCGCAGCTGGTACTCCTGCGTGCCCACCGTCTCGATGACGAGCGTCGCCAGCATGCAGCCGACCTGGGCCGCGCGCTCCAGGGAGACGCCCCAGGCGAGGCCGGAGAGGAAACCGGCCCGGAAGGCGTCGCCGACACCCGTGGGGTCGGCCTTGCGCTCCTCCTGCGCGCAGCCGACCTCGATCGGGTCCTCGCCGACCCGCTCGATCCGCACGCCGCGCGAGCCGAGCGTGGTGACGCGGTGGCCGACCTTGGCCAGGATCTGGGCGTCGCTCCAGCCGGTCTTGGACTCGATCAGGCCCTTCTCGTACTCGTTGGAGAAGAGGTAGGTCGCCCCGTCGAGCAGTATCCGGATCTCCTCGCCCTCCATGCGGGCGATCTGCTGGGAGAAGTCGGCGGCGAAGGGGATCGAGCGGGAGCGGCACTCCTCCGTGTGACGGAGCATGCCCTCCGGGTCGTCGGCGCCGATGAGGACCAGGTCGAGGCTGCCGACCCGGTCGGCGACCGTCTTCAGTTCGATGAGGCGGGCCTCGCTCATCGCGCCGGTGTAGAAGGAGCCGATCTGGTTGTGGTCGGCGTCGGTGGTGCACACGAAGCGGGCGGTGTGCAGGGTCTCGGAGATACGGACCGATTCGGTGTCCACGCCGTGGCGGTCGAGCCAGGCACGGTAGTCGTCGAAGTCGAAGCCCGCGGCCCCGACCAGGATCGGCTTGGTCCCGAGCTGACCCATGCCGAAGGCGATGTTCGCGCCGACGCCGCCCCGGCGTACGTCCAGGTTGTCGACCAGGAAGGAGAGCGAGACCGTGTGCATCTGGTCCGCGACGAACTGGTCGGCGAAGCGGCCGGGGAAGGTCATGAGGTGGTCGGTGGCGATGGAGCCGGTGACTGCAATGCGCACGACAGGCATTCTCCTGCGGGAGGCTGGATTGACAGTTCACGCTACCCGCTCACGGGCGGTCACTGAAGCTGACAAAACTACCCGATAGTAGGTCTTTCTGTACGAGCTCCGGCATGCCTACGGTGCCGTCATGACAAACCTCAAGGTCAACTCGACCGCTCCGGCCGACCTCGAAGGCGATCTCGCGTCGCTGCGCGGCGACTGCGCCCGGATGGCCCCGCACTGGGCGGCTCCCGAGCACAGCGCCCCGCGTCCGGTGCCGCCGTCGCTGATCCACGGGGTGAGCGTGCCGGCGCGCTCCGCCCGGCTGCTCGACGCGATGTCCGACTACGGCGACTGACACCAGGGGCGCACATCCGGGAACCGTGCGCTCCCCTCGCGCGTCCCATCGCCGTCCCCCGTGCCGGGGACGTGGGACACGATCCAGCGAGGAGCGATGCGGTGAACACCGAGCGACCGGAGAACCCCGAGGAACCCGAGGCCTCGGGCAGGAGCGAGGCCGCCGGCGCGAACGACAGCGGAACGGGCGAGGCCCGGCAGGCCGACGGGACCGGCGGGACCGAAGAGGCCGGGCGCGCGGAAGAAGCCGGGCCGACCGGGAAAGCCGACCGGGTCGAAGAAACCGGGCGGGCCGCAGAGGCCGGGCCGGCCGAAGAAGCCAAGCCCGCCGGAGAAGCCGAACGGGTCGAAGAAGCCGGGCAGGCCGAAGAAGCCAGGCAGGCCGGGCAGGCCGAACGGGTCGAAGAAGCCGGGCCGGCCGAGGGCGCGAAGGACGATGAGCGGGCCGGGCGGCGCCGCTCCCCCGTGGCCGTCGCCTCGGTCGCGGCGGCCGTTCTGCTGGTCGGGGGCGGTGGCGCCCTTCTCGCCGCGCACCACGGCTCGGACGGCCGGGCGGACGCGGGCGCGTCCGGCGGTGGCAGGGCCCCCGCGCCGCTCGCCCTGGACGGATGGGCGCAGGGCGGTACGGGCGGCATCGCGCCCGGGGAGCCCGATCCGTACGGCGCGACCTATGTGGCCGCGGGCGAGCTGCCGGGCGGTCCCGGATCGGCGCCCGTGTACCTGCCGGGGTCCGAGGTCGGCAAGGACCGGGTGGCCCGGCTGGCCGAGGCGCTCGGTGTGGACGGGACGCCGGTGGCCGAGGGGCGGATCTGGCGGGTCGGCGGCGGGAAGGACGGCTTCGGGCCGAGCCTTCAGGTGAACAGGGACGCGCCGGGCAGCTGGTCCTTCAGCCGGTACGCACCCGGTACCGACAACTGCAAGAAGATCACCGTCTGCACCCACGACCCGGCCGCCCCGGCAGGCGACCAGGTGAGCGTGGCGGCCGCGAAGAAGGCGGCGGCGCCCGTGCTGAAGGCGCTCGGCCAGGACGACGCGAAGATCGACGCGAGCCAGGTCATGGGGGCCCAGCGGGTGGTCAACGCGGACCCGGTGGTGGGCGGGCTGCCCACGTACGGTCTGACGACCGGCCTGACCGTCGGCGAGGGGGGCGAGCTGATCGGGGGGCACGGGCAGCTTGCGACCCCGGCGAAGGGGGACACGTATCCGGTCCTGGGCGCGAAGAAGACGCTGGAGCTGATGAACAGGGCGCCGAAGAGCGACCACCGCATGGGCATCGGCGGCTGCGCCAGTCCGGTGCCGCTGAAGGACCGGCTGGAGCAGCCGTGCGGCGGGGCGTCGTCGGCGCCCGAGCCGACGGCGGACCAGGCCACCGTCGACAGGGCGGTGTTCGGGCTGGCCGCGCGCTCGGCCGGCGGTCGGCAGCTGCTGGTGCCGTCGTGGCTGTTCGAGGTACGCGGGTCGGCCGCGGGCGGCGCCTTCACGGTGGCGTACCCGGCGCTGGACCCCAAGTACCTGGCGGCACCGTCGGCGTCGGCCCCGTCCGCGCCCTCCTCGGCCCCCTCGGCCCCCTCGTCCTCCGCGCCGAAGACACGCGCGGTGAAGGTCGACGGGTACACCGCCGACGGCCGTGAGCTGACCGTGAGCTTCACCGGCGGGGTGTGCGCGGACTACACGGCTGCGGCGAAGGAGAGCGGCGGCCGGGTCACGGTCACCGTGACCGAGAAGCCCTGGCCGGACAAGGTGTGCATCCTGATCGCCAGGGAGTACGCGAAGACGGTACGGCTGGACGCGCCGCTGGACGGCCGCGCGGTGGTCGGCGCCGACGGAAAACGCCTGCCGAAGGCGGAGCCGGGAGCGCTGCGACCGCAGGCCGCCCGTTAGGGCCTGCCTGACGGGATCAGGGCGGCTCGATCAGGGCGGCTCCGGGCGGCGGTGCCTCATCAGCACGAGTCGCCCCGCGATTCCGGATCAGCACGGGTGGCCCGCGATTCCGGCATGATCCGCCGGACGGGCGCCGGCCGCGCACATGCGAAAGGCGGCGGCCCCCTGGCAGGGGGTCGCCGCCTTTCGCGTCAGGCTGTGGCCGGCTCAGCTGAAGGAGTCGCCGCAGGCGCAGGAGCCCGTCGCGTTCGGGTTGTCGATCGTGAAGCCCTGCTTCTCGATCGTGTCCACGAAGTCGACGGTGGCGCCGCCCAGGTACGGAGCGCTCATGCGGTCGGTGACGACCTTGACCCCGCCGAAGTCCTTCTCGACGTCACCGTCGAGCGAACGCTCGTCGAAGAAGAGCTGGTAGCGCAGGCCGGAGCAGCCGCCGGGCTGGACTGCGACGCGCAGAGCGAGGTCGTCGCGGCCCTCCTGGTCGAGCAGCGCCTTGACCTTGGACGCGGCGGCGTCGGTCAGGATGATGCCGTCGGTGACGGTGGTGGTCTCGTCCGATACGGACATCTACATCTCTCCCGGGTTGTACGGAGACTGCTTGCCGACGAGTGCAACCGGCGTTTCCGCGGATTCATTCCGGGCCGGGCATTCGCGTGGTCGCGTTTTTGCTTCTTTCCTCATGCTCGCACATGCCCGATCGGGCGGACAGCGGCCCGAAGGGGGACCCGCGCAACCCGAGCGGGATTCACGTCACATCGACGCTATGGCCGTCGTCAAAGTGACGTGAAGCAGTTATGATAGATAGCGTCAGTTAGACGAAAAGTAGAAAGGGTGCGTGTCGTGACCACCGCCCAGACCCCGGAACTCGACGTACAGCCGACTCCGCTCGCCCTGCTGCTTCTCGGCCGTGAGGCCGACCCGAAGAGCGAGCGGGGTGTCGAGTGTCCCGGCGACCTGCCCTCGCCGTCCGATCCCGACCTGGTCGAACGCGCCCGCGCGGCCAAGGAGAAGCTCGGCGACAAGGTCTTCGTGCTCGGCCACCACTACCAGCGCGACGAGGTCATCCAGTTCGCCGACGTCACGGGCGACTCCTTCAAGCTGGCCCGGGACGCGGCCGCGCGCCCGGAGGCCGAGTACATCGTGTTCTGCGGTGTGCACTTCATGGCCGAGTCGGCGGACATCCTCACCTCCGACGACCAGAAGGTCGTCCTGCCCGACCTCGCGGCCGGCTGCTCCATGGCCGACATGGCCACGGCCGAGCAGGTCGCCGAGTGCTGGGACGTGCTGACCGAGGCGGGTATCGCCGAGCAGGTGGTCCCGGTCTCGTACATGAACTCCTCGGCGGACATCAAGGCGTTCACCGGCAAGCACGGCGGGACCATCTGCACCTCGTCCAACGCCGAGCGCGCTCTCGACTGGGCGTTCGAGCAGGGCGAGAAGGTCCTGTTCCTGCCGGACCAGCACCTGGGCCGCAACACCGCGGTGCGGGACATGGGCATGTCCCTGGACGACTGCGTGCTCTACAACCCGCACAAGCCGAACGGCGGGCTGACCGCCGAGCAGCTGCGGGCCGCGAAGATGATCCTGTGGCGCGGCCACTGCTCGGTCCACGGCCGCTTCAGCCTGGACTCGGTGAACGACGTGCGTGAGCGCATCCCCGGTGTGAACGTCCTGGTGCACCCCGAGTGCCGGCACGAGGTCGTGGCCGCGGCGGACTACGTCGGCTCGACCGAGTACATCATCAAGGCTCTGGAGGCGGCCCCGGCCGGCTCCAAGTGGGCCATCGGCACAGAGCTGAACCTGGTCCGCCGTCTGGCGAACCGTTTCGCTCCCGAGGGCAAGGAGATCGTCTTCCTCGACAAGACGGTCTGCTTCTGCTCGACCATGAACCGCATCGACCTGCCCCACCTGGTGTGGACCCTGGAGTCCCTGGCCGAGGGGAACCTGGTCAACCGGATCGAGGTCGACCAGGAGACGGAGGCGTTCGCCAAGCTGGCGCTGGAGCGGATGCTGGCGCTGCCGTAGGACCGCACCGCACGGCCGAGGCCCGGCTCCCCCGCGAGGGGAGCCGGGCCTCGGCGGTGTTCAGACGCCGGCCGGTTCCAGCACCTCGGACTGGCGCTCCTGCCTCTTCGCGGCCCGCTTCTTCGCGCGGCGCTCCTTGCGGAGCTCCACCATGGCGTAGAGCGTCGGGACGAGGAGCAGGGTGAGCAGCGTGGACGAGATCAGACCGCCGATCACGACCACGGCCAGCGGCTGGGCGATGAAGCCGCCCTCGCCGGTGACGCCCAGGGCCATCGGCAGCAGGGCGAAGATCGTCGCCAGGGCCGTCATGAGGATCGGCCGGAGCCGGTGGCGGCCACCCTCCACCACGGCCTCGACGACGCCGTAGCCCTGCCTGCGGTACTGGTTGATCAGGTCGATCAGCACAATCGCGTTGGTCACCACGATGCCGATCAGCATCAGCATGCCGATCATGGCCGGGACGCCCATCGGCGTACCGGTGGCCACCAGGAGACCGATCGCGCCCGTGGCCGCGAACGGGATCGAGACCAGCAGGATCAGCGGCTGGACCAGCGAGCGGAACGTCGCCACCAGCAGCATGAAGACGATCGCGATCGCCGCCAGCATGGCCAGGCCCAGGTTCTTGAACGCGTCGTCCTGGTCCGAGGACACACCGCCGATCTCGGCCTTGGCGCCCGCCGGGAGCTTCAGGGCCTTGATCTTCGACTGCAGCTGGGTGCTGACCGCACCCGTGTTGTCGCCGGTCGGCTTGGCCTTGATGGTCGCGGCGCGCTGACCGTCGATGCGGGTCATCGACACCGGTCCGTCCACCAGCTTGACGGTGGCGATGTCACCGAGCTTCACCGGACCGAGGCGCAGCGCCTTCAGCTGGGCGAGGGTGGTGGCGGGCTTGGCGGACTTCACGACGACGTCGCGCTCGGTGTCGTCGAGGATCGCCTTCGCCGCCGTCGTACCGCGCACGGCCTGGGCGACCGCGGCGCCCAGCTTCTGGTCGTCGAAACCGGCCGCGGCCGCCTTGGCGTTGGCCTTGACCGAGATCCGCGGGACGCTCTGCGCCAGGTCGCTGGTGACGTCGGTGACGTCGTCGAGGCCGGCCACGGTGGAGCGCACCCGGTCGGCGGCCTCACTCAGCGCCTGCGGGTCGGAGGCCTTGACCACGACGCTGAGGTCCTGGTTGCCGAAGCCGTCACCGGCCGAGACCGTGGTCGTGCCGATGCCCTTGAGCTTCTTCAGCCCGTCCTCGAGGTGCTTCTGCACGTCGTCGTAGGACTTCGAGTCCTTCAGCATCACCTGGTACGACGCCTGGTTGCTGTCCGTGCCGCCGCCGAAGGCCGCCATGAAGCCGGAGGAGCCGACGGTGACCTGGTAGTCCTTGACGCCCTTGGTGGAGGCGAGGAGCTTCTCGACCCGCTTGGCCTGGGCGTCGGTGGCCGCGAGGCTGGTGCCGGGCTTCAGCTCCTGCTTGACGGTGAGGACCTCCTGCTCTCCCTGGTCGAAGAAGTTGGTCTTCAGCAGCCCGGACATGCCGAACGTGACGACGAGGACCACGATCGCGATCAGCACGCTGGTGAGCCGGCGGCGGGTGGCGAAGCGCAGGACGGGGACGTAGAAGCGCTGGAGGCGGCTCTTCGCCTCCTTCTCCTCAGCCCGGCGGCGGGCCTCCTCGGCGTCCTTCGGGGTGCCCTTCGGGGCGCGCAGGAACCAGAACGACAGCACGGGCACCACGGTCAGCGAGACGACGAGGGAGGCCAGCAGGGCCGCCGTCACCGTGATGCTGAACGAGCCGAACAGGGCGCCCACCATGCCGCCGACCAGGCCGATCGGCAGGAAGACGGCGACCGTGGTGAGGGTGGAGGAGGTGACCGCGCCGGCCACCTCGCGCACCGCGTTGAGGATGGCGTCCTTGCGCTCCTCGCCGTAGCCCAGGTGCCGCTTGATGTTCTCCAGGACCACGATCGAGTCGTCGACGACCCGGCCGATGGCGATGGTCAGGGCGCCCAGGGTGAGCATGTTCAGGGACAGGCCGCGGGTCCACAGCACGATCAGCGCGAGGACGACGGACAGCGGGATGGACACCGCCGTCACCAGCGTGGAACGGACCGAGGCCAGGAAGACCAGGATGATCAGGACCGCGAAGAGCAGGCCGAGCGCGCCTTCCGTGGTCAGGCCCTTGATGGACTTGGAGACGGCCGGGCCCTGGTCGCTGACGACCGTGAGCTTCGCGCCGGAGCCCAGGTCCTTGCGCAGGTCGGGCAGCTTGTCCTTGACCGCGTTCGAGATGGAGACCGCGCTGCCGTCGTGGTCCATGGTGACGTTGACGGCGAGGCTGGGCCGGCCGTCGGTGCGGGTGAGGGAGTCGGCCGGGGCCGGCTGCTCCTTGACGGTGGCCACGGAACCGAGGCGTACGGGCTTCTTGCCGCCCTCACCGGAGACCATGAGGTCCTGGATCTGCCTGAGCGAGGAGAAGCCGCCGCCGACCTGGACGGTGCGGTTGGCGCCGTCCTCGTCGAAGGAGCCGGCCGGCACGGTCGCGCCGCCCGCCTGCAGAGCCTGGCCGAGAGCGGCGGAGGTGAGACCCGCCTGCGCCAGCTCGGCGTCGTCCGGGGTGACGGCGACCTGGAGGTCGCGCGTGCCGGTGACCTGGACGCGGCCGACGCCGTCGATGTCCTTCAGGGTCGGGACGACCGTCTTGTCGAGCTGGTCGGCGAGGGCCTGCTGGTCCTTGCCGGAGGTGACGGCGAGGACCACGGTCGGCATGTCGTCGGTGGAACCGGAGATGACCTGCGGGTCGACGTCGTCCGGGAGCTGGTTGCGGGCCCGGTTGACGGCCTGCTGCACATCGGAGACCAGCTGCTTGGTGTCGTTGCCGTAGTCGAAGGACGCCATGATCACGGCGTTGCCCTCGCTCGCCGTCGAGGTGACGCCGCTGATGCCGTCGACGCCCTGGAGGTTGTCCTCGATGGGCTCGACGACCTGCTTCTCGACGACATCGGGCGAGGCACCCTGGTACGGCGCGATGACCGACACCATGGGCAGGTTGATGGTGGGCAGGAGCTGCTGCTTGATCTGGGGTATCGCGATCAGCCCGAAGACGAGGGCGATGATCGACATGAGGCCTATCAGGGCCCGTTGCGCGAGACTGAATCTCGACAGCCAGGACATGGTTCAGGGTCTCGTTTCTGTGAGCGGCAGATGCGGGACGCGCAGGTGAGCGCCCACCCCACCACCCTGAGCCATGACCGAGCGCGCTCTTGTAGGCCCCAGGTCCATTTCCTTATCCGGCCCCTACTCCGCGCGCAGTACACGCGGGTGGAGGTCAGTCCATCCTCGGACGTACCAGCCCCGACTCGTACGCGATGACGACCAGCTGGGCCCGGTCCCGGGCGCCGAGCTTGGCCATGGCCCGGTTGACGTGCGTCTTCACCGTCAGCGGGCTCACCTCCAGGCGCTCGGCGATCTCGTCGTTGGAGTGGCCGCCGGCGACCTGGACGAGCACCTCCCGCTCCCGGCCGGTGAGCGCGCCGAGCCGCTCGGAGCGGGCGGGGTCGCGGCCGTCGTCGCCCTCGCCCTGGGCGAGGAAGCGGGCGATCAGGCCCTTGGTGGCGGCCGGGGACAGCAGGGCCTCGCCGCCCGCCGCGACCCGGATGGCGTTCAGCAGCTCCTCGGGTTCACTGCCCTTGCCGAGGAAGCCGGAGGCACCGGCGCGCAGCGACTGGACCACGTAGTCGTCCACCTCGAACGTGGTCAGGATGACCACGCGGACCTGGGCGAGGGAGGGGTCGGCGCTGATCAGGCGAGTGGCGGCGAGGCCGTCGGTGCCGGGCATCCGGATGTCCATGAGGACGACGTCCGCGCTTCGCTCCTTGGCGAGCCGGACCGCCTCGGCGCCGTCGGAGGCCTCCCCCACCACCTCCATGTCGGGCTCGGAGTCGACCAGTACCCGGAACGCGCTGCGCAGCAGTGCCTGGTCGTCGGCGAGCAGGACACGGATCGTCATACGGGCTCCCCCGGGGCCGTGGTGCGGGTCTTGACCGGCAGGATCGCATGGACGCGGAAGCCGCCGCCGTAGCGGGGTCCGGTGGTCAGGGTGCCGCCGAGGGCGGTGACCCGCTCGTGCATGCCGAGCAGCCCGTGCCCGCCGCCGGCCCCGGGCGCACCGCCCGCGCCCGCGCCGTCGTCCAGCACGGTGACCTCGATGTGCGGTCCGACGCGTACGACGCTGACCTCGGCCTTGGCGTCCGGGCCCGCGTGTTTCTGCGCGTTGGTCAGGGCCTCCTGGATGATCCGGTAGGCGGCCAGGTCCACGGCGGCCGGGAGTTCGGTGCCGTGGTCGGCGCGGGCCACCTCGACCGGGAGCCCGGCGTTGCGGAAGGTGCCGGCGAGTTCCTCGAGGCGGCTGAGGCCGGGAGCGGGTTCGGTGGGAGCGGCCGGGTCGTCGGACTGGCGGAGCAGGCCGACGGTGGCGCGCAGCTCGTTGAGCGCGGAGCGGCTGGCCTCGCGGACGTGGGCGAGGGCCTCCTTGGCCTGGTCGGGCCGCTTGTCCATGACGTGCGCGGCGACTCCGGCCTGCACATTGACCAGGGCGATGTGGTGGGCGACCACGTCGTGCAGATCGCGGGCGATGCGCAGCCGTTCCTCGGCGACCCGGCGGCGAGCCTCCTCCTCGCGGGTGCGTTCGGCGCGTTCGGCGCGTTCCCGGATGGCCTGGACGACCGCGCGGCGGCTGCGCACGGCGTCCCCGGCGGTGGCGCCGATCCCGGTCCAGGCGAGTACGCCGAGGTTCTCCTGGGCGTACCAGGGCAGGGTGCCGCCGAGCATGGCGGCCGCGGTCAGCACGGTCATGGTGAGCAGGCCGACGCGCCAGGTGGTGGTGCGGTCGGTCCGCGAGGCGACGGTGTAGAGGGCGACGACGGCGGACATGGCGACCGGGGCGCGCGGGTTGCCGGTGACCAGCTCGATCACGGAGACGGTGCCGGTGACGGCGAGGACCGCCTTGGGCGCGCGGCGCCGGAAGACGAGCGCGGCGGCACCGATGGTCATCAGCAGCAGGCTGAACAGGGCCGGGGTGCGGACGCCCCAGGTCACGCCGTTGTTGCCGCGGGGCACCACGAAGGACCCGGCGACCATGCACACCAGCACGCCCGCCGCGATGGCCGCGTCCAGCGCGAGGGGGTGCGCCTTGAGGCTGCACCGGGCCCGTTCGAGGGTGCTCACGTGGTGAACAGTACGGGTCGCCGCAGCACAGGTCAGCAGCAAGACCCCCGCCGCCCGAACCGTCCGGGACCACGCCCCGCAGACAACCCCCACAACCACGGCACCCCACCAACAACGCCCACCACAACCCCCAAGGGGCGCGAGGAACTGCGCAACAGGCCCCCACCGACCCGCACCCGGACGAAGACCGATCCCGAGCCGGACGGCCGCACAACCACCCACCCGGCAGACGCCCGCGCAGCCCCACTCACTGATCGCCAGCTGTCCCGCGCTGTTCGCGGCAGGTACCGGTGCCGGACGCCCGGCGTTGGCCGTACATGCTCAGCCTTCTCGTCGGCATTCGCGCCGCCCGGGCCGGATGCGTCCTGTCGACGAAAGGCAGCCCTCGTGCGCCCTTCCTCCTCGCCGTCCCGACATGTGCTGTGGTCCGCCGCGGCCCTCGCACTCGCCTCGGCCACGGGTCTGGTCACCCCCGCACAGGCCGCGAGCTACGGCACGCCGACGATCAAGCTGTCGGCGTCCTACCTGTCGGGCGCGGTCGGCAGCACCGGCGACCCGACGGTCACCGTCACACTCGCACAGAGCGGCGCCGACGCCTCCGCGCTGACCGTGACGGCCACCAAGAGCAGCCGTACCTCCGTGGCGGCCACCTCCGACGTCAGCGTCTCGGGCACCGGCAGCAGCCGTACCGTCTCGGTCACCGCGCACGCCCAGGGCTACGCGGACCTCACGCTGAAGGTGACGGGGCTCGGCGGCAAGACGGCCACGACCACGCTGCACTACGCGGCCTCCCCGGCCGTCCAGCACTCCGCCGACGCCCGCTATCTGACCGGCGCCTCGGACGCCTCCGCCGCGGTGGACGTCGGCGGCGGGTACGAGGTCGTCGGCAACGACGAGGACAACACGCTGCGCCTGTACAACGGCTCGGCCTCCGGCGCCCCGGTGAAGACCTGGGACCTGGACAGCGCGCTGGACGCCGACAAGGAGGTCGACATCGAGGGCGCCACGCGCGTCGGGAACACGATCTACTGGACCGGCTCGCTGGGCAACAACAAGGACGGCGAGTACAAGGCCGACCGCAACACGGTCTTCACCACCACGGTCTCCGGCTCGGGCGCGGCCACCTCGCTCTCCTTCGGCAGTGCCGGGCACCACCTGCGCGACGACCTGGTGGCCTGGGACGAGGCGAACGGCGACCGGTACGGCTTCGCCGCGGCGACGGCCGACGGCCAGACCCCGAAGCAGGTGGACGGCTTCAACGTGGAGGGACTGGAGTTCGCACCCGGCTCCTCCACCACCGCCTACGTCGGCTTCCGGGCCCCGCTGGTGCCGCCGCAGTCGGGCGGGAAGGCACTGGTCGTGCCGGTGACGAACATGGACCAGGTGGTCCGCGGCACGAAGGCCGCCTTCGGTACGCCGATCGAGCTGGACCTCGGCGGTCTGTCCATCCGCGACCTGCGCCGCAACGACAAGGGGCAGTTCCTGATCCTCGCCGGGTCCTGGGCGGCCGACGACAACAGCGACCCGTACGCCCTGTACACATGGGACGGGGTGGCCGGGCACCAGCCCGTGAAGAAGCTGGACCTGCCGACCACGGACGCGGGCGGCTGGGAGTCCATCGTGTCCGTGCCCGACCTGGGCGTCTCCGGGGCCCGGGTACAGCTGATCACCGACGACGGGGACGCGGACCTCTACGGCGACGGCACCCAGGCGAAGGACCTCAGCCACCCGGAGTGGCAGAAGTCCCGCACCACCTGGTTCACCCTGGGCTGACCGGCCGGGCTGAGCCCGGGATCAGCCGTCCCGGGCTCAGCCCGGGATCAGCCCGTCGTCGCTGAGCATCTCCCGGACCTCCGTGAGCGATGCGTCCGGGGACGGAAGGATCAGTTCCGAAGGTTCCAGCGCGTCGTCCGGCAGAGGAGTGCCGAGCCGCCGGACGGCGTCCAGGAGATCGGCGAGCGTGCGACGGAAGCCCTCCTCGTCGCCGCTCTCCATCTCCTCCAGCAGCTCGTCGTCCAGCTTGTTCAGCTCGACGAAGTGGGAGTCGGCCAGCTTCACCTGGCCCTCCCCCATGATCCGTACGATCACGACGGCCTCCTCGGTCCGGGTCCCGGCCCGGACTACTGCTTGTCGAAGCGCGGGGTGTCCTGCGGGTGCTGCTGGGACTGCGCCTGGCCGGTGCCGCCCTCGATCGCCTGCTGCGGCGAGCCTCCGGCCAGCTCGGCCTTCATGCGCTGCAGTTCCAGCTCTACATCCGTACCACCGGAGAGGCGGTCCAGCTCGGCGGCGATGTCGTCCTTGGCCGTGCCGGTCGGGTCGTCCAGGGCACCGGAGGCGAGCAGCTCGTCGATGGCGCCGGCGCGGGCCTGCAGCTGCTGCGTCTTGTCCTCGGCACGCTGGATCGCCAGGCCGACGTCGCCCATCTCCTCGGAGATGCCGGTGAACGCCTCGCCGATGCGGGTCTGGGCCTGGGCGGCGGTGTAGGTGGCCTTGATGGTCTCCTTCTTCGTACGGAAGGCGTCGACCTTGGCCTGCAGCCGCTGGGCCGCCAGGGTGAGCTTCTCCTCCTCGCCCTGGAGAGTCGTGTGCTGCGTCTCCAGGTCCGTCACCTGCTGCTGCAGGGCGGCACGGCGGGACAGCGCCTCGCGGGCCAGGTCCTCGCGGCCCAGCGCGAGCGCCTTGCGGCCCTGGTCCTCCAGCTTGGTGGACTGCTGCTGCAGCTGGTTGAGCTGGAGTTCCAGGCGCTTGCGGGAGGTCGCCACGTCGGCGACCCCGCGGCGCACCTTCTGCAGCAGCTCCAGCTGCTTCTGGTACGAGTAATCGAGGGTCTCGCGCGGGTCCTCGGCCCGGTCAAGGGCCTTGTTCGCCTTCGCGCGGAAGATCATCCCCATACGCTTCATGACACCGCTCATGGGCTTCGCGCGCCCCCTTCTGACGGACTCCAGCTCACCGATGCTGCGACAGGACCCACAGTACGGGCCCTGACTCCATTACCGCACTGTTCCGGGGGTGATGAGCTCATCCCCAAGAACGACTGCGGACGATATCGCTCCGGCGTGAGGAGTAGGTGGTCCTCGGGGTGATCCCCCCGGGCCTGCTCGGTGGCCGCCGGGTGAAGCGTCTGCAACGTCCTCTCTGTCCCCCTACAGACGTCCGGCGTTGCCGGATCGTTCCCGGCTCGGCTGGGGTCCATGCACGGGGAGCCCGTACCCTTGGGTTTTGTGTTCCGTAGCCGTGCCAAGGAAGAGAAGGCCCCCGCCGACAAGGCGCCGGTGAACTTCTCCAAGCAGACCCGTGACCCGCAGGCCCCCAAGGGCAGGCCCACGCCCAAGCGCAGTGAGGCCCAGTCCCAGCGCCGCAGTGTCGCCAACACGCCGACGACGCGCAAGGAGGCGGCCAAGCGTCAGCGCGAGGACCGCCGTCAGGCGCTGGACCGGCAGCGCCAGGCGCTGGCCGGCGGCGACGAGCGCTATCTGCCCGCCCGGGACAAGGGCCCGGTGCGCAAGTTCGCGCGCGACTGGGTCGACTCGCGGTTCAACGTCGCGGAGTTCTTCCTGCCGCTGGCCGTGGTCATCCTGGTGATGAGCGTGGTGCGGGTGCCCGCGATCCAGGCCGTCGCCCTGTGGATGTGGCTCGTCGTGATCGTGCTGATCGTGCTCGACGCGGCCGTGAGCGGCTTCCGGCTGAAGAAGCGGCTGGCCGAGCGCTTCCCCGACCAGAACCGCCGTGGCGCCGTCGCCTACGGTCTGATGCGCTCTCTCCAGATGCGCCGTCTCAGGCTGCCGAAGCCGCAGGTCAAGCGCGGAGAGCGGCCCTGAGCGCAGACGCCTTCACCGGGGGTGCGGCCGAGTCCTGGCTGAACAGGCTGGGCGGGCTGCGTGATGTCGTACGGCAGGAGCTGGTGGCCCGGCAGCTCGACGAGCAGATAGCCGGGCGGTTCCCGGTCGGGCAGCGGCTGCGCGTGCTCGACGTGGGGATGGGCCAGGGCACGCAGGCGTTGCGGCTGGCCCGGCTCGGTCACCAGGTGACCGGTGTCGAGCAGGACGCGACGATGATCGCGGCCGCGCGCGAGGCCCTGGCCGGTGAGCCGGAGGGCATCCGCGAGCGGATGCGGCTGGTGCAGGGCGACGGGCGGGACACCGGCGTGCACTTCCTGCCGGGCAGCTTCGACGTGGTGCTCTGCCACGGCGTCCTGATGTACGTCGAGGAGCCGGATCCGCTGGTGGCCGGTCTGGCCCGGATGCTCGCCCCGGGCGGGCTGCTGTCGCTGCTGGTGCGCAACGGCGACGCCCTCGCCATGCGGCCGGGCCTGTCCGGGGACTGGACCGGCGCGCTGGGCTCGTTCGGCACCACCGCCTATCGCAATCGCCTCGGCCTGGACGTGCGGGCCGACCGGCTGTCGGCGCTCAGCGCCACGCTCGCCGGCATCGCCGCCCCGCTGCACGCCTGGTACGGCGTGCGGGTCTTCACCGACACGGCTGCGGACGGCGCGGAGATCCCCGAGGATCTTCAGGCGCTGCTGGCGGTCGAGGAGCGGGCCGGGCGGACGGATCCGTACCGGGGTGTCGCGGCGCTGCTGCACCTGTGCGGGGTGCGGGGCTGAGCCCGTTCGGACGCATACGACAGGCTCGGTGATCCGCTCCGCGGAGAGACTCGGGGCATGGACGCTTCCCGTAGCCGTGCCCCGTGGACGGCCGTCCGCGCCGCCGTCCTCGTGTGGGCCGCTCTCCTGGTCTCCGCGCCCCTGGTCTCCGGCTGCACCGCCCCGGTGCCGCCCGCCGAGAGGGAGGGCTCGGCCACCCGGACGGCGCTCCCCATGGCCGGCGGCGACCTGCAGAGCCAGTATCTGAAGGTCATCAAGGAGGTCCTGCCCTCGGTCGTGCAGATCCAGGCGAGCCACGATCTGGGTTCCGGGGTGGTGTACGACGGCCAGGGACACATCGTCACCAACGCGCATGTGGTCGGCTCCGAGAAGACCTTCAAGGTGACCGCGGCCAACAGCGAGGAGCCGCTCACCGCCCGCCTGGTGTACTCGTACCCGGAGCAGGATCTCGCGGTGATCAGGCTCGACAAGGTGCCGGACGGGCTGCGGGCGGCGTCGTTCGGAAGCTCCGAGAAGGTGGCGGTCGGCCAGCTCGTGCTGGCCATGGGGTCGCCGCTCGGGCTGTCGTCCAGCGTGACCGAGGGCATCGTGTCGGCGACCGGACGGACCGTCAGCGAGGGCAGCACGGGCGGGGGTACGGGCGCCACCATCGCGAACATGGTGCAGACGTCGGCCGCCATCAACCCCGGCAACAGCGGGGGTGCCCTGGTCGACCTCGACGGACAGGTCATCGGCATCCCGACGCTCGCCGCCGCCGATCCCGAGCTGGGCGGCAGCGCGGCGCCGGGCATCGGGTTCGCCATCCCGGTGTCGATGGTGAAGACGGTCGCCGGCCAGATCGTCAGGAGCGGCAAGGTCGTCGACTCGGGGCGGGCCGCGCTCGGCATCACCGCGCGCACGGTCGTGGACGACAGGTACCAGCCGGCCGGGGCCGCGGTGGTCACCCTCAGGAGCGGCGGGGCGGCCGACCGGGCGGGGCTGCGGCCGGGCGATGTGATCACCCAGCTGGGCGGTACCCCGGTCACCACGACCACGGAACTCTCCGAAGCGCTCGCGGTGGACAGACCGGGGCGGCGGACGACGGTCACCTTCCAGCGCGACGGTGCCGAGAAGACGGCGGAGGTGACGCTGGGCGAGCAGTGAGGAGGAAGGCCCCTCCTCACCCCCCGGCCGGGCTACGACGCTTCGGCGTGCAGGCTCATCGGGCCGTAGATCTCGGTGTTCTCCTCGAACAGCCGCACCTGGTCCGCGCCGCCCTCCTGCAGGTCCTTCCAGTGTTCGCCGATCCAGGACTCGGCGTCGCCCTGTGTGGTGAACTCCTCCGGCTGCACTGCGGGCTGGACCTCCGTCCCGTCGGCCTTCTCGAACCGCCACGTCCATGTCGTCATGTGGGCCTCCTTCGATCCAACACCTGCGGGAAGCGTATGCGCTCCGCCGGTCCGGCCGTTAGATGACCATGGGAAAGTGCCGGAAACCGCGTGCCGGTGAGGGCTGGTCGCGCGGTTCCCCGCGCCCCTTGGGGAGCGGCAGCCGGGCGGCGCCCGCGAGGACGGGTGAAAATCGACCTCGTGGAAGTGACTCTGCTCGGTACCGGTGCTCCCGCGGGGCTGCCCCGCCCCGACTGTCCCTGCGCGGTGTGTGCGACCGCGCTCGGGCCGGACGCGCGGGCGGCCACCGCGCTGCTGGTGGACGGGGCGCTGCTGCTCGACCTGACGCCGGGGGCCGCGTTCGCGGCCGCGCGCTCCGGGCACTCGCTGGGCGGGGTGCGCCAGGTGCTGCTGTCGCACCCGCACGACGGGCCCGCGGTGGAGGTGCCGGCCGGGCTGCCGCAGCCCGGCCGGGTGCCGGACGGGCGGGAGTTGGCGCTGCTGACGGGGCATCGGGTGCGGGCGGTGGCGATGGACGCGGGCGGCACCGGGTACGCGGTGACCGGCCCGGACGGGCAGCGGCTGCTGTATCTGCCGCCGGGCGGGGCGCCGGCCGGTCTGGAGGAGGCGACGGCGGAGACGTACCAGATGGTGCTGGCCGATGTCGTGGGCCGTCCGGACGCGCCGGCCCGGCTGCGGGCGGTCGGTTCGATCACCCCGACGACGGATGTGATCGCCGTCCATCTCGACCACGACGTGCCGCAGGGCGCGGAGGTACGGCGGCGGCTCGCGGCGGCCGGGGCGCGGGCCGTGCCGGACGGTACGACGCTGGTGGTCGGGGCGTACGAGGAGGTGCCGGACGTGCCGCGGCGCACGCTGGTGCTGGGCGGGGCACGTTCGGGCAAGTCGGTGGAGGCCGAGCGGCGGCTGGAGGCCTTCCCCGAGGTGCTGTACGTGGCCACGGGCGGGACGCGTGGCGGGGACACCGAGTGGGCGGCGCGGGTGACCCTGCACCGGGAGCGGCGGCCTGGGTCCTGGCGGACCACGGAGACGACCGATCTGGTGCCGCTGCTCGCCGTGGACGGGCCGCCGCTGCTGATCGACTGTCTGTCGCTGTGGCTGACGGATGTGATGGACGCGGTCGGGGCCTGGGACGACGCGGAGTGGGCGGACGGCGGCGAGAAGGCGCTGCGCGAGCGGGTGCGGGAGCTGGCTGCGGCGGTGCGGGCCACCCGGCGGACCGTGGTGGCCGTGTCCAACGAGGTGGGCTCCGGGATCGTGCCGGCGACGGCGTCCGGGCGCCGCTACCGGGATGAACTGGGGCGCCTGAACGCGGCGTTCGCGAGCGAGTGCGAGCAGGTTCTGCTGGTGGTGGCGGGGCAGGCTCTGGTGCTGCGGGGCTGAGCGCGCGACCGCCCGCGGCCCCGGGCGCCCCGCAGGGGCGCGGCGAACCGCGCGATCAGTCCCCGCCGGGCCGCAGCCGCACGCCGGCGCCCGCCTCCTTGCGGGCCACGATCCGGTACGCGTTGGAGAGGCGGGTGCGGCGGGCGAGGGGGGCCAGGGTGTGGTCCAGGGCCGAGGCCAGCGCCAGCGCGGGGGCCGCCATGGCCCTCAGCAGCGGGTGGGCGTGGGCGAGGGCCAGGGAGAGGGCCGCCGACAGGTCGTAGGGCGTGTGGGGCGCCTTGCGGTCCGTGACGAGGATCGTGCAGCCCTGCGCCTCCAGTTCCGCGCGCAGGTTGGCCAGGGGCACCAGGTGGAGGTGGCGGGGCTGGCCGTGGGGCAGCCACCACTTGCCGAGCAGTGCGGCGAACACGCAGCGCGGGTCGGGGACTTCGACGACGAGGTGGCCGCCGGGGCGCAGCGCGGTCAGGGCGGCGCGGAGTTCGGCGCGCGGGTCGGGGGCGTGTTCCAGGTGGTGGAACATGCTGACCACGTCGTAGCGGGCGCGCAGCCGTGCGGCCGTGCCGGGGGTGGTCAGATAGCCCCGGTGGGCCTCCTCGACGCGGCCCTCCAGCAGCGCCTGTTCCACCCGGGCCGTCGGGTCCAGGCCGTCGAAGCTGGTGTAGGGGAAGTACTCCTTCGCCGCCTCGGGGAAGCGGGCGAGCCCCGTGCCCACGTCCAGCCAGCTCTCCGGTTCGCGCAGCGCCGACAGCGCGTGGGCCGTGGCCCGGTGGCGGCGGCGGACCGCACGGCCGGGGACGATGCGGGCGGTGAACTCCTCCAGATGCCTTTCGTAGAAGTCCCGGTGGTAGAAGGCGAGGCCCTCCGCCGTGAGCCGGGGGTTCTGGAAGGCGTGGCGGCAGTCGCGGCACTCGTCGAGGACGAAGGTGCCCGGCCGGTGCCGCAGCGGGTCGGCGGCGCGCATCCGGGTGCGCAGGCGCGGGGATCCGCACCACGGGCAGTCCTCGCGGCGCGGCTCCTGGAACGGGTCGTTCGGGCCGGTGACCCGGGGGGCGAGGGGCGAGGGCTGCATGGGTGGCTCCCTGTGCGACATTCCGCTTCAAACCGGAACGTATGGGATACCGATCTTGGGTGCAACGACGTGGTGACCGTGGGGTCGCGGTGTGGCGCGGATGCGTTCGTTCGCTGCCGGTACTGTTCGGCGAATGAGCAGCCTTAATCTGGACGACTTCACCGATCTGATCGAGCGCCCGGACGGTGGCGTGCGCCGTGACGCCGAGGCCCGGCGAGAGCGTCAGATCGTGCCGCCCGGGTCGCTCGGGCGCCTGGACGAGCTGGGCGAGTGGCTCGCCGCCGCGCAGGGCGCCGTACCGGTACGGCCGGTCGAGCGGCCCCGGGTGGTTCTCTTCGCCGCCGACCACGGGATCGCCGGACTGGGCGTCTCCGCGCGGCCGGCGGGCAGTGCCGGGCAGCTGGTGCGGGCGGTACTGGAGGGAGGCAGCGCGGTGTCGGTGCTCGCGCGCCGCCTCGACGTGCCCGTGCGGGTCGTGGACATGGCCCTGGACTGCCCCGAGGACGCCTTCCCCGAGGACGTCGTGCGGCACCGGGTGCGGCGCGGCAGCGGTCGTATCGACATCGAGGACGCGCTCACCCCCGACGAGGCCGAGGCGGCCTTCCGGGCGGGTGTCGCCGTCGCCGACGAGGAGGCCGACTCGGGGACGGATCTGGTGGTGCTCGGCGATGTGAGCGTGGGCGGGACCACGGCGGCGGCGGTGCTGATCGCCGCGCTGTGCGGGACCGACGCGTCCGTGGTGACCGGGCGCGGCGGGCAGGCCATCGACGATCTGGCATGGATGCGCAAGTGTGCGGCGATCCGGGACGCGCTGCGGCGGGCGCGGCCGGTGCTCGGGGACCAGCTGCAGCTGCTGGCGGCCGTCGGCGGGGCCGATCTGGCCGCGATGACCGGGTTCCTGCTGCAGGCGGCGGTGCGCAAGCTGCCGGTGATCCTGGACGGCGTGGTCGCCGCCGCGTGTGCGCTGGTCGCCCAGCGGGTGGCCTTCCGGGCGCCGGACTGGTGGCTGGCCGGGCACGACAGCGGGGAGCCGGGACAGGCGAAGGCGCTGGACCGGATGGCGCTGGAGCCGCTGCTGGAGCAGGGCGTGAAGGTCGGCGAGGGGGTGGGGGCGCTGCTGGCGCTGCCGCTGGTACGGGCCGCCGCCGCACTCGCCGCCGAGCTGCCCGAGAAGGAGCCGGCCCAGGAGGCCCAGGAGGCCCAGGAGAAGCCGGCCGAGGAGCAGGCGCAGGAGCCGCGGGAGAAGCAGGCGCAGCAGCCGCAGGACTAGGACCAGGGCGGCTGCTGCTGCCACGGCGGCAAAAGTGTGGTTCGCCGGGGCGGCCCCATATGATCCTCCCTCATGGGAGATGCCCGAATTGCCGTGGAACAGCAAGCCGAACCGGAGCGGTCCAGCGAGCAGGGGCGGCGGTCCACCGGGGCTTCCCGGCGGGCCGCCGCCGTCGCCGTCTGGTACCTGCGAGCCGTCGCCTTCGTCAACTTCCTCAGCGCGGTGTGGGTGTCGCTGGGCCAGGACGTGCGCCGGCACAACCAGGAGAACTACTTCACTCCGTACCTGCTGACGGCCGGCTTCGCCTCGGGCCTGTTCACCGCGTTCCTCGCCATCACCATGCGGCGGCGCAAGCGGGCCGCATGGATCCTGAACCTGGTGCTGAGCGGCCTGTTCCTGGCGCTGTTCGCGTTCGCCATGGCGTTCCCGGAGATCCGGCAGTACGCGCAGAACTGGATCTCCCTGGTGCTCACGGCCGCCTTCGTCGGGGCGCTGCTGGTCGGGCGCCGGGAGTTCTACGCCAAGGGCGACCGGTCCAACCCACGGCTCGCCGCGACCGTCGCCGTCGGCGCCGGGCTCGTCGCCTCCCTGCTCGCCGGGCTGCTGATCACGGTCACCGACCAGGCGCCGGACGCGGCCCGTTCGACGTTCCTGGAGCGCTGGCACTACGGCACCCTGCGGCTGGTGTCGGTGGCCGCCGACGAGAGCCACTTCCCGGGGATCGAGCCGCCCAACTGGGCCAACGTGGCGATCAACGTGCTCAGTACGCTGCTCGTGCTCGCCGTCTTCTACGCCGCCTTCCGCTCCCGGCGGGCCGTGGACCCGCTCACCGAGGACGACGAGAAGCGGCTGAGCGGTCTGCTGGAGCGGCACGGCGAGCGGGACTCGCTCGGCTACTTCGCGCTGCGCCGGGAGAAGAGCGTGGTGTGGTCGCCGACCGGCAAGGCGGCCGTCGCCTATCGGGTGGTCGGCGGGGTGAGCCTGGCCTCCGGGGATCCGCTGGGCGACCCGGAGGCGTGGCCCGGCGCGATCGTGCCGTGGCTGGCCGAGGCGCGGGCCCACGGGTGGATCCCGGCGGTCATGGGCGCGGGCGAGGAAGCGGGGACGGTCTACGCCCGGCACGGTCTCGACGCGCTGGAACTCGGCGACGAGGCGATCGTGGAGGTGGCCGAGTTCACCCTGGAGGGGCGGGCGATGCGGACCGTCCGGCAGGCCTACAACCGGGTGAAGCGGGCCGGCTACGAGGTGCGCATCCGACGGCACGAGGACATCCCGGCGAGCGACATGGCGTATCTGATCGAGCGCGCGAACGACTGGCGGGACGGGGCGACCGAGCGCGGTTTCAGCATGGCGCTCGGCCGGCTCGGGGACCCCGAGGACGGGCGGTGCGTGATGCTGGAGTGCACGGACGCCGAGGGCAGGCTGCGCGCACTGCTCTCCTTCGTGCCCTGGGGCCCGCACGGACTGTCCCTGGACCTCATGCGGCGGGACCGGGACTCCGAGAACGGGCTGATGGAGTTCATGGTCATCGAACTGCTGCGCCGCGCCCAGGAGATCGAGATCACCCAGGTCTCACTGAACTTCGCCGTGTTCCGGTCGGTCTTCGAACGTGGCGCACGCCTCGGTGCCGGACCGGTGCTGAGGCTGTGGCGGTCGCTGCTCAGCTTCTTCTCCCGCTGGTGGCAGATCGAGTCGCTGTACCGCGCCAACGCCAAGTACCGGCCCATCTGGGAGCCGCGGTTCCTGCTCTTCGAGAAGAGCGCGGACCTGCTGCGCATCGGCCTCGCCGCGGCCCGCGCCGAGGGCTTCCTGGAGGCGCCGGGACTGCCGAAGTGGCTGCACCGCAGGCACCTGGACACGCACCGATGAGGAACGCTTGATGAGGACGCTCGCCCGCTGGGCCCGTGCCGAGTGGGGACTGCTGTACGTCACGGTGCGCGAGCCCCTGCTCAAACAGCATCTGCGGGCGGCTCCGATGACCGTCTGGGCGGTGTGCCTGACCGCGCTCCTCCAGTACGTGCAGAACCGGTCGTGGGGCTATCAGTTCGTGCAGAACATGGGTGCCGTACGGGCACAGGACCCGCTGGGACTGGCCCTGCTGCGCACCCCGCTGTCGCTGTTCGTCCCGGCGCTCGACCTGCCGGTGTGGGGTGCGCTCGCGCAGATCCTGCTGGTGTTCGGGATCGCCGAGATCTGCCTGGGCTGGTGGCGGACGCTGACGATCGCCTACGTCGCCACGCTCGCCGGGACGCTGTACGCGCGGCTGGGCATCGCGCTCGGCCCGCACGCCCCGTTCGGCCTTCCCTGGACGGACGCGCAGGTCGTGGACACCGGTCCGTCGGCGGCCGTGGTGGGACTCGCCGTGTTCGTGGCCTGGCGGTACGGCGCCTACGCGACGGCGGGTGCGGTGACCGCGGCCATGGTGGCCGAGGTGCTGCTCAAGGAGAACCTGGCGGGCAAGGAGCACCTGGCCGCGCTGATGGCCGTGGGGACGCTGTGCCTGCTGGCGGCGCTGCGGCACCGCTACGGCTACCGGCTGCGGCGGCGTCACCGGTGGCCGGGCAGCCGGACCGGGCGCGGGTCGGGCTTGCCGCCGATCCAGTCCTGAAGGACGCGCCGGGGCCCGGCCCAGCGACGGTCGTGGTGGTAGGCGCGCAGGGCGGCCTTGGCCCGGGCGCGGGGGCGGCCGCCGTAGAAGCGGCGGGCCCAGAGGGAGCCGGGGCGGGCCAGCCTGACCGCACCGAAGAACGCGATCAGGGGCACGACGATGCCGTAGATCGCGATGCGGGCCTTGCCCTTGCTCAGGGCGATGAGGGAGAAGAGGAAGTTCACGCCGATGTTGGCGATGACCGTGCCCCGGTCCTGGAGTTCCTCGGCGGACAGGTCGTTGACGCCGAACGGCGAGAACCCGGCCAGCAGCAGGCCGACCAGGGCGGCGGTGAGCACGACGGCCTCGACGCTCTTGCGGCCCTCCTCGGTCCAGTAGACGTCGTCCAGGTGCAGGATCAGCGCGAACTCGTCCAGGACCAGACCCACCCCCATGCCGAAGAGGACCGCGGCGACGGCCCCGCCGGCCCCGTGCCGGTCGCTGGCCACGGCGCCGAAGCCCCCGATGACCGTCAGGACGACCCCGGGGACCACGTGGTGGATGTGCAGCCCGCCCGCTCTGACGTTGCCGAAGGGCCCCTTGCCGGCCCGGATCAGCCGGGTGATGACCCGGGTGACGACGAAGGTGACGACGAAGGCGGTCAGGGCCAGCAGCAGGGGCAGCTTGCCCGGCTCCACGATGTTCCGCTCCCACCAGTGCCCCATGTGCGCACATTACTCACATGAGCCCGGCTGTTTCAGCGCCGTCCGGCGGGATGTCCGGCCGGGTGTCCGGGGGCCGTCCCCCGGATGACGCAGCGTCCCCGGCCGCGGCGGGGAGCACGGCGGCCCGGTACCCTGCGCCGGTGCTCAAGACCTCCCCTCTCGACGGCCTGCGCTTCGCCTTCGGCACACTGACCGTGCTGCCCGTCCGGGTGCACCGCTGGGACCGGCAGGCCGCGCGCGCCGGCATGCTCGGCGCCCCGGTGGCCGGACTGGTCGTGGGCTGCGCTGCGGCGGGCCTCGGGCTGCTGCTGCTCCTCCTGGGTGCCGGTACCCTGCTCGCCGCCGTCGCCTCGGCCGCCGTACCGGCGGCACTGACCCGTGGGCTGCATCTGGACGGCCTCGCCGACACCGCGGACGGGCTGGGCAGCGGCAAGCCGGCCGCGGACGCGCTGCGGATCATGAAGCAGTCGGACATCGGGCCGTTCGGGGTGCTCACCCTCGTGCTGGTGCTGCTGGCCCAGGTCGCCGTGCTGGCGCAGCTCTACGGCGACTCCTGGGCGCGGGGCGCCGTGGCGGCGGTGACCTCGGCGGTCGCGGCCCGTCTTGCGCTCACCCTGGCCGCGCGCACCGGTGTGCCGGCCGCCCGGCCGGAGGGGCTGGGGGCGGCGGTCGCCGGGGTGGTGCCGGTGCCGGGCGCGCTGGCCGTCACGGCCGTCTGTGTGATCGTCTCGGCCGCGTGGGGGTCGGCCTTCGGACCGTACGGCGGCCTGCGGGCGGCGGCCGCGGTGCTGCTGTCCCTCGCCGCCGCCGAACTCCTGCTGCGCCGCTGCACGCGCCGGTTCGGCGGAGTCACCGGGGACGTGTTCGGCGCCCTCGCGGAGACGGCGGCGACGACCGCGCTCGTGGTGCTGTCCCTGGGTCGCTAGGACGCTAGGTCCCTGGGCCGTTGGGCCCGCGGGTCGCTGGGCCCGTGGGTCGCTGGGCCCGTGGGTCGCTGGGCCCGTGGGTCGCTGGGCCCGTGGGTCGCTGGGCCCGTGGGTCGCCAGGCCCGTGGGTCGCCAGGCCCGTGGGTCGCCAGGCCCGTGGGTCGCCAGGCCCGTGGGTCGCCAGGCCCGTGGGTCGCTAGGCTTCGCCGGTACACGGACAAGAAGAGTGTGATCGGGGGACATCCGTGCTGAAGCTGCGCCGTGCCGTGGCCTGGTTCATCGACTTCGCCCTGGTGCTGACAGCGGCCTCGCTGCTCGCGGTGTTCACCTTCCACCGGATCACCGCGCTCGTCACCGATGTGCCGGAGCTGGCCACCCGTGGCGGCTTCGACCTGCTGACCTCCCGCGGTGACGTCATCGGCGCCTCCGAGTCGCTCGGCCTGTCGCTGTGGGACGAGGCGGTGCTCGACGTGGAGGAGGCGTTCGGCGCGCTCGTCGTCGTCACGTTCCTCTACCAGTGGGCCTGTCTCGCGCTGCTCGGCCGCACCCTCGGCAAGGGCCTGCTCGGGCTCCGGGTCGGTCCGCGCCTGCCCCGGCACGCGGTGCGCCGGGCCGTCGTCACCACCGCCGCCGACGTCGCCGTGTACGCCCTGGCCTGTGTGCTGCTGATCGAGGGCCACTTCGTGCTGTCGGTGGTGGTGTGGGGGGCCGCGGTGGTGCTGTTCCTGGTCAATGCGGTGCCCGTGCTCTCCCCCGGCGGCCGCTCCCTGGCCGACCGGCTGGCCGGTACCTCGGTCGAGGGAATCCTCCGGCGGGCGGAGCCCACACCCTGGGGCGGCGTGCCCCAGGGGTGAGCGCCCGTGCCGGGCACCCTGCGGCTACGGCAGCTTCAGCGTGAGCGCCGACTGGAGCAGGCCGGGTGCCGCCCATGCGGAGCGCTCACCGGCGTAGGCCGTGCCGAAGGCGGGGGTGCTCAGCAGGAGTTGCTGCCTGGTGCCCTCCGGTGCCGTCACCGGGATCTGGGTGCCGGACGGCGCGGTGACGGTGACGGTGCTGCCGATCCGGTAGGCGGTGACCTTGCCGCTGTCGAGCGCGGTCTGCCACTTGGCCCGGTTCTGCAGCTCGGCGCCGATGGCGCTCTGCCGCAGGTTGACGATCGGGGTGTCGGCGGCGAACAGCGCCTGGTAGTCGGCGAGCACGCGGTCCAGGACCGGGTAGAGGACGCGTTCCTCGGCCAGGTTGGACTGGTGTGCGTAGTGCGGGCGCGGGTCGTTGCTCAGCACGTGCCCGAGGTCGGTGCGGGCCTCGGCGGGCACGATCCGGTCCGTGTAGCCGGTGGCGGTGTCCAGTGGCTGCGGGAGGCAGGTGGAGGCCGGGTTGTTCTCGCACAGCCCGCTGCCGCCGTCCGCCCTGGACGTGTAGATCCAGTTGTACTCGTCGGCCATCTCGGCCTTGGTGCCCGCGTTGTAGTAGACGTTCATGGGGTAGCGCGGCACGGTGAGCGTGCTGTTGCCCACGGCCCGCTGCTCGGGTTCGCGGGAGTTGTCCGAGGCGGTCCACTTCACGCCGTTCGCGGCGAGCGCCGGTCCGAGTTCGGGGTTGTCCTGGGGCTGCTGGGGCAGCGTCTTCAGACCCGAGTGCTCGCCGGTGACCAGCTCGCTGCGGTCGACGGACAGCCCGTGCCGGAGCGCCCAGTTGTAGTTGTCCGAGATCTCCCCGGAGATGTCGGAGCGGCTCACCCATTTCGTCGAGCCGTCGGCGTTCTTCGTGCAGCTCCACGGCACGGTCGAGGTGTCCTGGACGCAGCCGAGGAACAGGTGGGTGTAGGTGTGGTTCACCCAGCGGTACCTCGCCCTGTCCGCGAGCAGCTGGTCGGCCAGCGCGTCCTTGCCGCCGTTCTCGCTCTTCCACTCCTCGCCGGCACCCGCGTTGAACACCAGGTCCAGCGTGAAACCGTGGCTCTGCTCCCAGGAGGCCGCGTACCGGGCGTCGTCCGCGGTCATCCGGATCGGTGTGGTCGTGTCGGCGGTGCCGCTGCCGCAGTCGATGTCGCCGGGCGTGCAGTTGCGTTCGGTGTCCCAGCGGGCGTCGTCCGCGAAGACGTCGTCCACGTGCACGGCGAAGTAGTTGCGGGCCTGCCCGAGATGCACCCCCTGGGTCAGCCACTCCACGATGCCCCGGGCCAGCACCCGGAACTGCTGCTGGTACTGGTTGTAGGCGAAGGTCACCACCAGCTCGCGGCGCCCGTCGTGGGCGTACTCGCCGAGCAGGCTGCCGGTGCCGGTGCCACCGGGGACGGGGACGTCGACGTAGCTGGTGAAACCGGTGCGGGGCTGGGCGACGAAGCCGTAGCTCTCCGGCACGGAGGGCGAGTTGTCCTCGAAGGAGAAGGCGCCGGCCAGATACCCGAACGGGCCCGCCTTGCCGGCCGCGGTGACGGCGGCCTCAGTGCCGTCGAGACCTCCGGCGTAGCCGTTCTGGTCGGTGTAGTCGAGGCCGACCTCGGGATGGGCCCAGGTGGAGGCGTCGACCTGCGGGATGCCGTACGCCTTCTCGTACGTCTCCAGCGCCGTCTGCTCGGCGGAGCCCGCGCCGAACGGGGCCTCGTTCGGCAGCACCACGCCCTGGAACCTGGCGCGCGGCCGGCCGCTCACCGTGTCGCCCAGGAAGCTGCCGGTGATGGTGGGGCGGCCGGAGTCGTGCAGGTCGACGGTGGTGTACGGGATGCCCTCGCTCTTCAGCTCTGCGGTGATCGCGCCGACCGGGCTGCCGCCGTCGTCGACCACCAGGACCCGCAGATCGATGCGCGGGTCGGTGGCGGCCGAGGCGCCCGGCGCGGCCAGGCCCAGGGTGATCAGTGCGGCGGCCGTCACGGTGACGGTCGCGGTTCTCCGGCGATGCGCTCGACGAGCCATGGCTGGTTCCTCCCCCTAGAAGATCCCCCGTGATGAAATCACGGGGGATCTGTGGAAAACATGTGAAGCGGTGGACGGCCGACCCACCGGAACCCGACGAGTGTGGCTCAGCCCGCCGACGCACAGAGGCGAGAAGTGACCACGACGCCACGTACGGGTGAACGCCCGCATGAATGAGCGAGCGGGCGCACGCGCGTAGTCTCGTTCCGGGTGTTCGCCGACAGGGTGAAGACCCCGGTTGCCACATACCCCCAGGCCTGGACCTAGGGTCGGCTCTCGGGCCCGGTCGACCCACCCCTCATCGGCCATAGCAACTTCACATCGGAAGCGAGATTTCACCACCGTGACTGCTCTGACTCTCAGCACCGCCGCGGCGCCCGGCCTGCGGGCCGACGCGATCGTGATCGGTGTCGCCAAGGGCGCGAAGGGCCCCGTCGTCACGCCGGGCGCCGAAGCAGTGGACAAGGCGTACGACGGCAGGCTGGCCGGCGTCCTGGAGACCCTCGGCGCCTCGGGTGCCGAGGGCGAGCTGACCAAACTGCCCGCCCCGGCCGGCTTCAAGGCGCCGCTCGTGGTGGCTGTGGGCCTGGGCCCGGAGACCGAGAAGGACGCCGGCTACGACCCCGAGGCGCTGCGCAAGGCGGCCGGTGTGGCCGCGCGGACCCTCGCCGGCTGCAAGAAGGCCGCGTTCGCCCTGCCCGTCGACGGCCCCGGCGCGATCGGCGCGATCGGCGAGGGCATCGTGCTCGGCGCCTACTCCTTCGACGCGTACAAGGACAGCGCGAAGGACGCCAGGGCCAAGAACGGCAAGGCTCCCCTTGCCGAGGCCACCCTGCTCGGCGGCAAGCCGCGCGACGCCGCCCACAAGGGGGCCGTGGCCCGGGCCCTCGCGGTCTCCGAGGAGCTCAACCGCTCCCGCGACCTGATCAACATGCCGCCGAACGACCTCACCCCGGCGGCGTTCGCCGCCGAGGCGCAGGCCGCGGCCAAGGAGCACGGCCTCAAGGTGCAGGTGCTCGACGAGAAGGCCCTGGCCAAGGGCGGCTACGGCGGCATCCTCGGCGTCGGCAACGGCTCGGCCGCGGCTCCGCGCCTGGTCAAGCTGTCGTACACGCACCCGAAGGCCGGCAAGCACCTCGCGTTCGTCGGCAAGGGCATCACCTACGACTCGGGCGGCATCTCGCTGAAGCCGGCCGGCCACAACGAGACGATGAAGTGCGACATGAGCGGTGCCGCCGCGGTGTTCGCCGCGGTCGTCGCCGCCGCGCGCCTCGGCCTGGAGGTCAATGTCACCGGCTGGCTGGCGCTGGCCGAGAACATGCCGTCGGGCACCGCCACCCGCCCCGGTGACGTCCTGCGCATGTACAGCGGCAAGACCGTCGAGGTCCTCAACACCGACGCCGAGGGCCGCCTGGTCCTGGCGGACGCGCTGTGGGCGGCCTCGCAGGAGAAGCCGGACGCGATCGTGGACGTGGCCACGCTGACCGGCGCGATGATGCTGGCGCTGGGCAGCCGGACCTTCGGGGTCATGGCGAACGACGACTCCTTCCGCACCTCGGTGTACGAGGCCGCGGAGGAGGTCGGCGAGCCGGCCTGGCCGATGCCGCTGCCCGAGCACCTGCGCAAGGGGATGGACTCGCCCGTCGCCGACCTCGCGAACATGGGCGAGCGGATGGGCGGCGGCCTGGTCGCCGGACTGTTCCTGCGCGAGTTCGTGGGCGAGGGGATCGCCTGGGCCCACCTCGACATCGCGGGCCCCGCGTTCAACGAGGGCGGGCCGTTCGGTTACACGCCGAAGGGCGGGACCGGCACCGCCGTGCGCACGCTCGTACGGCTGGCGGAGCTCACCGCCGCGGGTGACCTGGGCTGATTCGCCCGACGGCTCGGTCCATTCCGTAGTACGGCGGCTGCAGGGGCGTGGGGGTTGTTCGCGCGGTTCCCCCGCCCCTGCCCGTCGCCACCCCCTGTTTTCAGCTGTACGTGGGGTGTCTCACACCCCAGCCCGGCGTCTCGTACGCCTCGAACAAGTGCAAAGATGGAGCCCGGCAGGACAGGGCCCCCACCGAAGGGCCGAAGCATCAAGCGGCCGGACACCAGCCGCCCGCCGGTCATCGACGACCGGTCTACGGCGCACATGCATGGAGGACGTGACGTGGCGAACGACGCCAGCACCGTTTTCGACCTAGTGATCCTCGGCGGTGGTAGCGGTGGTTACGCCGCGGCCCTGCGCGGGGCGCAGCTGGGCCTGGACGTCGCCCTGATCGAGAAGGACAAGGTCGGCGGCACCTGCCTGCACCGGGGTTGCATCCCCACCAAGGCCCTGCTGCACGCGGGCGAGATCGCCGACCAGGCCCGCGAGAGCGAGCAGTTCGGCGTCAAGGCCACCTTCGAGGGCATCGACGTCCCGGCCGTCCACAAGTACAAGGACGGCGTCATCGCCGGCCTGTACAAGGGTCTGCAGGGCCTGATCGCCTCCCGCAAGGTGACCTACATCGAGGGTGAGGGCCGACTGTCCTCCCCGACCTCCGTCGACGTGAACGGTCAGCGGATCCAGGGCCGCCACGTCCTGCTGGCGACCGGCTCGGTGCCGAAGTCGCTGCCGGGCCTGCAGATCGACGGCGACCGGATCATCTCCTCCGACCACGCCCTCGTCCTGGACCGCGTGCCGAAGTCCGCGATCGTCCTGGGCGGCGGTGTCATCGGCGTCGAGTTCGCCTCGGCGTGGAAGTCCTTCGGCTCGGACGTCACGGTCGTCGAGGGCCTGAAGCACCTCGTCCCGGTCGAGGACGAGAACAGCTCGAAGCTTCTTGAGCGCGCGTTCCGCAAGCGCGGCATCAAGTTCAACCTGGGCACCTTCTTCCAGAAGGCCGAGTACACCCAGGACGGCGTGAAGGTCACCCTTGCCGACGGCAAGGAGTTCGAGGCCGAGGTCCTGCTCGTCGCCGTCGGCCGCGGCCCGGTCTCCCAGGGCCTGGGCTACGAGGAGGCCGGGGTCGCCATGGACCGCGGCTACGTCCTCGTCGACGAGTACATGCGCACCAACGTTCCGACCATCTCCGCCGTCGGCGACCTCGTCCCGACGCTCCAGCTCGCGCACGTCGGCTTCGCCGAGGGCATCCTGGTGGCGGAGCGTCTGGCCGGTCTGAAGGTCGTTCCGATCGACTACGACGGTGTCCCGCGGGTGACGTACTGCCACCCGGAGGTCGCCTCCGTCGGTATCACCGAGGCCAAGGCCAAGGAGATCTACGGCGCGGACAAGGTCGTCGCTCTGAAGTACAACCTGGCGGGCAACGGCAAGAGCAAGATCCTGAACACCGCGGGCGAGATCAAGCTCGTCCAGGTGAAGGACGGTGCCGTGGTCGGCGTCCACATGGTCGGCGACCGCATGGGTGAGCAGGTCGGCGAGGCTCAGCTGATCTACAACTGGGAGGCGCTGCCGGCCGAGGTGGCCCAGCTCATCCACGCCCACCCGACGCAGAACGAGGCGATGGGCGAGGCGCACCTGGCGCTGGCCGGCAAGCCCCTGCACTCCCACGACTGAGCCTTCGGTCAACGGGCGCGACGACACAGACTTCCGCAATTTCGTAAGGAGCAACCGAAACCATGGCGGTTTCCGTAACCCTTCCGGCGCTCGGTGAGAGCGTCACCGAGGGCACTGTCACCCGCTGGCTGAAGGCCGAGGGCGAGCGCGTCGAGGCCGACGAGCCGCTGCTGGAGGTGTCGACCGACAAGGTCGACACCGAGATCCCCTCGCCCGCCGCCGGCGTGCTGGCCTCCATCAAGGTCGCCGAGGACGAGACCGTCGAGGTCGGCGCCGAACTGGCCGTGATCGACGACGGCACGGGCGCGCCGGCTGCCGCTCCGGCCCCCGCGGCCGCCGAGGCTCCGGCCCCGGCCGCCCCCGCCGCCGAGGCGCCCGCCGCCCCGGCCCCCGCCCCCGAGGCCCCGGCCGCTCCGGCCGGTGGCGCCGAGGGCACCGACGTGGTCCTGCCCGCGCTCGGCGAGTCCGTCACCGAGGGCACCGTCACCCGCTGGCTGAAGTCGGTCGGCGAGAGCGTCGAGGCCGACGAGCCGCTGCTCGAGGTCTCCACGGACAAGGTCGACACCGAGATCCCGGCGCCCGCCTCCGGCGTGCTGCTGGAGATCGTGGTCGGCGAGGACGAGACCGCCGAGGTCGGCGCCAAGCTCGCCGTCATCGGCGCCCCGGGTGCCGCCCCGGCCGCCGCTCCGGCTCCGGCCGCCCCGGCGCCCGCCGCCGCTGCCCCGGCCGCTCCGGCCCCGGCCCCGGCCGCCCCCGCGGCTCCGGCCGCCCCGGCGCCTGCCGCTCCGGCTCCGGCGCCCGCCCCGGTCGCCGCCGCCCCGGCTCCGGCCGCCCCGGCCCCGGCCCCGGTCACCCCGGCTCCGGCCGCCCCCGCTCCCGCCGCCCAGGCGACGGACGAGGGCGCCTACGTCACCCCGCTGGTGCGCAAGCTCGCCGCCGAGAACGGCGTCGATCTGGCCACCGTCAAGGGCACCGGCGTCGGCGGCCGCATCCGCAAGCAGGACGTCATCGCCGCCGCCGAGGCCGCGAAGGCCGCCGCCGCTCCGGCTCCGGCCGCCGCGGCTCCGGCCGCCGCCGCCAAGAAGGCCCCGGCGCTGGAGGTCTCCCCGCTGCGCGGCCAGACCGTCAAGATGCCTCGCATCCGCAAGGTCATCGGCGACAACATGGTCAAGGCGCTGCACGAGCAGGCCCAGCTGTCGTCGGTCGTCGAGGTCGACGTCACCCGCCTGATGAAGCTGCGCGGCAAGGCGAAGGACTCCTTCGCCGCCCGTGAGGGCGTCAAGCTCTCCCCGATGCCGTTCTTCGTCAAGGCCGCGGCCCAGGCGCTGAAGGCCCACCCGGTCATCAACGCCCGGATCAACGAGGCCGAGGGCACGATCACCTACTTCGACGCCGAGAACATCGGTATCGCGGTGGACTCCGAGAAGGGCCTGATGACCCCGGTCATCAAGGGTGCGGGCGACCTGAACATCGCCGGCATCGCCAAGGCCACGGCCGACCTGGCGGGCAAGGTCCGCGCCAACAAGATCACCCCGGACGAGCTGTCCGGCGCGACCTTCACCATCTCCAACACCGGCTCGCGCGGCGCGCTGTTCGACACGATCATCGTGCCGCCGAACCAGGTCGCGATCCTCGGCATCGGTGCCACGGTCAAGCGTCCGGCCGTCATCGAGACCGAGGAGGGCACGGTCATCGGCGTCCGCGACATGACCTACCTGACCCTCTCCTACGACCACCGCCTGGTCGACGGCGCCGACGCGGCCCGTTACCTGACGGCGGTCAAGGCCATCCTGGAGGCGGGCGAGTTCGAGGTCGAGCTGGGCCTGTAAGGCTCAGGAGCCTCACAGCAGTACGACGGAGCCCCCGTCCGGAGTTCTCTCCGGACGGGGGCTCCGCTGCTCGTGCCGACGGGTAGCCGCGGCGTCCTGACGGACGCTCGTGCCGTCCTGACGGGCGCTCCTGCCGAACGGGGCGGGCGCTCCTGCCGAACGGGGCGGGCGCTCCTGCCGGCGGGGCGCCGCTACGCGAGGCGGGCCGCCACCAGCGCGAGCCAGCCGCTCACGCCGTACTGGTCCGGGGCCTCGACCTCCAGGCCCAGCTCGGCGGCGCCGACGACGTACTCGCCCTCGTCGAGCCCGAGGGCCAGCAGTTCCCGGATCTCCCCCACCAGCCGCGCGACGAGCTGCCGGTCGGTCGTCGCGGCATAGTCGTCCACCGCCGCGTCGTGCCCGTCGAACTCGTCGGGCATGTCCTGCGAGAACCAGCCGCCGAGGAACTGCCCGAGCTCGGGGAACCTGGCATGCCACTCCCAGTGCGTGTCCGGCTTCGCCGGCGTCGGGACCAGCCCCTCCTCCACACTTCGGCGGATGTGGTCGGCGACCAGCGTCAGCCAGTCCAGGATCTCCGCGTCGGCCAGGCCCACGTCCGGAAGGTCGTAGAACTCACCGAGGCGGACCCTCAGCCGCCCCGGCGGGGTGCTCGCGTACTCCCGCAGCCGGCTCTCGGCGGCGGCGAGCGCCCAGGGGCGGGTGTGCCAGGTGTGCCGCAGATACGCGGTGAGGGCCGCGCTCGGCTTCTCCTCGGTGTCGTCTGCCGGCAGGCCGAGATAGGCGCGCAGGACCTGGTCCAGCTCGCCGTATCCGCGGTCGTACTCAAGGGGGGTCAGTGCCACGGTCGGACCACTGCCTTCACAGGTAGACGGGGAAGCTGGCGTGTACGGCGAACCCGTGCGCGGCGGACGGCTCGCGGCGCAGCACGACCCGGGCGGCCCGTACGTCGACGGCTCCGCGCCCGGCCAGCATCATGGCCTGCAGCAGCACCCTGCCGACGGGCTCCTCCCGGGACGGCCAGGCCGCCTCGATCGTCAGCCGCCGCCGGGTGGACTGGGCCAGCCAGCGGTGGATGACCTGCTCGTTGCGGGTGACCACGTGCTGAGTCGCCCACTGGGCGGTTTCCCGGTCGGGGTAGGTGGCGGTACGGGTACGCACGGGGCTTCTCCCTGGTGTGCAGTACGGAGGATCTGGGCAGGCGGCGGATCGCGTCACATCAGCGGAATGACCAGACCATCCCGACTTCCGTCTCCGAGACGAGTACCAGGCCGAAGTCGTAGGTGCGCGAGGAAAAGGAATTCCAGCCGGAAACCCGCTGGTAGTAGTCGCGGTCACGTCCGGTGTTCGCGTAGAAGTGCGAGCCCTCCGGGAATCGCGAGAGGATGACGCGGGCGTTCACTTCGAGGGTCTCCCTGCGCTCCTCGAAATCCGGTTCCTGCGTGACATCGATCCACGGTGTGGAAAGCGCCACAAGGAACCGCATGGCCTGAGAACGCGGGATCTCATGCAGATGAGACTTCCAGCCGTCCGCCGTCGCGGCAGCACCCGGAGGCATGACAAAGGGATAGGACGGTTCGTCGAGCCTGTCGAGGTCTCCCTCCCAGTGGTCCACCGTGCGCCACCCACGGACATCGCGGGTGTCAGAGTGCATCAGGGTGGACACATCGAGCACCCAGTTCTCATGCTCTCTGCTCGTCACCTTGGCAATAGTCACCCGACGCTCGTACATGCCGATCGCATCGGCCCACGTCTGCTCGTTGAGTTCGGCCATCACTATCTCCTCACCCATCATTTGGGCATGGATGTATAAACGACGAACGGCGGATTCAGGCTCGGTTCGTTCTTGAGTACCGTCGCGACCCCGTGGGCGTCCTGCGGTGGCGTCACACAGTCACTCACCACTGCCGCCGTACGTCCCGTCACGACCGGAATCGCATGATTCCCGGTGTCGACCGTTCCCACCGTGAATTCTTTCGTGGCATCTTGCCGAGCCTGAGGCCGTGCTCGATGGCCGGCCGGATCACATCGGCGAGGAAGTCGGGGATCTCGCCGAGGATGCCCGCGATCTCCGAGGAGTCCGCGTCCTTGCCGGTACCGGACCACTTGATGTCGTGGACCGGGCCGTACGTGGGCGCCTTGCCGATGACGGCCGGGGGCGCCTTCGGGGGCGTCGGGGGCCCTTGCATCCTGCGGGCCTGCCAGTCGGCCTGGCGGTACTTGTTCGCCGTGTCCGTCAGGCCGACCGCGACGCCGCCCACGCTGACCACGCTCTTCGCCCAGAGCTCGAGAAACTTCTCGTTCACGGACTTGTAGGCCGCCGAGAAGGCGTCCGCACCCCAGCCGGCACCGGCCGACTGGCTGTACTCGTTCAGCACCCCGACCAGCACCGTGGCGCCCTTGTCGTAGTCGAACTGCCCGTCGCGCACCACGAGGGCGGTGTAGTAGAGGTGCTGCGGCTGTACGTCGAATCCACCGCCGTCCGTCTTGGGTGAGCGGGTCCGGGCCTCGGTCCGCTCCTTGTTGCGCTCCTCATCGGTGGGCCGCCGCTCGGCCATCAGGCGCCGCCCCATCCCCGCAGCACCGCGCTGTGCGCGGCCGCATACCCGCGATGACCACTGGTCACGACCTCGTGCAGCCACTTGTGGGCCGCCTGCAGATCCCTCGCCGACTTGTCCCACTTGTCGAGCTCGCCGAGGAACACATCGCGGGCCTCACCCCGCCAGGACGCGACGACCGGCACCAGGCGCGTGTAGAGGTCCTCCAGTTGCCCGTTGAGCTGCTTGAGGATGTCGTCGAGCTCGACGGTCAGATGCTCCAACGTGCCGAACGAGACCGCTATGCAGTCGTCTTCGGCGCTGCCGCCCTGCATGCTGCACTCCCCCGTTCCGGACAACGGCACCACCGCGCGTCCGTCCTGGATCGCATCGTTCGCTGACTACGGCTGGTGTCACAGGCGGTCGAGGCCGCTGCGCGGGCGCGTCGGCTGCACCTCGGTGGGCGTGGACAGCCTGTCCGCCTCGGCCTCGACGTCGACGTGGACGGCACGCATGCGCGCCAGCACCTCGAGTTCCGTCTCGGTGAACCCGTCCCGGCTCAGCCGCACGGCCTCCTCGAGCTTCTTCATGACCTCGCGGATCCGGACGGCGTCCTCGGCGACCGAGTGGTGGAGCTTGCGGTACTCGACCGCCGCGGGCCCCTGCCAGCCCTCCTCGATCGCGTCGACGAGCCCGTCCATGCGCTTGACCTGCCGGGTCAGATGCTCCTGCATGGTGCCGAGGTCGTCGGCCAGCTTGGTCAGGTCCTCGTTCTTGGCCGCCAGGTCCTTCTTCCGGCCCATCGCGCGCCCCCCGTTCCGATCAGCTTCGGCTGCCTGCTGCGTCTGCCGAACCCAACCTAATCGAAGGCGAGTTCGAGAGCTTCAGGATTCATCTACCGGTCATGAGCTCCGGCGCTGACGCGCCGTCCCGGAGCGGTACGCCGGCGAGGCGGAATGCTTCCGCACCGGGCGGGGCACGTCTCTGTAACAGGCATCACCCGTGGCGGGAGCACCCGTGCCCCTTCCGTCCACGGTCACGGACGTATTGTCTAAGAGTCCCGCCGACCCGCCGGGTCCGCACCGCCAAGGAGCTCCCATGACCGCGCCCGTCGTCCACTCGCTGCGCGAGCAGATCCGCGAGCACATCGTGGAGGGGATCGTCAGCGGGCGCTGGCAGCCGGGCGAGCGGATCGTGGAGCGGCGGATCGCCACCGAGCTGGAGGTCAGCCAGACACCGGTGCGCGAGGCCCTGCGCGAGCTGGAGTCGCTGCGGCTGATCGAGTCCGCGCCCAACAAGGGCGTACGCGTGCGCAACCTGACCGCGGCCGACCTGGAGGAGAGCTACCCGGTCCGGGCAGGCCTGGAGGCCATCGCGGCCGAGCTGGCGGCAGAACGCCTCGCGGAGGACTGTTCGGCCCTGGAGCCGCACGTCCTGGCCCTGTACGAGGCCGACCGCGCGACCGACGGCACCGCCCAGGTCCGCCACACGGTGGGCTTCCACCGCGAGCTGGTCCGCGCCGCGCAGAACTCGGTGCTGCTGCACACCTGGGAAGGGCTCGGCATCGAGGTCTTCACGGCGCTGTCGATCCGCTGGCTGGGCACCGTCCAGCAGTCGTACGCGGAGGAGCACGACGAGCTGGTGCAGGCGTTCAAGCGCCGGGATCCGAGGATCGCGGAACTGGTGAAGGCCCACGTCCTCGGCTGCGCGCCGCGCGCTTGAGGCCACCCTTCGGGGCCTGAGGCCATCCTTCGGTGCCTGAGGCCGCCCTCGCAGGCCTGATACCGCCCTCGGGGGTCTCATGCTGCCCTCACGCGTTTGATGCTCCGCCCCACGGACCTGAAGGCCGGACCCCGGCGATTCCTGCGGTCTGCCCTCCGTGGGTTTGATTCAGTCGAGCGCACCCCCGCTCATACGCCGCCCCACCTGCGAAAACAAGGCCAACGGGCGTCACCCGGTGCCATCACCAAAGGCACCCCGTGCCTACTTTCTCGGAATCGAGAGGTTTTGGCCATCAACCCTTTGATCGATCATCGATCAGGGAGTTACAGTCACCGACGGACTTCCACCGAAGTCCGCCTGCCCTGTCCTGCCAAAGACCAAGGGCACCCCCGAACCCTTACCGATGAGGGAACCCCCTTCGACTGAGGAAGGCGGCGACATGACCGACCCCAACGCCATCCAGCCGAGCGCGCTCGACCAGCTCCCGGACCGCGACCCGGAGGAGACCGCCGAATGGCAGGCCTCCCTCGACGCCGTCGCCAGGGAGGCCGGGCCGCACCGCGCCGCGTACCTGATGCGGCGCACGCTGGAGCGTGCCGAGGCGGGCGGCGTCGCGCTGCCGAAGCTCCTCGAGACCGACTACGTCAACACCATCCCCACCGCCGCCGAGCCGGGCGTTCCCGGTGACGAGGCGATGGAGGCCCGGATCACCGCCTGGAACCGCTGGAACGCGGCCGCCATGGTGACCCGCGGCGCGAAGTACGGCGTCGGCGGCCACATCGCCACCTTCGCCTCCGCGGCCTGGCTGTACGAGACCGGCTTCAACCACTTCTTCAAGGGCAAGGAGTCCCAGCAGGCCGCCGGCTCCGGCGACCAGCTGTACATCCAGGGCCACGCCTCCCCCGGCATCTACGCCCGCGCCTTCCTCGACGGCCGCCTGAACGAGGCGCACCTCGACAACTTCCGCCAGGAGTCCGGCGGCAACGGCCTGCCCTCCTACCCGCACCCGCGCCGGCTGCCCTGGCTGTGGGAGTTCCCGACGGTGTCGATGGGCCTCGGCCCGCTCTCCGCGATCTACCAGGCGCGCTTCAACCGCTACCTCACCAACCGCGGCATCAAGGACGTCTCCGCCTCGCACGTGTGGGCGTTCCTCGGCGACGGCGAGATGGACGAGCCGGAGTCGACCGCGGCCCTCGCGCTCGCCGCCCGTGAGGAGCTGGACAACCTCACCTTCGTCATCAACTGCAACCTGCAGCGCCTCGACGGCCCGGTGCGCGCCAACTTCAAGATCGTGCAGGAGCTGGAGGCCCAGTTCCGCGGCGCCGGCTGGAACGTCGTCAAGACGCTGTGGGGCACGGCCTGGGACGAGCTGTTCCAGCTCGACACGACCGGCGCGCTCGTACGCCGCCTGCGCCAGGTACCGGACGCGCAGATCCAGACGTACCAGACCCGCGACGCCGCCTACATCCGCCAGGACTTCTTCGGCGCCGACCCGGCGCTCGTCGAGATGGCGAAGCTGCTGAGCGACGACAAGATCCTCGAGGTCTTCCACCTCTCGCGCGGCGGTCACGAGGCCCGCAAGGTCTACGCCGCCTACAAGGCCGCCGTCGAGCACAAGGGCGCGCCGACCGTGATCCTGGCCCAGACGGTCAAGGGCCACACCCTCGGCGCGGGCTTCGCGTCGAAGAACGCCAACCACCAGATGAAGAAGCTCTCGGTGGACGAGTTCAAGGCGATGCGGGACCTGCTGGACCTGCCGATCAAGGACAGCGACTTCGTCGACGGCGTGGTGCCCTACGGCCACCCGGGCGCCGACTCGCCCGAGGTCCGCTACCTCCAGGAGCGCCGCGCGGCCCTCGGCGGCCCCGCCCCGGCCCGCCGTACGCACGCGCTGGCCCCGCTGCCCGCGCCCGCCGAGAAGGCGTTCGCGTCCTTCGACAAGGGCTCCGGCTCGCAGAACATGGCGACCACGATGGCCTTCGTCCGTCTGGTCAAGGACCTGGTCCGCGACAAGGAGACCGGCAAGCGCTGGGTGCCGATCGTCCCCGACGAGGCGCGCACCTTCGGCATGGAGTCGCTGTTCCCGTCGCTCGGGATCTACTCCCCCAAGGGCCAGACGTACGAGCCGGTCGACCGCGACCAGCTGATGTACTACAAGGAGGCCAAGAACGGCCAGATCCTCAACGAGGGGATCACCGAGGCCGGTTCGATGGCCGACTTCATCGCCGCGTCGACCGCGTACGCCACGCACGGCGAAGCGATGATCCCGTTCTACATCTTCTACTCGATGTTCGGCTGGCAGCGCACCGCCGACCAGATGTGGCAGCTCGGCGACCAGCTCGGCCGCGGCTTCCTCGTCGGCGCGACGGCCGGCCGTACGACCCTGACGGGCGAGGGCCTCCAGCACGCCGACGGCCACTCCCCGGTCATCGCCGCGACCAACCCGGCCGCGCTGACGTACGACCCCGCCTTCGCCTACGAGGTCGCGGTGATCGTCCGTGAGGGTCTGCGCCGGATGTACGGCGAGGCCGAGCCGGGCGAGGACCAGAACGTCTTCTACTACCTCACGGTCTACAACGAGCCGCTGCCGCAGCCGGCCAAGCCGGCCGGGCTCGGCATCGACGAGGGCGTCGTCAAGGGCCTGTACCGCTTCAACACGGCGGAGTCCGCGGGCGTGAGCGCCCCGGCCAACGCCCCGCGCATCCAGCTGCTGGGCTCCGGTACGGCGATCCACTGGGCCCTTCAGGCGCAGCGGCTGCTCGCCGACGAGTGGGGCGTGGCGGCGGACGTCTGGTCGGCCACCTCCTGGTCCGAGCTGCGCCGCGACGCGATGGAGGCCGACGCGGCCCTCCTGCGCGGCGAGGAGCGGGTGCCGTACGTCCGCCAGGCCCTGCAGGGGGCCGAGGGCCCGGTCCTCGCGGTCTCCGACTACATGCGCCAGGTCCCGGACCAGATCGCGCAGTGGGTCGAGCAGGACTGGTCCTCGCTGGGCGCCGACGGCTTCGGCCTCTCCGACACCCGTGAGGCGGCGCGCCGCCACTTCGGCGTCGACGCCCAGTCGATCGTCGTCGCGGCCCTGGCCCAGCTCGCCAAGCGCGGCGAGGTGAAGGCCACGGCGGTCAAGGAGGCCCGGGAGAAGTACGGGCTCTAGAACGCCGAGCACCACTCGGACGGGTCCGGCACCACCGGACCGCACGATCGCAGCTGAGCGCCGTCGCAACGGAAAAGGGCGACCGAGGCCGTTCAAGGCCCGCCACACCCCTTCCACCGCGACGGCGCTCGCCGCTGAGCACGGTCTCCGACGCCGCAGAAGACCGGCCACCGCTTCGCTTCGACGACCCCGGCGCCGCCGGACCGCACCAAAGCGGCTGAGCGCCATTGCGGCGGAGAACGGTGACCGGGGCCTTCGAAGCCCCGCCACACCCATTCCACCGCGACGGCGCTCGCCGCGACGGCGGCCTCCGGCGGTGCCGAACCCGTCTCGCCCCCGCCGGCACTCACCTGGAACCCGCCGACACTCGCCTGGACCTCGCCGGCGTTCACCTCACCCCCGCCGACACCCACCTAGCCCCCCTCGGCGCTCGCCTCGGCCCTTCTGTCAGTGGGCCCCGGCATCATGAACGGCATGCGTGCCGCCCGGCTCATCAAGATGGTGCTTCTGCTGCAGTCCCGGCCGTCCATGACCGCCGCCGAACTCGCGCGGGAGCTGGAGGTGTCGGAGCGGACCGTCACCCGGGACGCCCAGGCGCTGTCGGAGGCCGGAGTGCCGGTGTACGCGGACCGGGGGCGGGCCGGCGGGTACCGGCTGGTCGGCGGGTACCGCACGCGGCTGACCGGGCTGGCGCGCAGCGAGGCCGAGGCTCTGTTCCTGAGCGGGGTGCCGGGGGCACTGCGCGAGATGGGTCTGGAGGACGCCGCCTCCGCGGCCCGGCTGAAGGTCTCCGCCGCGCTGCTGCCGTCCCTGCGGGACGCCCCGGACAGCGCCGCCCAGCGGTTCCATCTGGACGCGCCCGCATGGTTCCGGGAGCCGGAGACCCCCGCGCTGCTGCCCGTGATCGCCGAGGCGGTGTGGGACGACCGGCGGATCCGGGCCGGCTACCAGCGCCCGGGCGCGGAGCCCGAGGGCCGCGCCAGTGCCGTCGAGCGGGAGCTGGAGCCGTACGGCCTGGTGCTGAAGGCCGGGGTCTGGTACCTGTGCGCGCGGGTGGCCGGCGGCGGCGCCTTCCGGACCTACCGCATCGACCGGTTCACCTCGGTCGACGCCCTGGCCGAGCGCTTCGGCCGGGACCCGGACTTCGACCTGCCGGGCCGCTGGGCCGAGCAGGCCGAGCGGTTCGCCCGTTCGCTCCTGCGCGCCGAGGCCGTCGTACGGCTGTCCCCGGACGGTGTGCGCAGGCTGCCGCACGCGGTCGACCCGCTCTCCGCGCGTGAGGCGCTCATGAACGCGGGCGAGCCGGATGCCGAGGGGTGGGTGACGGTGACCGTGCCGGTGGAGTCGGAGGAGGTGGCGCACACCCAGCTGACGGCGCTCGGGCCGCGGGCCGAGGTGCTGGCGCCCGCGGGTCTGCGGGAGCGGTTCGCGCGGGACGCGGCGGGGCTCGCCGCGCTGTACCGGCGAACGGACGCCTGATAACGATCCGCCGCACTCCGCTGCACTCCGCGTGCGTCCCACCGGCCGAGGCCCGATGCTGGTGCCGTGATGGACGAGACGGAGTTCTGGGAGCTGATCGACGCCACCCGCGAGGCCGCCGAGGGCGACCCCGAGGAGCAGGCCGACCTGCTCGTGGACCGGCTGCTGCAGCTGGACCCGGACATGGTCCTGGATTTCGCCCGTCACTTCGAGGCCCGCTACAACCGCGCCTACCGCTGGGACCTGTGGGGTGCCGCCTGGGTGCTGCTGGACGGGGCCAGCGACGACGCGTTCGACTTCTTCCGGTGCTGGCTGATCGGTCAGGGGCGGGAGGTCTTCGAGGGCGCCGTGCACACCCCGGACGCGCTGGCCGAGCTGCTGGACGACTTCGACGAGGAGATCGACGGCGACGGCGAGGAGCTGGGCTACGCGGCGGACGAGGCGTACGAGCAGCTCACCGGCACCGTCGCGCCGGACCTCGGTATTGCACCGGCGCCCGCCGAACCGGACGGGACACCGGTCGACTTCGAGAACGAGGCGGTCCTCGCCGGGCTCTATCCCAAACTCTGGGAGCGTTTCAAGGGCTGATTCCGCCACCACATTCGACCGAAAACGTTCCACCGGGTCCGCCGAACGATCCTCTTCCCCGCCTGAGCTGCGGGTTCACCCGCTCCCCCAGCACCTTCCGCCCCAGGGGACACACCGTCAGAAACCGTGCGCCAGGGGCGTGTTCCACGTTTTCCGTGCGCCGGGGGTAGTCTGAGCCTCACTCCGCAGGGCAGCCAGGTAGCAGGTCGCCCCCGCGCAGGCTGCCACCGGCAGTCTGCCAGGTGGCAACCTGCCGGTGGCGGCTCGAAGTCATCCTCGACAAGAATCGGGACCGCGAGGAGATGACGACGAAAGATCCGGCTCTGGAACGGCGCAAGGTACGTCTCGCCCTGCGCAATTACCGCAATGACGCGCACATCAGCCAGCCCGAGGTGGCCGAGCGTCTGTCCTGGTCACCGTCGAAGGTCATCCGGATCGAGGGCGGCTCCGTAGGGGTGTCCGTGACCGATCTGCGCGCCCTCCTCGATCTCTACGGCGTGACGGACGACGCGATCCGCCGCGATCTGGAGCAGGCCACCCGGGAGAGCAGGCGGCCGCCCTGGTGGAGTGCGTTCCGGGACGTGGTGAGCCCGCAGTTCGCCACCTACCTGGGCCTGGAGAGCGCGGCCTGCGAACTGTGCGCCTACGACCCCACACTCGTCCCCGGCCTGCTGCAGACCGAGGGCTACACCCGCGCACTGCTGGCGGACGGCCGGCGCCCGGCGGCCAGCACCGACGCGATCGTCCGGCTGCGGGCCGAGCGGCAGCGGCGGCTGCTCGAGGAGGCGGCCGAGCCACGGCTGCGGTTCCTGGTCGACGAGGCGGCGCTGCGCCGCTGGGTCGGCGGTCCGGACACCATGCGCGAGCAGCTGGAGCGGCTGAAGTCCGCCGCCGGCGTCCCGCACGTGGAGCTGAGTGTCGTGCCCTTCACGCTGGGCGTGCACCCGTTGCTGCGCAACGGCTCGATCGCGCTGACGTTCCGGGGCGGCGACGACGTCCTCTTCGTGGAGGGCCCGAGCGGCGCGCTGACGACCCGCGACGACCAGGAGGCCGTCGACAAGTACCTGGAGAGGTTCGAGGAGTCCCGCCAGAACGCCGTCCGCGGCGACGAGGCGATCGGCTTCATCGACGAGGTGCTGGCCCAGTACCCGTCCTAGCAGTTCCACCGCACTGGAGACAGTCGGGCAGAGATCGGAGAGGGCCCGTGGCGGGTGTCTTCACCTGGATACGGCAGTGGTGGGCGGGCAGTGCCGCCGGCCCCGGCACACCTGCGGCCGGGCCCGCGGGCGAGCCGAGGGAGCCGGCCGACGAGGAGATACCGGGCGAGGGTCCGGACCCGGATGCGGACCCCGACCCGCCCGCGCCGGAGCCGGGCGGCGCCACCAGGGGCGGCAACGACATCGCCTCGCCCCGGCAGGTCCTGATGGACCGACCGCCCACGCTCTACGACCTGGTGCTCTACCTCATGCACACGGTCCTCGGCTCGACCCGTGCCCTGCTCAGGTTCCTCGCGGTGCTCGCCGCCGTCGGCGCGCTGTGGGTCCGGCCGCACATCCCCGTCGGAATCCACGCCCTGGCCCACAGGATCGCCGCCGGCTCCGTCCCGTCCCTGGGCTCCGTACAGCTGAGCATGTGGCTGTTCGGCGGCGTCGGCACGCTGGCCATCGTCGGCCGCCGAATACACGCCTCGCGCAAGGACCGCTCCCCGAAGCCGCCTACTCCGACGGCCGGAACCGCCCGTTCGCCTGAGTCCGGGCCGCCAGCTGAGGAAAGCGACGAGCGGCAGCCGTAGCCCCCCGGTCGAGCAGCACCCCCGTGAGGGCCGCCGTCATGGCGCCCGACACCCCCCACACCCACGGCCGCAGTTCCGGTGCCACTACGAGGGACAGCAGCACGCCCACCAGCGTCGCCGTACCCCCCGAGAGCACGAAGCCGATGACGAGCAGGACCACCAGGGGCACGAGCGCTCTGCCCCGCGGCCGGTCCGCGCTCCCGGCGGGAAGCGGCGTCTTGGCGGATTCCCCCATCTCGCCCCCAGGCGGCTGAAGTGGACTCTGGTGGTGATGCGGATGTCTTGTCACGGCTGGGCCCAATCGAAGCACAGCCACCCCCCGTCCCTGTCCTCGCCCCGGTCCCATGGCCGGAAGTCGCTTCTCACGCCGGCCCTTCCAGGGTTCTACCGCATAACGCGCGCAGGAACTCCTTCCAGGCCGAAGCCTCGAAGGCGATGACATGCCCGTCGGGACGATGCGATACGCGCACCCGAACTCCCCCGTCCGTCAGGGCGACTTCCACGCACTCGTACGGATCGCATGCACTGCTTTTGCGCCAGCCGAGTGCGAGCAGGTCACCGTCGCCCACCCCTGACTCCCCCTCACCCCACGGTCGGTGACCGTACGGTTGGAGGCTGCTTCGTGCCTGGAAACCCCCGTATTTCCCGCTTTCGCCGGTCCGCACGCACCGTACCGCACACGCGCCGAGCCCCGCAGGATGACGGCGGGAGTGGCCAGTGCGCGGCACAACCCGACCGCCGGTCACTCACTCCTGCCTCACTTTGCCCTGAAAAGGTTAGGCTGCCCGAAGCGTTGCGCCAAGTTGCAAACAAGCCCGATTTCCTTGTCACACAAGGGACTTGGCGCTCTCCCGGGCCGGTGCGTGCAGCGGCGCCGCGTTGGCCCGGTCGAGCGCGCAGGCGGTGGCGGCGGCCGGACCGACCACGACCGCCGCGGCGACACAGACCACGGTCCAGGGCCGGCGCACCGCCCGGCTCCACGACGAGCCCGCCGGCGCGGACCGCTCCGCTCGCCCGTCCTGCCGCTGCGTACGTCCGCTCATCGTCGCCCCGCCTCCGCTCGGTGCGCCCCCCTGCGTGAGCGCGTGCCCCGACGGTAGGGCGGCGGGCTCAGGGGGTCCGGTGAACCGGCTGTGGCCTTCCTGTGGGCGCGCGGCCCGCCGTGGTGCGGCCCTGCAGCCGGGCCGCGGTGCGCCTGATCTCCGGGAGCCGGGCGGCCAGGGCGGCGCCGGGGCAGTTGGTCCGGAACCCGTCGTCGTGGCCGGCCACCACGGGCAGCGTGGCGGTGGCCCCCGCCCGGTAGCGGCTCTGGCCGTTGCTGGAGACCAGGCGGGTGCGGGCGCGCGGGTCGACGTCGGCGAGGCCGAGCTTCCAGGCGGCGAGCGCGGCGATCGCGTCGGTCATGGCCCGCGGGACGGGGACGCCCGCGGTGAAGGTGCCGAGGGCGGCGATGCCGGCGGTGCGGTGGTTGAAGCCCTGGGCGTGGGCGCCGGTCACGGCCCGGTCGACGCCTCCGGCGCGGCCCTCGTAGATGGTGCCGCAGCGGTCGACCAGGAAGTTGTAGCCGATGTCGTCCCAGTCGCGGATGCCGGTCTGGCCCGCGTACAGGGCACGGATGATGCGGGGCGCGTCGGCGCAGTCGTAGCCGTTGGGCGAGTCGGTGTGGTGGACGAAGACGGCGACCACCTTGTCGTCGTAGCGCGGGGGCGGCCGGCCGTGCCGGGCGGTGGTGCGGTCCAGCCAGGCGGAGCGGGGCTCGATGTGCGGCCGGGCGGCGCGGTGGACCGCGGCGGGCCGGCCCGCCGCGGGATCGGCGAGCTTGATCATCGTGGGGCGCTCGACGCCGCTGGCGCACAGGGTCAGCGCGAGGACGGCGGTCAGGCCGGGCAGACACCCGAGCGGCACCAGCATGCCGCCGGGACCGTGCGCGGCCCGCCGCTTCACTGCCCGCGGTGTTCGTCGCAAGACACGCATGGACCCACTCTCGGACCGGTCTTCGCGGCCCGCGATGTGTGCTGTGCCACCCGGTGGAACCATCGTCCTGGTCCAGGACGTTTCTGGGGGTATACGCACACGTGGCCGGTTCGCCGTCCGATGATCATTCACGCGCGGTCGGTCGCGCGCGGCTGATCATCGGGCCCGTCCCGCCCGTATGAGAACCCGTATGAGAAGGGGTCCTACAGAAAGGCGGCGCCGTGGACCTGCTCGACCTGGTGCTTGCGCTGGTGATCCTCGTCTACGCGGCATCCGGCTACCGGCGCGGGCTGGTGGCCGGCTGCCTGTCGCTGGCCGGGTTCGTGGGCGGCGCGGTCGTCGGAGTGTGGGTGCTGCCGTGGGTGACCGGTCTGGCGGCGCGCGGGTCGGCGACGGCGACCGTGCTGGCGGTGCTGACGGTGCTGGTGCCGGGGATGGTGGGGCACGAGCTGGCGGGCCGGCTGGTCCTGCGGCTGCGGCGGGAGCTGGACCGGGAGGGCCGGGGTCCGCTGCGGGTGGCGGACGGGATAGGGGGTGCGGCGGCCAACTCGGCCGCCGTGCTGATCGTGGCCTGGGTAGCGGCGAGCGTGCTGGGCGCATCCTCGTCACAGACCGTGACGACGGCGATCCGGAACTCGGCGCTGCTGGGCGCGGTGCAGCAGACGATGCCGGAGACGACCCCCGTGTGGTTCTCCCGGGCCACGTCCGCGCTGACCGAGGCGGGTTTCCCGCAGGTCTTCAACCCGTTCGAGAACGAGTCGACGGCCCAGGTGGCCAGGCCCACCGGGGACAACGTCACACCGGCGGCGGCGAGCGCGGCCAAGCGCAGCACGGTGAAGATCGAGGGCGCGGCCGGCACCGAGGGCCGGGAGGGCAGCGGCTTCGTGTACTCCCCGCAGCACGTGATGACCAATGCGCACGTGGTGGCGGGCATCGGGCACCCGAGCGTGCGCGTGGGCGGGGTCGGGCGGTCGTTCGAGGCCCGGGTGGTGCTCTTCGACCCCGACCGGGACGTGGCGGTGCTGTACGTGCCCGCGCTGCGCGCCCCGGTGCTGCGGTTCGACGACGGGGCCGGGCGCGGCGACGCGGCGGTGGTCGCGGGCTATCCGCAGGACGGGAGCCTGGACCTGCAGGCGGCGACGGTGGCGAACCGGGTGCGGGCGACGGGCCAGAACATCTACAACGACCACACGGTCACCCGGGAGATCTACTCGGTCCGCTCCACGGTCCGGCCGGGCAACTCCGGCGGACCGCTGCTGACCACGGGGGGCCGGGTGTTCGGCGTGGTCTTCGCCCGCTCCACCTCGGACGCCGAGACGGGGTACGTCCTGACGGCGGGCGAGGTGGCGGGCGACGCCGGGCGCGCGGCCACGGCGACCACGCCCGTGGACACGGGCCGGCTGATCACGTCGTAGCGCTCATCCGGCGCTCACAGGGAGAGGCCCATGAGGACGTCGTCGGCGTACTCCCCCTGGAGCAGGAACTCCTCGGGCAGCACCCCCTCCACCACGAACCCCTCGGACTCGTAGAGCCGGCGGGCCGGGGTGTTGTGCCCGAGCACGCGCAGGGTGATGCGGCGCGCGCCGCGCCCCCGCGCCGCCTCGATCGCGGCCCGGATCAGCGCGCGGCCGACGCCCTTGCCGCGGGCGTCGTCGGCCACGGCGAGGCCCTGGATCTGGCGGACGTGCGCGTTCGAGGCCAGGCGGGTCGGCGGGACGACACGGATGTAGCCGGCGATGCGCCCCTCGACTACGGCGACGAGGAGGTCCTCCGGCACGTGGCGCTCGTCGAAGAAGGGCGGGTACGGCGGCTGCGGTGCGGGCATGACGGCGTGCAGCGGGGACCACGTGGCCCGGTCGAGGACGGCCAGCTCCTGCTCGTCGGCGGGCAGGGCGACACGTATGTACGGCTCCGGCATGACGGCCACCTTAGACGCGGGGGTGAAGGATGGGGGCATGGAACGATCACGAATCGCGGTGGCGGGCGCGTCCGGTCTGATCGGCAGCGCCCTGGTGCGGTCCCTGGCCGCCGACGGGCACGAGGTGGTGCGCCTGGTCCGCCGTGCGCCCCGGGACGGCAGCGAGGTCCGCTGGGACCCGGAGCGGCAGCAGGTGGACGCGGGCGGCCTGGCCGGCTGCGACGCGGTGGTCGACCTCGCGGGGGCGGGGATCGGCGACCGGCGCTGGACGCCCGAGTACAAGCGGCTGATCCGGGACAGCCGGGTACTGGGCACGGCGGCGCTCGCGGAGGCGGTGGCCTCGCTGGACACCCCGCCGCGGGTGTTCGTGAGCGGCAGCGCGATCGGCTTCTACGGCGACACCGGCGACCGGGCCGTGAACGAGGACGCGCCGCCGGGGGACGGTTTCCTGCCCTCCCTGTGCGTGGAGTGGGAGGAGGCGGCGGCGCCGGCGCAGGAGGCGGGCGTACGGACGGTGTTCGCGCGCACGGGGCTGGTGGTCGCGCGCGGCGGCGGGGCCTGGGCGCGGCTGTTCCCGCTGTTCCGGGCAGGGCTCGGGGGGCGCATGGGCGACGGACGGCAGTACTGGTCGTACATCGCGCTGCACGACGAGGTGGCCGCGATCCGGCATCTGATCGACCACGAGACGCTCGCCGGGCCGTTCAACCTGACCGCGCCGCAGCCGCTGACGAACCGTGAGATCACGCGGGCGATGGGGCGGGTACTGCACCGGCCGACGCCGTTCGCCGTGCCGGCCCCGGTGCTGCGGGCGGCGCTCGGCGAGATGGCCGGGGAGGTGCTGGGCAGTCTGCGGGTGGTGCCCGAGCGGCTGCTGGAGTCGGGGTTCACCTTTGCGTTTCCGGGCATCGAGGATGCGATCCGCGCGGCCTGACAGGACATCAGGACTCTCCTGTGATCTGTTGTGACCGTATGCGACCGTCGTGCGACCGTGCTCTGTTGATGCGCGACTGTTCCTGACCGATCACGGCCCTAACCTCGACCCGAACTCGGGTATCCCCGAAGCCAGTTGGGGGCATGACGTCTCCACCGGCCGCGCAACCACAGGAGGGGCCTCGTGCTTGAGCCCGCGTACCAGGTGGACGTCGTCATCGTGGGAGCCGGGATCGCCGGACTCTCGGCGGCCCATCGGCTCACCAGCGCAGGAGTAACGACCGCAGTCCTGGAGGCCGCCCCTTACGTGGGCGGCCGCATGTCGACCGAGAAGGTCGACGGCTTCCGGCTCGACCGCATCGGACAGCTGCTGTCCACGTCCTACCCCGAGCTGCGCCACACCCCGGGGCTCGGCTCGCTCGCCCTGCGCCGCTTCGCACCGGGTGTCCTGCTGCACCGCGACGGACGCACGCACCGGGCGGGCGCACCGGCGGTCGGCGGGAGCACAAGGGGCGCACTCCATATGGTGCGCGCCCTGGCGAGCGCCCCCAGGGGTGCGGCGGCCTCGCCGGGCCGGGCCGGTGCGCCGCTGGGCGGTGCGGTCGACCAGGCCCGGCTCGGCACGGCCCTCGGCCGGATCGCCGCCACCCCCGTCGAACGCCTGCTGTCCCGGCCCGAGCTGCCCGCCGCGCAGGCCCTCGCGGCCCGCGGGGTGCCCGCCCGGACGATCGACGGCTTTCTGCGTCCGCTGCTCGCCGCGCTGCTGTGCGACCCGGAGCTGACCACGTCCAGCCGGTGCGCCGACCTGGCGCTGCACTCGTTCGCGAGCGGGCGGCTGTGCGTGCCGGAGGGCGGCGCGGAGGTACTGCCGGAGCAGCTGGCCCGTGCGCTGCCGGCCGGCACCGTGCACACCGGGGTGCGGGTCACCTCCGTGTCCACGACCTCGGTGACCACGGCAGAGCACGGCGAGATCCGCTGTCGTGCGGTGCTGCTGGCGACCGACGCGCGCGCCGCGGCCGAGCTGCTGCCTGGCCTGCGGGTGCCTGACTTCCATCCGCTGACGCTCGTCCACCACACCACGGACGATCCGACGGCGGTCTTCGCCATGGGCACCTCGCTGCTGCTGGACGCCGACCGCGGTGGGCCGGTCGCGCACACGGCGGTGTTCAGCACCGTGGACCCGAGCCGCGCGCCGGCCGGCCGGGTGCTGATCTCGTCGACGGTCCTCGGCACCCCGCCCGACGGCGTCGACACCGCCGTACGCATCCACCTCGCCCGGCTCTACGGCACCTCGACGCGCCGCTGGGAGACGCTGGCGGTGCATCACACGCCGGAAGCGGTACCGGCGATGCGCCCGCCGCACGACCTGCGCCGCCCGGTACGCCTGATGGCGGGCCTGTACGTGTGCGGCGACCACCGCGACACCAGCACGGTCCAGGGGGCCCTCCACTCGGCCCACCGCGCCACGACCGCGATCCTGTCCGACCTGGGCGCGACAGGCTCCCTGAACAGGTCGGACCCGACCCCGACGATGCCGCGCGCCGCGTAGCCCGGCGAACGGAACACACCCGGAGCCACGGCACGTCCGGCACCGCCGCTCCACACCGCCGTGGCCCCTCACCGCCGCGGCGGTGAGGGGGGCGCACCGGCAGCCTTCCGCCGACGGCGGTCGGATGCGCCGGCCACCTTCCGCCGACGGTGGCCGTCGCACCGGTCGCCCCCCACCGCCGTTCGGCCGACCACCGCGGCGCCGGCGGTCGGCCACGGCGGTGGAGGCCGGCGGTGCCGGTGCCGCCGGCCCACCCGTCTCGCCTCTCGGGAGCGCTGTGACCTGCGGCACGGGCATGCGGCCGGCCCGGGCGCAGTGACTCTGTCCCCGGACCGCGGTCGGCCCGGTCGCGGTGGCCGTGTGCCCGGACCGCGGTCAGCCCAGGGCGGCGATCCGGTCGCGGTACCCCCTCACCGGCGCCGCGTCCTTGTAGGGCTCCAGGCGGCGTTCGAAGTCCTTGACGTACTCGATCGCGCGGACCGAGCGCATCTCGGCCGCCTGGCCGGCGGCCTCCGCGGCGAGCGTGCAGGCCTGGTCGAGTTCGCCGAGGCCGAGCCGGGCGGTGGCGAGGACGACCCGGCAGAAGAGGCGGCTGCGGGCGTAGGAGGGTGCGCGCAGCTGGAGGGAGCGTTCCGCGTGCTGTGCGGCCGCCCGGAACTGCTGCAGGTCACGGTGGCAGTGCCCGAACTCGTCGGCGAGCTGCGCCTCGTCGAAGAAGCGGGCCCAGTACGGCACGTCGTCCCCGGGCCGGGCCGCCTCCAGGGCGCGCTCGGCCCGTACCAGCGCCCCGGTGCACGCCCGCACCTCTCCGAGCACCCCGTGCGCGCGGGCCTCGGAGGCGTGCAGCAGCGCCTGCACCACCGGCGGCGCGCCGGTGCCCACTCCCTGCTGGGCCACCCGCGCCAGCTGCACCGCCTCCCTGCCGTGCCCGAGGTAGACGGCCTGACGGCTCATGGTGACCAGCACGTAGGAGCCGTAGGACCGGTCCGCGGCCGCCTGGGCGAGGCGCAGGGCCTGCACGAAGTACCGCTGGGCGAGCCCGTGCGCGGCGATGTCGTACGAGGTCCAGCCCGCGAGCCGGGTGAGGTCCGCGGCCGCCGCGAACAGCCGGCGGCCGGTCTGCTCGTCGTAGATGCCGCGCAGCATCGGCTCGCACTCGTGCTCCAGATAGCGCACCAGGGCCTGCCGGGCGTGGCCGCCGCCGTACGCGTCGTCGAGGGTGCGGAACAGCTCGCCGACCGAGCGCAGCGCGGCGATGTCGCCGCCGCTGACCTTGTGCCCCGGGGCGCGGGCGGCATGTCCGCGGGGCCGCAGCGGAGTCGGTACGGTCTCCGGGCGGTCCTTGAGGGCACCGGCCCGGATCTGCGCGGGCACCCGGGGCACCGGCTCGCGGGCCACCCTGTCGTCGGGCTTGCCGATCAGCCAGTCGCGGCTGGGCACGACGAGCCCGGCGGGGGTGAAGGCGATCTTGCGCAGCTCGGCATGGCTGCCGGAGTCCTTGCGCCACAGCCCGCCGACGATGTCGACGGCCTCCTCGGGGGTGGCCGCGAACTCCAGACCTGCGTAGACCGGCGCACAGGCGTCCAGGCCGAGGTCCTGGGCCGTGAGCCGGCGCCCGAGCCGGCGCGTGAACACCTCGGCGATGAGTGCGGGCGTCGTTCCCCGGGGCTGCTGCCCGCGCAGCCAGCGGGTGACGGACGTCTTGTCGTATCTGAGGTCCAGTCCGTGCTCCAGGCCGAGCTGGTCGACGCGACGGGCCAGACCCGCGTTGGAGAACCCCGCCTCTGCGATGAGCGCGGCGAGCTGGCGGTTGGGGGTGCGCTGCGCGGGTCGGTCCGTCATCTGTGGTGCGGTCTCCTGCCTTCCGGGCTTCTGAAGTGCCGGGATTGCCTGTGAGCAGCCCTTATGGCCTATTGGACGGCGCGAATGTAGCGGAGAGTGAGCAGGTGATCGCACAGTTCGCCTCGCATTCATCCGATCGTGTGAGGATTGCCCGCAGGGCTGACGTACGCCGGTCGGACGTACAGTGGCGTGGGCGCGTTACAGGCCTGACACACCGGTTCGCTGAGGGAGGCGCTTGCCGTGAGTGAGTTGCGGTTCGTCCGCATGGGGTTCGGTGCGGATGCCGTCGAGTACCAGGAGGCGTGGGACGAGCAGCGCCGGGTGCACGCGGCCCGGTTCGCCGACGAGGTCCCCGACACCGTGATCCTCCTGGAACACCCCCCGGTGTACACGGCGGGCCGCCGCACCGAGGACAGTGAGCGCCCGCTGGACGGCACCCCGGTCATCGACGTGGACCGCGGCGGCAAGATCACCTGGCACGGCCCCGGCCAGCTGGTGGGCTACCCCATCCAGAAGCTGCCCCGTCCGGTGGACGTCGTCGCCCATGTACGCCGTCTCGAAGAGGCGCTCATCCGCACCTGCGCCGAGTTCGGCCTGGAGACCACCCGGGTCGAGGGCCGCAGCGGTGTGTGGGTGCTCGGCGACCCGGTCGAGCAGCGGCCGGCGCTCGGCGGGCTCTCCCTCGACTTCGATCCCCGGCTGACCGACGACGAGTTCGACGCCCGCCTCAACGGACCCGAGTACGCCCCCTCCAACGCCGGCCAGCGCCGCGAGGACCGCAAGATCGCCGCGATCGGCATCCGGGTCGCCAAGGGCGTCACGATGCACGGCTTCTCCTTCAACGTGAACCCGGACAACCGGTGGTTCGACCGGATCATCCCGTGCGGCATCCGGGACGCCGGGGTGGCCTCGCTGGCGGCCGAGCTGGGCCGCGACATCACGATCGAGGAGGTCCTGCCGGTGGTGGAGCGCCACTTGACGGACATCCTGGAGAACACGGAACCGAAGCCGCGGGTGATCGAGAGGGCGTCCGCCTGACCGGGGGAATGCGCCCTGCGGCCGTGAGGTTGGTCTCACCGTCAGGGCTCAGTTAGCACGGGCGTACGCTGGTGTACGCCGACGAATCGAAGACTACTCACAGCAATCAGCAGGGAGCCGATGTGTCCGCAGTCGCACCCGACGGACGCAAGATGCTGCGCCTGGAGGTCCGCAACAGCCAGACCCCCATCGAGCGCAAGCCCGAGTGGATCAAGACCCGGGCGAAAATGGGTCCCGAATACACGAAGATGCAGAGCCTCGTGAAGAGCGAGGGCCTGCACACGGTCTGCCAGGAAGCCGGCTGCCCGAACATCTACGAGTGCTGGGAGGACCGCGAGGCGACCTTCCTCATCGGCGGCGACCAGTGCACCCGGCGCTGCGACTTCTGCCAGATCGACACGGGCAAGCCCGAGGCCCTGGACCGCGACGAGCCGCGCCGTGTCGGCGAGTCCGTGGTCACGATGGACCTGAACTACGCCACCATCACCGGCGTCGCCCGCGACGACCTGGAGGACGGCGGCGCCTGGCTGTACGCCGAGACCGTGCGCCAGATCCACGCGCAGACGGCCGGGCGCGAGGGCGGCCGCACGAAGGTGGAGCTGCTGGCTCCCGACTTCAACGCGGTCCCGGAGCAGCTCGCCGAGGTCTTCTCCTCGCGCCCCGAGGTCTTCGCGCACAACGTCGAGACCGTGCCCCGGATCTTCAAGCGGATCCGTCCCGGCTTCCGGTACGAGCGCTCGCTGAAGGTCATCACCGAGGCCCGCGACTTCGGCCTGGTCACCAAGTCCAACCTGATCCTCGGCATGGGCGAGACCCGCGAGGAGGTCAGCGAGGCGCTCAAGCAGCTGCACGACGCGGGCTGCGAGCTGGTCACCATCACCCAGTACCTGCGCCCCTCCGTGCGCCACCACCCGGTGGAGCGCTGGGTCAAGCCGCAGGAGTTCGTGGAGCTCAAGGAGGAGGCCGAGCAGATCGGCTTCTCCGGTGTGATGTCCGGTCCGCTGGTGCGCTCCTCGTACCGCGCCGGGCGCCTGTACCAGATGGCCATCGAGAAGCGGGGCGACTACATCGCCGTCCAGGCGGTGTGACCGACGCGGACCGCATCGCCGTGCGGGCGGTGTGATCCGAGCGGACCGCATCGCCGTGGCGGTGTGATCCGAGCGTGTGAATTCGCGCACAAGTAATTACCGGCCAGTAATGGCCGAGTCGACGCGGTCCTGACCGTCCTCGCTGATGAGGGCGTCCATCAGGGCCGCGTCAGTGTTTCAGTGCTCTGTATCAAGGTTTCATCGGTGTTTGACCGGTCGGTCACGCCCTGGTAACACCAATCAGTGACTCTGGTATCACGCCCCGTACACCCGGACCGAGGGGGGACCTCGACCATGCAGGCCGCGCCCGTACGCGCCACCGCCATCCCGTCCTTCACCGACGCGCTCCGAGCCGTCGAGTCCCTGCTCATGAGCGGCGGCCAGCGCACCGCCCGCCGCAACGCCTGGACCTCCGTACTGGAGGACCGACGCCGCGCCAAGGACAGGGTCGAGGCGCAGCGCGTCCTGGAGCAGGCCGCCACCCGTTCCTGACCCTTCTCCTCCACCGGGCACTGCCGTCGTGGGCACTCCCGGGGCCACGTAGACTTCTTGGCATGGCGAGGAAGGAAACCGCGGCGGACGCCGCGAGCGCAGGGCGACTGAAGCAGATCGCCCTCACGTACAAGATGACCCGCAAGGCCGACAAGAAGATCGGTCTTGTCCTCGGGGCCGTCGGCATCGGCACCCTCGGTGTGTTCCTCGCGATCGGCTTCCTGATCGGCCACCCGCTCTATCTCGGCATCCTGGGCCTGTTCCTCGGCCTTCTCGCGGCGGCGATCGTGTTCGGACGCCGGGCCGAGCGGGCGGCCTTCGGGCAGATGGAGGGCCAGCCGGGCGCCGCAGCGGCCGTTCTGGACAACATCGGCCGGGGCTGGACGACCACCCCCGCGGTGGCGATGAACCGCAGCCAGGACGTGGTGCACCGGGCCGTCGGCAAGGCCGGCATCGTGCTGGTCGCGGAGGGCAACCCGAACCGGGTGAAGACCCTGCTGGCCGCCGAGAAGAAGAAGATGAACCGCATCGTGGCGGACGTGCCCGTGCACGATGTGATCGTCGGCACCGGCGAGGGCCAGGTCGAGCTGAAGAAGCTGCGCACGACCATGCTGAAGCTCCCGCGCGTGCTCACCGGCCCCCAGGTGACCACCACCAACGACCGGCTGCGCGCCATGGGCGACCTGATGAGCAACATGCCGCTGCCCAAGGGACCGATGCCGAAGGGCATGCGGATGCCGAAGGGCGGCGGCCCGAAGGCGCGCTGACCCCCACCGCTTCTTTTCTCACACGGGCCGGCCCCGGAACCCGCGGGTTCCGGGGCCGGCCCGTGTCGGTGTCGGAAAGCGGGAGATCAGACGCGCACCTCGACGGTCTTCGCGATCCGGTCGTGCAGGCCGCGGCCGTCCCGGTCCCAGACCAGCGCGGGGATCGCGAGGCACAGCAGGACCGTGCGCAGCAGGGAAAGCAGCGGCTTGACCGTGCCGGTCTCCAGGGCCACGACCCGGATGCCGAACAGGCGCTTGCCGGGCGTGAAGCCGATCGTGCCGACCGTCAGGGCGCTCATCACGAAGAAGACGAGCAGCGCCCAGTTGCTGGTGGCGGGGGTGTAGCCGTGCGTGATCAGGCCGTATGCGATCAGCACGCACAGCCCCCAGTCCACGGCCAGCGCCCCGAGCCGCCTGCCGGGCCGGGCGATCGAGTTCGGGCCCTCCTCCGGGAGGCCGAGCTGCTCGCCCCGGTATCCGAAGTCGGCACCGGCTTCTTCCATGGCCGCGCGCGGCCCGGACAGCCACGATCCGATTGCTTGCCTGTTGTCCACCCGAACACGGTACTGCGCCCGGATCCGGTCGCAGCGCGGAGGGGTGTGTCGGGGCTACGGTGGAACAGTGGCCGGTTAACTTCTGCGAAACAAACGGGTCACGCCCGAGAAATCACCCGTCCCTAGGGTCGAGACCAGCGTGTGCCACCGCACTGGCCGCACGAACGATCTACCACCCCGGCGAGGACGGTCGGGAGTAGGAGGAGCTGGATGTTCCAGAACGCCGACGAGGCCAAGAAGTTCATCGCGGACGAGGACGTCAAGTTCATCGACGTCCGCTTCTGCGACCTGCCGGGCGTCATGCAGCACTTCACGGTGCCCGTTGAGGCGTTCGACCCGGACGAGGAGCTGGCCTTCGACGGGTCGTCGATCCGTGGTTTCCAGGCCATCCACGAGTCCGACATGGCGCTGCGCGCCGACCTGTCCACGGCCCGGGTGGACCCGTTCCGCCGGGACAAGACGCTCAACATCAACTTCTTCATCCACGACCCGATCACGGGCGAGCAGTACTCCCGTGACCCGCGCAACGTGGCCAAGAAGGCGGAGGCCTACCTCGCCTCGACCGGTATCGCGGACACCGCGTACTTCGGTCCCGAGGCCGAGTTCTACGTCTTCGACTCCGTCCGCTTCGCGACCAGCGCGAACGAGTCCTTCTACCACATCGACTCCGAGGCGGGTGCCTGGAACACCGGCGCCCTGGAGGACAACCGTGGTTACAAGGTCCGCTACAAGGGCGGCTACTTCCCGGTCCCGCCGGTCGACCACTTCGCCGACCTGCGCGCCGAGATCTCCCTGGAGCTGGAGAAGAACGGCCTGAAGGTCGAGCGCCAGCACCACGAGGTGGGCACCGCCGGCCAGGCGGAGATCAACTACAAGTTCAACACGCTGCTCGCCGCCGCCGACGACCTCCAGCTCTTCAAGTACATCGTGAAGAACGTGGCCTGGCGCAACGGCAAGACCGCGACCTTCATGCCGAAGCCGATCTTCGGTGACAACGGCTCGGGCATGCACGTGCACCAGTCGCTGTGGAGCAACGGCGACCCGCTGTTCTACGACGAGGCCGGCTACGCGGGCCTGTCGGACATGGCCCGCTACTACATCGGCGGCATCCTCAAGCACGCCCCGTCGCTGCTGGCCTTCACCAACCCGACGGTGAACTCCTACCACCGTCTGGTGCCGGGCTTCGAGGCGCCGATCAACCTGGTGTACTCGCAGCGCAACCGCTCCGCCGCGATGCGCATCCCGATCACCGGCTCCAACCCGAAGGCCAAGCGCGTCGAGTTCCGTGCCCCGGACTCCTCCGGCAACCCGTACCTGGCCTTCTCCGCCCTGCTTCTGGCGGGCCTGGACGGCATCAAGAACAAGATCGAGCCGGCCGAGCCGATCGACAAGGACCTCTACGAGCTGGCTCCCGAGGAGCACGCCAACGTGGCCCAGGTCCCGACGTCGCTGCCGGCCGTCCTCGACTCGCTGGAGGCCGACCACGAGTTCCTGCTCCAGGGCGACGTGTTCACCCCGGACCTGATCGAGACGTGGATCGACTTCAAGCGCACGAACGAGATCGCCCCGCTGCAGCTGCGTCCGCACCCGCACGAGTTCGAGCTCTACTTCGACGTGTGATATCGCCCCAGGTCAGAGCGGTCTTCCGCTCCCCTGGGCCGTCTGTGGGCCGTCGGCCGGCTCTCCCCGCACGGGAGAGCCGGCCGACGGCTTTTCCGGCTCCGGGGCTTCCGGGGCCTGCCCGGGCCGCGTCGTCCTGCAAGGCGCTCGCCCCGCGCGGCGACGGCACCCTGGGGGTTCCGCTGAAGAACACGCGCCCCTACCGTGGCCCGGTGATGTCGATCAAGAAGTTCCAGGTCACCTTCGACTGCGCAGAGCCTGAGCGCCTCGCCCGTTTCTGGTGCGAGGTGCTGGGTTACGTCGTACCGCCGCCGCCCGAGGGGTTCGCCACGTGGGACGATTTCAAGCGCTCACAGCCACCTGAGGAGCAGGACGCATGGTTCGCCTGCATCGACCCGTCGGGCGTGGGTCCGCGTCTGTACTTCCAGCGCGTCCCCGAGGGGAAGGCCGCCAAGAACCGGGTGCATCTCGACGTGCGGGTCGGCACCGGACTCGTGGGCGAAGAGCGCCTCGCCGCGCTTGAGGCCGAGTGCGCGCGGCTGGTCCCGCTCGGGGCGGTTCACGTGCAGACGCTGTACGACGGCAATGACTCGTGCATCCCGATGCTGGACATCGAGGGCAACGAGTTCTGCATCGACTGAACGGCCGCGGGCGGCGGCCGGCATGGTGTCGGCCGCCGCCCGGCGGAAGGGATTCGGGGTCGTACGGGCCCGGCGACGCGTCAGCCGGTCGCGCTGCCCGCGACCCACTCGTTCCACGGCATGTTCCAGTCGCTGAGGCCGTTGTCCGGGGCCAGCATGGTCTTGTCCCCGGAGTTCTTGACGACCACGACGTCACCGATCATGGAGTTGTCGAAGAACCACGCGGCGGGCTGCCTGCCGTCGCCGCCGCCCCTGACGTCCTTCAGGCCCACGCAGCCGTGGCTGGTGTTGGCACTGCCGAAGACCGAGTCGGCACCCCAGTAGTTGCCGTGGATGAACGTGCCCGAGTCGGTCAGGCGCATGGCGTGCGGAACGGCCTTGATGTCGTAGGAGGGCTTGCCGTCCTTCTCCGTAAGACCGACGGTCGTGGCGTTCATATGGGTCTGCTGGAACTTCTCGGAGATCACCATCTGACCGTTGTACGTCGGGTGCTCGGGGCTGCCGGACGAGATCGGGATGGTCCTGATCGTCTTGCCGTTCCGGACGACGGTCATCTGCTTCGTCCTGGCGTCGACGGTGCTGATCTGGCTCCGGCCGATCTTGAACGTGACCGTCTTCCGGACGCCGTCGCGGTTGAGGTCGACGGTGACGGTGGAGCCGGGCTTCCAGTAGCCCTCGGGGCGGAAGTCCAGGCGGTTGTCGTTGAACCAGTGACCGACGACCTGCTGGCCGCTGCTGGAGCTGACCCGGATCTCCGACTGCACGGCGGCCTTGTCGCTGATCGCCTTGTAGAAGTTGACCGTCACCGGCATGCCCACGCCGACGGTCGAGCCGTCCTCGGGAGAGAGGTGCCCGATGAAGTCGTTGGCCGGGGAGACCGTGGTGATCGTGGCGTTCCCGGAGGCGGAGCGGCCCTTGGCGTCCTCGGCCTCTGCGGCGACCTGATAGCGGGTGGCCCGCTCCAGCCGGCCGTCCGGCTGCCAGGACGTGCCGTCCGCGGACACGGTGCCCGGAACCTCGGTGCCGGTCGCGACGGCGGTCATGGTCACCTTGGTGAGCTTGCCGTCACCGACGGTGACCTTGACGGGGCCGTTGATCCCGACGCTGTAGGCACCCTGCCCGGGCGTGATCTCTATGCGGGCGTCGGAAGCGTCGTCCTGGGCGCCCGTCTGATCCGTCTGCGCCTGCGTCTGCGTCTGCGTTTTCGGGTCGTTCCCGGGGTTGCCGTCGCCGCCGGTGGCGGCGTTGCTGGTGCCGCCGAGGACGGTGAGTGCGAGTACGCCGCCGAGTACGCCGGCCGTAGCCATCAGTTCCACGCGTCGCTTACGTACCGTGATCAAACGCTTCTCCCATGCCGCTGGTCGTTGAATCCCTGAGCTGGTTACCGAAGGCGTGCAACCGGCACCAAATGCCACTCTGATGGTCATAGCTCATGAACGGTATAGATTGTGGCGAATTCCACGCACAGCGGGAGCGTCGTCGAGGCACTGCCCGACACACGGGCAACAATGGCGTCTTCGCTGGTCAGGGGAACGATCCCCGGAGGGTGCCGAGGCAGCTGGGCCGATGGGTCACTTCTTCGACGTGTGGTCGGCATGTGACGTGTGATCGGCATGCGACCGGTCCGCCCCGTGCGGCCCAGCGGCGAGGGCCGCCACCCGGATCGTCTCCGGGTGGCGGCCCTCGCCTGTGTCCGATTCCTGCGGCCGTCAGCCCACCACGACCACCACGACCGGGTTGTTGCCGTAGCCGTACCCGCCGTACCCGCCGAACCCGTAGCCGAAGCCGTTGTTGATGAACCCGTTGCCGTAGCCGAAACCGCCGTAGCAGTTGTTGAAGAAGCGGCCGTAGCAACCTCGGTTGGTGGAGACCTGGGTCGGGGTCGATGCCGACGCGGTACCTGCGGTGCCGATCGCCACCCCGCCGGCCATCAGAACGCCGATGGCGGACGCAGCGGCAAGACGCCTCGCACGATGTGCATTCATTGATCTGCCCTCCTTCCACCCCCTCGTGCGTTCGGCTTCGAGGCACGAGACGGATGGCCACGATCCCGGAGCGATGTCCGGCGTGGTCGTAGGTGTTGCCGCCCGGGTAGAGGAAACAGGGCTCTCAGTCCCCTGCGATACGGGGATTGCGCACGTCCGGCGCACCCTGCGGCGCGGCTCTCATCTGTAGATGCTAGCCGCCCGGCGACCACCCAGCATCCTGACGAGATCAGCCGGGAAGCCGCGGCCGTCCGTGCAACCTTCTGCGCAACCTTCTGCGCTTCCCATGCTTCCTACTTTCGGGGGATCATCCTCCTGGTTCTGTCCGACGAGAGAGGTTGAACGGGGATGGCCGAACAGGACGACTGGAAGTACGAGTTCGATCACAAGTGGGCGAATTCCGCCGAACACAAGGAGCCCTCGGCACGGGCCCGGATGCTGGCCGCCCGCTGGAAGGAGAACCCCCCGGACCCGGCGCCCTTCCGTGCCGACCCGGAGCGGGCGGCCCCGCGGCGCTCGTCATGGGTGTCGACGGTCGTGGTGCTCGGCTGTGTGGCCGCGGTGATAGTCCTGCTCGGGTACGCGCAGATGCGCTCCCCGTACTAGGGGGACGACGGGTGCAGGAGGAGATCGGGAGCGGGGCGGAGGCCGCGCGGCGGCTGGCCGCGGGTGCCGCGCTGCGGGACGTGCTGGACACCGGCGATCCGGCGGCCTGGCTCGCGCTGGACGAGGGCGTGCGGAGCCAGGGGTGGTCCTTCCCGCCGTACGCCGGTCCCGCCTGGGACGAGACGGACGGCGGGCGCTCGCTGACCGCCGTGCTGCGCGGCGAGGGCCCGCTCACCGAGGCACAGCTCGCGCTCGCCCTGTGTCATCGGGACGGCCGGATCCGGCACACGGCACTGGGGCGGGTCGCCGCGCTGCCGGCACTGCTGCCGCTGGTGGCCGTGCGCTGCACCGACTGGGCGCAGCCGGTGCGGGACCGGGCGAGGAAGCGGCTCGCCGAGGCGATGGACGCGGAGACGGCCGCGCGGCTCGCCCCGCTGATCCGGCGCCTGGCCGACCGCCACCGGGGCGGCTACGCCCTCGACCTGCTCGGCGACGTGCTCCGGCAGGCCCCCGGTGAATGGCTCGCCCCGCTCCTTTCCTCCCCCGACCGCCCCGTACGCCGTTTCGCATACGGCCTGGCGATCGAGGAGGGGGTCCTCTCCTGCGCCGAGCTGGCCCGCGCGGCCGCCCGGGACGACGACGCCGTCGTCCAGAGCCGGTGCGCCGAGGCCGCCCTGGCCGCCGTGACGGAGAAGGACGCCGAGGAGGTGCTTCAGGCGCTGCTCGGCGCCCGCAGTCCGCGGGCCCGGTCCGCCGGGGTGACCGCGCTGCGGCGGCTCGGGCGGCCGCAGCGGGCCGCCGGGTTCCTGGCGGACCGGTCGGCGCTGGTGCGGGCCTGTGCCCGGTATGTCGTACGGCAGCACGGGACCGATCCGCTGCCCTGGTACCGCGGGCGGTGCGCCGACCCCGGCGACCCGGAGCTTCCGCCGGGGGCCGTCGTCGGGCTCGCCGAGTGCGGGACCCGCGCGGACTCCGTCCTGCTGTGGCCGCTGCTGGACCACCCGGCGCCGGCCGTGCGGGCCAAGGCCGTGGCCGGGCTGCGCCTGCTGGACGTGACGGACGTGCCACGGATGCGGCGGCTGCTGGACGATCCGGCGCCCGGGGTCGTACGCGAGGCCACCCTCGTCCTGCTCCCCTCGGCCGGAACGCTGCCGGAGGCATGGCTGAGCGAGCGGCTGGCGCCGCGGCGGCCCCGGTGGGTACGCGTATCGGCGTACCGGCTGCTGGCCGCGCACGGCGAGCTCGTACGGCTGCGGGCGGCGGTGGCCCTGCTCGGCGACGCGGACGACCGGCTGCGCACCCGCGCCGAGCCGGTCGTGCGGCGGGCCCTGCGGTGGGGCGTGCGGAGCCGGACGGAGCCCGAGGCCGCGGAGCTGCTCGCACGGGCCCGGTGCCTTCTGGGCGCGGACTGAGGCGCCCCGGTTCATAGGAAGCCTTTGCTGCCCCTAGGTCTGCGCGCGACCTCCTTATGGCGATCCGCAGGTGCACACTGGACAGCGGGACGAGTGCGTGACTGCGGGGTGATGCAGATGCAGAGCCGCTTTAGGAGCGATCGGCGGCTGACCGTACGGATGACGGTCACGATGTTCCTGCTCGGACTGCTGTACGTGGCGTTCGTCGCCGTGTTGATCGTGTTGCTGAAGTCCTGGCTGCTCGTCGTCGTCCTGGTCGGCGCGATGTTCGTGGCCCAGTTCTGGTTCTCCGACCGGATCGCGATGTTCGCCATGCACGGGCGGGTCGTGGAGCGGGAGGAGTATCCCCAGCTGCACGCGGTGGTCGACCGGCTGTGTGCGATCGCCGACATGCCGAAGCCGGTGGTCGCCGTGTCCGAGATGGACATGCCGAACGCGTTCGCCACCGGACGCAACCCCGATCACGCCGTGGTCTGCGTGACCACAGGGCTGCTGCGGCGCCTGGAGCCCGCCGAGCTGGAGGGTGTGCTCGCGCACGAGCTGTCGCACGTGGCGCACAAGGACGTCGCCGTGATCACGATCGCCTCGTTCCTCGGGGTGATCGCCGGACTGATCGTGCGGTTCGCCTTCTACTCACAGCTCTTCGGCGGGGGCCGCAGGGACCAGAACACCGCCGTCGTGTTCGCCGCCGTGATGGGGGTCTCGGCGGCCGTGTACGCGCTCAGCTTCCTGCTGATCCGGGCCCTGTCCCGGTACCGGGAGCTGGCGGCCGACCGGGCTGCCGCGCATCTGACCGGCCGGCCCTCGGCGCTGGCGTCGGCGCTCACCAAGGTCTCCGGGGACATCGCCCGGATCCCGACCAAGGACCTGCGCACGGCCCAGGCCTTCAACGCCTTCTACTTCACCCCCGCGACCGGCAAGGAGCCCGGCATCGAGCGGTTCTTCTCCACCCACCCGACCCTGGAGCAGCGGCTGGACCAGCTGGGCCGGATCTCCGCGGAGCTGGGCGAGGCGGCCGCGCCGGGCAGGGCGGACTGAGCGGGCGATGACTCACGGGGAGCCGAGTGCGGCACTGCGGAAGGCGGGCTGAACCTTGGGGCTGCTGGACATCCTGCTGGGCCGCACGAAGCCCGTGGCGCCCGACCTGGACCAGCTGTTCGCGCTGCCGTCGGCGGCCGTGACGCTCCAGGCGGCGGCCGGGTTCACACCGACCGGCAGCGGTGCGGTGTGTTTCGCCACGGTCGAGGGCGCGGCCTTCGAACAGACCCACCGGGAGGTCCAGGCGCTGCTCGACGCGGACGCCGACCGCGCTGGTCCCCCGGTGGAACTGAGCCAGGACGACTACGGCTACTCCTGGCTGGTCTCGCGGCGGGCCCCCGACCAGCTGCCCCAGCTGGTCAACGACCTGCATGCGGTGAACAGCTCGATGGAGGCCAACGGCTTCGGCCCGCAGCTGCTGTGCTCCCTGGCCGCGTTCGCGAACGACAGCGGCCGCCGGCTGGCCCTCGTCTACCTCTACAAACGCGGCACCTTCTACCCCTTCGCACCGCTGCCCGGCGGTGGCGAACACCGGGACAGCTCGCTGGAGTTGCAGGTGAAGGCCACGCTCGCCGACGACCTCAGGATCGAGCAGGACCTGAGCCGATGGTTCCCGGTGTGGGGTGCCCCCGGCCTGTGACCGGCGGCACCCCCGGGCTCCCGGCCTGTGACCGGAGGCCCCCCGGGCTCACTTGTGCTTCTCCCGCTCCTGACGCCGGGCCTCGAAGGGACGCTCGCGGCGGTAGCGGCGCTCCCACCTGGCCTGCTGGTCCCGGCGCTCGCGGTAGGCCCGGTACGAGGCGGGCGGGCCGCCCTGACCGGTGGGCGGGGTCGCCTCGCCGGACGAGCCCCGGCCGTGCTTCAGGTACAGATGGACGAGTGCGACGGCGGCGAGCCACCAGAGGTGGTTGCCGAATCCGAGGATCACCAGGACGGCGGTCCCGGCGACGACGATGCCACCCATGACGGACCTCCCTGGGGTGTGTGCGGCGTGCGTGGGTGAGGGGGTACGTGTCGGCTTCGCGACGTTTGTTCAGAGTAGGGAGACCGCTACCGCGGGTGCACCCCGTTTTCCGGGCGGCCCGGCCGGTGTGAGTGAATGGCCGGCATGAGCGAACTCCCTGCTCCTCCTTGCGAGTACGGCTCCGTCACGTACGCCTGCGACGGTGAACGGCTCAGCGTCGTGAGTGCGGGTCCGCCCGGACGGGCGACCGTCGTCCTCCTGCACGGCGCCGGAAACGGCAGCAAGGAGCGGCTGCTCCCGCTGCTCGCCGAGTTCGCCGCGCACGGCTGCCACGCCCTCGCCTTCGACTTCTCCGGGCACGGCGAAAGCACCGGAGAACTCCCGGAGTTGAGCCTGCGGCGCCGGTTCGAGCAGGCGGTGGCGGTGATCGGCGCTCATGCCCCGGAGCACGATCCGCTGGTCCTGGCGGGGTTCAGCATGAGCGGCCAGACGGTGGCGGACCTCGTCCGCCACTACGGACCGCGGGTGGCGGCCGTGGGCCTGTGCGCACCCGCCGTGTACGCGCCCGAGGCCTGGGACGTGCCCTTCGGCGACGGCCGGGGCAGGTTCAGCGGGATCATCCGTACCTCCGGCAGCTGGTGCGCCTCGCCCGCCCTGGAGGCGCTGCGGGCGTACGAGGGACGGTCGGTGCTGGCGGTGCCGGGCACCGACGCGGTCGTCCCGCCCGAGGTGACGGAGGCCGTCCAGGACGCGCTGTCGGCCCGCTCCCAGTACACCCGCTTCGACCTCCCGGACGCCGGGCACCGGTTGGGCACGTGGTTCCGCGATCACGCGGAGGACCGGCGGGAGTTCGCCGCCGCACTGCTGAGCGGGCTGGCGGACGGGGGCTGGACGGCGACCCGGAGCTGGGTGGCCGGGCAGCTCCCGCAGGGCCGTACGGTCGCCGGCCGCCGGCCGCTGCCGGGGGGCTGGTCCGCGCAGATGCGCGGGCTCACCCTGGACGACGGGGAGGAGCTGGTGCTGCGCACCTTCGTGCGGCCGTTCTTCCGGCGGCACGCACCGGGCCTGCTCGGCCGGGAGGCGGCCGTCCTCGGCCTGCTCGCGGGTCAGGAGGGCATCCCGGCCCCGGCCCTGGTCGCCGTGGACCCGCACGGTGAACACTGCGACCATCCCTCGCTGCTGATGACCCGGCTGCCGGGTCTGGTGCGGGTGGACGAGGAGGACCGGGAGGCCCTGGAGCGGCGGGCGGACCTGCTCGCCGCCCAGCTGGTCCGGATCCACGCGGTCCTGCCGCAGGAGCGTCCGCGCACCTACGAGGCGTGGACCTCGCCGGAGCGGGTGCGCACTCCGGCGGGCGGGATGTGGGAGCGGGCGGTGGACGTGCTGCGCCGCGACCCGCCGCCGTACCGCGGCCGGTTCCTGCACCGGGACTACCACCCCGGGAACGTGCTGTTCACCGGGGCCGGGGACGGCCTGCGGGTGAGCGGCGTCGTGGACTGGGTGGAGACCTCGTGGGGCCCCGCCGACCTCGACGTGGCCCACTGCGCGACGGCGCTGGCCCTGCTGCACGGGCCCACGCACGGACTCGCCTTCCGGGACCGGTACGAGGAGAACGGCGGCCACGGGCTCGCGGACGGCCCCGACCACCTCTACTGGCGGCTGCTCGACACCCTGGCCTACGTCCCCGACGCGGAGAAGCTGGCCGGACCGTGGCGTGAGCTGGGGCGTACGGATCTGACGGCGGAGCTGCTGGGCGAGCGGCTGGAGACGTATGTGCGCGGGCTGCTGGAACGATACTGCTGAGCTGCTGCACCGGTCTCAGACGCCCGGCTCCGCGGTCACCACCCCCGCCGCGATGGCCGCGCCGAGGGTGTGGTGGTCGGCCGTGGTCCGGTCGCAGTAGGCCAGGGCGAAGTCGGCGACGGAACGGTCGAAGGTGTCGGCGGCACCGAGGTAGGCGGCGATGGCGATGCGGTCGCCGGAGCGGGCGTGGGCCCGGGCCAGGGTGGTGCCGCACAGCCGGGCGTAGGCGAGCAGGCCGTCCGGATCCATGCCGGCGACCTCGGCGGAGCCCTTCATGTCGCGCAGCTGGCGCCAGTAGAAGGCACGGCCCTGCGGCCCGCTCATCCAGCCGAGGAAGATGTCGGAGGCGGACTGCAGCAGCCGCTGCCCGGCGACCACCCGCTGACCGGAGTGGATGTACGGCCCGCTCGGCAGGTACTCCTCCAGGACCGAGGCCCGTGCCTCCTTGATCTGCAGGAACAGGGCGTCGTCGGCGTCCCGCCCGGCGAGCAGCACGATGAAGCAGCGCAGGCCGACGCTGCCGACGCCGACGATCTTGCGGGCGGCGTCCACGAACCGGTACCGGTCCAGGAGGTGGCGGCGCTCCTCGGGGAGGGTGGAGCGGTAGTCGCTGAATATCTTGCGCAGCGAGGCCATGTCCGGGGCGCCGGCCGGTTCGAGGAGCGGGGGGTCGTGCACGATCCGGCGCTGCCCTTCGACCAGCTCCGTCAGCTTGCCGAGGGCCTGGAGGCTGGTGCGGCGGCGGGCCCGGGTGAGGGTGGACTCCAGGCGGCGCCGGCGGCGCACGGAGCGGACGAAGGGCAGCAGACGGTCGGCGTCGACCTGCTCGTACCAGACGGCCAGCTCCCCGAGCCCGGCCAGCCGCCGCATGCCGGTGCGGTAGCCGGTGACGGCCGCCTGGGCCGCGGCCCGCGTGCGGGCACCACTGTGGCCGTTCTCCCGGGCGGCCACGGCCACACTGGCGGCTAGCCGTTTGACGTCCCACTCGAAGGGCCCCGGGAACGTCTCGTCGAAGTCGTTGAGGTCGAAGAGCAGGGAGCGTTCCGGGGAGGCGTAGAGCCCGAAGTTGAGCAGGTGGGCGTCGCCGCACAGCTGCACCATGAGCCCGGTGTGCGGCCGGCCGGCGAGGTCGGCGGCCATCACCGCGCTCGCGCCGCGCAGGAAGGCCAGCGGCGAGGCGGCCATCCGCCCGTACCGGATCGGCAGCAGCTCGGGGAGCCGGTCACGGCCCTGCCGCTCCAGCACGGCGACGGGGTCGGGCCTGTCGGCGGACGGGATCCACGGGGCGTGCGCGGAGCGGGGGACCTTCTTGCGGGCTTCCCTGCCGAGCCGGGCACGGTGCTCGGGGGTGCCATGCTGCAAGCGGTCCTCGGCCGCGCTCACACGGCGGTCTCTTGTCGTGCTCATACGGCGGCCCCTTCCTGCGGTTCCCCGCGTCTGCCGTCACCTCCTGATCGCAGTGAAGTCCGCACGGGCGGGCCGTCGCACCCGGAACAGGGACGAACGGGTGAACAGGCCGACTGTCAGTGGCATCGGCGACCATGCGGGAAAGGACATCGTGGGAGCGACGGGGAGGCCGGCATGAGCGGCGGAGGGCAGCGGCACATCGGCACGGCGGAGCGCAGGGCCAGACTGGCCCTGCGGCACCGGCTCGCGGGTGGGGCGCGGGCGGCGGCTCCCGAGGAGGTCGCCGCCTCCCTGGTGGCGCTGCACGGCACGGACCCGGCGACGGTGTACCTGGCGGTGGCGGCGCGGCTGACCGACCCGGCGAAGGCGGTCCCGGAGACGGAACGGGCCCTGTACGAGGACCGCTCGCTCGTGCGGATGCACGGTATGCGTCACACGGTGTTCGTGTTCCCGACGGAGCTGACGGCGGTCGTCCACGCCTCCACGGGTCTCACGGTGGCCGCCCGCGAACGGGCCTCGCTGCTCAAGGACATGGCCAGGGCGGGCGCCCCGGACGCGGCCTGGCTGGCGGAGGTCGAGGCGGCCACGCTGGCCGCGCTGGACCGGCGCGGCCAGGCGACGGCGGCGGAGCTGACGGCGGACGAGCCCCGGCTGCGCGAGCAGTTCGTGTACGCGCCCGGCAAGAGCTACGAGGGCCTGCACACGGTCTCCTCCCGCCTGCTGCGCGTCCTCGGTGTCGAGGGCAAGGTGGTCCGCGGCCGCCCGCTGGGCTCCTGGACGTCGAGCCGGTTCCGCTGGGCACCCGCACCGCAGCACCCGGAGCTGGACACCGCCCGGGCACAGGCGGACCTGCTGGAGAGCTGGCTCAGAGCGTGCGGCCCGGCCACGGAGGCGGACCTGAAGTGGTGGACGGGCTGGCGCGTGACGGAGGTCCGCCGGGCCCTTTCCGCCATCGGCGCGCGGGAGGTGACCCTGGACGAGGGGACGGGCCATGTCGCCGACGGTGACCTGGACCCGGTGAAGGCCCCCGGCGAACCCTGGGCGGCCCTGCTTCCCGCCCTGGACCCGACGGCCATGGCCTGGCAGCAGCGCGACTGGTACCTCGCCCCGGAACTGCGCCCGGACCTCTTCGACCGCAGCGGCAACGTGGGACCGACGGTGTGGTGGAACGGGCGGGTGGTGGGCGGCTGGGCCCAGCGCGCGAACGGCGAGATCGTCTGGCGGATCACCGGGAAGGACGCGGGCCGCGAGGCCGAGGCCGCGGTCGCGGCGGAGGCGGAGCGGTTGCGGGGGTGGCTGGGGACCACGAAGGTCACGCCGCGCTTCCGGACCCCCCTGGAGCGTGAACTGTCGGTGTGACGCACCGGGTGCCCCGCGTCGGCACGGGACACCCGGCACCGGTCTCACCGGCTGTAACGCATGAACGCCCGCACCATGTGGCACGTCGTGTCCGACGGCGGGTGCACACCGATCCGCTCCGCCGTGCTGCGGATCGTCTCGTTGCGGGCGTGGTCGGGCAGGTAGACGCCGCAGTCGAGCAGGGCGATGGCCAGACGCATGGCCTTCAGGCGCCGGTTGTGCGTGACGTACCACTCGCGGGGCCGCCCGGCCGGCAGCGGACGCTTCTCCATCGGCGTATAGGGCGAGTCGAGCAGAACGGAGCGCTTGGCGGTGGACTGGGTGGGCAACGGCTTGGACTGCAGAGCGGCAGCGGGCACGGGCATCCTCCTGTCGCGGTCAGGGCATCCACCGGAACGTCCGGCGAAACCCTCGAACACTGCCTCCATTCTACTGGCCGGCACTGACATTCAGGGAGGTCGCGAAGCCCGACAAAGCTCCAGGTGAGCAGGCACATTGACGCCTTGTCACCCAGGTTCCGGGTGAGGCGGGTGAGGCGTCCAGAAATTCGAACAGACCCATCGGGGAAGGCGTCCGCCCCGGGCCGCCGCCGACGGCCGCAACCGCTGCCGCGACCGCGATCGCCTTCGGCGGTCGTGGCCGTGACCGTGACCGCCGTCGGCGGCCGTGACCGGCATGGGCGGCCGTGACCGTGACCGGCACGGGCGGCCATCACCGCTGCCGCGGCCAAGGCCGTGGCGCGCGTCTCGCTACTGTGGGCCGCATGGAAATCTGGATCAATCCGGCCTGCTCCAAGTGCCGCAGCGCGATCGGCCTGCTCGATGCCGAGGGGGCCGGCTACACCGTCCGCCGCTACCTCGAGGACGTGCCGGGCGAGGACGAGATCGGGGCCGTGCTCGAACGGCTCGGCCTCGAGCCGTGGGACATCACCCGCACCCAGGAGGCCGTGGCCAAGGAGCTGGGACTCAAGGACTGGGCGCGGGACGAGGCTTCGCGGGCCCGGTGGATCCGGGCCCTCGCCGAGCACCCCAAGCTCATCCAGCGCCCGATCATCACCGCCGACGACGGAACCGCCCTGGTGGCGCGCACGGACGAAGCCGTACGGGAGGCGCTGTCCCGGAGCAAGAGCTGAACCGCGCTCAACTCGGCTGTGACGCAGGTTACTTCGATAACTTGTGCAACTGCTGAGTAACCCTGTTCGGCATCTCGTACATAGCGGCGTACGCTCCCCTACCTCTTCAGGAGGCGCGTGATGTCGCGCAGGAGAACTCTCAGCACCAAGAAGAAGCTCGCGCTGCTCGTCAGTGCCGCGGCGGTGGCGGGCGGCGGAGCCTTCGCTCTGGCGTCCACCTCGAACGCCGCGCAGAGCCCGCAGAACGCCAGGACCCTGTCCGCCGGGGACTCGACCGTCTGCCAGGGGCTGGCCACGGCCCACGGCAACAACGACAAGTTCATCGCGGACCAGAAGGCGCACCCGGACGCACAGTCGGCGGCCCGGATCGCCAACCGCGAGGCGGTCATCAAACAGATCGAGGTCCAGCAGAAGGCGTCCGGCTGCACGGTTGGGGAGTCGGCTCAGGGCTCCCAGGCGGCGCAGAACGGCAACGGCCAGCAGGCGGGCCAGCAGGGCAACGGCCAGCAAGCAGGTCAGCAGGGCAGCGGCCAGCAGGCAGGTCAGCAGAGCGGTGCCGCGGGGGCCGGCGGCGCCGGTGGAGCCGTGGCCTCCGGCCAGCAGGTCTGCAAGGGCTCGACCGTCACGCTCTCCGGCGAGGGCGGTGCCCCGGCGGCGTCCAGCAGCCAGTTCCCGGCGGGGACGACCCTGAAGGTCACCAACCTGGACAACAACAAGTCCACCACGGTGAAGGTCACCTCGGTCTCCGGCAGCTGCGTCCTGCTCAACAACGCGGCCTTCGAACAGGTCCGGGAGCCGGGCAAGTTCCTCATCCGCCGCGCGGTGATCGAGAAGGTGGGGTGAGGCTCAGGAGGCCGGCCGGAAGCCGGTGAGGCGGCGGGCCGGGTCGAGTGCCGACTGCGGCGGCGCGTGGTGCGAGACGTCCGGCAGTACGCCGGTCCGCACGTGCCGCGGCATCGCCGCGGCCCGGGCCGCCGCCTCACAGGGGATGAGGTCCCCCCGCTCGGGCGAGGTCCGGAGCGGGGGACGGTCCTGCTGTTCGCGGCCACGGGCAGCAGGACCGGCACACCGAGGGCGCGCAGCGCCTCCGGTGCCGGGCGCGGGCCCGGCACCGGCTTTGCGGACGGGAATACCGCGGCCGGCTCCCGGAGGGTGAGTCGGCCGGGTTCCAGGAGAGCCTCCCCCGCTCCCGGGTCCGGTGCGGCGGGAGGGGTCCCCGCCGAGGGCGTCCAGGAGGGCGTCCGGCCGGACGGCCGGGGCGGCGACCGTGCGGGGGTGGCGGTCGGCGGCCGGGGCTTCCTCGGCGGGGTACGGCAGGCCGTTGCGGGGCGCGAGTGAGCCCCGGGACGGGACACGGCCACCTCCCATACCCGGGCCGCCGCCTCTTCGCCATGTGAGTCGGAGCACAGAACCGCCAGGTAACACGGGGTTCACAGACGAGCAATGACCAAGAAACCGCCTGTTGACAGGCTGCCGGGCAGTTCGACGCGGCGCCCCGGTGCCGCAGCGCCGCAGCACCCGCACCGAGTGCGCCCGACCCACCCCCCGAAGGACGTGTCCCCGTGACCTTCAAGGCCGAATACATCTGGATCGACGGCACCGCGCCGACGGCCAAGCTCCGTTCCAAGACGAAGATCGTCACGGGTGCCTTCGCCGGTCTGGACACGCTGCCGGTCTGGGGCTTCGACGGGTCCTCCACCAACCAGGCCGAGGGCCACTCCTCGGACCGCGTGCTCAAGCCGGTCTTCACCTGCCCGGACCCGATCCGCGGCGGCGACGACATCCTGGTGCTGTGCGAGGTCCTCGACATCGACATGACCCCGCACCGGTCCAACACGCGTGCCGCGCTGGCCGAGGTCGCCGAGCGGTTCGCCGCGCAGGAGCCGATCTTCGGCATCGAGCAGGAGTACACCTTCTTCGACGGCGCCCGCCCGCTGGGCTTCCCCGAGAACGGCTTCCCGGCCCCGCAGGGCGGCTACTACTGCGGTGTCGGCGCCGACGAGATCTTCGGCCGCGAGATCGTCGAGGCCCACCTGGAGAACTGCCTGAAGGCCGGTCTCGGCATCTCCGGCATCAACGCCGAGGTCATGCCCGGCCAGTGGGAGTTCCAGGTCGGCCCGCTCGCCCCGCTGGAGGTCTCCGACCAGCTGTGGGTGGCCCGCTGGCTCCTGTACCGCACCGCCGAGGACTTCGGCATCTCCGCGACCCTCGACCCGAAGCCGGTCAAGGGCGACTGGAACGGCGCGGGTGCGCACACCAACTTCTCCACCCGGGCGATGCGTGAAGGATCTGACGGGTACGCCGCGATCATCACCGCCTGCGAGTCGCTCGGCGAGGGTTCCAAGCCGCTCGACCACGTCAAGAACTACGGCGCCGGCATCGACGAGCGCCTGACGGGCCTGCACGAGACCGCCCCGTGGGACGAGTTCACCTACGGCGTCTCCGACCGCGGCGCCTCGGTCCGCATCCCGTGGCAGGTGGAGAAGGACGGCAAGGGGTACATCGAGGACCGCCGTCCGAACGCCAACGTCGACCCGTACGTGGTGACCCGCCTGCTGGTGGACACCTGCTGCTCCGCCCTGGAGAAGGCCGGCCAGGCCTGATCCGTCCCGCTTCCCGAAGGGGCGCCCGCCGACTCGGCGGGCGCCCCTATTTTTGCCTATCGTGCGCCGGCATGGAGAGCGACCGGGGGCGGCTCTCGCACGCGTGCGGACCGGCCCACGACGTCCCGGAGCTGCTGGGGGCGTACGGACCGGCCGACACCCCGGAGCTGCTGCGCGCGTACGGACCGGCCGACACCCCGGAGCTGCTGCGGGCACGGGAATCCGCGGACCCGGACGTCCGCGAGCCGGTGCCCTGTCCGCATGCCGAGACGACGTACCGGACCCGTCGACCGGCCGGAAGCCGCTGATCAGGGGCGGATCGGCCGCAACGGAGCACGGGCAGCGTCGACTTCGCGCCAAGGACGCGTCCAAGCAGTGAGAGAAGGCTGCTGCCCGGCGCCGGTGTCTGCTTCAATGGCCCCATGGCCAGCTTCCAGAACCACACCGCGACGGGTCGCCATGACCTCGAGCCGTTCTGGCCTTCCCGTCAGCACCACGACTTCGACCGGGTGTGTTGCCGCGCGGTGAACGCGCGGGCCCTCTAAAGCCGTACACCCCGGCCTTCGGCCAGCGCGAAACGACGAACGTCCCCCGGCACGCCCGACCACGAATCGCGGCCGCCGTCCTGCCCGACGAACTCCTCGCGCGAAAGAGCTGACCTGTCATGGCGACCACTCGTCCTCTCTCCACCGCCGCCCTCACCGTCCCCTCCCCGAACGGCGCCCGGCACCGGCTGCGAGCCGTCGACCGGGACGAGGTCGTGGACGTCGCGGACTTCCTGCCGCCGGGCGCCACCTGGCTGCCCGCGCCGCAGCACACCCTGCCCACCCTCCCCGGACAACCGCCCATGGTCGGCTACCTGGTGCTGGTCCCGGCCGACCAGCGGCCCCCGTTCCTGCCGGTCCCCGTGCCGGACGAGCCGGGGACGGCCGCCGGGACGGCCGCCGGGGCAGGCGGCGAGGCGGGCGGCGACCCGCTCGTGCGGATCGACTCCGGGCAGCGCACCGCGAGCGTCGACGGCCGTGCACTCGACCTCACCTACCTGGAGTTCGAGCTGCTCGCCCACCTCGTGGCGCATCCGCACCGGGTGCACACCCGCGACCAGCTGGTCACCACGGTGTGGGGGTACGGCCACGTCGGCGACGGCCGCACCGTCGACGTCCACATCGCCCGGCTGCGACGCAAGCTGGGCGCCCAGCACCGCCAGACGATCCAGACGGTGCGCCGCGTCGGCTACAAGTACACCCCGCCGACCGGGCGCTGACCGGGCTGTCTGCCCTCGGCAGACAGCCCTTCCCCGCCACGGCTGCGACCGGGCACGCTCACCGGTATGAGACTTCTTGTGCTGGGCGGTACGGAGTTCGTGGGACGGGCCGTCGTGGAGGCCGCGCTCGGCCGCGGCTGGGAGGTGACCGTCTTCAACCGTGGCCGGCACCGGCCTCCCGCGGGGGTGCGGGCGCTGCACGGCGACCGCACCGCCCCCGACGGTCTGGCCGCTCTCGCCGCGGACGACGGCACCTGGGACGCCGTGGTCGACACCTGGTCGGCCGAGCCGCGCGCGGTCCGGGACACGGCACGGCTGCTGCGGGGCCGTGCCGGCCGGTACGCGTACGTGTCCAGCCGGTCCGTGTACGCCTGGCCCTGGCCCTCGGTGGGCGGGGCGGCCGAGGGCGGGCCGCTGGTCGAGGGTGCCGCCGCCGACGCCGGGGCGACGGACTACGCGAAGGACAAGCGGGGCGGCGAGCTGGCCGCCGTCGAGGCCTTCGGCGCCGAGGCCTCGCTGCTGGTCCGGGCGGGGCTGATCCTCGGCCCGTACGAGAACATCGGCCGGCTGCCCTGGTGGCTGACCCGGATCGCCCGCGGCGGCCCGGTCCTGGCACCGGGACCCCGGGAACTGCCGCTCCAGTACATCGACGCCCGGGACCTGGCCGAGTGGCTTCTGGGCGCCGTGGAGCAGGACTTGGGCGGGCCGTACGACCTGGTGAGCCCGCCCGGTCACACCACCATGGGCGAGCTGCTGCGGCTGTGCGTCCAGGTCACCGGCGCGGACGCGGAGCTGCGCTGGACCGGGCCGGACGTGATCCTGGCCGCCGGGATCGAGCCGTGGACCCAGCTGCCGGTGTGGGTGCCGCCGGAGGGCGAGATGTACGCCCCCGCGCACCGGGGGGACGTGTCCCGGGCGCTCGCCACGGGGCTGGTGTGCCGGCCGGCCGCCGAGACCGTCGCCGACACCTGGCGGTGGCTGACGGACATCGGCGGCCGGGCCCCGCAGCGGCCGGACCGCGTCGCCCCGGGCCTGGACCCGGAAGTGGAGGCGAAGGTGCTGGCCGGTACCGGAGGTGTAGCCGGCACCACCTCCTGAAGGGGGGTCCGGCCGAGTGACCTCCGGCACCGGGGCCGCCAGACTGACGTCATGAACACCGACACGAAGGACGACGGCCTGCGCACCCGGGTCCCGGACGTGCTGCGGGCCGCCGGGCGGGGGTTCGTGCTGGCCGTGGTCTCGCTGCCGCTGGCCGTCCTCTGCTTCACCCTGGCGGCCGTGTCCGTCGCGCTCGTCCCCTGTGGTGTCGGCATCTTCACGACGCCCTGGGTCCTGACCGGTGTGCGTACCTTCGCCGGCTGGCGGCGGGTCCTGGCGGCCGAGTGGAGCGGGGTGCGCATCCCGGAGACGTACCGGCCGGTGCCCGAGGACGCCAACCCCTGGACGCGCACCGTCCTGATGCTCGGGGACCCCGCGACCTGGCGGGACCTGAGGTGGCTGCCGGTCGACATGACGGCCGGGTTCGTCACCGCCCTGCTGCCTGCCGTGCTGGTGTTCTATCCGCTGGAGGGGTTCGCGGTGGCGGCCGGGCTGTGGCGGGTGCTGGCGAAGGCCGGGGGCGGCCCCTACTGGTACGCCTTCGTGCCCGTCGGCGGCGGCGCGACCGCGTTCGCCGCCGCCGCCGTGGCCGCCGTGCTCCTCGTGGCCTCCCTCCGGTTCACGCCCTCCCTGCTGAGCGCCCACTTCCGCCTCACCCGCGCCGTCCTCGCCCCGAGCCAGGCCGAACTCACCGAGCGGGTGCGGGTGCTGACCGAGACCCGTCGGGACGCCGTGGACACCTCCGCGGCCGAGCTGCGCCGCATCGAACGGGATCTGCACGACGGGGCGCAGGCCCGGCTGGTCGCCATGGGCATGGACCTCGGCACCGTCGAGGCGCTGCTGGAGAAGAATCCGGCCAAGGCGCGCAAGCTGCTCGCCCAGGCCCGCCAGAACTCCGCCGCCGCCCTGGAGGAGCTGCGCGACCTGGTCCGCGGCATCCATCCGCCGGTGCTGGCCGAGCGCGGGCTCGGGGACGCGGTACGGGCCCTCGCACTGCGGCTTCCGCTGCCCAGCGAGGTGAACGTGGAGCTGCCCGGCCGTACGGACGCACCGGTCGAGTCGGCCGCCTACTTCGCGGTCAGCGAGGTCCTCACCAACGCCGCCAAGCACTCCGGCGCGCAGCGGGTCTGGGTGGACCTGCACCACGCCGGGGGCATGCTGCGGATCACGGTCACCGACAACGGCAAGGGCGGCGCCGTCGTCGGTGCGGGGTCCGGACTCGCCGGGATCGAGCGGCGGCTGGGTACATTCGACGGCGTGCTGGCCGTCAGCAGCCCCGCGGGCGGTCCCACCCTGGTGACCATGGAGATTCCGTGCGCGTTGTCCTAGCCGAAGACCTGTTCCTGCTGCGCGACGGACTGGTCCGGCTGCTGGAGGCCTACGACTTCGAGATCGCGGCGGCCGTCGAGTCCGGCCCCGAACTCACCCGTGCGCTCGCCGAGTTGCGGCCGGACGTCGCCGTGGTCGACGTCCGGCTGCCGCCCACGCACACCGACGAGGGTCTGCAGTGCGCGCTGCAGGCCCGGCGGGAGCGCCCCGGGCTGCCGGTGCTGGTCCTCTCCCAGCACGTGGAGCAGCTGTACGCACGCGAGCTGCTCGCCGACGGCAGCGGCGGCGTGGGCTATCTGCTGAAGGACCGGGTGTTCGACGCCGGTCAGTTCGTGGACGCCGTACAGCGGGTCGCCGCGGGCGGTACGGCGATGGACCCGCAGGTGATCCAGCAGCTGCTGTCGCGGCGGGCCGACGACCGGCCGCTCGCCCGTCTGACCCCCAGGGAGCTGGAGGTCCTGGAGCTGATGGCGCAGGGCCGGTCGAACACGGCGATCGCCGGCCAGCTGGTGGTGACGGAACGGGCCATCGCGAAGCACACCTCCAACATCTTCACCAAACTGGGCCTGGAGGTGTCGGACGATGACAATCGCCGCGTCCTGGCCGTGCTTGCCCACCTCGACCGCGACTTCTGATACGGGTCTCAACTTCTGCTGCTCAGAGGGCATTTGAGGCGGGGGGTCGGGGTATTCCTGCGAATGTTTCGTGAGACGGCTGAACACCTCTGGGGCGGCGTCCGTATGGAAGGACGCCGCTTCACTCCTGTCGGGCGCCTCGATGCTGCCCCGCAAGGAAGTCAGAGGAGTTCCATGGGACGCAACACACGAAAACGCCGTACGCCGCTGGCCACCAAGGCCATAGCCGCATCGGCGGCCCTAGCGCTCGGTGGGGGCGGGCTGATCTGGGCGAACTTCTACGCCTCGGCGCACGAGTCGAACAACCAGACGTGGGGAGGCAACTCGACCAAGGCCGCCACGGCCCAGGTCGCGACGATCTCCTGCCCGGACGTCGGCCAGAAACTGACGAACGTGCCCTATCGCGCACGACAGGGCGTGGCGATGGAGCTGGCGAACCTCGACAAGCAGATCACCGAGGCCTACAACCGGCTCGCCTCCACCCGGCAGGCGCAGGCGAACGATCCGAGCTTCGTGCAGAACTCGATCGTCGGCCCCCTCAAGGACAAGCGGGCCTCGACCATCGACCGGATCAGGATGGACATCCAGCGGGTCGGCGGTTCCTTCAACAGCTCGCTGCAGCAGCTCGCCGCCTGTACGACGCAGACCGCCAACCAGACCACCGCCGGGGGGCAGCAGGACGGTGGCCAGCAGAACGGTGGCCAGCAGAACGGTGGCCAGCAGGACGGTGGCCAGCAGGACGGTGGCCAGCAGGACGGTGGCCAGCAGCAGAACAACGGTGGCCAGCAGCAGAACGGCGGGCAGCAGCAGGGCAACGCCGGGCAGCAGCAGAACGTCGGCGGACAGGCGGGCAACGGCCCGGTCGCGGCCGACTTCGTGGACATCACGAAGGTCGCGCCGAACGTCCAGGGCAAGCCGCGCCGGCTGCGCAACGCCTCGACGGGTACATTCACCACGCGCTGCGGTGTGAACGCGAACAAGAACCACAACACCGACAACGTGATCGTGGCGCCCGGCGTGACCAACGGCGCGCACCACCTGCACGACTACGTCGGCAACCAGAAGGTCAACGCGTTCTCCAGCAACCAGACGTTCCTGCAGGGCGGCACCAGCTGCCAGAACAGGAACGACCTGTCGGCCTACTACTGGCCCGTGGTCCGCGTCCAGGACGGCAGCCAGGACTTCGACCAGAACGCGGACGGCGGTGGCAAGGAAGGCAACGTCGGCAAGATCCTGACGCCGGTGCAGGCCCAGATCAAGTACGTGGGCAGCCCGGCGGGCAAGGTCGTCGCGATGCCGCAGTTCCTGCGCATCATCACCGGTGACGCCAAGACCACCACCAACGGTCTGGCCAACGCCAACGCGCACTGGAGCTGCACCGGCTTCGAGAACAAGGTCCAGCTGACGACGCAGTACCCGATCTGCCCGCAGGGCAGCAAGGTCGTGCGTACGTTCGCCTTCCAGAGCTGCTGGGACGGGCAGAACATCGACAGCGCCAACCACCGCACGCACGTGGCCTTCGCCGATCCGGCGAGCGGCGTCTGCGGGAACGGCTTCAAGGCGATCCCGCAGCTGACGATGCGGCTGGTGTACAACATCAACCCGCCGACCCTCCAGAACGGCCAGGTGAAGAACGCCTACGCGGTCGACGGCTTCCCGGAGCAGCTCCACAAGCCGGCCACCGACCACGACGACTTCATCAGCGTCACGACCCGCGGCCTGGCCAACGGGATCGCCAACTGCATCAACACCGGGCGTCAGTGCCAGTGACGAACCGGTAGCGCGAGCGGGCGGTGGGAATTTCCCACCGCCCGCTTCCGTGTGCTGTGCCGCGGCCGTCAGCCGCTGTGCGCGTGGTGGTCGGTCCCGATCTCCACATCACCGCCGAGCGTGCCGCGCAGCGCCTTGACGACGCCGTTGTCGCCGACGGCGACCCACTTGCGGCCGACCAGGTAGTAGCCGCCGTAGTCCTTGGCGTCGTTGATCCACTCGCGCTGGCCGCGGTCGGTGGCGAAGGTCGCGAGGATGAACTTCCCGTCGGTGTTCTTGCAGATGGCCTGGCGGATCTCGTCCGCGTCGGTCTGCATGTTCGGCTTGCACTTCACGTCGGCGGCCAGGCTCTCCAGGCTGCCCGTGGCGGTGGCCGGCACCTTCTGTGTCTCCCCGCCGGAGCCGCAGCCCGTCAGCGCCAGTACGGCCGCCGCACCCGCAACGGCGAGCATCGGTCGCGTCAACCTCATCTGTTCCTCCGGTCCTGGTGCGCAGAAGCATGCCGCAGGGAGCCCCGGCGAGGGACCCCGCCCTTCGATACGGCTGTCGCGCGCGCTGTGCTCAAATCCGGTGCCGGTACGGGCACAGGCGTGCGAAAGTGCCACGGTGAACCAAGACTGGGAAGATCGCGTGACCGCGGCCTGGGCCACCTTCGACGACTACGCGGAGGAGGATGCGGCCGAGTTCCGCGCCGTGATCGGCAAACTCGTCGCCGAACTGCCGCAGGACAGCCCGCTGGGCCCGTTCGAGCGGGCCTGCGCCTGGGACTCCACCGGCCACTCGGACCGGGCGGTGCCGCTGTACCGGGAGGCGCTGGCCCTCGGTCTGAGCGGGGCCAGCCGGTACAAGGGCCGCCGGGCCAAGATCCAGATGGCCAGCTCGCTGCGGAACATCGGGCAGGCCCAGGAGGGTGTCGACCTGCTCACCCCCGAACTGGACGCCGGGTCGGACGAGCTGGACGACGCGGTACGGGCCTGTCTCGCCCTGTGCCTGTCCAGCCTGGGCCGCGACCGCGAGGGCCTGTCCCTGGTGCTCGGCGCGCTGGCTCCGCATCTGCCGCGCTACCAGCGGTCGATGGGGAACTACGCACGCCTGCTCGTCGAGCCGGAGGACTGACTCACCCGTGTGGCGGTGACCAACCAACGGTTCGCTCGTTTTCCCGGACGTGCAGTCACAGGAAGTAGACCAGCGTCCCGCACCCGCCTCCGCCGGAGCCGCCGGCCCGGTAGTCGACGTCGAGCAGGCCGAGGCCGCGCTCGTCGAGCACTACCCCCGGCTGGTCCGGCTCGCCTATCTGGTGCTGCCGCCCCGCCTCGGGCGCAGCCGCCGGGTGCTGACGGCACACGCTCTGGCCCAGCGTGCCCTGCCCGGGGGCCGCAAACACACGTCCGTGATCCCGGCCCAGTCCTCGAGCCGGGACGGCGACCCCGGGTACGCCTTCCTCCGCCTGCGCGTGCTGCGGGCGGCGCTGGAGGCGGCCCGCCCCCGCAAGGCCCTGCCGAGGCTCTCACAGCTGGTGCCGCCCCTGCTCCCCCAGGTGTGGGGCCTGCGGCTGTTCCCGCGCTCCGGCGGCGCCGACGAACTCGCCCTGGACCAGCGGCTGTCGGCCCTGTCCGGCCCGGCCCGCGCCGTGTACGTGCTGCGCGGCCTGGAGAAGCTGCCCGACCCCGACATCCGCAGGATCCTTCAGGCGTCCGGGGTCGAACAGCCCGAGTCCGCGCTGGCGGAGGCCAACGAGGTACCCGGGCAGGACGCGCTGCTCTCCTCTCCCGAGTACGACCCCTGCTCGCTGCAGGCCCGGCCCACCGATCTGATGCGCCGCCGCCAGCACACCAAGGCCGCGCTGGCCGCGGCGGCCGCGCTCGCGGTGTGCGGGGCGCTGGTGGCCATGCCGGGCGGCGGCTGGGGCCCCGACGGCGCCGCCGCACCGCTGTACGCGCAGAACCCGGCGGCCGAGGCGGCCCTGGACCCGGGCAAGGTGACCCGGGTTCCCCCGGCGGCGTGGCAGTCGGCCGCCCGTACCGACTTCTCCGTGTGGCCCGCACGCGGCCCGCTCACCGGCGACAAGGCCCTGCTGCGCCGCGCCCTCGCCGTCTGGGCCCGCCCCGGCGGGACGGTACGCGTCTCGGCCACCCCCGGCACCCAGACCGGCGGCCCGGCCGGCCCGCCCCAGCTGCTGTACGCGGGCGACGTGGACGGCGCCCGCGTGGTGCTCCTCCACGACGGTCTGCGCATCGTCCGCTACGCCGAGCCCACGGACAGCACCTCCGGCGCCGCCCTCGATTTCGCCCGCGTCGACGGCGCGACCGGCGCCGAGGCGGGCGCGCTGGTGCTGGGCCGCTCCGACGGCAACGTCCGCTATCTGCTCGCCCCCTGGGTGAAGCAGGCGGCCGAGCGGGACCTGATGAAGCCGGGGGCGGCCGCGACTCCCCTCACCGTCACCGGCGGAGTCACCACACCACTGGCCAGCCCCGCGCTGCAGCCGGGCAGCTGCACCTCGTGGAACGTGCTCCAGCTGACCGACGCCTCCGGCACCCGGCTCGCCACCGATCTGGGCGAGCTGGTCCCGGCCCATCTCACCGCGGGCCGCCCGGACGCCGCCGCCGAGGCGTCCGGCGCGGAGGGGCTGCGTGCCTGGGCGCCGTTCGCCTGCTCGCTGGCCATGGAGCGGTCCGCGGGCGTGCGCAGCGTCAACGTGTGGGCGTTCGCGAACCAGCCCCTGCCCGAGGCGGGCGGGGCGGCCGGCTGGGTGTGCACCCGGGCCGAGACCTGGCGCGGCGACGGTACGGCCGCACTGGCCCAGTTCCGCACGCCGGGCGGGCGGGCGGGAGCGGTCGTGGCCAAGGGCATGGACGTGCCGGCCTGCGGTGCGCGCGACCCTCATGTGCTGGCCGGGGTGCTGTGGAAGTCCGGCGCCGGAACCTGGTACCTGCTGGCGGCCGGCAGCGAGGGCACCGCGTCGATCCGCGCGACCGGCGGGGTCACCGCGTCGGGGCAGGGGCCGCTGCTGGCGGTCAAGGCCAGGCAAGGGGCCCAGGCCGACCTGAAGGCGACACTGGCGGACGGGCGGCAGATCAGCGGACTCCACTAGCCGGCATCCACCGGGCATCCAGCGTGCATCTAGCTGACATCGGCGTCAACAAGGTGCGGCACAGGGGTTCTCAGATCACCTACCCGTCAGTACATTGACGCCATGTCTAACACGCAGGCCCGGCCGGTGGAGTCCGAGCGCATACCGCTCAAGGCCCGCAACGTGTCCTTCTCCTGGGAGGACACACCGCTGCACTGGGTGCCCGGCGACCCCTTCACCACGCACACCATCAACGTGCTGCACCTGCTGCTGCCCGCCGGTGAGCGATGGTTCGTGCAGGTGTACAAGCAGGTGCTGCCGCTCATCCGGGACGACCGGCTCCGCGAGGACGTCGTCGGCTTCATCGGGCAGGAGGCGATGCACTCCCAGGCCCATGACGAGGTCCTGCCGCACCTGCGCGAGCAGGGGCTCGACCCGACGCCGTACACCGCCCAGGTCGACTGGTTCTTCGAGAAGCTGCTCGGGGACCGCACCCTGCCGCCGGGCAGGGCGCGCCGCTGGTGGCTGCTGGAGCGGGTCGCGCTGATCGCGGCGATCGAGCACTACACCGCCTTCCTCGGCGACTGGGTGCTCAACGCCGCCGAGCTGGACCGGCGCGGCGCCGACCCGACCATGCTGGACCTGCTGCGCTGGCACGGCGCCGAGGAGGTCGAGCACCGCTCCGTCGCCTTCGACCTGTTCACCCACGTCGACGGCAGCTACCGGCGCCGGGCGCGCACCTGGGCGACGGCCTTCAGCGCACTGGTGTTCCTGTGGCAGCGCGGGGTCCGTTTCTTCCTGGAGAACGACCCGACCGTGGGGGACGGCAAGGCCTCCCTGAAGGACTTCTACGTCCGCGGGCGGCAGGGCACCCTGCCCGCCACCGGCGACATGCTCAAGTCCATCCCGCGCTACCTCAGCCGCTCCTACCACCCCTCCCACGAGGGCTCCACCGCGCAGGCCGTCGCCTACCTGGCCTCCTCCCCCGCCGCGCTCGCCGCGGAGAAGGCGGCGTCGTGATGCCGAAGCTGCGCACCGTCGCCCTCGTCACCGGGGCCGCCCTGCTGACCCGGCGGGCCCTGCGCCGCCGGGTCAAGGCCTCGCCGCTGTGGCCGCTGCCCGCCCTGGACCCGCCGCTCTCCGGCCGCCCCCGCTCACGGGCCCTGCGGCTGCTGCTCACCGCCCGTGAGACCGTCGCCGACGGAGTCGTGCAACTGCGCCTGGAGGGGAGCGGGCTGCCGGGCTGGGAGCCGGGTGCGCACCTCGACCTGGTGCTGCCGTCGGGACTCGTCCGGCAGTACTCGCTGTGCGGCGATCCGCAGGACACGTCCTCGTACACGCTCGCCACCCGGCTGGTGGAGGACGGCCGGGGCGGCTCGCGCGAGGTGCACGAGCAGCTCACCGAGGGCATGGAGCTGGAGGTGCGCGGACCGCGCAACCGCTTCCCGCTGGTCGGGGCACCCTCGTACGCCTTCGTCGCCGGCGGCATCGGCATCACGCCGATCCTGCCGATGCTGCGGGCCCTGCCGGAGGGCACCGACTGGCGGCTGCTGTACGGCGGACGGACCCGGGCGTCGATGCCGTTCCTGGAGGAGGTGAGCAAGCTCGCCGGGGACCGGCTGACGCTGGTCGCCGAGGACGAGGACGGCCGCCCCGGCCTGGAGGCGTGGTTCGCCCGGGTGCCCGAGGGGGCGGCGGTGTACTGCTGCGGCCCGGAAGGCCTGACGGCGGCGGTGGAGGCACGGCTGCCCCGGGGATCCTCGCTGCACCTGGAGCGGTTCGCGCCCCGCGCCTCGGCCGGCGGGAACGCCGAGTTCGAGCTCGAACTCCGGCGCAGCGGGCGGTCGTTGACGGTGCCGGCCGACTCCACCGTGCTGGCCGCCGTGCGCCGGGAGCTGCCGGACACCGCCTACTCCTGCGAGCAGGGCTTCTGCGGGACCTGTCAACAGCGGGTGCTGGAGGGCGAGGTGGATCACCGGGACGAGCTGCTGACGGATGCGGAGCGTGCCGACTCGATGCTGATCTGTGTATCGCGGGCCAGAAGTGGGCGTCTCGTGCTGGATCTGTGACGAAATCATGCGAATGCCGGTACCGGTCCGGCCCGTTCGGGGCCGGATTCGATCGGTAAGGTGTTCGCATGAGTACCGGGGTTCGCCGCAGGATGGGTGTCGAGGAGCGACGGCAGCAGCTGATCGGTGTCGCGCTCGACCTGTTCAGCCGCCGCTCGCCCGACGAGATCTCCATCGACGAGATAGCGTCGGCGGCGGGCATCTCGCGCCCGCTGGTATATCACTACTTCCCCGGCAAACTGAGCCTGTACGAGGCCGCGTTGAAGCGCGCCGCGGAGGATCTGGCCGACCGGTTCGCCGAGCCCCGCGAGGGTCCGCTGGGGGCCCGGCTGCTGCGTGTGATGCGCCGCTACTTCGACTTCGTGGACGAGCACGGCCCCGGCTTCTCGGCGCTGATGCGCGGCGGCCCGGCCGTCCCCGCGGACGGGCTCCACTCGAGGGAACACGTCTCGGCGACCAACGCGCTCATCGACTCCGTACGCCAGGCCGCCTATGACCAGATGCTGTCGCACCTGGGCGTCGTCGACGCACCCCCGCGGCTGGAACTGGTCGTCCGCTCGTGGATCTCGCTCGCCGAGTCGACGGCGCTGATCTGGCTGGACGGCCGGCGCATCCCGCGCGCCGAACTGGAGCTGCAGCTCGTGCACGACTTCGCGGCCCTGGCGGCGGTCAGTGCCGCCCACGACCCCGACATGGCCGCCCTGCTGCGCACCATGGTCAAGGACGAACCGGCCGACGGGCCCTTCGCGGAGCTCGTCGGCCGGCTGATCTCGCTGGCTCCCTGACCCCGCCTACCAGACGAACTTCCGGTAGGAGGGGTCCAGGTCGCGGACCTCGGCGGAGGCGTGCAGGGTGACGCCGTCCTCCGGCGCCACGTATCTGCGCAGCAGTTCCAGCGCGGTCTCCGTCAGCCGCTCCTTGGTCTCCTCGCTGCGGCCGGCGAGGAGACCGATGGTGACGTGCACGATGGCGTGCCGCTCCTCCTCGGGGTCCTCGTAGCCGAACGTCGCGAGGCAGTCGTGCCGGATCAGCGTCTTGCAGGACTCCGGCTTGGCCGCCGCGATGTCGACCACCGCCTCGTGCAGTGCCAGGGTGAATCCGTCGATGTCGAAGGCGTCCTCCCCGGGGTGGAAGCAGTCGACGGTGATCTGCGGCATGGGAACTCCCGTTCTAAGGCGATGCCCCGACCCTACTCCGCCGCCCGGGTGAAGACCGCCACCGTCCGCGCGGGAACGGTGAACGTGCCCGGGCCGGCCGCGTAGGACGAGGTCTTCACCACCGGGTCCGCGCCGGACGCCTGCACCGGATGCAGCCGGTAGGGCGTCCCGGCGAGGGCGGCGATGTGCTGCTCCTGCCGCTGCGGAGTGGCGTTGAAGACCACGACCAGGTCACCGAGGCGCATGGTGATCACGCCGGGCGTCTCGTCCTTGCCGGACAGCGGGAAGGAGAGCCGGTCCTGCACCTGCGCCGCCGTACCGAGCGAGAAGGCCTTCTCCGTCGTACGGATCCTCAGCAGGTCCTGGTAGGCGGCGGAGGAACCGTTGATCTGCGGGCATCCCACCTTCACCGTGCCGAGCAGCGGCTTGGCGTAGCTCCACTTGGACTGGTTGTCGGCCGCCATCGGCAGACCGCGCCCGAAGCCGTTGCCGTCGGCGCAGTTCCAGTGGATGGCGTTGAACCAGTCGCCGCTGTCGAAGGAGTTGCGGTCCAGCGACTTCGAGCGCAGCAGGTCGGTGCCCGCCTGGGAGAGGGACGGCCCCTGCGAGAGGGCGGCGGTGGCCATGGCCAGGACCTGCATCCGGGCCCGGTCGGACGCGGAGGTGTCCTTGGGCAGTTTGTAGGTCAGGGCGTCGAACAGCGACTCGTTGTCGTGTGCGTCGACATAGGCGAGGGCGTCGCCGGGCGCGTCCGCGTACCCGGCGGGCGAGCCGTTGTAGTCGATCTCGGAGCCCTTGGCCTGCTTGCCGTCGGTGTCGGTGAAGGTGAACGACTTCAGGTTGCCGGTCAGGCCGACCTTGATCAGGTCCTGGTAGTGCAGGAGGCGGGCCTTCTGCTCGGCCGGGGTGCCGTTGGCCGCGGACGAGTTGGGGTCGGTGTAGAGCCCGGAGGCGAAGCCCTGGACGCCGGGGTCCGCATCGAAGGGGCTGCCACCGCGTACGGCGTCGCGGGCGCGGTCGGAGAAGGTGGCGATGCCGGTGCCGGCCATGTTCTGCTGCGTGGCCTGCACGAACCGGGCGTCGTTCGCGACCTCCCCGAAGTTCCAGCCCTCGCCGTACAGGATGATCTTCTTGCCGTCGACGCCGTCCTTTTCGGGGGTCAGCGCGTCGAGGGCCTTCCTGACCGCCAGGATGTTGGCCTTCGGGTGGTGGCCCATCAGGTCGAAGCGGAACCCGTCGACCTTGTACTGCTTGGCCCAGGTGACGATCGAGTCCACGACCAGCTTGCCCATCATCGCGTTCTCGGGCGCGGTGTTGGCGCAGCAGGTGCTGTCGGCCACGCTGCCGTCGGCGAGGAGCCGCTGGTAGTAGCCGGGCACGATCCGGTCCAGGACGGAGGTGTCCGCCTGGCCGCTCGCGGCGGTGTGGTTGTAGACGACGTCCATGACGACCCTGAGGCCGTCCCCGTTCAGCGCCTGGACCATCCTGCGGAACTGGACCGTGCGGGCGGTGCCGTCGGGGTCGGTGGCGTACGAGCCCTCGGGGACCGTGTAGTGGTACGGGTCGTAGCCCCAGTTGTAGGCGTCCTTCGCGGCGGTCTTCGCCACGCACGCCTGCTGCTGGTCGGAGTCGGCCGGGTAGGAGGCCAGGTCGCAGTCGGTCCTCGCCTGGTCGGCCTTCTTCTCCGGGACGGTGGCGATGTCGAAGGCGGGCAGCAGGTGCACGTACGAGGTGCCGGACTCCGCCAGCTGCCGCAGGTGCTTCGAGCCGTCGCTGTTCTTGTCCGTGAAGGCCAGGTAGGTGCCCTGGTCCCGCGCCGGGACGGTCCTGTCGGCGACCGAGAAGTCCCGGATGTGCAGCTCCTGGATCTGGGCGTCCTTCAGCGGTACGGCCCTGGGCTTGCGCAGAGCCGCCCAGCCGCCCGGCGCGAGGGACCTGTCGTTCAGGTCCACGACGAGGCTGCGCTCGGAGTTCGCGGTGAGCGCCACCGAGTAGGGGTCGGTGACCTTGTTGGTGACCATCTTGCGGACGCTGGGCGCCCAGACCTTCACGACGTACCGGTAGGGCTTGCCCTTCCAGGACGCGGGGCCGGTGACCGACCAGACGCCGGTCGCCGCGTCGCGGTGCATGGCGATGCTGCGGCCGTCGAGGTCGAGACGCACCGACTGGGCCGTCGGCGCCCATACGGACAGGGTGGGCCTTCCGTCGTGGAAGACCGGCCCGAGCCTGCTCTTCGTCGCCCCGGAGTACAGGTCGTCCAGCACCCCGGCGCTCTGCACACCGGTCGCGGCGAGGACGGCGCCGTTCGCGGCGCGCTGCGAGGCCACGAGCTGCCCGCCGAGCGCCTCGCGCACCCGGTCCCGGTCGCGCGGGTCGACCGACCAGGCGGTGTAGTCCTTCAGATGCGGGAACTTCGCCTTCTGGGCGTCGGTGAGCGTGGTCCTCGTCAGCCGCAGCCAGCGCTCGTCGTCGCCGGCCAGTGTCCCGTCCTCGACGGCGATCGAGCCGTCGTGGGAGTACAGCAGCTGGGTGGAGGCGGCGCCGTCGACGCCGTTCCAGGCGACCGTGTTCCGGTCGATCCAGACCGCCTTGGACGTGGTCAGGTCGAGGGCGGCCGCGCTGCCGGCGGGCTGCGGCAGCAGGTACTTCTCCTGGCCGTTCAACAGCCACACCTCGTGGCCGTTCACCTTGAGGTCGAGTGACTGGTCGGTGGGGAGATCCTTGTCGTCGCCCTTGTGGATGATGTAGCTGAGGCTGGTGGCACCCTCGGTGAGCGGCACCTCGAAGACCGCGCCATAGGCATCAGTCTTCACCGGCTCCAGCGGGTTCGACCAGTCGGTGGGGTGCGCGGCACCCGTCCAGACGTGCAGGCCCCAGCCGTCGTAGTTCCCGTCGGCGCGGTGGTAGTGGACGACCGCCTTGGCCGTGTCCTGCGCGGGATAGCCGGGCTTGGTCGTCAGTACATCCGGCTTGCCCTGCTCGATCCAGACCTCCCCCGTCCTGGTGACGTCGATGGACCGGTCGGCGGAGACGTCCTTGTCACCGTCCTTGTCGATGACCAGGAAGCCGACGTTCGAGGCACCGGGCCTGAGCTTGACGTAGGCGAAGGCGCCGTACGCGTCGCGGCCCACGAAGGGGTGGCTGTCGGGCCAGTCGGTCGACTCGCCGTCGGCCAGGTCGCCCCAGGCGTACAGGCCCCAGTCGGCGTAGTCGCCGTCGGCGCGCTTGTAGTGGACGATCGCGTAGTCGCGGGAGGAGGCCGTGGGGACCTCGGGCGCGGGCGGGGTGCCGGTGGTGCTGCTCGCCGTGGCACTCGTGGTGCGCCCGGCCGAGTCGATCACGACCGCCTTGTAGCGCAGGGCGGTGCCGGCGGGCACGGCCTTGCCGAGGGTCTGGGTGACCTTGTAGGGGGCGTGGTCGGCGGAACCGAGGGTGCGCCACCGTCCGTTGCCGACCTGGGCGGCGAAGACCACGCGGTCGAGCTGACCCCCGTCGGCATCGGCCGTGACGTCCACGGTTCCCGTGGCCCCGGCGGCCGGGGCCTGCAGGGTGAGGGTCGGCGTGGTGGCGGGCTTCGCCAGGGCTCCGGTGGCCTTGAGGACGACCGCGGAACCGGCCGGGACGGTGACGGTGACCTTGCGGCCGGCGTCGGACGTCACCGACTCGGAGGTCCCGTAGATGCCCCGGTAGGTCATGCCGGCCGAGCCGGTGGTGAAGGTCGCGGACTTCTCGCCGTCGGCGTTGTTGAAGGCGACGACGTACTCGGCGCCCGTCTTCGGGTCCGTCCGGGTGAAGGCGTAGAGGCCGGGCCCGTCGGCCGCGTACCGCTCGCTCTGGACGCCGTCCGTCAGGGCCGGGTTGGCCTTGCGGAGCCTGGAGAGGGCGGCGATCTCCCGGTAGAGCGGCGCGCCGGTGTCGTACGCGTCGCTCGCGTGGGTGCGGTCGGTGCCGATCTCGTCGTCGTCCAGGTAGTCGGCGACCCTGGAGGCGAACATCGTCTGGCGGGCGTCCTTGTCACCACCGGATCCGGTGAAGCCCTGCTCGTCGCCGTAGTAGACGACCGGGTTGCCGCGGCTGAGGAACATCAGCTCGTTGGCGAGCCGGTCCTTGCGCAGGATCTCGGCGTCGGTGGCCTTCGGGTTGTCCTGCTTCAGGAAGTACCCGATGCGGCCCATGTCGTGGTTGCCGAGGAAGGTGACCTGCTCGTACGCGTTGGCCTTGTCGGTCGTGTACTTGTAGTCGTCACCGAAGACGCTCGCCAGCCGCTGCGCGCTGCCGCCCTGGGAGGCGTAGGCGCGGGCCGCGTCCTGGAAGGGGAAGTCGAGGGTGGCGTCCAGGCGGCCCTGGGTGACGTACGGCGAGGTGACGGAGGTGTCGGCGGAGTAGACCTCGCCGAACATGAAGAAGTTCTTCCGCCCGTGCGCGGCCGCGTATCTGTCGAGCGCGGTGGCCCACTGGGTCCAGAACTCCATGTCGACGTGCTTGACGGTGTCGATCCGGAACCCGTCCACGCCGAAGTCCCGCACCCACCGTTCATAGATCTTCTCCATGCCCCGGACGACCTCGGGACGCTCGGTCCACAGATCGTCCAGACCGGAGAAGTCGCCGTAGGTCGTGGACTCGCCGGCGTAGGTCGAGTCGCCCCGGTTGTGGTACATCGTCGGGTCGTTGAGCCAGGCCGGGACCTTGCTGTCGCTCGTGACCTCCGGCGTACGCGGGAAGGAGTCGGCGTCCACGGCGGGGAACTTCCGGCTGCCGTCGGCGTAGTCGGCGTCGTCGAAGGGCCGCCCGTCCTTGGTCAGGTACGGGAAGGCACCCTTGGACAGATAGTCGTACGACTTCTCTTTGTAGTCCACGACGTCGGCGGTGTGGTTGGTGATGACGTCGAAGAAGACCTTCATGCCCTTGGCGTGCGCCGTGGAGATGAGGGTCTTGAGGTCGTCGTTCGTCCCGAAGTGCGGGTCGACCTGGGTGAAGTCGGTGATCCAGTAGCCGTGGTAGCCGGCCGACGCGTTGCTGCCCGTGCCCTGCACCGGACGGTTCTTGAAGATCGGCGCCATCCAGATGGCGGTGGTGCCCAGGCCCTTGATGTAGTCGAGCCGCCTGGTCAGGCCCTTGAGGTCGCCGCCCTGGTAGAAGCCCTTGTCGGTGGGGTCGTAGCCGGTGCTCAGGCGGGAGCCGGTCAGGCCGCCCCGGTCATTGGACCTGTCCCCGTTGGCGAAACGGTCCGGCATGACGAAGTAGAACTGCTCGCGGGTGTCGTCGTGCCGGGCGGGCTGGGCCGCGAGACTGGCGTCCGACGGGGGCGGGGGCGGGGCGGCGGCGTGCGCGGCCAGTGGCTGGATCAGTGCGGCGGCGAGGGCCGCAGCGGTGACGGCCGCGGCTCGTCCCGCTCGTGGGGTACGGCGCGCGCGGGGCGCCGGCCATCTCGGTATCACAGGCGGTAACTCCTAGCGAATGCGGCTCTCTTGGGTCCGACCCCAACGCCGCGGCACGCCATCGCTGCCGGGCGCCCGCGTGACCGTATCGCTGACGAAAGGTTTACAGCAAGAGTCCTGAAACCGATGGCAAGAACTTTCACCGACTCCGATGCCTACGGAGACGTCCGGGTGTCCGGCTCCTGGTACCCCGGTGGCGCGTGACGGGTAGCCCGGTGATGTGTGACGGGTGCCCCGGCGATGTGTGACGGGTAACCCGGTAAGGCCTGACGGTGTGTCGGCAGCCCGGAACGGACCGGACGGGCACTCCGAGGGCCCCGCCGGCGCCTCGGACTCCCGTTGCGTGATGCGCTGAACGGGTGAAGAGTTGGTCCTGGAGCGGCTTTCACCGCGGGCCTCGGCGCAGAACCGGACCGCGGGACCGCCCTCGGGGAGTTCTGTCCGCAACGGACACCGCAGTGCGACACACAGCCCGTCTGGATGCGCGATGGCCGGAATCACCAGGCGACATGTCTTCCACCTGAGCAGCGCATCGGCCTTGGCCGCGGCGCTCGCGCTGCCCGCGGCTCCCGGGACCGTTCTGCCGGCGCCGCAGGTCCATGGCGAGGCCAGGGTGGACGTGTCAACGCCCCCGCCGCCGAAGCCCCCTCCCCCATCGACGCCGAGCACCGCGTCGGCCACGACACCACACCCTTCGCCGACGATCAGCACTCCCTCGCCGACGACCAGCGCTCCGCCCTCGACAACATCGCCCCCGGCGCCTCTACCGACCGAGTCGTCGCGCACCGATGAGCCGCCCAGTCCCAGCGGAACGGACACTGCCGCGTCCGACGCGGTGACGGAGCAGAAGAAGGACATCGATGAGGTGACGGGAGACCTGAACCAGAAGAAGGGGGAAGTTCCGGAGGAGCTCGCCCCGAGCCTGGAGCAGCTGACCGCCACCCTGAAGGCGGTGCAGGACCCGGGGACCTCTCCGCAGGAGCGTGACAGCGCCATCAGGAGCGCGCAGGCGCTGAACTCCACACTGGAAGTGATCGCCGATCCCCGGACACCTCGCGCGCTGCGGGGCCAGTTGACCGGGCTCGTCAAACAGGTGACCGCCGCGCTGGACGCGGCCAACCACTCGGGGACACCGCCGGAGCAGCGGCGCGTGATGTCCCTGGTGGCAGAGAGGTCGGCAGCCCTGCTGGGCACGATCGGCGACCGCGCCACACCGGAGGAGCTGCGTCGGCCTCTGATCGGGAGCGCGCACGCCGCGACCTATGGGGCGACAACAGGCAGCCATGATGCGCAGGCCTTGAAGCTGGCGAAGGCGATGTCTGTTTCGTTCCTCATCGTCAGCGACCCGAACACACCGTACAAGTATCGGAAGGAACTGGCGGAGGACACATACGATGTCGGCTCTTCTCTGCTGAAGCAGGACCGCTCGGACGAGAAGTCGGATCGGATGAAGAAGAAGCAGGAGGAGGCCGCGTCCGCCCAGGGCCTGCCGGACGTACCACTCCCCAAGGCGGCCGAAGTCTGCACCAATGCCGTCTTCGATTCCGTCCAGGACGACACTCTGAACGACGATCTGAAGAGCGTGGTACCCAAGAGGTGGGCGACCGAAGGCGTCAACGATTTCTGGAAATCGAGGGAAGCGGGCAACGACTCGCTCGACGTACTCGTGCAGCTGGAGAACGAGGAGCCCGCCGACGCCCCGCTGCAAATCAAGCGCCTCATCCCCAAGCTCGCCGATTCCCTACCGGCAAGCGAGCTCATCGGGACCCTCGGCACTCCGGGTCTCAATTGCCTGCGGGCGGCTCTGCAACTCGACCAGGATGCGGGGGTCGAATCAGGTTCCTGGGTCAAGATGGCTAAGCAGAAGGAATAGACTTCAGCAACTCCGCCACGGACACCTCCGAAGAGGACTTGACCGTGGAAACGCCGAACCTGTCCGAGTCTTTTCTCAGTTTGGCGCGACTTCTGCCAGTCGTTGCCGCCTCAAAGTCGACAAAAGAAGAAATCGAATATTTAGGAGTATCTGCCGGAAACCACACAGCTGTCACATAGCGCGGTTTTCGCGTCACGTTGACCAGGTTGTTATTGTGGTGCACCCTGCCGCGATATATGAGCGCCTCCTTGCAATCCGACGGATGGCAGAAGTACGGGCTGCCCTTGAGCCACGACGGGTGTGGCTTACGGAAAACCGCCTCATCGATTCGCCCTCGATCCTGCCTCATGTACGTAATCTGCAGGTCGACGTGGAGCAGGTCGTACTGGATCCCCTTGGGAATCTGAAATACGTGCACCAGATTGTCCTCCTGCCCGCTTCCGAGGACTTGACCGGGCACATAGAAGCGCGCGCTGCTTATGGGCGTAAATTCAAGTTGATCGACGTGACGCTCCGCCTCGTCGGAGTCGTGGCCCTCGTGGTAGCTCTCCTTCCATTGCTTCTGGGTCGCGTCCCCCTGAGCGGAATATTGGGCAGTTCTGCCGTAGACCGTGAAGTCATTGATGATGACGTAGACCGAGACCTCTCCGGTGTTCTTGACGGACAGATTGAGCGGCACCTGGACGAACGGCCGACCGCGGTCCGCCCGCGCCGTTCCGAATTCGGCCTTCAGGGCGAAGCGTATGGGAGCCACTGCGGGTTGGTACATGGTCGAGTACGCCAGGCTGACAGTAGTCAGGAGGGCCGACACGAACACTCCGGTGGCGAATTTCCTGGGTTGCGGGACCCCTTTCCACGCTTTCTCCCGGACCAGCAGGAAGAGTGCCCCCAGCGACCAGCACCAGAGCGGTATGAACGCCAGCATGTAGGGCGTGGGTTCCCGCTCCTCGAGCCACATCAGAAGGAGGATACTGTTGGTGGCAAGCGATATGAGGACGCCGAGCAGGACGATCCCACCGGAGACTTGGGACCGCCTTCTTCCGGAGTGGTCGAGGACCGAGATCGCCGCCGCGACCTGTACCAGACCCGACAGGACGAACAGGGCCCCGGTTATTCGCTGCGCAAAAGTCAGGGCGCCGGAGGCGTCCGGCCATCCGACCTTTCCGTTGAGGATCGCGGACGCGACCAGTCCCAGCACCATGAGGACGCCGGTCGCGCGCCTTCTCCAGGACCGGTCGGGCCAGGTGCCGCTGCCCCCGCCGCGCCAGCACACGGATGCCGGGTCCTCCACGTCCACGTCCGGGTAGCCACGGCGGTCGAGTACTTTTCGCAGTTCACGCAGCGACCAGGCGCTGCCTGCGGCCGACCCGCCGATGGTGACCCGGCGAAGGCCACGGCTGTCCGGCGCCTCGACGACGACCCACGGACGCATGCTCATGGGGCCAGCCTCGGACCGGTCCCGTGACCCCGCACACGGAATTGCTCCGGTTGGACCCGCGCGGACCCACCCCGCGCCCGCCCGACGGCGAGCAGGACGAGCAGGACGAGGTGGGCCCGGCCGTCGGCAGGTTCAGCAGCTCGACTTGCCCGTATAGATCGCCAGGGCCGTGTTGGACCCCAGCGTCGCCGTGAACTGTCCGCCGGCGTTCACCGTCACCGTCGTGCCGTTCTGCACATTGCAGTACGTACCCGCGGACAGGGACGTCTGGTACGTGCGGGTCAGCGACGAGGATTCGTGGTTGATCGCCACGTACCCCTTGCTCCCCCGGCCGAAGGCGATCGCGTTGTTGCCGTCGTCCCACCAGTTGGAGACGGCCTGCCCCCTCGTCGCGTTGCGGAAGGCGACCATGGACTTGATCTCCGGCCAGGCGTGCTGGCACTTCCAGCCGTCCTGCCAGCAGGCGTTGACCTGGCCGCCGTTGGGCGGGCCCGCGTCCGCGTCCGACCACTCGTAGCCGGAGTTGATGTCCGGGGCGCCGTAGGGGTAGGCGAGCATGAAGACGTTCGCCAGGGTGTAGTTCGCGCCGTCCTTGTAGTTGAGGGTGCTGCCGTTGCGTTCGGTGTCGTGGTTGTCCACGAAGACGCCCGCCACCGAGCTGCTCAGGTAGCCCCAGCCCTCGCCGTAGTTGCTCAGGTACGCCAGCTTCTCGTTGTTGAAGACGCGCTTGAGGTCGTAGGCGTAGCGGAACTCCTGGACGTCTCCGTTGCCGGTGTACTCGGTGGGCTGGACGGCCTCGTTCGCGCCGTAGATGACCTCTTGTTTCCAGTAGACGGAGGGGCTGGTCAGGCGGCTCTTGATGTTGGCCAGGTCCTCGGCCGGGATGTGCTTGGCCGCGTCGATGCGGAAGCCGTCGACGCCCAGGGAGAGCAGGTCGTTCATGTAGCCCGCGATCGTCTTGCGGACGTACTCCTCGCCCGTGTCCAGGTCGGCCAGGCCGACCAGTTCGCAGTGCTGGACGTTCCAGCGGTCCTGGTAGTCGGTGACCGGGGACGTGCAGTCGTCGAAGTCGTAGGACGAGTACAGGCCGGGGTAGTTGTATTTCGTGTACGAGGAGCCGCCGGTGCCGGTGCCGGAGCCGGCCGACATGTGGTTGACGACGGTGTCGACCACGACCTTCACTCCGGCCGCGTGACAGGTGTTCACCATGGTCTGGAACGAGGTGCGGTCGCCGAGGCGGCCCGCGATCTTGTACGACACCGGCTGGTACGACGTCCACCACTGCGGGCCCTGTATGTGCTCGGCGGGCGGGGAGACCTGGACGTATCCGTAGCCGGCGGGACCGAGAGTGCTGCTGCACTCCTTGGCCACCGAGGCGTAGTTCCACTCGAACAGGACGGCGGTGACGTCCTTGGTGCCGGGCGGGGAGGCCTGCGCTGTAGTCGGGTACATGCCAATCGTGACGGCGGCCGTGAGGGCGACCACCGCCGGGAGGGTTCTGCGTGCCATGTGGGGGTCCTTCGTCCTTGAAGGCGCTTGCTGAAATGTTTCAGCAAACTTGCGGTGACGCAGATGTTAAAGGCCCGCTGCCTGAAAGACAGCGGGCCGTTGTGAAGTTGATGCAAGAACTTTCGGACGGGCCGTCAGGCCACGGTCGTCCACCACACGGTGGTGTCGGCCGGTACCTTCGTCTCGCCGTCGGCCTCGGTCACCTCACCGCTGGTGAGCAGGGTGCGGCCGTAGGACGGGGTCGTCACGGACTCGCCGGTCGTGTTCGCGACGCACACGAACTCGCCCCGCCGGAAGGCCAGTACGCCCTCCGGAGCCCGCAGCCACTCCACCCCGTCGCCCGCGCCCAGGTCCGGCTGCTGCCGGCGCAGGCGCAGAGCCGCGCGGTACAGCTCCAGGGTGGAGTCCGGTACACCCGTCTGCGCCTCGACGCTCAGCTCGGCCCAGCTCTCCGGCTGCGGCAGCCAGCTGCCCCCGCTGCCGAAGCCGTACGAGGAGCCCTCCCGGGTCCACGGGATCGGCACCCGGCAGCCGTCGCGGAAGCCGTCCTGGCCGGCGCCCCGGAAGTAGGCGGGGTCCTGGCGCACCTCGTCGGGGAGGTCCACGACGTCCGGCAGACCCAGTTCCTCGCCCTGGTAGATGTAGGCCGAGCCGGGCAGCGCGAGCATGAGGAGCGTGGCGGCGCGGGCCCGGCGCAGGCCCAGTGCCCGGTCGCCCGCCGTGCGGATCTGGGTGCCGAGGCCGGGCGGGTTGGCGAAGCGCGTCGCGTGCCGGGTGACGTCGTGGTTGGACAGGACCCAGGTGGCGGGGGCGCCGACCGGGCGCATCGCCTCCAGGGTGCGGTCGATGACCGAACGCAGCTCGCCCGCCTCCCACTCCGTGCCCAGGTACTGGAAGTTGAAGGCCTGGTGGAGTTCGTCGGGGCGGACGTAGTTCGCGGTGCGCTCGACGGTCGGGGTCCAGGCCTCCGCGACGAAGATCCGCTCGCCCGCGTACTCGTCGAGCACCGTGCGCCACTGGCGGTAGACGGCGTGCACGCCGTCCTGGTCGAAGAACGGCATGACATCGTTGCCCAGCAGCTTGAGCTGGTCGCGGGAGCCGAGGTCCGGCAGGCCCTCGGCCTTCACCAGGCCGTGCGCCACGTCGATCCGGAAGCCGTCGACCCCCATGTCCAGCCAGAACCGCAGGATCGAGCGGAACTCGTCGCCGACCGCGGGGTGTTCCCAGTTGAAGTCGGGCTGCTCGGGGGCGAAGAGGTGCAGGTACCACTCGCCGGGGGTGCCGTCCGGCTCGGTCACCCTGGTCCAGGCGGGGCCGCCGAAGATGGACTCCCAGTCGTTGGGCGGGAGTTCGCCGTTCTTCCCCTTGCCGGGGCGGAAGTGGTAGCGCTCCCGCAGCGGCGAGCCGGGGCCCTCGGCGAGCGCCCGCTTGAACCACTCGTGCTGGTCGGAGGAGTGGTTGGGGACCAGGTCGACGATGATGCGCAGGCCCAGCCCATGGGCGTCGCGGATCAGGGCGTCGGCGTCGAGCAGGTTGCCGAACATGGGGTCGACGGCACGGTAGTCGGCGACGTCGTAGCCGGCGTCGGCCTGCGGCGAGGCGTAGAAGGGGCTGAGCCATACGGCGTCCACGCCGAGGTCGCGCAGGTGGGGAAGTCGGGAGCGTACGCCTTCCAGATCGCCCATGCCGTCGCCGTTGCTGTCGGCGAAGCTGCGCGGGTAGACCTGGTAGATCACCGCGTCCCGCCACCAGTCGCGCCGCTTTGCGACGGTGGCGACCGCGGAGTCGTCGGCCGGGGCTGCAGGGTGCTGGTGACTCATGGCGTCCTTGATGCGTAAGGGAGTTCGGGTCATGGGGCGTGGGTACGGCGGCCGGAGCCGGGGCCGGGCGTGTGGTGTGCAAGGCGGCCGCGGTGTCAGCGGGGTCGGATGGACACCGCGGCCGCCTACCCGCGCGACAGGCGCGCGGGAGCCCTGGTGCGAAGGGGCTCAGCCCTTGGTGCCGCCTGCGGTCAGGCCGGTGACGAGGTTCTTCTGCACGAGGTAGAAGAACACGGACACGGGTATCGCGATCAGCACCGCGGTGGCGGCCATGTAGTTCCACTGGGCGTCGTGCTCGCTGACGAAGGTCTGCAGACCGACGGCGAAGGTGTACTTCGAGTCGTCCAGCATGAAGGTGGTCGCGAACGCGACCTCTCCGACGGCGGTGATGAAGTTGTAGAAGGCGGCGACGGCCAGCCCGGGGCGGGCCAGCGGCAGGATCAGCCGGAAGAAGGTGCCGAAGGGGGTGAGCCCGTCCACGCGCCCGGCCTCGTCTATCTCGAAGGGGATGGTGTCGAAGTATCCCTTGAGCAGCCAGGCGCTGTACGGCACGGCCGTGGTGCAGTTGATGATGATCAGCGACCAGTAGGTGTCGATGAGGCCGAGCTCGCTGAAGATCTCGTACATCGGCACGATCAGGATGGCGATCGGGAAGGCCTGGGTGAGCAGCAGCACCCACATCAGCGACTTGTAGCCGGGAAAGCGCATGCGCGAGACGGCGTAGCCGGTGGTGGCCGCGACGAAGACACCGATGAGGGTGGTGCCGAGGGCCACGATCATCGTCGACTTGAACCAGTCGAAGAAGGCGGTGTGCTGCAGCACGAAGCTGTAGTTGGAGAAGGTCAGCTTGCCCAGGATCTTGCCCGGGTGCAGGTAGTCGTCCTTGTCCGGGCCGAGGGACAGGAAGATCAGCCAGGCCACGGGGGCCAGCGCGATCAGGCTGGCGAGGGCGAGGCCGGCGTGCAGGAGGGCGGCGCCGAGCGGGCCGCGCTCGCCGCGCCGGCGGGTGCGGCGGGGCGGCTGCTGCGCGGTGCGGGCGGGCCCGGCCCCGGTCTTCTCGAGGGTCGTGGTGCTCATGGCGGCGGCTCCTGCGGCGTCAGACGGCGAGCTGGTCATTGCGCTTCAGCCAGCGGAAGTAGAAGGAGGTGAAGACGGTCAGGATCGACAGCAGCAGCACGCCGTACGCGGCGGACTGGGCGAAGTCGCGCGGCTGCTGTCCGAAGCCCAGGTAGTAGGCCCAGGTGACGAGGATCTGGGCGTCGGGCGCGCCGGTGGGGCCGAACAGCAGGAAGATGATGGCGAACTGGTTGAACGTCCAGATGATGCCGAGCAGCACCACGGTGGAGCTGACCGAGCGCAGGCCGGGCAGGGTGACGTGCCGGAACTGCTGCCAGGCGGTCGCGCCGTCCATCTCCGCGGCCTCGTACAGCGTGGAGTCGATGGACTGCAGGCCGCCGAGCAGCGAGAGCATCATGAACGGCACACCGCACCAGGTGTTGACCATGATCGCGGCGAACCGCTGCCAGAAGGTGTCCTCCAGCCACTGCGGCTGGGGCAGGTGGAGCGTGTGCAGGACCTGGTTGACCGCGCCGGAGTCGGCGAGCATGATCCGCCAGGAGAAGACGGTGACGAAGGCCGGCACGGCCCAGGGCAGGACCAGCATCAGCCGGTAGAAGGTCCGGCCGCGCAGCTTCTGGTTGAGCATGAGCGCGAGGCCCAGGCCGATGGTGTAGTGCAGGGCCACGCAGGCGACCGTCCAGAAGACGGTCCACAGGAAGTGCGACCAGAAGCGGTCGTACGACAGCGGGCCGAACAGGATGTCCTTGTAGTTGCCGGCCCCGATGAACTTGTACGTGGCGTCGATGTGGTTGACACCGATGGTGCGCGCCGAGTTCAGGCTGTTGGCGTCGGTCAGGGTCAGATAGACACCGCGCAGCAGCGGATAGCCGACGATGACACCGAGCACGACGACCACCGGCGCGATCATCGCGTAGGCGTACCAGTGCTTCTGGAGTCCGTTCTTGATGCGCTGGCCCAGGCCGGGCCGCGGCGCGCGGTCACCGCGGCGGCTGCCGGTGGCGCGGTCGATGGCGACTGTCATGTTCGACACCTTCGGAAGATCAGGGGGCGGGCCTGGGCACAGGCCGGTGGCCGTCGGATCCTTCCCTCCTTCCGGGGAGGATCCGACGGCCACGCGGACGTCACTTGCTGAAGTCGGGCACCAGCTTGGCGATGGCCACCTCGGCGTTGCTCAGGCCCTTGTCGAGGGACTCCTTGCCACCGGCGATCTTGGGCAGCTCGATGTCCAGCGGGCCCCACAGGGAGCTGTACTCGGGCAGCGCCGGGCGGGGCTGGGCGGCGGCCAGGACGCCCTGGTAGCCGGCGATGCCGGGGTCGGCCTTGACCTGGGCGGTGTAGGCGTCGGAGCGGGTGGGCAGCGTGGAGTTCTTCAGGGCGATGGTCTCCTGGGACTTCGCCGAGGTCATGAACTGCACGAACTTCAGCGCCGCGGCCTGGTGGGCCTTGTCGGAGCCGGCGTAGACCGAGAGGTTGTGGCCGCCGGTCGGGGCGCCCGCCTTGCCGCTGGAGCCGGCCGGGACGGTGGCGATGCCGAGGTTGGCCTTGTCCTTGAAGGCGCTGCCCTTGTAGAAGTTGGTGATCTCCCAGGGGCCCTGGATGATCGCGGCGACCTTGCCGTTGACGAACGCGTCCTGGATGTGGGCGTAGGCGTCCGCGGTGGTGTCGGCCTTGTGCAGGCCCTTGCCGGAGAAGGTGCTCAGCCAGGTGCCGTAGGCCTTCTTGGCGGCGGCCGCGTTCACGGTGATCTTCTTGGCGGCGGCGTCGACGGTGTCGGTGCCCTCGCCGTAGAGGAAGGACTGGGCGTAGTAGGCCTGGGTGGAGCCCCAGTAGCCGTCCACGCCGGTCTTGCCCGTGACCTTGGCGGCGTCGGACTTCAGCTCGTCCCAGGTCTTGGGGGCCTCGGTGATGCCGGCCTTCTTGAAGAGGGCCTTGTTGTAGACCAGGGCGAGGGTGTCGGTGACCAGCGGCGCGCCGTAGGTCTTGCCCTCGAACTGCGCCTGCTTGATCAGGTTCGGCTCGAACTTGGCCTGGTCGGCGAGGGCGTCGGTGCCGTCCAGCGGCAGGAAGTAGCCCTTCTTCGCGAAGGCGGGGGTCCAGCCGACCTCGGAGCGCAGCACGTCCGGGGCGCCCTTGGAGCCGGCGGCGGTGTCGAACTTGTTCTGCGCCTGGTCGAAGGGGACGTTGACGTACTTGACCTTGATGTTCTTGTTGGCGGCCTCGAACTGCGAGACCAGGGCCTTGTACGTCGGTGCCTCATTGGTGGCGTTGGAGGTGTCCCACCAGGTGATGGTGACCGGGCCGTCCGACTTGCTGTCGCTGTCGCTCCCGCCGCACGCCGTCGCCGCCAGGGCGAAGGACGCCACCAGCGCGGAGGCCGCTATGCCACGCCGCATGAGTTCTCCTTGAGGGTTTGGCCCGTATGCAGGGAGCGGTCCCGTCCGCCGTCCCTGGTCTTGCCGACTGCGCCGTTGCGTCCGCCGGGCGAAGGGAACGTAACAGCGATGTAAGCGTTGCGAAAGACCTTGCAGAAAAAAAGTGCAAGGCAACCCGATGGTTACCCTGTCGTGACCTGCCCGCCAGGTGTGTACTGGCCTCTTACGGCGCCGATCAGGCGGCGGACGGGCGACTTGTGCAAGACTCTGCAAGTTCTTGCTACGCAAGGCCCCCCACAGAAGGACTGAGGAGCGCGATGAGGCAGCAATCCCCGGCAGGACGTCCGGCCGCCCGCGCACGGCGTCCCGTCGGTGTGCAAGGCGGGGTGCGGCCGGTACAGTCCAGTGCCGTGACCACACGGCTTGCGGACATCGCTGCGCAGGCGGGGGTGAGCGAAGCGACCGTCAGCCGCGTCCTCAACGGGAAGCCGGGCGTCGCCGCCACCACCCGCCAGTCCGTGCTCGCCGCGCTGGACGTGCTCGGCTACGAGCGTCCGGTACGGCTGCGCCAGCGCAGCGAGGGCCTGGTGGGCCTGATCACCCCGGAGCTGGAGAACCCGATATTCCCGGCGCTGGCCCAGGTCATCGGCCAGGCGCTGACCCGGCAGGGCTACACGCCGGTGCTCGCCACCCAGACCCCGGGCGGGTCGACGGAGGACGAGCTGACCGAGATGCTGGTGGACCGCGGGGTGGCGGGGATCATCTACGTCTCCGGGCTGCACGCCGACACCACCGCCGACATGCAGCGCTACGAGCGGCTGCGGGCGCAGGGCGTGCCCTTCGTACTGGTGGACGGTTTCTCGCCGAAGGTGCAGGCGCCGTTCATCTCCCCCGACGACCGGGCCGCGATGGCGCTGGCGGTCACCCACCTCGCGTCGCTGGGGCACACCCGGATCGGGCTGGCGCTCGGCCCGAAGCGGTTCGTGCCGGTGCAGCGCAAGATCGAGGGCTTCGTGCGCGCGGTGCAGGAGCAGCTGGGGCTGAGCGCCGAGACGGTCGAGACGGAGCTGGTCCAGCACTCGCTGTACACCCTGGAGGGTGGCCAGGCGGCCGCGACCGCGCTGATCGAGCGGAAGTGCACGGCGGTGGTGTGCGCGAGCGACATGATGGCGCTCGGTGCCATACGGGCGGCCCGGCAGCTGGGCCTTCAGGTGCCCAGGGACGTGTCGGTGGTGGGCTTCGACGACTCCCCGCTGATCGCCTTCACCGATCCGCCGCTGACCACCGTCCGCAAGCCGGTCCCGGCGATGGGGCAGGCCGCGGTGCGCACCCTGCTGGAGGAGATCGGCGGAACGCCCGCGCCGCACAGCGAGTTCGTGTTCATGCCGGAGCTGGTGGTGCGCGGCTCGACGGCCTCGGCGCCGGGAGACCGCAGCCGTTCGTAGGACCCGGCGTCTCGTACCAACGCCGTAGGACGTGCGCGGCGGACCAGACCTTGGGATGATCTGCCGAGGAAGCCTTTTCTGGCAGACTTGGTGCCTATGAGTGACTCGACCGTGACAGAGCCGGAAGGTCGCGAGGAGGTGGCCGTTCCGCAGGCCGTCACGGGCGAGGACAGACGGGGTTTCCGGCTCCTCCTGCACCGGCCGCGCCGGCCGCGCCGGCCACGGCTGTGGTTCGAGATCCTGCTCATCGCGGTGAGTTACTGGACCTACTCGCTGATCCGCAACGCCGTCCCGGAGCAGAAGGCGCAGGCGCTGCGCAACGCCGACCGGGTCTGGCGCCTGGAGCACCACCTGGGCGTCGCCGTCGAGGAGTCGGTCAACCACGCCGTGAACTCGGTGACCTGGCTGATCATCGGGATGAACTACTACTACGCCACACTGCACTTCGTGGTCACGCTCGGTGTCCTCGTGTGGCTCTTCCGGTGGCATCCCGGCCGTTACGCGGCGGCCCGTCTGGTGCTGTTCGCGACCACCGGTGTGGCCCTGGTCGGCTACTACCTGTTCCCGCTCGCGCCGCCCCGGCTGATGAACGGCGGGCACTTCGTGGACACGGTCACGGTGCACCACACCTGGGGTTCGATGGCCTCGGGCGACCTGAAGCACATGTCCAACCAGTACGCGGCGATGCCGTCCATGCACATCGGCTGGTCGCTGTGGTGCGGGCTGACGATCTTCGCGCTGGCGTCGGTGCCGTGGGTGCGCGTGCTGGGGCTGCTCTATCCGACGACGACCCTCGCGGTGATCGTTGCCACGGCCAACCACTTCTGGCTGGACGCGGTCGGCGGGGTCCTCTGCCTGACCTTCGGCTTCACGGTGGCCCGGCTCTGGTACGGCGGCCTGCCGCACACCCTGCCGAGGCTGGTGCCGGCCCCGGCCGCCCGGCCGGCTCAGGTCCCGGCCGCGTAGAACAGCTCCTCCACGACCGTGCGCGCCCTGCGGGCCGTACGGCTGTAGTCGTCCAGCATGTCCCCGGCGTGCCCGGCGCCGTAGCCCAGGTAGCGGCCGACGGCGGCCAGCTCGCGGGGCTCGGTGGGGAAGGTGTCCCCGGCCCGGCCGCGCACCAGCATGACCGCGTTGCGCACCCGGGTGGCCAGCACCCAGGCCTCGTCCAGCACGGCCGCGTCCACGGCGGACAGCAGCCCTGCCTCGTGCGCGGCGGCCAGGGCCGCACGGGTGCGGGTGGTGCGCAGGCCCGGCTCGCGCCAGCCGTGGCGCAGCTGGAGCAGCTGGAGCGTCCACTCGACGTCGGACAGGCCGCCGGGGCCGAGCTTGGTGTGCAGTCTGGGATCGGCGCCGCGCGGCAGGCGCTCGGACTCCATCCGGGCCTTCAGCCGGCGGATCTCGCGGACCGCCTCGTCGCCGAGGCCGCGCTCCGGGTAGCGCAGCGGGTCGATCAGCTCGATGAAGCGGCGGGCCAGGTCCTCGTCCCCGGCGACCGGCTCGGCCCGCAGCAGCGCCTGCGACTCCCAGACGAGTGACCAGCGGCGGTAGTAGGCCTCGTACGACTTCAGGGTGCGCACCAGCGGCCCCGACTTGCCCTCGGGGCGCAGGTCGGCGTCGATGAGCAGCGGCGGGTCGGCGCTGGGCACCTGCAGCAGGCGGCGCATCTCGGCGACGACCTTGTTCGCGGCCGCCGCGGCCTCCTGCTCGTCCACACCGTCCTGGGGCTCGTGCACGAAGAGCACGTCGGCGTCGGAGCCGTAGCCCAGTTCGTGGCCGCCGAAGCGGCCCATCCCGATGATCGCGAACCGGGTGGGCAGGGTCTCGCCCCAGCCGCCCCGCACGACGGCCCGCAGGGTGCCCGCCAGGGTGGCGGCCGTCAGGTCGGAGACCGCGGCGCCGACCCGGTCCACCAGGGCGCCCTGGTCGGACTCGGCGTGGCTGGTCTCGGTGCCGTAGGACGAGACGATGTCCGCCGCGGCCGTCCGGAACAGCTCGCGGCGGCGCACGCCGCGGGCCGCGGTGACGCCCTGCTCGGCGTTCCCGGCACGGCCCACGGCGGCCAGTACCTCCTGCTCCAGCGGGGCGCGGTCGCGCGGTCCGAGACCACCGGCGCCGCCGTCGCCGTCGCCGAGCAGGGCCACCGCCTCCGGGGCGCGCATGAGCAGGTCCGGCGCGAGACGGCCGGCCGACAGGACCCGGGCCAGGTTCTCGGCCGCCGCGCCCTCGTCCCTGAGCAGCCGGAGGTACCAGGGGGTCTTGCCGAGGGCGTCGGAGACCTTGCGGAAGTTCAGCAGGCCCGCGTCCGGATCGGCGGAGTCCGCGAACCAGCCGAGCAGGACCGGCAGCAGCGTGCGCTGGATGGCCGCCTTGCGGGTCACCCCGGAGGCGAGGGCCTCCAGGTGGCGCAGGGCCGCGGCCGGGTCGGCGTAGCCGAGGGCGACCATGCGTTCCCGGGCCGCCTCGGCGCTCAGCCTCGCCTCGACGGGGGCGAGCTGGGCGACCGCGTCGAGCAGCGGGCGGTAGAAGAGCTTCTCGTGCAGCCGGCGTACGACGCCGGTGTGCCGCTTCCACTCGCGCTGCAGCTCGGCCACCGGGTCGGTGCGCAGGCCCAGGGACCGGCCCAGCCGCCGCAGGTCGTCCTCCGCCTCGGGGACGAGGTGGGTGCGGCGCAGCCGGTACAGCTGGATGCGGTGCTCCATCGAGCGCAGGAAGCGGTACGCCTCGTCCAGGCGGGCGGCGTCCTCGCGGCCCACGTAGCCACCGGCGGCGAGGGCCTGGAGGGCGTCGAGGGTGGTGCCGCTGCGCAGGGAGGGATCGGTGCGGCCGTGCACCAGCTGGAGGAGCTGCACGGCGAACTCGACGTCCCTGAGGCCGCCCGGGCCGAGTTTGAGTTCGCGGTCGATCTCCGCCGCGGGGATGTTCTCCACCACCCTGCGGCGCATCTTCTGCACGTCGGCGACGAAGTTCTCGCGCTCGGCCGCCTTCCAGACGAGGGGTTCGAGCGCGTCGACGTACGCCCGGCCCAGCTCGGCGTCCCCGGCGACCGGGCGGGCCTTGAGCAGGGCCTGGAACTCCCAGGTCTTGGCCCAGCGCTGGTAGTAGGCGAGGTGGCTGCTGAGGGTGCGGACGAGGGGGCCGTTGCGGCCCTCGGGGCGGAGGTTGGCGTCGACCGGCCAGATCGAGCCCTCGACCGTGGTCTCCGAGCAGATCCGCATCATGTGCGAGGCGAGCCTGGTGGCGGACCTGAGGGCCTTGGCCTCGTCGGCGCCCTCGGCCGCCTCCGCCACGAAGATGACGTCCACGTCGGAGACGTAGTTCAGCTCGTGGCCGCCGCACTTGCCCATGGCGATCACCGACAGGCGGCAGGCGGCGGTGTCCTCGGGGGCGGCGGCGCCGGCGAGGGCCAGGGCGGCGCGCAGGGTGGCGGTGGCGAGGTCGGCCAGTTCGGCGGCGGTCTCGGCGACGTCGGTGGTGCCGCACACGTCACGTGCCGCTATCGACAGCAGGCAGCGGCGGTAGGCCACGCGCAGGGAGACGGGGTCGGTGGCCGCGGCCAGGCCCCGCTCGAACTCCTCCACGCCCGGGTGCAGGTCCCGGGGTTCGTAGGTGACCAGGGCCTGCCAGTCGCTCGGGTGGCGGGCGAGGTGGTCGGCGAGGGCGGCGGAGGCGCCGAGGACGCCCAGGAGGCGGTCGCGCAGGGGTTTGGCCGACGTGAGTGTGTCCAGCAGCTCGCGGTGGGCGGTGGGGTCGGGCTGCGCCTCCAGGAGCCGGGCCAGGCCGTGCAGGGCCAGGTCGGGGTCGGCGGTGGCACCCAGGGCCTCCAGGAGGACCGGGTCGTCACGGAGCGGGGACAGCTCGGCGCTGTCCAGCAGGCGCTCGGCCGCGGACGGGGCGGTGAAGCCGTGCCGTAGCAGCCGCGTGAAGGTACTGCTCCTGCGCCCCGGCGTCATCCGCGGCCTCCCCTCGGATCGAGCACGTCCTGGCCAGAGCCTATCCGGAGCGGACGTTCGGGGCTCCGGTGCGGTGGTGTGCGGGGGCGCCGCGTCTGTGCAGGGCGCCGCGTCTGTGCAGGGTGCCGTGTCCGTGCCGGGTGCGTTTTCGTGCCGGGCGCGTGGCGGAGCCGGGCGCCGTAGTCGAGCCGGGCGCGTGGTCATGCCGGGCGCGTGGCCGAGACAGGCCCGTGGCCGAGCCGGGTCCGTGGTCATGCCGGGTCCGTGGCCGAGCCGGGCGCGTGGCCGAGCCGGGTCCGTGGTCATGCCGGGTCCGTGGTCATGCCGGGCGCGTGGCCGAGCCGGGCGCGTGGTCATGCCGGGTGCGTGGCGGAGCCAGGCCCGTGGCCGAGCCAGGCGAGTGGTCATGCCAGGCCCGTGGCCGAGCCAGGCCCGTGGTCATGCCGGGTCCGTGGTCATGCCGGGTCCGTGGTCGGGGTGCCTGTGGCGCCTGTGCGGGTGTGTCGTGGTTCGGGTCGCGCCCCCTGCGCATCGTGGGTCGGTGCCGCGCCGGGTGGTGTCCGTCCCCGGTCCGGCGGACCGTCTGCCGGACGGCGCCCCGGTTTTCGCCGGCCGCTGCGGGCGGACACCACCCGCCACGTCCCCTTCCCGCCGTACGCGGCCACCGCCATGAGTTCCGCCGGGGACGGCAGCAGTAGTTCATCCGGTCTTCATCCGCCCGGTTGGGCTACGTGAGGCGCGGGATCGTTGGCGTGTGCATGCTCTGTCCGCACCGCCACCATCCCCGTATTTTCCCACCCGGAGGTTGATGTGTCCGGCAGTTCCGTGTACAGCCGTGCCCGTACCCTCGCGGCCTCGGCGACCGCCCTCGCCGCAGCCGCGGTCGGGCTGTGGACCGGGCTCGGCGGCGAGTCCGCGCATGCCGCGGGCGCCGTGCCCAGCCCGGACCACGTGGTCGTCGTGGTCTTCGAGAACCACGCCTACAGCCAGGTCATCGGCTCCTCCAGCGCCCCGTACATCAACTCGCTGAAGTCCGGCGGCGCCGGCCTCACTCAGTCCTACGCCGAGACCCACCCGAGCCAGCCGAACTACTTCGCCCTGTTCTCCGGCTCCACCCAGGGCATCACGGACGACAGCTGCTACACCCCGGGATTCTCGTCGGCGCCGAACCTCGCCTCCGAAATGATCGCCGCCGGGCGCAGCTGGGCCAGCTACAACGAGACCCTGCCCGGCCAGGGCTCGACCACCTGCAGCAGCGGCAACTACGCGCGCAAGCACAACCCGTGGTTCGGCTTCAGCAATGTGCCGACCTCCAGCGCGAAGACGTTCGCCCAGTTCCCGACGGACTACTCGACGCTGCCCCGGCTGTCCTTCGTCACCCCGAACCTGTGCAGCGACATGCACGACTGCTCGGTGTCGACCGGTGACACCTGGCTGAAGAACAACCTCGGTGCCTACGCCACCTGGGCCAAGACCCACAACAGCCTGCTCGTCGTCACCTTCGACGAGGACAACCGGCTCAGCGGCAACCGCATCCCGACGGTCCTGTACGGCCAGCCGGTCACGGCCGGATCGTCCAGCTCCACCACCTACAACCACTACGACCTGCTGCGCACCCTGGAGGACACCCAGGGCCTGACCACGCACGCGGGCAACGCCGCCTCCGCCAGCGACATCACCGGCATCTGGGCGTCCTGACGTGTACGTAGCGGACAGCCGCGCGAGCAAGCCGAGCGCGCCGGCGTCCGCGGACGGTGCCGTCCGGTCTCCCGCCGGGCGGCGCCGCGCCGCGGTCGCCCCCACCGTGCTCGCCCTCGGCACGGTCAGCCTGGTCACCGATATTTCGTCGGAGATGGTGACGGCGGTGCTGCCGCTGTACCTGGTGACGGGGCTCGGCCTGTCCCCGCTGGGCTTCGGGCTGCTCGACGGGATCTACAACGGCTTCTCCGCGCTCGTACGGCTGGCGGGCGGCCACCTCGCCGACCGGGGCGGCGGACGGCACAAGTGGGTGGCCGGGCTCGGCTACGGCATCTCCGCGCTGTGCAAGCCCCTGCTGCTCGTGGCGCACACGCTGACCCCGATAGGTCTGGTCCTGGCGGCCGACCGCACCGGCAAGGGGCTGCGGACAGCCCCCAGGGACGCGCTGATCTCGCTGTCCAGCACGCCGGAGACCCGGGGGCGCTCCTTCGGGGTGCACCGCGCGATGGACACCGCGGGCGCCCTGCTCGGTCCGCTGGCGGCCTTCCTGATCCTGCGGGCCACCGTGGACGGGTACGACGCGGTGTTCACGGTCAGCACCTGTGTGGCGGTGCTCGGGGTGCTGGTGCTGGTGCTCTTCGTGCCGGGGGGCCGGCGGCAGGGTGCCGAGGACGGTGCGCGGCCCACCCTGCGCGCCGCGGTGGGGCTGCTCCGCCGCCGCGACCTGCGCCGGATCACGGTCTGCGCCCTGCTGCTGGGGCTGGCCACGGTCAGCGACTCCTTCGTCTATCTGCTGCTGCAGCGCCGTCTGGGCGTCCCGGACCGCTGGTTCGCGCTGCTGCCGCTCGGCACCGCGGCCGTCTTCCTGCTGCTGGCCGTGCCGCTCGGCCGGCTCGCGGACCGGGTGGGCCGGTGGGCCGTCTTCCTGGCCGGCCACGGCGCCCTGCTCCTCGCGTACGCGCTCCTGCTCACCTCCTGGCACGGTACGGCCCTGCCGTATCTCGTCCTGGCCCTGCACGGCGGCTTCTACGCGGCCACCGACGGCGTGCTGATGGCGGCGGCCTCGGAGGGCGTGCCGGAGGCGCTGCGCTCCTCCGGCCTGGCCGTCGTGCAGACCGGACAGGCGCTGGCCCGCTTCGCCTGCTCGCTGCTGTTCGGGGCGGCCTGGACCCTGTGGGGCGACCGGGCGGCGCTGGCGGGGGCGGCGGGGGCGCTGGTCGGCTGCGCGGTCTTCTCTCTCCTCGTCCGTCCGAAAGGTGCCCTCACCGCATGACCGTACGCACCCGCATCCTGATCCTGGTCCCGGTCGTCGCCGTGCTGGTGGCCATCGGGGTGGCGTCCGTGCTGCACGCGTCGGCGCGGGCGGAGCGCCGCAATCATGTGCAGGCCAAAGGCCCGAGGGTCACGTCCGGCACGGTGCTGCTGACCGGGCACGGGCACATGGTGTTCCGCAACCTGGCCTGGGGCCCGCACCGCGACGAGCTGACGACGGTCCCGCAGTCCGATCCGGCCGGCCCGCGCACCGCCTCGGGCGTCAAGTGCCTGCGCTTCTACGCCGCCTCGGGCACCGGCGTCTGCCTGCAGGCCGTGCACGGCCCGGTCTCGGACAGCTACCGCGCCCTGGTCCTCGACGCCCGCCTGCACACCCGGGACCGGTACGACGTGCCGGGCATCCCCTCCCGCGCCCGGGTCTCCCCCACCGGGCACTTCGCCGCCTGGACGGCGTTCGTGGGCGGCGACTCGTACGCCGGCACGGACTTCTCCACGCGCACGGCGATCGTGGACACCCGCACCGGCGAGCTGATCCGGTCCCTGGAGGCCTTCCGGATCGTCAAGGACGGCCACCCCTACCGTGCGGCGGACGCCAACTTCTGGGGCGTGACGTTCGCTGCGGACGACCGTACGTTCTACGCGACGCTGGCGACCGAGGGGAGCACCTATCTGGTCCGGGGCGACCTGCGCACGCGCACGGTCACCACCCTGCACCCGAACGTCGAGTGCCCGTCCCTCTCCCCCGACGGCACCCGTATCGCCTACAAGAAACGCGTCAAGGGCCTGCCCAAGGACGCCCCCTGGCATCTGTACGTCCTCGACCTGCGCACGATGCGCGAGAGCCCGCTCGCCGAGTCCCGCAGCGTCGACGACCAGGTGGTGTGGCGCGACGACCACACGCTGGTCTACGCCCTGCCGGGCGACTACGGCGCCGACCTGTACACGGTTCCGGCGGACGGGTCCGGCGCGCCGCGCCGTCTCCTGCCGGCCGCGGTGTCCGCCGCGTTCCTCGACTGACGTACCCCCGGCCCCGGATCAGGGCAGCGTCCAGATCCGGACCGTGACGAGGTAGAACACGGCGGCCCAGAACACCATCACCACGGCGACGATGCCGAGGCCGATCAGGTTGGTCCTTGCCGCCGGCTCGTGGGCCGACGGCCGCAACCACCTTCTGAGCAGCGGGTTCACGTAGTACGGCATCGTGAGGAAGCTCATGAGGAAACTCGACAGCAGATTGGCCACGAGCAGCCCGATCCAGATCGGCATCCTGAGCGGCGACAGGGCGAGCGACAGCAGCACGACGGTCGGGTACAGGCCGACCCACACGGCGATGGCCGTCCTGGTCTCGGAGGGCGGCGGAGGCACCTCCCTGCCGTTGCCTTCGAAGGCGAACCAGCTGCCGAAGGAGTTGTCGATCGTGCGCAGTCTGAACTCGTTGAACTTCTCGCCCTCGGCGAGGATCTGCTGCCGCCGGTCCGACGTCAGCCAGGCGTCGAGATGCTCGGCGTTGTCGTACCGGTACAGCGTGGTCCATTCCTCCTGGAGTCCCTCGATGGGGCGGAAGAGCTCCGTTCCACGGAATCCTTCGAACTTGCTCTCCTCCTCGGTCATGTGGTGCTGCCAGACGAGGAAGTCGTCGACGTGGTTCGGGGGGACGCGATGGGTGACCACGACGGTCACCAGCGGGTCCAGGGCCTGTGTGCCGCTGCTGACCACCTGCTGGGTCGCCGGACCGGCGAAGTACTGGCGGCCGGTGTCGAGAAAGGTCTGCCTGGTCGCGCTGTTGATCCACGCCTGCAGATGCGCGACGGAGTCGAAGCGGTAGATGACGACCCAGTCGTCCTGCAGAGGGGTCGGCGGGGACGTCTCCGCGCCGAGGAACCCGGGGTAGTACGCGGCGGCGGTGTTGAGGTCCTCCTGCCACTTCTCGTACTCCCGCTCCAGCCCGGGCCGGACCTGCTGGCCGATGATCGCCGTTGCAGCGGCGGCTACGGGTTTCCCGGTGTCCATGTCGCTCAGCCCGTCGGCACCGACTGCTTCGCGTGGATCCGGCCGTAGATCCTCTCCGGAGTCAGCGGCAGCGCACGGCAGCGCACGCCCGTGGCGTCGTGGAGCGCGTTCGCGAGGGCGGGGGCGACCGGGTTGATGCAGCATTCCGCCATCCCCTTCGCCCGCATGGGCCCCGACGAATCTCCCGTTTCCACCAGGAGCAGCTCGGTGCGGGGCACGTCGGCATACGTGGGGATGCGGTAGTTGCGGAAGTTGGGGTTGGTCATGACGCCGTTCTCGTCGACATGGTGATTCTCCGTCAGCGCGAAGCCGATTCCCTGGGCCACACCGCCTTCCACCTGTCCCCGGACCTGCGCGGGATTGATGACCACTGCCGCATCGGTCGCCTGGACGCTGTGGAGAATCCGTATCTCACCCGTCATCGGGTGGACGGCGATGCGGAAGCCCTGTGTGTTGGAGACGACGCTGCGGGGCGATCCGTAGGCCTTGCGGGCGGCGGTGAACCGGATTCCGCGCGCCCGGGCCCGTGCCACCAGCTCGGCCAGCGGCACGCGCCGGTCCCCGCAGACGACACCGTCGTCGTCCATCGAGCACATCACGAGATGGACGCCGGTGCAGGCGGCGGCGAATTCCAGAATGCGGTCGCGCACGGCACTGGCGGCCCGGAGCACCGCGTTGCCCGCCACGAAGAGACCCGCGCTGGCGAAGGCGCCGGTGTCGAACCCCGTGCGGTCGGTGTCGGACTGCACCAGGCGGATCCGCTCCGGCGTGGTGCCCAGTTGGTCGGCCGCGATCTGGACGTGGGCGGTCGAGGTGCCTTCCCCGAACTCCACCGTTCCGACGGCCAGCTCGTAGACGAGGTCGTCGCCGAGGGTGACCCAGGCCTCCGAGATGTGCTCGGTCGGGGGCGCGGTCTCGTGCAGGGAGCTCGCGACGCCGGTCCCGACGAGCCACCCGGGGCCGGGAGGCGGCTGACCGGCCGTGCGGGCCAGGGCGGCGCCCACCAGGTCGATGCACTTCCCGAGCCCGTCCTCGCTGAAGATCACGTCGTCGGGGCCGTCGTGCAGGGCGACCAGTGGATCGCCCGGCCGCACGATGTTGCGCCGGCGCAGTTCGAGCGGGTCGAGGTGCAGGGCGCGGGCGAGTTCGTCCATCGCCGACTCCACGGCGAAGGCCGGCTGCGTCATCCCGTAGCCGCGCAGCGCCCCGCTGGGAATGGTGTTCGTGTAGACGGAGAACGCGTCGTACTTCTTGTTGGGGCAGCGGTAGATCATGACGGCGGCGCCGCCCGCGTACAGCGTTTCGCCGCCGTGGTTGCCGTAGGCGCCGGTGTTCGACACATTGCGGACCTGGAACGCGGTGAGGGTCCCGTCGGACTTCGCGCCGAGCCTGACCGTCAGCTTCATCGGATGCCGCGGGGACGCCGTGGTGAACTCCTCCTCGCGGGTGTACTCGAGGCAGACGGGCCGGCCGGTGTCCAGGGCGGCGAGCGCCACCAGATCCTCGGCGATCACCTCCTGTTTGCCGCCGAAGCCGCCGCCGACGCGCTTGCAGAACACGCGGACCTGGTCCGGGCGCAGTGCGAAGAGGTACTCGAGTTTGACCTTCGCGATCGACGGCGACTGCGAACTGGTGCGGACGTTCAGCCGGCCGTCCTGCATCCAGGCGATCGCGCCATGGGTCTCCAGGTGCGCGTGCTGCACGCGTGGCGAGAAGTACGTACCCTCGTGGATCACGTCGGCCGCGGCGAATCCGGCGGCCACGTCGCCGATGTGCGCGTGGATCTCCAGCAGGATGTTGTGGACGGGATCGCGGACGAACGGATCGTCCGAGCCGTGCAGTTGTGGTGCCCCCTCGGCCATGGCCTCCTCGGGGTCGAACACCGCCGGCATCGTCTCGTAGGTGACGACTAGCCTGCGGCAGCCCTCCTCCGCCGCCCCGACCGTGTCGGCCAGGACCGCGGCGACGCGCTGGCCGACGAAGCGGACCGTGCGGTCGAGGACGAAGGTGTCGTCCGGATCGACCAGATGATCGGTGTGGATCGCGGTGGTGAAGCGCTTGTTCGGCGCGTCCTCCCAGGTGTAGACGCGGTGCACGCCGGGCACCGCGAGAGCGGCGCTCCTGTCGATCGAGACGATCCGGGCGTGCGCGTGGGGCGAGTGCAGCACCTTGAGGTGGAGCATGCCCTCGCTCCGGGTGTCCATCGTGAACTCGGCCCGGCCGGTCACCACGTCGTCGGCCGCCGGCGCGCCGACGCTCGTCCCGACCGCCTTTCCCGGTACGGCGCTCTCCACGCCGGTGACGCCCTGCACGGCGTCCTCGATGGCCCGGTAGCCGGTGCAGCGGCAGAGGTTCCCCTTCAACGCCCGTGGCAGGTCCGCCTTCTGCTCCTCGGTGAACGCCGCCGACGTCATGATCATCCCCGCGGTGCAGAACCCGCACTGGAACCCCGGGGCATCGCGGAACCGCCGCTGCACGGGATGCAGCTCGCCGGGTGCCCCGATGCCCTCGATCGTGGTCACCTCATGACCGTCCGCGCGGAACGCGGGCGTGATGCAGCTGTGCACCGGCGCGCCGTCCAGCCACACCGTGCAGGCGCCGCAGTCGCCCGCGTCGCACCCCTTCTTGACGCCGAAGTGGCCGAGCGAGCGCAGGAAGGTGCGCAGACACTGGCCGGGGTGCGGTTCCTCGGTGAATGTCCTGCCGTTCACGAGATAGGTCATGCCGGGTCCCCAGCCATGAGTTCGCGGCGAATCTCTTCGGCGAAGTGCTGTGTCAGGTGGCGGCGGTGATCGGGGGTTCCGTTGGGGTCGGCGAACCAGATGCCGGCGGGCAGGGCGTCGATGCTCTGCCGCACCGTCCGGGCATCGGCCGTGGGGTCGAAGGCGAGGCGCACCGGCCGGGTGGTGCCGGCGGTGAGGGTGAGCAGCAGGTCGTTCGTGCCCGGCCTTTGGGTACCGACGAGGAACACGGTCGAACGGCCGAGACGGGTCAGCGCGAACCGGCGGTGCGCGGTGCGTTTCCTCAGCGTGCGGGCCGGAATGGTGACGCGCCGCAGAATCTCCCCGGGAGCGAGGATGTTGCGGTGGTCGCCCGTCACGAAGTCGAGGGCGTCGACCCTGCGCACGGAGCCGTCGGCGGCCCACAGTTCGTACTGCGCCTCCAGTGCGACCGTCAGCGTGATCATCGGTCCGGCCGGCAAGGACATGCAGATGTTTCCGCCCACGGTCGCCGCGTTCCACACCTTGAACGAGGACAGGAACGCCTCGCAGCTCTTGCGGAGGAGGATTCCAGCGACCCATTCGGTCGGCGGGACAAAGGCGTACAGCTCGCGGACCGTGCAGGTGGCGCCGATTTCGAGGCCGTCGTCCCGCACGACGAGGGAATTCCAGCGCAAGCCGGTCAGATCGATCAGCCGCCGCAGACCGGGCTGCTCCGTGGAGAACAGCCAAGTCCCGCCCGCGAGCCAGGCATCGCCTTCGTGCCAGTCCGCCCCCGGCCGGTCGGCCGGCAGCCGGACGACTTCGGTGATCGTGTTGAGGTCCATGGGAACCGACCCCCGAACCCGCTCAACCAGCGCGTGGCACCGGGCACGTGCATGTCCTGCTCGCGGGCATTCGGCTCGACATCCCCGGCGCGACTGCCGAATGCCGACGGGATTCTGACCGCTGCGGTCGGACCGTTCGAGGAAGGACCGGCGGGGCGAACACTGTTGTCAAAGCGTATCGCAGCACGCCGGGGACGGCCTGAGGGGAACGGCGGCCGGGCCGGGGCACGGGCCGCGGCATGGGCCCCGGACCCGGCACAAGCACGGGCACCGGCACCGGCACCGGCACCGGCACCGGCACCGGCACGCGACGGTGCCGCCCGCGGATCTGCGCCGAACGGGGCGGTTCAGGGGGCACAGTGGATACATGAACGAGGACGACAGGAACCTGCTGGCCCGGGGCCGGGTGGCGACCCGGCTGCCCGCCCAGGACCTGGAGCGGGCGCGCCGCTTCTACGCCGAGGTGCTCGGCCTGGAACCCGTCGACGAACGCCCCGGCGGGCTGCTGTACCGGTGCGGGGGCACGGAGTTCGTCGTGTTCCGGTCGACGGGGGCCTCTCCGGGCACCTTCACGCAGATGGCCTGGGAGGTCGAGGACATCGAGGCGGTCGTGGCGCAGCTGCGGCGGCGCGGGGTGGTCTTCGAGGAGGTCGACGCTCCCGGCCTCCGCACCCGGGACGGCATCGCCGAGATCGAGGGCAACTATCCGAGCAAGGGCGCCCGGGGCGAGCGTGGCGCCTGGTTCCGCGACAGCGAGGGCAACCTGATGGGCGTCGGCGAGCCGGTCCGCTGAGGGTGCGCATGGCCGGCGGCACCCCGTCGGCCCGGCTCCGGGACACGCCGGAAGAAGCCGGCTCTGCGGCACACGCGCCAAGCCGTGGAAACGAGACTCACCAGGCCGTAGTTCGCTGCGGCCCCAGAGGGTGAAGTGGCAGCGAAAAGTCTGAGCGGCGCTCCGCCTCCGTCCAGCGATGCTCACGGATTCACCGAGCACCCGCTCCGACGGTCCAGGGGCGGCCCACAGCGACCGAGACGCGCTGGGGCCGACGGTCCGTGACCGTCGGCCCCCAAGGGATCGTTTCGGCGGAGCCCCGCCCCGACCTGCCCCTACAGCACCGGCAGGTTCTTCCTCAGCTCGAAAGCGGTGACCTCCGAGCGGTACTCGTGCCACTCGGCCCGCTTGTTGCGCAGGAAGTGACGTCGGTCTGGAGCAACCCCACGCGATCGACGTCGGCGCAGCGCTGACCTGTGTCGGGCGGCCGTCATTGGTCGTTGTTGGCCGCTGTGGGCCACCCTTCGACGGCCCACAGACGGCCCGGTGGCATCACAAACCCCGACCTCTTCATCCCGAATTAGGCCCTGGAAGATCGCCGACCGGGGATCCATGCCAAAAATGCAGGTCAGAGACTTGGAACGCGTCGGTCTCCATTGGTGCTCCGGGGTCCCAAGCTCAAGATCGCCTCCAGGGTTTCTCCATGGAACCGGTAGGTGCCCCTGACCAGTCCTTTCAGCGGCCAAGCCAAGTAGCACATGGCTCCGGAGGCCCCTTCGTCAGGCCGCGTTCCTCCTGGTCACCGAGTTGCAGCCAGCCAATTGCAGGCGACCTGTCCACGCATGGTCCACGGCTCAGGAGGTGCTGCGAGCTTTCGCCAGCATGGTTGAGGACCTCCGCAGACCTTTGATGTGCAACAAGGCAGGCCGGTGCGGAGAGCCCCTGGTGGGCGAGGGGTATCAAGCGTGCAAGTTTGCACGCCGGGCGCCTGCCTGGCGATAGGGTTGCAGGATTGCAACCAGTACCCGTCCAGGCCGGGAGGCAGCGATGAGCGAGCAGCCGTGGACTATCGAGTCCATCCGCCACGCCCTCGGCAACCCCGCCCTCGCGCAGCGCTTCCTCGCCGAGATCAACCGCGCGCCGGCCCACCAGCTCCTCGCCGTCTTCGCGCGGTGGGAACGCATCGCGAAAGACACCGTCGCCGCCGTCGAGCGCGGCCGGGACATCGCCGCAGCAGAGGCCCGTGGTGAAGACCCGACGGGCGAATGGGGTGACGCAACCGACCGCGTCCTCACCGAGGCTGACCGCATCCGGGCTAGCGGCGCCGCATAACTCGGAACCGCAGCACACAGGGTCACCTCTCCGCTACGCTGCCGACCTGGGATCCACGTCACCTACCACCCCTGAGAGGCCGTCGATCGACCCTGCCCCTGTGGAGATGACGTGACGTTCCGACTCAAGTACAACCCGGCCGCCGAAACCGTCCACGAAGCGATGTCGCTGGCCGCCAGCGAAGCCCTCACCCTGGCACTTGCTGACGCCTGTCAGGATCCCATCGCGGCCACCCAGCCCTATGGGGAGGACGACGGTGTCGTCCGGATGCTCGTCACCGAGCAGGCATTCGCCGTGATCCTGGTCGGGCAGACACTGAAAACGATCACCGTGCTTCAGCTGACTTACCTCGGGTGAGCTCGCTGACACCCTTCACTCCAGAAGGATCTCTTCGGGGCGTCGGCTGGTGATCGGTACGCCCTGGGCAAAGAGGGGTGGTTCAAGCAGGCCGCAAGGTCGTTGCCGTGATCGTCCCGGGCCATGCTGCGCAACTCGCGGGCCAAGTCCTACCCGTTGACCAGGACGATGGGGTACTGGTCTTCCACCATCTCGAGTTGAGCGGGCTTTGAGAAGGCTCCGGTAGTGACGTAAATGCCGATCCAGCCGCGGCGGAGACGTGCGACCACCCGTGCAATCGGGTCTGCTGCACGATCGGGTGACATCTGAACTGGCTTGCCCTGAGGGGCGGGTGGGAAGGATGTCGCTGTGCCCAAGCCCTATCCGGAAGAGTTCCGCCAGGACGTCGTGCGAGTCGCGAGGAACCGCGGCCCGGGTGTCACGGTCGAGCAGGTGGCCACCGATTTCGGGGTTCACCCGATGACGTTGTGGAAGTGGATGCGCCGGGC